>JAOTRV010000016.1 GCA_030247575.1 Sulfuritalea sp.
AGGTGCCGCTGCCGCCGTAGCGCCGGCGTCTACTCCCGTCGCAGCGCCCGCGGAGTCGATCAGCGCGACCAGCGTGCCTTCCGCCACCTTGTCGCCGACCTTCAGCTTCAGTTCGGTCACCACGCCCGAGACCGGCGAGGGAACGTCCATGGTCGCCTTGTCCGATTCCAGCGTCACCAGCGAATCCTCGGCCTTGATCGTGTCGCCGACCTTGACCAGCAGTTCGATCACCGGCACGTCCTTGAAGTCGCCGATGTCCGGTACTTTCACTTCAACGATGTTGCTCATGGCTTACACCTTCACCGGATTCGGTTTGTTCGGATCGAGCTTGTATTTCGCTATCGCCTCGGCGACTTTTTCCCGCGTCAACTGTCCATCGTCGGCCAGTGCCGACAGCGCCGCGACGGTAATCCAGTAGCGATCCACCTCGAAGAAATGGCGCAGCTTTTCGCGCGTGTCCGAGCGGCCGAAACCATCGGTGCCGAGCACCGTGTAATGGCGCGGCACCAGCGCACGGATCTGCTCGGCGAAGACGCGGATGTAGTCGGTGGCGGCGATGACCGGCCCCCGCGTTTCCGCGAGACAGGCCGCGACATGCGGCACGCGCGGCTTCTCGGTCGGGTGCAGCAGGTTCCAGCGCGCGCAATCCTGCCCGTCGCGCGCCAGCTCGTTGAAGCTCGGGCAAGACCACAGATCGGCCTCGACGCCCCAGTCTTTCTTCAGCAGCGCGGCGGCGGCGATGGCTTCCATGAAAATGGTGCCGGAACCGAGCAGTTGCACGCGCGGCCCGTTCGACGCGGCGCCCTTGGCAAACTGGTACATTCCCTTGAGGATGTCCGGCGCGGCATCGGCGGGCATGGCCGGATGCTCGTAGTTCTCGTTCATCACCGTCAGGTAATAGAACACGTCCTCCTGCTCGGTGACCATGCGGCGCAGGCCGTCCTGCACGATCACAGCGACTTCGTAGGCAAAGGTCGGGTCGTAGGAAACGCAGTTCGGCACGGTGCCGGCCAGCACCTGCGAATGTCCGTCCTCGTGCTGCAGGCCTTCGCCGTTGAGCGTGGTGCGCCCGGCCGTGCCGCCGACCAGAAAGCCCCGCGCGCGCTGGTCACCGGCGGCCCAGACCAGGTCCATGGTGCGCTGCATGCCGAACATGGAATAGCAGACATACACGGGAATCATCTGCACGCCGTGCGTCGAGTAGCTGGTGCCGGCGGCGATCCAGTCGGCCATGGCGCCGGCTTCATTGATGCCTTCCTGCAGGATCTGGCCGGTTTTGGTTTCCTTGTAGAACATCATCTGGTCGGCGTCCTGCGGCACGTAGTTCTGGCCGTCCTGGTTCCAGATGCCGATCTGGCGAAAGAGGCCTTCCATGCCGAAGGTACGCGATTCGTCGACCACGATCGGCACCACGCGCTTGCCGATGATCTTGTCCTTGAGCATGACGTTGAGGCCGCGCACGAAAGACATCGTGGTGGAGAACTCGCGACCCTCGCCACCCGCTTTCAGCAGCGCGTCGAAGGCCGACAGCGGCGGCACCGGCAGCGGCTCGGCCTTGCGCCGGCGCGAAGGCAGGTAGCCGCCGAGAGCCATGCGCCGTTCGCGCATGTAGTTGAGTTCCTGCGAGCCCTCGGGGAAGGTCAGGTAGGGCAGCTTTTCCAGGTCCGCGTCCGACACCGGCAGCTTGAAGCGGTCGCGGAAGGCCTTGACCGAGGTGGTACCCATCTTTTTCTGCTGATGGGTAATGTTCTGCGCCTCGCCGGCTTCGCCCATGCCATAGCCCTTGATGGTCTTGGCCAGGATCACCGTCGGCTGGCCGGTGTGCGCCACCGCCGCCGCATAGGCGGCATGGACCTTGTGCGGATCGTGACCGCCGCGGTTCAGGCGCCAGATGTCGTCATCGGACCAGGTCGACACAAGCTTCAGCAACTCGGGATACTTGCCGAAAAAATGCTCGCGCACATAGGCGCCGTCGCGGGACTTGAAAGTTTGATAGTCACCGTCGACGCATTCCATCATGCGTTTCTGCAGGAGACCGCTCTTGTCCTGCGCCAGCAAGGGATCCCAGTAGCTGCCCCAGATCACCTTGATCACGTTCCAGCCGGCGCCGCGGAAATCGGATTCCAGCTCCTGGATGATCTTGCCGTTGCCGCGCACCGGCCCGTCGAGGCGCTGCAGGTTGCAGTTGATGACGAAGATCAGGTTGTCCAGGCGTTCGCGTCCGGCCATGCCGATGGCGCCCATCGATTCCGGCTCGTCCATCTCGCCGTCGCCCATGAAGGCCCACACCTTGCGGTTGTCGGTGGGGATCAGGGCGCGGTGCTGCATGTACTTCATGAAACGCGCCTGGTAGATCGCCTGCAGGGGGCCGAGGCCCATCGATACCGTGGGGAACTGCCAGAAGTCCGGCATCAGCCAGGGATGCGGGTAGCTCGAAAGCCCCTTGCCATCGACCTCGCGGCGGAAATTGTCCATCTGCTCTTCGCGCAGGCGGCCGAGCATGAAGGCGCGCGCATAGGTGCCCGTTGCCGAATGGCCCTGCGACAACACCAGGTCGCCGCCGTGATTTTCCGACGGCGCATGCCAGAAATGATTGAAACCGATGTCGTAGAGCGTCGCCGCCGAGGCGTAGCTGGCGATGTGCCCGCCGAGGCCGGAGTCGTCCTTGTTGGCCCGCAGTACCATCACCATGGCATTCCAGCGGGCGTAGTCGCGAATCTTCTGCTCCAGCTCGTAATCGCCCGGCGTGACCGGCTGCTGGTCGGCGGGAATCGTGTTGATGTATTCGGTATTGGCGCTGTAGGGCATGTTGATGCCCGTCTGGTGGCCCAGCGCGATCAACTGTTCGAGAAGAAAATGCGCGCGCTCCGCGCCTTCATTGGCGATGACGGCTTGCAGCGCTTCGAGCCACTCGCGGGTTTCCTGCGGATCGACGTCGGATGTCGCGGCTTGTGGCGCGGCGGGAAAATCGTTCGCAGCGGACATGGGCTCCTCCTGTTGAGAGTTTGTATCGGCGTCCGCTGGATGTGATGCCGGCGGATCTCTTTGCTCGCAGCATAGACCTAGTTTTTGAATCGGCATACCGCCGATGTTTCGCATTGTAAAATTATGCTTCACCATACGCAATCTGTGAATTTGCACAGTCAAAAGGCAAAAAGACCGCGGGCAAGGGAATGTTTTCCCCTGTCCGCGGTCTTCCGTTCGCCGAACGACAGTGAATCAGGCTTCGTCGGTACGACGCCGCGAGGCGGCCTTCTGGCGCGCCCGGCTGGCGCGCTTGTCCTTGCGCTGGTGGGCGCCGCCCTTTTTCAGCAGAGGATCGACCGCCAGCAGATTGCGCGGCCGCACCTGTCTCGCTGCCCGCTGTTTCGCGCGCTTCATCGCGAATGAAACTTCACCACCGCGCGCCCGTCGGCAATCTGCCTCGGCTCCGGCTTCCAGGCATGGCCATAGACGATTTCAAAACTGGCCGGCAGCCGCCGCCCGGCGTCCTGCGGCCAGGCGCCTAACAGGCGGCGCCAGTCGCGCCAGCCTTGGCGGCCCAGCAGGGCGTCGCGCACGCCCAGATGACGCTGGTCGGCAAGGAAGGCCCGCGGTGTCGGATAGGTCAGCGTGATGATCTCCATGTCCATCACCGGATCGCCGAAGCCGGCAGCAACCAGCATGTCGCCCAGATCATGCATGTCGAGAAAGCGCCTCACCGTATCGCCAGCGCCGACTTCCGCGGCTGCCGCGCGCAACTCCTTCAGCGTGTCGGGCCCGAGCGTGGCGAAGGTCAGCAGGCCGCCGACCTCCAACACGCGATGCAATTCACGCAGGGCAGGCAGCGGATCGTCCAGCCAGTGCAGCATGAGGTTCGACCAGACCAGGCCCAGCGAATCGGCGGCCAGCGGCAGGGCGCGCACGTCGGCATTGATCAGGCGCGGCCCGCGTCCGGCAAGGCGCTGGAGCAACGCGGTGCGTTGGCGAACGGTGCGCAGCATGGGCAGCGCATAGTCCACCGCCAGCGCCTGCGCCCTGGAATAGCGCTGCTGCAGTTCGCGGATGCCGTCGCCGGTGGCGCATCCGATATCGGCGACGCGTTGCGGAGCGATTCTTACCAGGTCCAGCCGGGCCGCCATGCGAGCGCCCACTTCGCGGGCGAGGACTGCGGCCGAGTCGTAGGATTCAGCCGCGCGCGCGAAGTCGCTGCGCATGACCGGCTCAGGCGGCGCAGAGCCCCAGCCGGGCGAACAAGGCCTCGTCGCGATCGGCCTCGGGATTGCCGGCCGTCAGCAGCTTGTCGCCGTAGAAGATCGAGTTGGCGCCGGCCAGGAAGCACAGCGCCTGCAGTTCGTCGCTCATTTCCTGCCGCCCGGCCGACAGGCGGACCATGGAACCGGGCATGCTGATCCTCGCCACGGCAATGGTGCGCACGAACTCGAAGGGATCGAGCGGCGGCGCGTTTTCCAGCGGGGTGCCCGGCATCGGCACCAGTTCGTTGATCGGCACCGATTCCGGCGGCGGGTTCATGTTGGCCAGTTCGGCCAGCAGGGAGGCGCGCTGGCGCCGCGTTTCGCCCATGCCGACGATGCCGCCGCAGCAGATCTTGATGCCGGCGCCGCGCGCCTTGTCGAGGGTGTCGAAGCGATCAGCCTGGCTGTGGGTCTTGATGACCTCGCCGTAGAACTCGGGGGCGGTGTCGAGGTTGTGGTTGTAGTAGTCGAGCCCGGCGTGTTTGAGCCGTTCGGCCTGGCCGTCTTTCAGCATGCCCAGCGTGACGCAGGTTTCCATGCCCAGTGCCTTGACGGCGCCGATCATGTCGGTGACGCGGTCGAGGTCCTTGTCTTTCGGCCCGCGCCAGGCGGCGCCCATGCAGAAGCGCGTGGCGCCCTTGTCCTTGGCGGCCCGGGCGGCGGCGACGACGTCTTCGACGTCGAGCAGGGCTTCGCGTTGCGCTTCGCCGTGGTGCGCCGACTGCGAGCAGTAGCCGCAGTCTTCCGAGCAGCCGCCGGTCTTGATCGAGAGCAGGGTCGAGCGCTGGACGGCATTGGCGTCGTGGTGCTGCCGATGGACGTGCTGCGCCCGATACAGCAGGTCGTTGAAGGGCAGTTCGAACAGGCCGGCCAGGGTTTCCGTGGTCCAGCGCGGGGCGGATACGACGGGACTCGATGCGGCCTGGGCGGTGGCGGTGGCGGTGGCAGTCATTGCAGCGGACTCGCTAGAATGCGGGAAGGCGCGAATCTTGGTGGAAGGGGCATCGCTTGTCAATTGCAGCGGGGATCGCCCAGGCCTTCAAATCGACGTACAGCGGACCAGGCCAATCGCCCGGCCCCTGATGCGGAACCTACTTCGATCCTGCAGGTTTCGTGTCCAGAAACTTTCTTTTGTCCGCCCAGCTTTCGTATTCCCAAACGCCTTCATCGAAGTCATAGGCGAAGGTATCGAAGATGGTGAAGGTCGCCACGTAGAAAAACCTCGGCTTTCTGTCGATGCAGGTGTAACCCGCGTTCTCACCCAGCTTTGCGACCAGTTGCTCGCGCTTGATGCCCAACGTTTCCAGGGCCCGCGGGCAATGGTTGTATATCTCAGAATAGGACTCGATCGCCTTGACGATCTGATTCGCATCGCGTCTTGCATTTTCATGCCAGACGTAATGAATGGCGCCAACGAGCCCGATCGCCAGTACCCAGATGGCGAGGCAGATGACTTGCGCCCATCGGGCATACGGGCGCCGGACAATCACATAGGCGCTGTAGGTCAGCCACGCCGCAAACGGCAGCAGCAGAATAAAAATCAGGAAGCCGGCATGCCGCTGTCCGATCGTCAGCACCAGGACGACCGAAATGATCGTCGTCGTGTAGATCTTCCGCTTCGACTCGCGGGACAGTTGAAAACGAACGCTGCTGTCGTTCAATTCGATGGCCGCTCCGCGTTTGGCAGGTTCTGCCCGAATGCTTCAGGAGAATCGGATGCTGCGTACTTCAGGAGTCGACGCCGGCAGCACGGTGAAGAGGCTTGCGGCATGCGCGCCGTGGCGCTGCAACCAAAAACGACAGGCGGTGCGGTTTCGCAGCGCCTGTCGTTCCCGGGGATCAAGCTGCCGGCCGGCACTATTCGGCTTGCCGGCAGCGGTCATCAGCCGATTCGCATGCAGACGTTCCACGTAGCGACCGTAGTTTCGTTATAGGGCGTTGCAGCTGGTGTCCCTGCCGCCAGAGCGAGCGTGGACGCGCGCAAGTTGCCGACATCGTTCCCGGTCTGGTTCGCGGGTAGTGGTCCATCGACCAAAACATCGATTGCGGCTGCCTGCTTCGTCGTGAGGTTGTTGGCACACACGAAGACGCCAGGACGCCCCAAGATAGTGGGGGCAGCAACGCCAGGGTTGGAAGCAATACCAATCAGGCCTCCCATCGAATGCTTTGGATGTGCAGCTGCCGCGAGAGCGGTAGGATCGCCCGTCAGCAGCCCCGAAGCTCTGAGCGCACGCCAGAATCCTTCGTGTTCGGAAGCAGCAGCAACCGCAAAAGTTGCGGCCGGAAGGACGACCAGCAATCCATTCGGCGTCGCTGCTCCGGCGACGGCCCCGCCGGTGCCAGGCCAACCGCGAGCATTCATGATCGCGACCGAATCATCTCCGGGAATGGCCTTGTACCGATCTATATAACCGTTGTAGGCCGCCTGAATCGCCTTCATGTCACTGACGAGGGACTTGACCTTGGTGTTCTCGATCATTTCCTGGCCCTGCAGCACGCCGACCAGCAGCAGGCCGATGATGACCAAAACGATGGCGATTTCCACCAGCGTGAAACCCGACTGGCGGCTTGCGATTCGATTTCTCAGATTTTTCATGATGGTTTCCTATTTTGGGCTGGACAACAAACGGATCACTAACGATTAGCACTTTAGTCACGAAAGCCGGGGCTGGGAAGTCAGAAAGTTTTACGGTGCCTGCGCCGGCAGCCGCAGCAGAAAGCGCAGGCCGTCCGCCGATGGTCTGGCGCTGAGGTCGCCGCCCGCTTCGCGCAGGCTCTTGCGCGCCTGATACAGGCCGAGGCCCAGGCCTTGCGGACGCCCGCTGGCGAAGGGCTCGAAAATCTTCTCCGGCGGCAGGGGAACGATGCCCGGCGGCCAGGGGCAGAAAAAATCCAGTTCCGCCATGGGTGCCGGCGTATCGGGAGTCGTCCGCAATTGAAGTGTCGGGCTGGCGGACGTCGTTTCGCGCCAGGCGCCGGCGACGTTGCCGAAAAGATTGTCCAGCGCCCGCGCCAGCAGACCCGCGGCAATCCAGGCCGAGGCCTCTCCCGCTATCGTCGGCTCGACTCCGGCCAGGCGCGCGGCATGAACCGTGGCCTCGCGCAAATCGATCAAGCCGGGCTGCTCCACTGCCGGGGTCTTGCCCAGCGCACCGATCAGGCGTTCGGCGCGATCCGCGGCCAGCGGCGCGTTGTCGCGCAGGCGTCGCGCCGCGGCGAGCATGGCTTCCGGAGTATCGCAGGCGGCAAAGTCGGCGCTCACCCAGAGCACCCATTGCGCCAGATTGCGCATGTCGTGCTGCAAATAAAGCGACAGCCTCGCGCGTTCCGCGAGTGCCGCCGAAAGCGCCTCGGTGCGGGCATGCAAACGTGTCTCCAGCAGCAGAATGAACACGCGCGCCAGATGCTCGGCGAACAGACGGTGTTCGCCCCACGCGGCCGAGTGTGTCAGGGAAAGTCGCAGAGTCACCTCGTCGCCGCTGGCAAGCTCGAACAGGAGCGGTGGAACCGCCGCCGCCTTTTTGACCGGCTTTTCGGCGCCGAGCATGCCGGCAACCGGCTGGCCGAACCAGCTACCCTCCCAGCTCAGGCGCTGCCAGCCGCCGCCGGCCAGTTCCGGCCATGCCGCCGCCGGCAATTCCAGAGGGTCGAGGGGTTGGCTTGCCAGTTTCAGCAGGTTTTCCATGCGGCCGCGGTAGCTGCGCGCCAATCGCGCGATGCGGTAACTGGCCGCCATCAGCGCCAGGCCGGCAACGATCAGAAACAGGCTCAGGTTAGCCTGGGCGGCGAATTCCATATTTGTTCAGGTAATAGTAGACGTGCTCGCGGGCCATCCCCAGGCGGCGGCCGGTTTCGGCGATGTTGTAGTCGGTTTCGGCAAGGACGCGGCGCAAAAGCTGCTCTTCGGCGGCAGCGGCGACCTCTTTCGGACCTTCGGCCAGACGCGCGGTCAAATGCACGCGCGCCTCGCCGGCCTCGGCCATGCGAGTCTCCTCGCCGGCGAACAGTTCGGCCCGGCGCAAGGCCTGGATGATGGTGGCCACGGTTGCGGGTTTCACCAGAAAATCGAACGCCCCCCGGCGCACGGCTTCCAGCGCGGCGGCCCGCTCATCCTGTCCGGTCAGAACGATGATCTTGGTCGCCGGCGCCAAGCGCAGGCATTCTTCCAGCACCGCCAGGCCCTCGGTCATGGCGCTCGGTGCGGGCGGCAGTCCCAGATCAAGCAACATCAGCCCGGGCGGCGTGACGGACGCGAGGCAGGCCAGCGCCGTCGCGCGATCCTGCCCCTGCTGCACGACATAGCCTTCGTCGCCCAGCGCGGACGCAAGATAGCCCCTGAGCGCAGGGTCATCCTCGACGATCAGCAGGGATTGGTCTCTGGCAGCCAAGGTGAAGGTGGATTCAGCTCTCGCTCGCGAGCGTCACGGCAACTTGCCGGCCTGGAGCATGCGATTGAAAAGGATGGTAGCGGGCAGCCAGGTCACGATATCGTCGAACTCGCCGCCGGTTCCACCTGTCGCAATAGGCGAACTGCTGATGAAAATGTCGTCTGCTGCATTTGCATTATTTATTTCGTATATGTTGACTGCGGGTGGCTGGGCGATCACGGCTCCGGAGCTGCTGGTTGCACCATACCCGTTGCTGCCATGAGAGAGGATTACGGCAGGTACCGCTGTCGCCACTGCGACGGCCAACTCGTTGTTGACGGTGAGCGTACCCAAGCTGCTCAGCTGCATTCCCGCCGTACTGCTGCGGAAGGCCAAAGTCACTCGATAGCGCAAACGATTGCCCCAACCATCGGCGCCAGCAATACCTAATGTGATCCAGGGCAGATTGCCCTCTGTCACCACGCAAACGCCGACCGCGCGATCTTCCTGTCCGTCGTTGGCGGTACCCGCACCCACGGCGGTGGTCTTGTCCGGACAGGGAAGATATGGCTTTCCGTCCGTCGCGGCATGACTTGCAGCAAAACCAATCAGGGCCTCCTTTGCGTCTTCAAGACTCTTCTGCGTGTCCTTGAATTTCTGCTGCTCGATCTGGGCACTGAATACGGCCAACCCTCCACCGAGCAACAAGGCCACGATGAGCAACACTATGGCCATTTCGACCAGGGTGAAGCCGGTCTGTCGGAGGTGTCTCGGAATCATCGCCGCTTGTATCCTATAGCTTGCCTGCCTGCTGCATTCGTGCGAGAAGGATGGCCGTGGTAAGCCATGCCGTCAAGTCGTCGTATTCCCCGCCGGCGCCGCCCGCCGCCACCGGCGGGCTGCTGACGAAGACTGTGTCGCCATCTGTGTTTTCCCGTTCATTGACATTTGCCGCTGGCGGCAGCGTCACTATGACGCCGGTGCCGCCGGTCGCTCCCCATCGATTCGGGCCATGCGAGATCACGACCAAGGGAAGGGCTGTCGCGAGTGCAGCGCCCGCTGCATTATTTACCGTCAAGGTGCCGACGCTCGTCAGTTGCATTCCGGATACACTGTTCGAAAATGCCGCTGTCACGCTATAACGCAACCTGCTGCTCCAGCTATCCGTGCCTGCGAGACCGAGGTCGACCCAGGGCAGATTACCTTCCTGAACCACGCAGACACCCGTTACAACATTTCGGTCTTCGCGCCCGTCGTTGGCAGTACCAAGACCGGCGGCAGCTCTCTTGTCCGGGCATGGCAGGTAGGGACGGGTGCCGGGCGCACCGGTCTGGGAGTGACTTGCGGCAAAACCGATCAAGGCATCCTTGGCTTGGGACAGTGCCGCAGTGGCATCCGTAATTTGTGTGATCTGCTGGCTTGCGCTGCCCAAAGTTCGCATGGCGAAGAACGCGCCGAGAACGCCAAAGATCGTCAGCAGCATCAACAAGGCCGCTCCCCGCTGCCGCCGTTTCGTTGCCGTGTTCATTTCTGCCGCCTGACGCTGACGGCGCCCTCGGGCAGAGCATCGGCGCGCGCTCCGCTTTCGAGGTCGAGCGTTTCGCGCACCCGAACCGGGTGGCCGTCGATCGCGACGCTCTTCGCCGATATCACAGGCACGCCGGCGGCCGGAACGGCCTGGCCTTCCGCCACCGTCTGGCCGTTGATCCAGACAGTGCTCTTCTGCCCGCCCCGCTTGACCAAACCGGTCACCGAAACGGAGGTGCCGTAGTTGATGACGCCGGATTGGTCGTCCCGGCGCGCCGCGACGATGACGCCACGCTCGGCCGCTGAAAAGAACAATGTCCCCAGACGCTCCTGACCGGATTGGGCGCTTGCTGCTGTCGACAGCAGCAGCAAGGACAGCCCCGGTATCCAACTCGAGGCAGCAGCATGACGCATTGCTGGAAGGAACTTGAAGAACGGCATAATTTCAGTCTAGCAACATCGGTGGACGAAGGATAACTCGAACGGTTGTTCAGGTTCCCGGTGCCTTCACCGTCTCCGGCAGACTGAAGAACCGCAGGGTGCATTGCGCCCAGAGTCCGGTCTGTCGCGGATCTGCGAGATGGCAGGCCTGAACACGAAAGCGGCCATGAACCTTGGTCCGATAGTGATCCAGAAAATCGAGGAGTTGCAATTCGTGAATGCCGGTCAACTCGAAATCGAGGTCATGCGTGGCGGGAACGTCGGGGGCGGCTCCACCCTGAGCCATTGCAGCCGGGTCGGCGGGCGCCGGGGTCCCGACGCCGGGCTCGGTGATTGCCTGGGGCTGCTTCAGGAGATAGGAAAGGTTATCGGGCAGACCCAACTGTTCACGGCTTGCGACAAGTTGCTCGACCCAGCCTTCGCGGTCCGCACGCCCGACCAGTCCCTGTTCCCTGAAAGCACGGAATGGCCCGATATGAGTCTGGATCATGATCAGATCCTGCTGCTTTGCGGTCAGATCGGGCTGCAGGGTGGCAAGCCGAACACGACTTTGGGTAACACTGTTCTTCAGCGCGTCGCGCCCGTAAATGCTGCCGAAGACCAAGGTCAAGGATAAAAAGATCGCGCCAGCCAGCAGATTCAGCGGCCTGCGCGCACGCTTGAAAACCGATAGTACCGATGTCATGACGTGAAACCTCCGCCGGGGCCGTCGGGAGTGCCGGCCACTCCGGGCAGCGTCATGCACCAAGTGAGTTTTGTCGCCGCCCCCTGTGTCGATCCGCCACGCAGGATTCCGCTGGCCAGATCCTTGTGCGCATCCTGCCAAAGCGTGAGGCCTGCAATCCCCGACAATGCGCCGGAAACGCTGCGCAAGACCTGTCCCCGGTCGCGCGGACCATAGGTGACGGGCACCGCGAGTTCAAAACTGAGTTCGGCTCTGCGCTTGTCGCTTCCCGGCTGCGGGCCTGCGGTGCCATTCGCTGCCTGATCCGCGGCCGCCACCGAACAGGGAAGGCCGCCCGGAGCAAGCAGTCGCCATTGGAGATTCGCGAGGCGAAGGTTCGGATCGCTCGCCAGGACATTGGCGATCAGACGGAAATGCTGATCCAGACCAGGAACCGAAACGATTTCATCCTCATGCATGGCGACCGCGCGTCGCACGGTGTCCGGCGCGACGCCGAATTTGCCGATGGCCAGTTGGACTCCTGCGATGCGCTCATCGATCTGTCGAATCGACTCGTTCAGTTGATGGCTCTCGCTGATCATGCCGAAGAACGACCACAGGTTGTTCATGGCGCTGCCGATTCCGGCGACGAGAATCACCGCGGCCAGGACCACGGCCGCCTTGCCCAGGCGAATGCCCAGATAGTCGACGCGACGCGTCAGCGGCGCCACTTGCCCCGCCGGCGATTTGAGCGCGAGGTCGAACAGCGGGAAATGCCAATCGCCCGATCGCGTGTCTTCATCGCGGTGCAAGGTGACGAGTTTCAGGTGGGCGGCGGCCAGCGGGCCTTCGAATCCGGCGGGATCTCCCAGCAGCAGAACCGAACGGTCATGCGAGCCGCGCGGCAGGACCAGCGTATTTTCCAGATGGCGCTGGGTACGGACGATTTCCTCGACTTGTGCGCCGACCTGATTTGGTGTCAGGGTCAAGCGCGTGAGCACCGGCGTGCGGTCTTTCAGGAAGACGATGCGCAGCGTGCCGGCAGCGGGCAAGACCACGAACAGATCCGCCGGCAAGTCCCTGGCCTGGCCGAGCAGACTCAGCAACATCGAAACAGGCCAGACGCCCGCGACGGGGCTGGTAGTCGCATCGAGCTCCGCATTGATCCGTTCCGCCGCATCGACGCCGACGAGGATATGCCGCGTCGGCACGAGTTTCCCCATCAGGTCGCCCTCCTGCGGAGGCGTCAGGCAGGTGCGATATGGCGTGTCCGGATAGCGGGTGGCAAGCTGGCGCGCGACATATGACGTGCGGTCGCGTCCGAACAGGCGCGGGGTCTTGATCTCGGCAAAACTCTCGCCGACGAGATCGGTCACCACCCAAACCGGTCCGTCGGGTTCGCCCGAAACCGGCAGCCAATTCTTTCCATCCCTGCCCCACAACTGGCGCTCGGTCGGGCTCAGATAAAGCAGGTATTTCATGTCTTCATCTTGGCAATGGTCTGGTAGATGGGGCTCAGCACCGCCATCATGATCCAGCCGAGGATCAGGCCCATTACGACCGTCATTACCGGTTCGATCAGCGCCTGCACCTTGCCGATCGACTCGTCGATCTCGCGGGTATAGAAGTAGCTGACATTGTTGAGCGACTGGTCGAGCGCGCCGCTCGACTCGCCGACGTGCAGCATGCGAATCACCAGCGAGGGAAACAGGCGCTCGGCGGCAAAGCTGTTGGAGATCGAGGTGCCGGTGGCAATGCGCTCGATGACGCGTTCGATGGCCTGCTGTATCACCAGGTTGCCGGAGATCATTTTGCAGTATCTCAGGCCCTCGAGCACCGGAATCCCGGTCCGGTACATCAGCGCAAAGGTGTCGGCCAGGCGCGCCAATATCATCTTCTTCAGTACCAGACCGAGCACCGGAATATCCAGCGCAAGCTGATGCAGGCGGTAGCGCACTTTCGGATTGACCCGCGCCAGGGCGGCGATGCCGGCAACGAGCAGCGGCGGCGCGGAGAGCAGCAGCCACCAGTAGGTGACGAAGATATGGGAGGTTGCAATCAGTACTCGCGTCTGAATCGGAGTCTTCTGACCCATGTTGCTCAGAAATGTCACCAGCTGAGGCACCAGATAGATCATCAGAAAGAACACCACTGAACTGATGACGACTACGACGAACGCGGGATACATCATGAGTTTCTTGGTCTGCGCCGCCATTTCGTCCTGCCACTTGAGCGAGCGCACCAGTTCCCTGAGTACTTCGGGCAGTTGGCCGGTCACTTCGCCGGAACGGACCAGGTTGACCACGACTTCCGAGAATATCCCCGGATAGTGGGCCATGGCTTCCGCCATGGTCGCCCCGCCCTCGATCCGTTCGTAGATCCCCGCAGCGAGGAGTTGTCCCTCCATCGTTTCTGCGGCATCGCGCATGTCGCCCAGTGCCGTCAGCATCGGCACGCCGGCGCGGATCAGCATCTCGAGCTGGAACATGAAGCTGATGATTTCCTGCTGCGGCAGGCTCTTTACCGAACGGCTGCGCTCCTTGATGACTTTGGCGCGGACCAGCGTCAGCCCAAGGCGGCCCAGCTGGGTGACGAGGTCGGTCTCATGCATCGCCTCCATCTGGCCCTTGATGATGCGGTCATCGGCGTCGGCCGCACGATACTTGAACAGCGGCATCAGACGATCGACTCGGTCAGGTCCACGACGCGGCTGACTTCATCGACCGTGGTCAAGCCGTCCCTGACGCGGCGCAAGCCGTCTTCCGCCATGCTGGCGAAGCCGCGCGCCACCGCATAGTCATTCATCTCGTTGACACTGGCATTTTTCGTGATCAGCCCGTCGAGACCCTTGTCGAACTTGAGCAGTTCGAAGATTGCCATGCGCCCCTTGTAGCCGAGAAAGTCGCAGGCAGGACATCCGGCCGGCCGGTAGATGGTGATCTGCTCGTCGGGATCGAGCCCCATCAACTGGGCTTCGACCGGACTGGGAGTGTCCGGCTTCTTGCATTTCGCACAGAGCGTGCGTACCAGACGCTGCGCGACGATGCCAATCAGATTGCCGGCCAGCACATTGGTCTTGATGTTCAAGTCGAGCAGACGGGGAATCGACTGGATCGCGGAGTTGGTGTGCAGGGTGGAAAACACCTGGTGACCCGTCATGGCGGCACGGAAGGCCATCTCGGCCGTGTCGTGATCGCGCACTTCGCCCACCAGGATGACGTCCGGGTCCTGGCGCATCATCGAGCGGATGCCTTCGGCAAAATCCATCTTGGATACTTCCGAAATCGATGTCTGGCGGATCATCGGCATCGGGTACTCGACCGGATCTTCCAGGGTCATGATGTTGACCCCTTCCTGGTTCAGGTGGCCGAGAACGGAATAGAGCGTCGTGGTCTTGCCCGATCCGGTCGGCCCGGTGACGAGCAGGATGCCCTCGGGCCTGGCCAGCATCAGTTGCAGCAGGGTCAGCTGCTTTTCCGAAAGACCCAGGCCATCGATGGGTACCAGGCCACGCGCGCGATCGAGAATGCGCAGGACGAAGTTCTCGCCATGGATCATCGGCTGCACCGCCGAACGATAGTCAACCTGGCGGCCGGATATGGTGAGGGAAATGCGGCCATCCTGCGGGGCGCGGGTTTCGGCGATGTTCATTCCGGCCATGACCTTGAGGCGGACCACCATGGCCGCCCAGTAGCGCAGATGCAGGACGCGCACCTGGCGCAGCACGCCGTCGATGCGATAGCGTATGCGCAGGAAATGCGGTTCCGGTTCGAAGTGGATGTCCGAGGCGCCGCGCAAGGTGGCATCGGCCAGCAGCGCATCCATCAGTCGCACCACCGGATGGCTGTAGCCACCGGTATTCTGCGCCAGGCTGGCGGTGTCGATGTTGCCGGTTTCCAGTTCGTGCAGGATGCCGTCGATGGACAGTTCGTGGCCGTAGAACTGCTCGATCGCAGGCTGGATTTCGGCACCGCTGGCCAGGCGCCAGACGGCCTTGACCTTGCCCGCCAGCAGCGCGTTGATCTGGTCGCCGGCGACGATGTCGCTCGGGTCGGCGCTGGCGATCAGCAGTTCGTTGCTGGCGGCGTCGAAGCTAACGGGGAACAGGGTGTGACGCTTGGCGAGCGGCTTCGGTATCAGGCTCAGGGCCGTGCGGTCCGCAACGATGCCCTTGAGGCTGATGGCCACCTCGCCGAGATTGACGGCGAGCGCGCCGCGCAACGCCTCTTCGGTGATGAAGCCCAGCACCAGCAAGGCCTCGCCCAACGGCTTGCCCATGTTCTTTTGTTCGAGCAAGGCAATGCGCAACTGATCCTGCGTGATCAGCCGCTGTTCGAGCAGCAGATCGCCGAGCCGGACTGGCGGCTGGTCAGACGACGTTTGCGGAACACTCATGGCGAATGCGCTCCCGGCTGGCTATCGGGCACGAGAATCCGGGAGAGGAATCCGTTGGCTGTCGCCGCCATCCCGTGCGCGCAACTGCTCCAGTCGCTGCAACGCTTCCTTGCGCGGGAACCCGGACCGGTCGCCGGGACCTGCCTTGTCCGCCAGGGTGAGCGCACGCTGGTAGAAGCCCTGAGCCTGAGCGTATTTGTGCAAGCGATCAAGAGCGACCGCAAGGTTGTAGGCGTGAAACGCGTTGTCCGGTTCCAGGGTAAGCGCCTTGAAATAGGCCTGCTGCGCCTCGGCAATACGCCCTTCCTTTGCCAGGATGCCGGCCAGCGTGGACTGTACGACCGCCGAGTCGGGGTTGCGCTCCGCCATTTCGCGGGCACGGCTGGCCGTCATCTGGAGATCGCTTTCGGCCGCAAGGGAGAGGAGCCCTGCACTTGCGCCCGGGTGTCCGGGCTCCTGTCTCAATACCTGCTGATAGTAGGTGCGCGCTTCGTCCCGGTTGCCCTGGCGCTGTGCAATGTAGGCCAGCCCGAGCAGCGCATCGCGTTCTCCCGGATTCTTCTTCAAGGCCTGGTTGTAGCCCGCCGCCGCATCGTCAAGACGTCCTTCGGTCAGCGCGGCATAGGCGGAATCCAGCGCGCTGGCGGCGGCCGGCTTCGCCACGAAAACGGGGGCAGTCGACCTTGTGGCAGCACCTCGCGGCACCGATTTGGCAGCCGGAACGCCACCCGCCGACACGCGAGCTTCCGCGGGCGAATCAGATGCCGGCCTGGCATCGCGACCGGACACGGCGCGCGGCGGGGAGCGTTCCTCGAAAGAAGCGACCGGCGATGCAGCGGTGCTGCCGGTATCCGCCGTGGCATCCCGCGAGACTGGCGGCTCGCCGCGGCCCTGTCCTTCCTGGGCCTGCGTCTGAGGCGATGGCGGAACGGGCGGCGCCGCCACCGGAGGAGGCACCGCGGGCGCAAGCGCAGAGCCGGAGGTGCCGAGGAAACTGTCGAGGAAGCCGAGAAAGAAGGCCGCATTCGCTGCGGCAATCAGCAGCACACATACTCCGAGCACAATCAGCCGTCGGTTCGGGCTGCGCTTCGATCCCTTTGCCGTGGCGCCGAGGATTTCGCGTGCGACCTGCGATGAAACGACTGGGCTGGGATGGTCCGGTGCCGCCGGGCTGGTTCGCCGGGCTTCAACCGGAGCAGGCGTTGATGCACCCGCTTCCCCGCGAGCGGCAACGGGTTCAGGCGCATATTCACGGCGCCGGTCGGAATTGACGTCGGACGTGGCGGCAACAGGACCGGCGGAAATCCCGGATACCGGTTGCGCGAAAGCGGGAGGCCCAGGAACCGGAGGCGTCGTCGGCAATACCTCGATCGGGTCCAGCGTCAATTCGGCGAGCGCAGTTGCCGACATCTCGTCCGGACTCGATTCCGCCGGGGATGCGGGGGATTCCGGCGCAAAGTCGATGGCAAGGGACGGAAAAGGTTCGGCGGCAGCCGGCTCGCCCGGCAGTGGGGGTTTGTCCGCCGAGGCGCGTGCTTCGGCGAGCTTTTCCTTTTCCTGGCTGGCCCGCTGCAGGGCGTCGAGTAGCAGGCTCATCGTCAGGGTCGGACGGTAGGCGGCTTGCCTTGGTCCGCAGGAAGAACGTAGGCATTGCGAGCCTCGGGCAGCACCGAGCGGAAACTCTGGAAATCGCCGTCGAGACTCGAATCCGTCAGGACCGTGGGACGCAGGAAGATCACGAGCTCCGTCTTGCGGCTCTTGTTGTCCGCGTACTTGAAGAGATCACCCGCCACGGGAATGCCGTTTAGCCCGGGGACGCTGTCTTGCTTCCGGTCGCGCGTGTCCTGGATCAGCCCGCCCAAAACCGCGATGTCGCCCGACTGCACACGAAGAATCGATTCCATTTCCCGGCTCTGTACCACGGGAATCCGATTCACCACCCCGGCCAGAGCAAGGGCCGGACTCGGGTCCGTCGCAAAGGAACTGATGCGGCTGATCGTCGGCCGCAGGTTGAGGATGACTTCGCCATGGCCGCTGATTTGCGGTGTGACGGTCATCAGAAAGCCCACGGGAACGGTGTTGATGACGCTGGTGTAGGTCGCGGGGGACGTGATTGCCCCCGTCGCATCGCGCGTGGCCGGAGTCACGGTGATCGTGAAATACACCTCGTTGTCGACCACCTTGAGTATGCTGGTCTGGCTGTTGAGCACGGAGACTTTCGGACTCGACAGCACACGCAAGGTGCCGAACGACTCGAGCAACCTGAGCGCCATGACGATGGTGCTTTGCCCGATGGTCCTGTTGTAGCCGATTGTCGCGACGCTGCTGAGCAGTCCTCCGGTGAGCTGGCCGCTGCTCGGGCCGCCGGGTGTAAAAACCAGGCCCCTTGCATTTGCCGCATCGTCCGCCCGATACAGAAGACCCCAGTCGATGCCCTGCTGATAGCGGTCCGAGAGGTCGACTTCGACGATGGTCGCCTCGATCAGCACCTGCCGCCGCGCGTTGCCCATGATGCCATCGAGAAACTCGCGAACCTTTTCATGCTGGCGCTGGGTGGCCCGTACATTGATGACGCCGTTTTCGGCATTGGCAATGACGGACCCGGTTTCGCGGTAGGGCGTCGCGCGCGCGGCGGTGCCGCTGGTTTGAGTTGCTGCCGACGGTGCCGCCGGCGCGGCTTGCGCAGGCGCCGGCGGGGCCGACTGAGCGAGGGCAGCAGGACGTGCACCGCCTTGGGCACCGGCCGCGCCGGCGGGAGCAGTTGCCGCGGGACTACCCGCCGCGCTGCCCGTGGGCCCGGCGGCGGCAGGCGCGGCAACGGGGCGGGCGGCGCTCTGAACAGCGGCCGGAGTCGGCGCTGTCGCCGCCGCGGGTTGCGGCGTCGCCGCCTGCCCCGCAGCCTGCACCTTGTCCGTTTCCTTCAGCAAATCGCGCAGGTTGGCGACCAGGGTTTCCCAAAACAGATTGTTGGCGGTGTTCTTGATTGTGCTGTCGGACGCGTTGCTGCCGCCGCCACCGCCGCCGCCGCCCGGCCCGCCGCCCGTGCTGGCGACATTGGTCGAGATGCTTACCGAACTCTGCGAGCTGCGCGCGATATTCGGATAGTCGATGCGGTACATCTTGAGATAGGGCGTGTCCGGCATGATCGAGAGGCTCTTGCCGTTCAGCTCGTAACGCATATCCACCTGCCTGCTGATGGTATCGAGAATCTCGGTCAGCGTCTGGTCGAGTACGCTCATGGTGACCGTGCCGGTGATGCCGGGATGTACCGAGACGTTGACCTTGGCATCCCGCGCCAGGGCAAACAACAAATCCTGAACGTTTGTCTCGTGCACCACGACGCTGTAGAGCTCGGGCTTTTCCGCCGGCCTGGGCGGTTTCGGCATGGGAGGCGCCACGGCAAATTCAGGCGTCTTGCCGGTGACCGGCGCAGCGGGTTCGAGGTGCTGCGTCGACACGGGAGGTGCCGGGCTGGCGCATCCCGCGACCAGCACGACCGAGCTCGCCAGACGCAGCCAGCGACTGCGCGTCGCGCTCGGCAAAGACAATGGATTCGACAGCCTCAAGGTTTTGGCTCCTGCCGGATTCGGGCCCAGGTTCTGAGTACGGGTTGATTCATCTTGAGCGGTTCCGGCAGCTTGCGCAGAGCATCCCGTGCCTCTTGCTCGGTGGAATACTGCCCGAGGTAGACGGCCACGACGCTCTTTCCGTTGTAGATGCGATGGTGCGCATAAATCCGTGAAGCATCGACCAGCTGCGAGACCTCGCTGAGGTAATCGGCAACATTGCCCGTCGACGAAAGGCTGGCCAACTGCAGGGTGAATCCACGCGACTGCTGATCGCCCAGAAACTCCTCGGTGCGCTTGATCAGGGCGTCGATCCGCTGGCTGTCGAACTTTGCGGCGTCCGACTTCTCCGGTGCCGGTGCCGGCGTCGCCGCGGCAGGAGCCGGATAGGCAGGCTGGGCGATCACGGAAGGCGCGACAGGCATTGCCGCGGCACTGGATATGATGGCCGGCGCCTGGGCGGCAAGCGAGGCAGGCGTTGTTTCGACGACCCGGGCGCTCCGCGCCGCAACCGGTTCGAGCGGGGCCGGCGCAGTCGTTCGATGCCAGCCCAGCGCCCAGACCGCCGTCCCGGCCATCGGGACCGCCAGGGCCAGACTTGTCGCCAGGGTGCGCAGCCAGGGAAGACCGGCCCGGCGAGGCGCCACCGGATCGGCATGAAGTTCCCCGCAGGCGGTTTTTACATGATGCTTCTCGACCTGCTTGACGCCCTCGGCATAGGCGGCAAGCAGGGCCTTGTCCGCCAGCAGGTTGATGCGCCGGGCGCGCCCGTGGGAAGCCTTGAGCAGCAGGGTGATTGCGGCGGGCGTGAACAGCCGGCCGCCCCGCCATCCGGCGATGCGCAGACGGTGGTCTATGTAGGCGGTTGCTTCGTCGCGCGGCAGCGGCGGCAGATCGAAGCGGTGGATCACCCGGTCCCGCAACTGGCGCAGCCGGCGATCGGCCAGAAGCGTATCGAGCTCCGGCTGGCCGAAGAGCATGATGTTCACCAGCTTGTGACGATCGGTTTCCAGGTTCGACAGCAGGCGCACTTCTTCGAGCGATTCCGGCGGCATCGCGTGCGCCTCGTCGATGACCAGCAGCACGCGCTGTCCCAGCGCATGCCGGCGCAACAGCTCCTGATGGAGTTGTGCGAGATTTTCTTCCGTCGAGGCCGGCTGGCTGCTCAGCCCGAGATCGCGCGAGATGGCGCTGATGATTTCGTCGCGGCTGAAGCACGGATTGGCCAGGTAAACCGTGCTGATATCTTCCGGCAGGCGGCTGATCATCAAGCGCGCCAGCAGGGTCTTGCCGCTGCCGACTTCCGCGACAGCGGTGACGATGCCTTCTTCGTGGCAGGCGACATGAAGCAGGGCCGTCAGGATGCCGCCGCGCTGGCTGCCCGAAAAAAAGAAGTCGATATCCGGCGTAATCTGAAACGGCGATTTTTCCAGATCGAAATGTTTCAGATAGAGGAAGGACATTTCTGGCTACCGATAACGGACATTTTTTGTCAGGATACGGTTTAACTTCAACAGGTTGCGCAATGCCGCCACATACTTGGGGGAATATAGCCGAACAGGGCGGAATTCCATGGGCAGTTCTGAACCGCTTTTCGGCCCTTAGTCACCGTATCGCCGGCGTCTACTCCTGGCGATTCGGCCAAACGGTTACATGACGAAAAGAGTCCCCCGGCCGCCCATGGCACCGGGCCCGGACTGCGGTGGCCTGGCAGGAAATCAGCTACGCGCCGGGCCGCCGCGCACCCGAAAGCACCGGGCTCAGGCGGCGCAGAGCCCCAGGCGGGCGAACAAGGCCTCGTCGCGATCGGCCTCGGGGTTGCCGGCCGTCAGCAGCTTGTCGCCGTAGAAGATCGAATTGGCGCCGGCCAGGAAGCACAGCGCCTGCAGTTCGTCGCTCATCTGCTGGCGACCGGCCGACAGCCGCACCATCGAGCCAGGCATCGTGATCCGCGCCACGGCAATGGTGCGCACGAATTCGAAGGGGTCGAGCGGCGCCGCATTCTCCAGCGGCGTGCCCGGCATCGGCACCAGTTCGTTGATCGGCACCGAGTCGGGCGGCGGGTTCATGTTGGCCAGTTCGGCCAGCAGGGAGGCGCGCTGGCGTCGCGTTTCACCCATGCCGACGATGCCGCCGCAGCAGACTTTGATGCCGGCTTCGCGTACCTTGTCGAGGGTGTCGAAGCGCTCGTCCTGGCTGTGGGTCTTGATCACCTGGCCGTAGAACTCGGGGGCGGTGTCGAGGTTGTGGTTGTAGTAGTCGAGCCCGGCCTGTTTGAGGCGTTCGGCCTGGCCGTCCTTGAGCATGCCGAGCGTGACGCAGGTTTCCAGCCCGAGCGCCTTGACCGCGCCGATCATGGCGGTGACGCGATCGAGGTCCTTGTCTTTCGGGCCGCGCCAGGCGGCGCCCATGCAGAAGCGGGTGGCGCCCTTGTCCTTGGCGGCCCGGGCGGCGACGACGACATCGCCGACGTCGAGCAGGGCTTCGCGCCGGGCTTCGCCGTGGTGCGCCGATTGCGAGCAGTAGCCGCAATCCTCCGAGCAGCCGCCGGTCTTGATCGAGAGCAGGGTCGAGCGCTGGACGGCATTGGCGTCGTGGTGCTGCCGATGGACGTGCTGCGCGCGATACATCAGGTCGTTGAAGGGCAGCTCGAACAGGCCGGTGAGCGCTTCCGTGGTCCAGCGCGGGGCGGATGCGGCAGGGCTCGATGCGGCTTGGGCGGTGGCGGTGGCGGTGGCAGTCATTGCAGCGGTCTCGCTAGAATGCGGGAAGGCGCGAATCTTGGTGGAAGGGGCATCGCTTGTCAATTGCACGGGGAGTAGTCGGGAGATGGGCAGCGGGCCTGGCAAACGGGGCGAAAAGCCTCGCGGCCGCGCTTGTGCCGCAGGACTGCTTCCTGTGCGCCGCGCCGGGCAGCGACAGCCTGTTGTGCGCCTCGTGCGCCGACAGCCTGCCGCGCCTGAGCGCCGAGCGCTGTCCGGTCTGCGCGCTGCCGACCCCGGACGCGAGCATCTGCGGCGCCTGCCTCAAACAGGCCCCGCATTTCGATTCCACCCAGGCGGTCTTCCGCTACGAGTTTCCGGTCGACAGCCTGATCCAGGCATTGAAGTATGCCCACCGTCTCGCCGGCGCCGACTTTCTCGGCAAGGCACTGGCGATGGAGGCGATGCCGCGCCGGCCCGACCTGATCGTGCCGGTTCCCCTCGCGGCGGCACGGCTCGCGAAGCGCGGCTTCAACCAGGCCCTCGAAATCGCCAGACCGCTGGCATATGCGCTCGATGCGCCGGTCGAAACGCGCGGCATCCGGCGACGCCATGACACCGTGCCGCAAGCCAGCCTGCCATGGAAGGAGCGGGCGAAAAATATCCGCCACGCCTTCGAGTGCGAACTCGACCTGACCGGCAGTACCGTGCTGCTGGTCGACGACGTCATGACCACCGGCGCGACACTCGACGAACTGGCGCGGACGCTCAAGACGCATGGCGCGGCGCGGGTCGACAACCTTGTCCTGGCGCGGGCGCTGAGGCATTGATGGCCGCCGGGAGCCTGATTTTGAGCGAGGCCGGATAGATACTCATGGCACTTCGCGACCCGCTCGACAAGAGTCTGCAGCGCATGGAATCCCGGCGCTTTGCCATGCGCTGCGAGGCGCAGATTTCCTCCATCGAGCGTGCCGACACGCTGCGCGAGATCGGCCGCCTGGCGACCTCGATCACGCTGCCCTATTCGATCGCCGAAGACTATGGAGCTCGCGATGCCCTGCGCCTCGTAAGACTGCGCGCCGAAGACCGGGCGCGCGAGCTGATCGAAGGTCAAATCCAGGGCTTTGCCCGTGCCGAGCATCACCATCGCGCGAAACTGAAGCGGATGATGCTCGATGCATGGACCCACCTGACCGGCCCCCTGGGCCATTTGCGCAGCTGGGCGCACAACAAACTCGTCGCGGCGGAACAGCAGCTCGGCTGAGCCGGGTCCTTCAGCGCAAGCGCTGCTCGACATGCTGCGCCAGATCGGCAGGCAGCCCCGGCAGGCCACGCGCATGCTGGTAGGCTTGCCGCGCTTCCGCAGGCTTTCCCGCCGCATCCAGCGCGATGCCGAGTCCCGCCCACCAGCGCGCCTCGCTGGGCGCAAGGCGCGTTGCCGCCTGATAGTGCTCGGCCGCTTCGGGCGCGCGTCCGGCACGATTGAGCAGCGCGCCGACAAACCCCTGGTACTCGGCACTGCGTTCGCCGGACGCCGCATGCTTCAGCAGCAGGTCCAGCGCGGCCGGCGCCTGGTGGCGTTCGACCTTCAGGCGGGCCCAGGCCAGCGTCGACGCCAGGCGCACCGGAGCGAGTTCCGTTCCCTGGCGCAGGATCGCTTCCGCTTCGTCGTAGCGCTTCGCGTCGATCAACAGCGCCGCCAGGGTCTGGCGCGCTGCCGCATGCTCGGGAAATTCTTCCAGCGCGGCGAGGTAGTTGCCGACCGCTTCATCTGCCTTGCCCTGACGCTGCGCCAGCACGCCGCGCTGGTATTCGAGCTCCGCCCGTTCTGCCGCAGGCGCTCGGCGAGTCTGCTTGTCGATGCGGCCCTCGGCAGGGACCGTCGGCGCCCTGGGCAAGGCCGCTGGCGGCCGCCGCGAAGGAGCGGCTGCCGCCGGCCGCTCGGGCGTCTTCGGCGCGGATGTCGCGACCCTGCGTGGCGGCTCGGCGGCGGGTACCGGCACCGCCCACAATCGATCGGCCAGACGCAACGCGGGCAAGCCGGCATTGGCCCCCGCGGCGGGTTCGGCTGCCGGCTCCGCTGCACGAGCGACGGATTGCGTCGCCGGCGCCAACGGTGCGACCGGCGCCGCCGGAGCTGCCGGCGCCGGCGCGGCCGCGGGCAGCGACCTAACCGCCGGCTTCGGCGCGACAGGAGGTTCCTTTGGCATTTCGCGCGCGCTGTACCACGCCACGATGCCGAGAGCCGCCAGCATGACGACGACAAGCCAAAGCAGCGACGCGCCCCGGCGCGGTTCCTGATGCGCCGCCAGCGGCGTGACGGCCGCCGGAAAGGCTGCGCGTTCGCTGTCGCCGACGCGCCGCGCGTCGAGGTCGCGCAGCATCTTGTTGATCAGGCTCATCGCACTACCCTTCCCCTTCGCCCGCGACGGGACGTGGAGGAGGTTCGCCGCTGCCCGGCTGCGTGCAAGGGCCGGGCCTCTCCGGGGCGGCCCGGCGCGGAACGATCACCACCGTTGCCACCAGTGCAGCGCCGGCAACCCTTCGGTATCGCGACCCGCGAGAGTGACGTGGGCGCGGGTGACACGGGTCTTGCCTTCGCCATACGCAAGCAGCATCGCCTTGTGGGCCAGCACGTTGACCAGGCGCGGAATGCCGCTGGACAGCCTGAACAGCAGGCGCGCGACGACCGGCGGAAATACGTCGCCGTCACGATGGCCGGCCACGCGCAGGCGATGGGCCAGGTAATGCGCGGTTTCCTGCTGCTTCAGGCCCGGCATCCGGTAATGAAACACGATGCGCTGACGCAGCTGGCGCACCGCGGGATTGGCCAGTTTCTGGTCGAGTTCGGGCTGGCCGAACATCACCACTTGCAGCAGCTTGTGCTTTTCCGTTTCCAGATTGGACAGCAGGCGCAGCGCTTCCAGGCTTTCCAGCGGCATCGACTGCGCCTCGTCGATGCAGATCACCACCCGCTTTCCCTGTGCCGCCATGTCCAGCAGATGCTGGTTGAAATCCTTCAGGAGATGGAACTGGTAGTCGAGTCCCTGCAGTTTGAGGCCGAGCTCCTCTGCAATTGCCAGCAGCAGAATGCGCGGCTCCAGCGTCGGGTTCGGCAGGTAGGCGACCACCTGGTCGTCGGTGAGGGTCATCAGAAAGCGGCGGCACAGCAGCGTCTTGCCGGTGCCGACCTGGCCCGTGATCTTGATGAATCCTTCACCCGTGTTGAGGCCGATCAGCAGCGTGTTGAGGGCCTCCTGGTGCGCGTCGGCCGAATAAATGAAGCTGGTGTCCGGCGTAATGCCGAACGGGAATTCGCGGAGGCCGAAGTGATTGAGGTACATCGTCGCGCGGACTACTTTGCCGGCCGCGCGGACGGGAAGGTCCGCACGCGTTCCTCGACGTCCTTGAGGTCCTGCACCCAGGCCCGGTCGTTGTCGATCAGGGTGGGCTTGATCAGGATGACCAGTTCGCGCTTGCGCAAGGCCGAGGAGCGCTGGCCCAGCGCGTTGGCCGCAAGACCGGTGGCGCCGGGCAGCTGCGAGCGGTCCGATGCCTGTTCCTGGCGCATCAGCCCGCCGATCGCGACGATGTTGCCGTCCTGGACGCGGACGATGCTGTCGGTCTCGTTGATGCTGCTGGCCGCCAGCGGCAGCTTGTAGATGCCCAGCGTGCCGAGGTCGATGATCTTCTCCTTTTCGGCCACCGTGCTCACCGCCGGATGCACGTGAAGGATGATGTTGCCGTCCTCGTCGATCTGCGGCGTGACGTCCAGCGAAATCCCCGAAAAATACGGTTGCAGGGTCACGCTCGGCGACGAGACGGAGCCGGTCGTCGTCGTCGTGGTCGACGACGTGACGTTGGTCACGAACAACTCGTCGGTACCCACCTTGAGTACGGCCTTCTGGTTGTTCAGCGTGGCGATGCGCGGCGACGACAGCACGGAAACGCTGCCCTGGGTTTCGAGGAAATTCAGCAGCGCGGCAAAGTTGGAGGTCTGGAAGGCGAGGCCGATGAAGCCGCCGCCCAGCGCCGAGGCGGCAATCGCGCCCAGCCGTCCGGGTGTCACGGAAAGTGCCGGCGGGGTCGAGTTGCCGAGGATCTGCGCGGCGTTTCCGGCGCCGATCGTCGCCCCCGGCTGCGCCACGCCGATGGCGGAACGGCCGTTCAGGGCGCTGTTGAAGGCTCCCCAGTTGACGCCTGCCTGGAAGTCCTCCGACAGCGTCACGTCGATGATCTTGGCCTCCAGCATGACCTGCCGCTCGGCGATCAGCTGGGTCGCCTTGAGGTATTTGTCGACATTGCGCAGTTCGGTCGGCAAGGCGCGCACCAGCACCACTCCGGACGACGGATTGACCACCACGCTGCGCCCTTCGCTGGTGCCGACGATGGAGGCCAGCGCGCGATTCAGGTCGCCCCAGAAGTCGCTGTCGGTGGTCATGCTGACGCGGCTGGTGTCGCCGCCGCGCGCCCCGGTCGAGGTTCCGGCGCCGGCCGGAAGGATCTGCGGGGTGGTCGGCGTCGACGTCGTAGCCGCTCCCCCCGCGGTGCCGCTGGTCATCGAACTGCCGGTGACGCGCAAGTCGCTGCTGCCCTGGCGCCGGCTGGCGAGGTAATTGATCTGGAAGACGCGGGTCTTCAGCGTGTTGGGTTCGATGAAAATGCGCTTGCCCTGGACGCGGTACTCGTAGCCGTAAAGGTCGCGAATGGTGTCCAGCGCTTCCATCACGGTGACGTCCTTGAGGTTGACGGTGAGGCTGCCGCTGACATCGGGCGGCAGCAGCATGCTGTAGCGGGTGCCCGACACCAGGGCCATGAAGACCTGCGTGGCCGGCGCGTTGACCACCGAGAGATCGAAGCGCGGTTCGGCAGCGGCAACATCGACCACCGTCAGCGGCGCCAGCGGCGGCATCAGCGACTGGTCGGCGGGCGTTGCCGCCGGCGCCTTGCGCTCGGTTGCGGATTTCAGCAGGACATCGTTGATCTGACCGAGCACCTCGCCTCCGTCCCGCTTCGGCGTGGCGCAGCCGGCAACGGCGGCGGCGAGGAGCAGCAGCGTGCAGCGGGCAAGGAATGCGCATCCCGTCATTCCGCGCTTCCCGTCGCACGCCGCTGGATGGCCGCCGTCTTCTTCGCCGGCACTTTTTCGATGGCGGGCGTCACCTTGATGATCTCGCGCCCGCTTTCCCCCTGCAACACCACTTCGCTTTCACCGATCTTCAGCACCCGCTTGCCGCCGAGCCTGTCGCCGACGAGCACATGCTGCCCGTTGATCACCGCGCCCGACCGCCCGTCGGGGCGCAGAATCACGGTGTGCACACGGTTCTCCGCCGCTGCCGCGACACCGCCTGCTGCAGCCGGCGCCAGCAGCGCATCGGGCGGGCGCATCGGGTCCGGCACCTGGGCAAGAGCCGCTCCCGCCCCGACAAACCCGGCCAGAAAGACGGAGAGTCGGCCGTGGTCGATCATACGGTCAGCCACTTTCTGTCGAGGCTCAGGGTATAGACCCGCAGCACCATGACGTTGCGCGGGTATTTCTCGACCGCGAGACTGACGCTGTTCCACATCACGCGCTGCGGCATGCGCTCGAGTTCCGCGAGGTAATTCAGCAAATCGTTGTACCTGCCGGCGAGCTTGATCTCGATGCCATGCTGATAGATGCCCTCGCCCGGGACGGACGCGGTACCGCCATGAGCGCCCCTGTCCTGGCCGCCATCCTTTGCGCTGCGGGCGGCCGCGCCTGGCGCCGCTTCGGCACCGGACGCTGCGGCGCCCACCTGCGTCGCCGGCAGCGTTTTCAGGCCGAGCAATTCAATGGCCCGGTTTTTGGACAACAATCCTTCCAGAAAGGCCTGCATCCTGGCCGGCGGCACCATGCCTGCCTCGAAGCTCGCCAGGCGCTCGCTGACGGCGGCAAGATCCTGCTTCGCCTGGGCCAGACGGCGCCGGTTGGCCGCGTCGGGATCGGCACCCTGGGCAACCAGCACAGCCATCTGGGCCTGTTGCCTGGCCGATTCGGCACGCGCCGACGCTTCGTTCCGGCTGGCGCTGCGCGCCTGGAGCAGAAAGGGCTCGATGCCGACGCTGAAAATCAGAAAGCCGCCGCCGAACATCACCGCGAAGGAGACGAGCACGCGTTCGCGGGGCTTCAGTGCAGCGAACTTCGCCGCCCACTGCGCCCATTGAGCGGATATCGCGTTCATGATCCGCTGCCCTTCGGCTCGACCAGCTTGGGCATCAGGACGAAATCGATCTGGCGCGCTGCAAGAGTCGACGCTGGCGCCACGGCGGCGCCCTGCGCGACGGAACGGCCAGCTTGGGGCAGGTCGCTGCGATTCATGTTCAGGGCAGCGAAATTGCGCCCCTGGAAGACCTTCTCGGTGCCAAGGCGGCGGATGTACTCGGGCAAGGCGGCGGCATTCAGCGTGCTGCCGCGGATTTCCATTTCGTTGCCGCCGGAACCGATGGTGAAGCCCGTCAACCAGAGATTTTCCGGAATCTGGCGAGCCAGGCCGCGCAGGTAGTCGGCAAAGCCGCCGGCGCTGCCGACGGCTCCGCCTTCCAGCAGGCGCGCGATTTCTCCGCGACGACGCAGCAGGGCCTCCGCATTTTCGAGTTCCGTCGTCAATTGCGGGCTGGGTTTGCGCGTTGCGGCAGCCTTGGACACCGCCTCGAGGTCCCGCTTCGCCTCCCTGAGCTGCGTCTCGGCTGCCGTCGCTGCCTTCCTCTGCGTTGCCGCGTCGTTCCAGGCCCAGATTCCCGCCACGGCGAACACGCCGTAAAGCGCGATGACGGCAAGCGCTACGTTGCCGAGCGTGAGCAGGTCACGCTGCTTGAGGAAGCGCGGATGGAAAAGGTTGATCTGCGCGCTCATTCCGCCACCGACTCGTCGCGCAGTGCCGCACCGATTGCGCGCAGGCACTGAAACTGCCGCAAGGGATCGAGCAAGGCCGGCACTGCACCGAGATCCAGCACGCTGGACAAGTCCAGCGGCACGACGGAAACCGTCAGATTGGCGCGCAAGTGGCTGAGAAAGCCATCGACGCCGGGAAGCGGCGCCACCAGAATTTTGGACAGCGGAATCCTGCTGTAGAGGCGATCGAAATTGTCCAGCGAGCGCTGCACGTCGAGTGCGATGTGCTCGAACAGGGTGGCGCGCCGGCCGGCATCGGCATTGCTCAACTCGCGCGCGGTGATGTCGACATGGCGCACGACGAGCAATTCGCCGTCCAGGGTGACCGTCAGCAGACCTTCGTCCTCGTCGAAGATCAGGGTCGCCAGACCGCAACCGTCTTCCCCGAACAAGGCCGCGAGATTGCGTTGCGAAATTTCGGGCAGATCGATGGCCTCCAGCGGCACCCCGGCCTCCTGGAACGCCTGCACCAGGGGCGCCACCGTCGATTCGGGCGACAACGCGGCGAACACCTGACCCGTACGCCCGTCGCCCGGAATCGGCAGGAAATCGATGGCGGCAGTCTCGACCGGAAACTCGACCTGATCCTTGAGCTTCCAGCGCATGACTTCACATGCCTCGCCGTGGGGACCGGGGACGGCATCGGTCTGGATCAGCTGATACTTGCCGTGCCCGAGCAAGGTCGTGCAACGATAGCGGTCGAGTCGCATCGGCCTCCTCAGCGCCTTCAGGGTCGCCGCATCGTCGGCACCTTTGCCGACCGAGTCGGCCAACAGCACGCAAGGCTTGCGGCCGGACTCGCGACGCACATGAGCGAGATCGACACGCCCCTCTCGCAGCACGACGGACAACCAGCCTTGTTCAGACCTTGATTTGATGAAGTTTGGCACTGGACGCACGATACCCATTTTGTCCCTGACTATACTAAGCAGGGGAGTCGGGGCAAGCATGGATTTCGGGGCAGAAGGGCACGTAATTGAACCATTCGGCGAGAATGTCCAAAAAGGCCGGGGAACCGCGGCGTGCATTGCCCGCTGCGCAGCGGCGAAGCACGCACGGGATGCGGTTCGCTATTTACCCAAACTCAGGCCCCGAAGCGGCGCAATTTCGGGAAATTCCCGTGCGCCCTTGGCCAATTCGCCGGCAGTGTCGGCCCGTTCCGCGGGAAATGCGTGCAAGACGGAGCGAATCAGGGTTTTTGCGTCCGCATCGCGACCGGCAATGGCCATTTGCATGGCGCAACGCGTCACCAACAAACGCGCCGGCACAAAGCGGATGGCGCGTTCGCACAGATCGGCGCGATCGGCCGCCAGTTGCCTGCCCGGTTCCGCCAGATTGGCGATGGACAGCAAAGCCCAGGGAGACAGCAACGATTCCCTGTGCAACTCGAGCAGTTGATCGACGGTCGTCCGCCAGGCACGCTCGCGATCCGGATGCGCCGCCAGCGGACGATTCTTCGCCGCCTCGATGGTGAGGTAGTCCGCGCGCAAGTTGGCGAGGAACACTGCGCCGCCGCAAGCGATCACAAGCAGATAGACCGCGGCCCGCCTGCCGGGCAGGCCGATCGCCCTGCCGGTGCCGGCTGCGCCCAGCAGCAGCGCGGTGGGTCCGAGAAAATAGGCGTACCAGAGCGGATATTCGAGCAGTGCATGCACCAGTCCGATTCCAAGGACGGCCCCGCACCAGAACTGCTCAAGCCGCCACGGCTGGCGGAGAAATTGCATGGCCCAGACACCCAGCGCCAGAACGACGATTGCCGCCGCCGGGCCGCCAAACTCCGCCATGATCTGCAGGACGAAATTGTGCGCATTCTCCGACACCATGAATGCGTCGTCGCCGGTGTGGCCGGAAGCCGCAACAAAGCTCGCCCACGCATAGTTGCCGACTCCCTGCCCCAGCCACGGCTGCCCGGCAAAGGCTGACCAGGCCGAGCGGCCGATCTCCAGCCTTGCGCTTATTCCCGAAACCGATTCGAAAAGCCGCGCCCCCGCCACGACGGCGCCGGAGTCACCCGACGGCATCAGGCCGAGCGCAACCGCCAGTCCGGGCAGTTGCGGCGTCGCCCATGCGCCAACAAAACTCAGGGCGATGGCCGCGGGCAGCAGGAGCACGGCGTCTGCCAGCAACGAGGGCGCCGGCCCGTGCGGCTCGCGAATCCTGAGCCAGGCCATCGCGGCGAGAAGCACGAGCGGATAGATGAACACGCTGCGCGCACCGCTGAGGACGCTGCCGAATGCAATCGGCAGAATCAGCAACCAGAGCAGGGATCTGGATAGATGGCGCCGACCGCGGAGGTAGAGCAGTGACGCGATGCCGAGCCATGAATAGTGGGCATGATGGTTGGCTTGACCGAGATTGCCGTAGGCACTTCCTCCAAGTTTGGGGAATACCCACGGCACCCGATCGGCAACCCCCAGCCACTGCACCAAGGCCGCAGCGGCGCCCATCATGGCGCCGAGGGCGACGCCGGCAGCGAGGACATCGGCAAGACGGGCAAGGCCGAGGGTATCGGCGAGATGGCGCCCCAGCACCATCAACAGCCCCGCCCAGAGCAGATAGGCTGCATACAGCAAACCGAGTTGCGGAAAGACCAACTGGCCGAGCAGGAATTGAAGCAGCATGACCGCCAACAGCGACGCGGGGAGGAGGAGCATCGCGGGGAGTGGAACAACCCGGCGGGAACCCGACAGCCCCGCAACCGCCGCCGCCAGACCCAGTGCGGCAGCCCACCATTCGCCGCGGAAACTGCCGATCGGCTGGGTATGAAAAGGCAATAGAAAAGGCCCGCTCACCATCAGGGCGAGCAGGCCTGAACTGACCTTCGTTAGCGGAGCCGGGCGAAATTCAAATTGGATCCCGTCTTCCTCCTGCAGATCGCGCTTTTTCAGGAATCACAAGGAACCGTGGTTACCCCGCTCTTGGTCACGCCAGCCTCGGTGCAGGCCGCCGTGCAGGTGGCCTGGCCACTACCGCAAGCACCGGCAGTAGCCGTGCAAGTCGCCGGAAATCCGCTGACCAGAGTCGAGGTACATGTAACTGTCACGGCAACGGGAGAAACGCCGGAAATTTTCTGTTTGGCATATTGCATGGCGCCGGCCGAGCCCAGAGCGCCGGCAACGCCATCCGCCTTGGCCTGTACGGCATCCGCCGACAGATCGATAAACTTCGGTAACGCCATCGCCGCCAGAATGCCGAGAATCACGATTACCACGACCAGTTCAATCAGCGTAAAGCCCTTCGTTCTCATTTCGACCTCCATGAATATTTCCGACAATGCGCGGCGCGGCTCACGTGTCAGCAACCTGAGGTTACCACTGAAATCACCGGTGCAACAATCGCCGTGCCGCTGAGCGTCGCTTCCTGATACGTAATTCGGCAGTTGGGTACGGTGCCGCCGGCGACATCGTAAGTCCTGGTCGCACCTCCGCCGCCGGCGGTCAGGCCATCCGCCGCGAGATTCAGCGCAGCCGCGGCATCGATGCCGGCGGCGGTCGCCGCCGGATAGCGATTGACGATATCGACCATCAGGCCGTCCATATTCACCTTGGGTGGCGTCGAGGTGCAATTGATCGGGGTCGGGCTGGGCGCCGTCCCGGCAACGTCCAGTTCGCAACGCGTCCGGGCCAGCGCCACGGCGGAGCGGATCGAACCATAAATGGCGTTGGTCTTGGCCACCCGCGCGTCGCGCTGGGCGTCGATCAGGCGCGGCAAGGCCACCGCGGCAAGAATGCCGATGATGGTAATTACGATCACCAGTTCGATAAGCGTGAAGCCACTTGCCCGCGGCGGGCGGCGGCCCGATTTGATTGCCATGAATATTTTCCGTTCACCGACCGGCAAAAAGTAGCAGGCTTGCGGAAAACCATTCACCCGATTATCGGCAGCGGAAGCGCTCAGTTCAGCCCTACCAGACTCGCGCCGACGGTTTTCCCGGATGCATCGAGACGCGCCACGTAGCGCCAGCGCAGTTCCGCCGCCCCGTCGAAGGCCCCCGGCAGACGCGGCTGATAGGCAAGTTCGCGGCGCAGCGGATCGTAGGCCCACTGCCCCGACGCCTCGGGAGTGCGGGCGAGCTCGTTGAAATCGCGCGGCCGGTGCCCGAGAAAGTCGACCGGGCTGGCCTGCGCCACTTCGACGATGCGCTCTTCCTCGCCGCGCATGATGCGCTCGCCTATCGCCAGTTGTATGCCGACGCGGATGTTGCGCACCATCAGATTGACCTCGGTGCGCTCGGCCTCGGCCTGGATCGCGTTGAGACGGACCAGCAGCGCCGCCCCGAGAACGCAGAGGATCGCCACCGTGACGGCAAACTCCAGCTTGCTCGCGCCGCGCTGGCACTTCATGTCACTTCTTGATGGCGACCTTGCCCAGATCCCACAGGGGCAGGAATATGCCGAGCGCCAATATCAGAACCATGATGCCCAGCGAAACGATCAGGATCGGCTCGATCTGCTGTGCCAGAGTCTTGAGTTCGTATTCGACCTCGCTCTGATACATGTCGGCGATTTCCTTCATCATGTCGTCGAGGGCGCCCGACTCCTCGCCCACGGCGATCATCTGCAGCACGACGGGAGTGAATACGCCGGCGGCAATCGATGTGCGCAGGATGCTCTCGCCGCGCTCGACGCCGTCGCGCATTTTTTCCACCTTGTCCGCAATGTAGGCGTTATTCACGGTCTCCGCGACATTGGTCAGCGCCTGAATGATCGGCACTCCGCTGCGCGTGGCCAAGGCGAAGCTGGCCGCAAAGCGCGCCAGCGTGGCTTTGCGTACTATCTTCCCGGCGATCGGAATTTTCAGCTTGACGCGATCCCATGCATGGCGACCCGGGCCGGTCCTGATCCAGACCCTGAACGCGAAAAACGCGGCGGCAAAGCCGAGCATCAGCCCCGGCCACCACGCCAGCATGAAATCCGAAAAGCCGATCAGCAGGCGCGTCATGAGCGGCAGTTCGGCGCCGAAGCCCTTGAACACCCTGGCAAATGCCGGAATCACGAAAATGTTCACGATGACAATGGCGATGGCCATCGCCGCGACGACGAAGGACGGATAGCGCAGCGCCGACTTGACCTGATCCTGGATGAAGCGTTCGAACGCCAGGTGATCGAACATGCGCAGAAAGACCTCTTCCAGGCGGCCGGTCATTTCGCCGACACGGACCATGGACAGATAGAAGGGCGAGAAAACCTTCGGATGGCGGGCCAGCGACAGCGACAGTTCGCGGCCGGAATCCAGGCTTTGGCGCACATCCTGCAGAACGTCCTTCATCGCCGGATTGATGCTGGATTCCTGGAGACCGGCCAGTGCCCGCATGATCGGCACGCCCGAGCGCAACAGGGTATGCATCTGCCGTGAAAACAGCAGCACGTCCATATGGTCGACTTCAGGCTTGAACCACCCAATGCCGGACCCCCAACCGCGGCCATCCGCAACGGGCGACACCGGTGCGGGCCTGATCTCGATCGGCGTCACGCCTTTGCCGACCAGCAAATCGGCCACCGCGCCTGCCGTCGCGCCTTCCAGGATTCCCTCCGCGATCTCCCCGGCGGCGTTGCGTCCCCGATAGGCGAAATTGGGCATGTCGCGCCTATTCGTCGAGTTGCGTGCTGACGCGCATGGCTTCCACGAGACTGGTACGGCCGCTGACCACCAGGCGCACGGCGTCCCGGCGCAGCGTATTGCCGGCCATCTGCTCGCGGCCGATCTGCATGAACTCGTTGGGATCGCCCCGGTTCACCGCCTCGACCAGCGCGTTGTTCATTTCGAGAATCTCATAGACGGCCTGGCGCCCCTGATAGCCGGTATTGGCGCAGTGGCTGCAGCCCTGGCCACGCCTGTACTCGAAGTCATCCACCTTTTCGCCGAGCTCGGCCTGAAGCCACAAATGCTCCTGCGGCGTCGGCGTATGGGCGACGGAGCAGTTCTCGCAGTTCACGCGCACCAGACGCTGCGCCAGCACCATCTGGATCGACATGGCAACCATGTAGCGCGGCACGCCCATGTCGAGCAGACGGATCGGCGTCGACAGCGCATCGTTGGTATGCAGCGTCGACAGTACGAGATGGCCCGTCATGGCGGCACGCATGCCGATTTCCGCCGTTTCCTGATCGCGCATTTCGCCCAGCAGGATGATGTCCGGGTCCTGGCGCAAGGCGGTGCGCAGCACGCGACTGAATGACAGATCGATCTTCTCGTGCACCTGGACCTGATTGAGTCCGGGCAGGCGGTACTCGACCGGGTCTTCGACCGTGATGATCTTTTTCTCCGTCGTGTTCAGCTCGTTGAGCGCGGCGTACAGCGTGGTGGTCTTGCCCGACCCGGTCGGTCCGGTCACCAGCACGATGCCCGACGGCCGCGCAATCGCATGGCGAAAGCGCTCGAGAATGCGCGGCGGCATGTACAGCCTGTCGAGCTGCAGGAGGCCGGTGTTCTGCGCCAGCAGCCGCATGACAACGGATTCGCCATGCTGGGTCGGCATCGACGAAATGCGGATGTCGATCGCCGTGTCGCGCAGCTGGATGGCGAAGCGACCGTCCTGCGGCAGGCGCTTCTCGGCAATGTCCAGGCCGGACATCAGCTTCAGGCGCAGCACCAGCGCCGTGGAGATCTTCGAATCGGCTTCGGTCTGCACATGCAGCACGCCGTCGATGCGAAAGCGGATCACCAGGGATTTTTCCTGCGGCTCGATGTGGATGTCCGAAGCGCGCATCTTCAGCGCCTCCTCGAACACCGTGTTGAGCAATCTGACGACAGGCGCATCCTCGGCGCCCGCGGTAAGGCCCAGGATGTTGCCGAACTCGGTCGACACGTCGCCCATGTCGGCCTTGAGTTCCCTGGCCAGACCGCTGATCTCGGCGGCGCGACTGTAGACGCGGTCGAGTACGGCGAGCAGTTGGGCCGAGGACACCACCGCCAGGTCGATGTCGCGCTTGAGGACGCGCGACAGTTCGTCGAACGCGGTGAGGTCGGTCGGGTCGGCCATGCCGACCACCAGCATGCCCGCGCGTTCCCTCAGCACCAGCGCGCGCAAGCGGCGGGCCTGGGCTTCCGGCAGGAGCTTGATCAGCTCGGGCTGCAGCTTGAAGGTCTTGAGGTCGACGAACTCGGCACCGAGTTGATGGGCCAGGCCCTTCGCGATGCTCTCCTCGGTGACGTAACCCTTTTCCACCATGACCCGGCCGAGTTTGCGACCCGATCGCTTCTGGTCTTCGAGCGCAATCTTGAGTTGCTCCCCGGTGACGAGGTTCTGCTGCACCAGCATGTCACCAAGTCGTATCTTTTCCGGGCGTGCCATCAGGCCATCTCCAAAGCCACCGTAGAATCAAGGTCGTTACAGTTGTGATTTTGCACGAAAATCACAGCCTAATTGTTTGATATATCTGAAACTACCGCTTTTCGGAGGCGCCTGCAAGTGTTCCATGTCGTCCTCGTGGCCCCGGAGATCCCGCCCAACACCGGGAATGTGATCCGTCTTTGCGCCAACACCGGAGCCAGGTTGCACCTCGTCGAACCGCTCGGCTTCGACCTTTCCGACGCGCAGTTGCGCAGGGCGGGGATGGATTACGCCGAAATGGCCTGTGTCACCGTCCATCCGGACTGGGCGGCCTGCCGCGCCGCATTGGGCGATGCGCGGCTGTTCGCGCTGACGACGAAGGCGAGTCGCCGTCATGTCGGCGTCGACTATCGTCCTGGCGATGCATTTGTCTTCGGCTCCGAATCACGCGGGCTGCCGGCCGCGGTGCTGGCCGGGATCGATGAGGACCAGCGCCTGCGCCTGCCGCTGGTGCCCGGCAACCGCAGCCTCAACCTGTCGAACGCCGTGGCCGTGATGGTTTATGAGGCATGGCGGCAACAGGGTTTCGCCGGCGGCGGGTAGCGCGCTATTCGTGCGTCGGGTCGCGCGCCATCAGCTGCTCCACCGCCGCGCGCGGTGTGATGCGGCCGTCGAGTACCGCCGTGACCGCCTGCGTGATCGGCATCACGACGCCGAGTTCGACGGCACGACGGGCGACTTCGCGCGCTGCCGGCACGCCTTCGGCGACGTGGCCGAGTTCGCGGGTAATGTCGGCCAGCGCCTTCCCTTCCGCGAGCAGCAGGCCGACGCGGCGATTGCGCGAGAGATCGCCGGTGCAGGTGAGAATCAGGTCGCCCATCCCGGCCAGGCCCATGAAGGTTTCTCGGCTTGCGCCGAGCGCCTCGCCGAGGCGGGTGATCTCCACCAGGCCGCGAGTGATCAGTGCGGCGCGGGCATTGAGGCCGAGACCGAGGCCGTCGCAAATGCCGGTGGCAATGGCCAGCACGTTTTTCACCGCGCCGCCGACCTCCGCACCGACCAGATCCTCGTTGGCATAGATGCGCAGGTTGCCGCCGTGCAGGCGTTGCGCGGTCGCCGCGGCAAAGCCGCCATCCGCCGCCGCCAGCGTTATGGCGGTGGGCAGGCCGCGCGCCACTTCGACCGCAAAACTCGGCCCCGTCAGGACGCCGCAGACAGCGTCGCCCATCACTTCGGCCACCACCTGATGCGGCAGCAAACCGCTGCCGGCCTCCAGCCCCTTGCACACCCAAAGGAAGGGCATGTCCGGTGCGATGGCCTTGAACTGCCCCAGCAAGGGTCGCAGGCCGGCCAGGGGCGCGGCGAAAATCGCCAGATCGGCGGCGCTCAACGCGACGCTCAGGTCGGCCGTGACGCGCAAGGATTGCGGAAAGGGACAATCCGGAAGATAGCGGGTGTTTTCACGCCGGCTTGACATCTCTGCGACGCGTGCCGCATCGCGTGCCCACAAGCTGACCTCATGCCGGCCGGCGAAAGCGATGGCCAGTGCGGTTCCCCAGGCGCCCGCCCCCAGCACCGCTAGCCGCATCGCGCGCACTCCATTGGCGTTCGATTCATGGCGTGCCCCCTGTTGCGACGCTAAAGGCCCCAGACTTGGGCGGCCTTGAGAAATCCGCTTTGGCCGTCGCGATGCCTGACCTTTACCCATCCGCCAGGAACGGCTTCGAGCAGTTCCAGCACCACCTCGCGCTCGGCTTCGAATACCAGCGCGGCCTGTTCCTCGGCGGCAGCGCGAACCTGGGCACGGTCCTGGCGCACGATGACATTGCGCTTTTCCGTCAGATGCTTTTTCTCGATCCAGATCAGGTCGCCCCGGCTGTCACGCACCTTGGACCAGCCTTCGAGGCTGACCACGAGTTCCACCGGCGTGCCGGCCAGCACCACGAACAGGGGTTTGGACTTGGCCGAGGGCGCGTCGTAGGCCGGCGCCGCCTCGGTGACGGCACGGTAGTCCAGCGCGAATGCGGGCCATGCCGCCGCCAGGGCGGCCAGCGGGATCAGCAGAGCGAAAAAACGCCGTGTCGCCACCGTCGACTATTGCAGCTGGATCTTGCTTTCGCCCTGCTGCTGCTCCATGAGGCGCTGTTGGTAGAGCGCCTCGAAGTTCACCGGAGCGAGAATGACAGGCGGGAAGCCGGCGCGATTGATCGCGTCGGAAACCGTTTCGCGGGCATACGGGAAGAGGATGTTCGGGCAGGCCACGGCAAGGATCGGCTCCAGGTCCTGTTCCGGCACGTTACGGATCTGGAAGATGCCTGCCTTCACCACCTCGACCAGGAAGAAGGCCTTTTCGCCTTCCTTCGCGCTCACGGTGACGGTCAGCGCCACTTCGTACATGCCGTCGCCGATCGTGTTCGCCGTGCTTTGAATCTGCACTTCGATGCTCGGCGTCTCCCGCTCCAGAAAAATCTGCGGTGCGTTGGGCACCTCGATGGACAGATCCTTGACGTAAATCTTTTCGATGCTGAATACGGGCTGCTCGTCGCTCATGATGAATTCTTGGGTCAGGTGAAAAGGGGGTGATTCTACGCGGCCAGCAGCGGATCGAGCTTGCCCTGGCGCTCCAGTTCATAGAGGTCGTCGCAACCGCCGACATGGGTCTCACCGATGAAAATCTGCGGCACGGTGCGGCGCCCCGTCCGCTGCATCATCTCCTCGCGCCGCTCGGGCTGCAGGTCGACGCGCACCTTCTCGATATCGGTGACGCCCTTGCGCGTCAGCAGCTGCTCGGCACGCACGCAGTAGGGACAAACGGCGGTGGAATACATCAGAACCTTGGACATCTGGAACTCCGGATTCAGGACTTGGTAGTAAGGGGAAGATTGGCTCCCAGCCAGGCCGAAACGCCGCCGCTGAGGTTGAATACCTTCTCGAAGCCGCTCTTTTTCAGTCGCCCGCAGGCCGAGGACGAGCGGTTGCCCGACGCGCAGACGACGATGATCGGCCGGTCCTTGAACTTCTCGATTTCGGACAGCCGCTTGTCGAGCTGCCCCAGCGTGATATGGCGCGCCCCGGGGATGTGGCCTGAACTCCACTCGCCGGATTCACGGACATCCAGCACCAGCGCATCTTCGCGATTGATCAGCAGAGTCGCCTCGGACGGACTCAAATTTTCCGCGCCGCCGCCGGCGATCATCGGCCACAGCAGCATGCCGCCGCTGATGGCGGCAAGCGCCACCCACATGAAGTTCTGTTCCACAAATTCCATTGCTGTCTAGTCCCTGTGTGCTGGAACGCCGCAGAACACCTCGCGCATCAGGGCGATGAGCTGAAGGGTGCGCTGGTCGACGATCCGGTAAAAAACCCGATTGGCGTCCTTGCGGGTTTGCAGGACGCCCTTGTCGCGCAAAATGGCGAGGTGCTGCGAAATATTGCTCTGTGATGTGCCGACGGCTTCAACGATGTCCTGCACGCAGGTTTCCTGGTCGCCCACCACGCACAGAATTTTCAGGCGCAGGGGATGCGAAATCGCCTTCAATGCGCGCGCGGCGGTTTCTATGTGTTCCTGTTTGCCGATAAGTTCGCTGATCGCGGTATCCATGATCGCTGTATCCATGATTGGTGCCGGCCTGTGATTTGATATCCTGTGATGGCAGTATCCTGCTACGGCGGCAATTCTGAATATTATAGAATACTGCTATTGCAATGAGTTAAGGCCTTGACCATGTACAAGATTGTTCTGCTGCGCCACGGCGAATCCACCTGGAACCAGGAAAACCGTTTCACCGGCTGGACCGACGTCGGTCTCACCGAAAAAGGCATGGCCGAAGCGGTCGCCGCCGGGCAATTGCTGAAAAAGGAAGGCTACGCCTTCGACATCGCCTATACCTCGGTGCTGCGCCGCGCGATCAAGACGCTGTGGACGGTGCTGGAGGAAATGGACCGGATGTGGATTCCGGTCCAGCATTCTTGGCGGCTGAACGAGCGCCATTACGGCGCGCTGCAGGGCCTGAACAAGGCCGAAACGGCAGCCAAGTTCGGCGACGAACAGGTGCTGGTCTGGCGCCGCGCCTACGACACGCCGCCGCCGCCGCTGGCCGAGGACGACCCGCGGCTGGAAACCGGCAACCCGCGCTATGCGGACCTGCCGGCCGCCCAGTTCCCGCGCACCGAATGCCTCAAGGACACCGTGGAGCGCTTCCTGCCCTACTGGCATGAAACCATCGCGCCGATGGTGAAGTCGGGCAGGAAAGTCATCATTGCCGCCCACGGCAACAGCATCCGCGCGCTGATCAAGTACCTCGACAATGTCTCCGACGCCGACATCGTCGGCCTCAACATTCCCACCGCGCAGCCGCTGGTGTATGAGCTGGATGCCGACCTGAAGCCGATCCGCAATTACTACCTGGGCGACGCGGACGCCATCAAGGCGGCCATGCAGGCGGTAGCGAACCAGGGCAAAGCAAAGGCGTGATTGCCGGACGCAGGTTTTGCGTCACAGTCGTTTGCCTTGCCTCTCTCCCGGTTTCGGCGGCCTTCGCGGCCACGGTCGATACCAGGAGGGGAGAACTGCAGGACCTGAAAGGCCGCATCGAGAGCTTGCGCCGCGAGATGGCCGTGGCCGAGGAATCGAAGACCTATGCGGCCGACCAATTGCGCGAGACCGAATCGGCGATCTCCAGCGCCAACCGGCGCCTGCATGAACTGGGCACCGAACGCGCCGGCCTCAAAGCCGAACTGGCCGACCTCGAAGCGCAGAGCCAACGCCTGGACCGCCAGACCGGTTCGCAGCAAAACCAGCTGGCGCGCCTGCTGAACCGCCAGTTCGTCGGCGGCGATGCGGATGCCCTCAAGCTCCTGCTCTCGGGCCACGATCCCAACCAGGCGGCGCGCGACCGATACTTCCTGACCCAGCTCTCGCGCGCCAAGGCCGACCTGATCCAGCAGTTGCGCACCGTCGCCGCCGAGAAGAAGCGCCTCGCGGATGCCGTGCGCGAGCACCAAGCGCAACTGGCCGAGATCGAACGGCGGCAACAGGAAAGTCGCGCGCAATTGCTCGAACGCAAGAAGCAGCGTTTGACGACACTGGCCGCGATTGCCGACCGCCTCAAGGCGCAGCGGCGCGAAATCACCACGCTGAAACGCGACGAACAGCGGCTGGCCAAGCTGATCGACGGACTGGCGCGCATCGCGGCGACCCGCAAGGCGACGCCGAAAGTCGCCGCCGGCGGGACGGCATCGACCAAGGCGCCGAAGCTCAAGAACTACGACCCGGGCAACGTCGGCGGCGCCTTCGCCGCGCTGCGCGGCCAGCTCCGCCTGCCGGTCAAGGGCACCATTGCCGGGCGCTTCGGCAGCCCGCGGGCGGAAGGCGGCGCGAGCTGGAAAGGCATTTTCATCCGTGCCGCCGAAGGCAGCGAGGTCAAGGCGGTGGCCGCCGGCGCGGTGGTCTTCTCTGACTGGCTGCGCGGCTTCGGCAACCTGCTGGTCATCGACCACGGCAACGACTTCCTCTCCGTCTATGGCAACAACGAATCCCTGCTGGCGGCGGTGGGCGCCAGCGTGAAAAACGGCGAATCCGTCGCCACGGTGGGAAACAGCGGCGGCAACCCGGAGTCGGGTTTATACTTTGAACTGAGGCATCGTGGCCAGCCGTTCGATCCCCTGAAATGGGCCAGCAACCGCTAGTGTGCTTCACAGAAGTGGCTCTTTATCTTCGAGCGTAGCGAGCCAACCAGTAGCCCCCGCCCGGGCGGGGGATGGGGGGTGGGGGTGTTCAAATTGCCTTTGTGTCCTTCGGAGTTCCTATGAGCAGCAAGCTTCAAAAAGCAGGTCTGGTGGTGGCCGGTCTGATCGCCGGCATTTTCATCAGTCTGAACTATTCCGCCATCGCCGCCAAGGATGCAGCCACGTCGGCCCTGCCGATCGAGGAACTGCGCAGCTTCGCCGATGTTTATAACGCCATCAAGCAGGGCTACGTCGAACCGGTCGACGACAAGAAGCTGATCACCCATGCGATCAGCGGCATGCTGGCCAATCTCGATCCGCACTCGGCCTATCTCGATGCCGACTCCTTCAAGGACCTGCAAGTCAGCACCCAAGGCGAGTTCGGCGGCCTCGGTATCGAAGTCGGCATGGAAGACGGCTTCGTCAAGGTCGTGGCGCCGATCGAGGACACGCCGGCGTACAAGGCGGGGCTCAAGTCCGGCGATCTCATCATCAAACTCGACGACACGCCGGTCAAGGGCCTCACGCTCAACGACGCCGTGAAGAAGATGCGCGGCAAGCCCAAGACCCAGATCCGGCTCACCATCGTGCGCAAGGGCGAAACCAAGCCCTTCGAAGTCACACTGACGCGCGAAAAGATCAAGGTGCAGAGCGTCAAATCCAAATTGCTCGAAGGCGGCTACGGCTACTTGCGCGTAACCCAGTTCCAGGAGGAGACCGCGCCTGACGTGGTGAAGCACCTGGAAAAGCTGGCCAAGGAAGACAGGGACGCCAAAGGCACGGGCATCAAGGGTTTGGTGCTCGATTTGCGCAACGACCCGGGCGGCCTGCTCAACGGCGCCGTCGGCGTTTCCGCCGCCTTTCTGGAACCCAGGGTACTGGTCACCTCGACCGACGGCCGCACCGAAGACGCGAAGCGCCGCTATCTGGCAAGCCCCGAGGACTACCAGCGCGGCTACAAGGAAGATTTCATGAAGAACCTTCCCGCCTTCGCCAAGACCGCGCCGATCGTGGTGCTGGTCAATGGCGGCTCGGCCTCCGCTTCCGAAATCGTCGCCGGCGCCCTGCAGGACCACAAGCGTGCCGTCGTGATGGGCACCCAGACCTTCGGCAAGGGTTCGGTGCAGACCGTTCTGCCGCTGTCCAACAATGCCGCGATCAAGCTCACCACCGCGCGCTACTTCACGCCCTCGGGGCGTTCGATCCAGGCCAAGGGCATCACGCCGGACATCATCGTCGAGGAAAGCGCGAACGGCGAATCGCGCGAACGCATCCGCGAGGCCGATCTCGAACGCCACCTCGGCAATGAGAAGGACAAACCCGTGGAAGCCGCGCCGCCGAAACCGCAGCCCAAGACCGGCAAGAAGGGCAAGGCGGACGAAGCCGACGAGACGCCGCACGTGCCGCTCGAGTTCGCTTCGAAGAAGGACTACCAGCTCAGCCAGGCCGTCAATCTGCTCAAGGCCTGGCAGATCATCAAGCGCTGAGAAAGCGGACGCCGACCATGAGCCGGATGAATCCCGAAAAGGCACGCGAGCTGCGGGATGAACTGCGCGACGGCAAGCGGCGCAAGCGTCCTTCAGCCTTCGTGCCGCAACCCGGCACGCGCAAGCACCGCGAACTGCGCTTCGACCACCGGCACCCGGAGCACGTCGACGAGGCCCGCAAGCTGCTGTCGGGGCTGGAAGGCATGGATATCGATACCGGACTGGCGCCCTACAGCCTTTCGATCTGGTACGAAATCAGCAGCTATTCGCTGGAAGGACTCGAAGCCGCGCTGGTGCGGCAGGGCTTTCACCTCGACAACAGCCTCTACAGCAAGCTGGTGCGGATGGTGGTGTATTTTTCCGAGGAAACCCAGATGCGCAACATGCGCGTCCCCGAGCGCCTGATCAAGAAATCGCACGAAATCTACTCCAAGGCCTGGGAACACCACCCCCACGGCGACCACGACGACACGCCGCCCGAGCTCAGGCAGGACCGGTGACAGACGACCAGCTGCTGCGTTACAGCCGACATATCCTGCTGCCGCAGATCGGCATCGAAGGGCAGGAAAACATCGTCAATGCGCGCGCCCTGGTGATCGGTGCCGGCGGGCTGGGTTCGCCGGCCGCCTATTACCTTGCCTCGGCCGGCGTCGGCACTCTGGTGCTGGCCGACGGCGACACGGTCGACCAGACCAATCTGCAACGCCAGATCCTGCACCGTACCGACGCCGTCGGCATGGCCAAGAGCGAATCCGGCAAGCGCACGCTGAACGAGATCAATCCCGAATGCCGCGTCATCGCGCTCAACGAGCGCCTTTCCGGCCCGCGGCTGGACCAGGAAGTGGCGCTGGCCGACATCGTGCTCGACTGCTGCGACAATTTCGCCACGCGCCATGCCGTCAATCGCGCCTGCGTCAAACTCGCCAAGCCCCTGGTGTCCGGCGCGGCGATCCGTTTCGACGGGCAGGTGGCGGTGTTCGATTCGCGCCAGCCGAACGCGCCGTGCTACCACTGCCTGTTTCCCGAAGGGCAGGACGTCGAGGAAGTGCGCTGCGCGGTGATGGGCGTATTCGCGCCGCTGACCGGCATCATCGGCACCGTGCAGGCGGCCGAAGCCCTGAAACTCCTGATCGGGTGCGGCACCAGCCTCGCCGGACGCCTGCTGCTGCTCGACGGCCTCGGCATGGAATGGCGCGAAATCCGGGTACCGCGCGATCCCGGCTGCGCGGTGTGCGGGGCTGGGAAAGAAACATAAATTCAGCCACAGAGGGCACAGAGGAAGGCAAACCCAATGGGATTTCTCTGTGCCCTCTGTGCCCTCTGTGCCCTCTGTGCCCTCTGTGCCCTCTGTGCCCTCTGTGGCAATAGGTTTTCAGAATAGCTGGCGATGTCGCAAGCGCCCCGGCGCGTGGCTGAGCGCGACCGAGAACGCCAAAACGAACCAGAACAGCGGCAGGCGGCCCGCCTCCCAGACCACCAGCAGCACTACCAGCGCAAGCTTGAGCAGCGTGCCCGCGCCCTTGGCCTGGCGAAAGTAGAGAGGGTTCGCCCAGGCATCGAGGGCAACGATGCCGAGCCCCGAGATCAGCATCAAGGCGCCCCAGTGCGCAGCACCGCTCATGCCGGCCAGGACCACCGCGGAGATTCCCGCCAGACCGGCGATGTGAAACACGCGCAGGACGTTGATCAGCAGCCCGCGGCCGGGAAAATCGCGGTGTCCGTCTTCGCGATCACGCAAGGCGGGCTCGAATGCGACAGTCGACGCCGACGACACGGCGCTCGATGATGTTCAGACGCCTCGCGCCGGCCAGGTCGGTGAGTTCCGCTAGGCCGAACATGCCGCGCGCGGCGTCGCCCAGCAGCATCGGCGCCTGATAGATCAGCAGCTCATCGACACAGCCCTCGCGCAGCAGCGAACCGTTGAGCCGGGTGCCGGCTTCGGCCAGCACCTCGTTGATGCCGCGCCGGCCGAGTTCCTGCAACAGCGCCGCCAGGTCCACCTTGCCCCGTGCATTCGGCAGCAGCACGATCTCGGCGCCGCGTGCGCGCAGCGCGGCACTGCGCGCCGGATCGTCCTGCGCGGCGGCGATCAGCACGTTGCCGCCTTCGAGCACCGCCGCGTCGGGCGACGTTTCGAGCCGGCTGTCGATCACGACCCGCAGGGGCTGGCGCGGGGTCTGCACCTCGCGCACCGTGAGGCGCGGGTTGTCGTCCTTCACCGTGCCGATGCCGGTCAGCACGGCGCACGATCGAGCGCGCCAGGCGTGCGCATCGCGCCGTGCCTCGGCGCCGGTGATCCATTGCGAGACGCCGTTGTTGAGGGCCGTCTTGCCATCCAGGCTGGCCGCCACCTTCAACCGCAGCCAGGGCCGACCGCGCGTCATGCGCGAGATAAAACCGATGTTGAGCTCCGTCGCCTCGGCAGCCAGCAAGCCGCTGGCGACTTCGATGCCGGCCTTGGCAATCCGCGTCAGCCCCTGCCCGACCACCAGCGGATTCGGGTCCTGGATCGCCGCCGCCACGCGGGCGACGCCGGCCTCGATCAACGCATCGGCGCAGGGCGGAGTGCGGCCGAAGTGGCTGCAGGGTTCCAGCGTGACGTAGGCCGTGGCGCCGATCGCCGTATCGCCGGCGTCTACTGTTGCTTTCAGGGCGGCGGCTTCGGCATGCGGCAGGCCGGCCCTTTCGTGCCAACCCTCGCCGATGATGCGGCCGTCCCTGACGAGGACGCAGCCGACACGAGGATTGGGGGACGTGCCGTACAGGCCGCGCCACGCCAGTTGCAGGGCACGCGCCATGAACCCATGGTCGGCCGCCGAAAAGCTCACTGGACTCCCCTCCCCCCAACCCCCTGCCCAAGGCAGGGTGTGACGGTGGTTCGCTGCTGCGCAGCTCCGCCAGTTGGCTGCGCCGCCCTTGGGACGGCCCGACGGGCGGCGCTCATCTGCCGAGTCCAATCACGACTTGGCCCGGGGCTGCCGCGGCTTCTTGATTTCGCGGATCGCGTCGGAAAACTCGTCGACGTCCTCGAAGTTGCGATAGACCGAAGCGAAACGGATATAGGCCACCTTGTCGAGCTTCTTCAACTCGCGCATCACCAGTTCGCCGATGCGATCGGAGGCCACTTCGCGCAGCGCCAGCTGCACCAGTTTTTCCTCGATGCGATCCAGCGCGAGGTCGATGCTTTCGGTGGTGACCGGGCGCTTCCTCATCGCCAGCATCATGCTGGCCTTGAGCTTGTCGCGGTCGTATTCGGTGCGGCTGCCGTTCTTCTTCACCACCTGCGGCAGTTGCAGTTCCACCCGCTCGTAGGTGGTGAAGCGCTTGTCGCAGGCGAGGCAGCGGCGGCGACGGCGGACGGTGTCGCCGTCCTCGTTCTCCCGGGTGTCAACGACCTGGGTGTTCTCGTCGCCGCAGTACGGGCATTTCATGTCATTCAGCCATACACCGGGAACTTCTTGCACAGCACCGACACGTCGCCGCGCACGCGCGCCAGCACCGCTTCGTCGTTCGGCGCATCGAGCACGTCGGCGATCAGGTTGGCGACCTGTTCGGCCTCGATCTCGGTGAAGCCGCGCGTGGTCATGGCCGGCGTGCCGAGGCGGATGCCGGATGTGACCAGGGCCTTCTGCGGATCATTGGGAATGGTGTTCTTGTTCACCGTCAGGTGGGCGCGGCCCAACGCGGCTTCGGCTTCCTTGCCGGTGAGGTTCTTGGCGCGCAGATCAACCAGGAACACATGCGATTCCGTGCGGCCCGAGACAATGCGCAAGCCGCGCGCCTTGAGCACCTTGGCCATCACCTGGGCGTTGTCGATCACCTGTTCCTGGTAGTTCTTGAATTCCTGCGTCATCGCCTCCTTCAGCGCCACCGCCTTGGCGGCGATCACATGCTCCAGCGGCCCACCCTGAATACCGGGGAAAATCGACGAATTGATCGCCTTTTCGTGTTCGGCGCGCATCAGGATCAGGCCGCCGCGCGGTCCGCGCAGGGTCTTGTGGGTGGTGGTGGTGACGACATCGGCATGCGGCACCGGATTCGGGTAGAAACCAGCGGCGACGAGACCGGCATAGTGCGCCATATCCACCATGAAGATCGCGCCGACAGCCTTCGCCACCTTGGCGAAGCGCTCGAAATCGATCTTCAGCGCATAGGCCGAAGCGCCGGCGATGATCAGCTTGGGCTTGTGCTCGTGCGCCAGCCGCTCCATCTCGGCGTAGTCGATTTCCTCGTTGGCGTCGAGGCCGTAGGGCACGATGTTGAACCACTTGCCGCTGATGTTGAGCGGCATGCCGTGGGTCAGGTGGCCACCCATCGACAGGTTCATGCCGAGGATGGTGTCGCCGGGCTTGAGGAAGGCGAAGAACACGGCCTGGTTGGCCTGCGAGCCGGAGTTCGGCTGGACATTGGCGGCATCGGCGCCGAACAGCTTCTTGGCCCGGTCGATGGCCAACTGCTCGACCACATCCACGTTCTCGCAGCCGCCGTAGTAGCGCTTGCCCGGATACCCCTCGGCATACTTGTTGGTCAGTTGCGAACCCTGGGCCTCCATCACGGACCAGGAAACATAGTTCTCGGAGGCAATCAGCTCGATGTGGTCTTCCTGGCGCCGATTTTCGTTCTGGATCGCGGCCCAGAGCTCGGGGTCGGTCTTGGCGAGGGTGTTTTGCTTGGCAAACATGGCGGAATCCGTAGGTGGATGGGAACGCTCGATTTTAGCATCCGACCCCCGCCAGCCAGAAATCCACCTGAAACCGGCCCGCGATGCGCTTACCCGGCCACCTCGTCGAGCGACCGCCGAAGATGGTCGCATTCGGCCCATGTAATCAGCCGCCAGCCGGTGGCGCCGTATTCGAGCCAGTTGAACGCGGCGTTCGGCAACTGGAAATCGCGCGGCGCGGCCAGTGCCCTGCCGGTGGCGGCGCGATAGACCACGTCGAGCACGCCGCCGTGGGTGAAGGCCAGCACGCTCTGGCCGGCGTGGCGCGCGGCAAGGGCTTCGAGTCCGGTCGTGACCCGCGCCGCGAAGTCAATCAGGGATTCGCCGGTTTCATAGTCGTAATCGGGTGTCCGCGCCTGATGGTGGCGATGCGCCTCCGGCCGCTGGACGCTGGCTTCCTGCGCGGTGACACCCTGCAGCACGCCGAAATGGCGCTCGCGCAAAGTCGGCGCTGGCGATACGGCAAGGCCGAGGCCGCGGGTGGCGATCTGCGCCGTGCGCCAAGCCCGCAGCAAATCGCTGCTGTAGGCGGCGGCAAAGGAATGCGCCACGAGGCCGGCCCCCACCGCCCGGGCCTGCGCTTCACCAGCCGCGTTGAGGTCGATGTCGATCTGCCCCTGGATGCGCTTCTCGCCGTTCCAGTCGGTCTCGCCATGGCGAACGAGGCAGAACCGGGTGATCCGGGTCGAAATCATGCGCCGGGTTTCAGGATTTGTGGCGCGCGGCGTTGCGCAGCAGGCGGCTGAGGTTCTGCCGCACATAGCCGATGTGGTCGGCCGCCGCTTCCATCGCCTGTCCCGCATCGCCGTGCTCGATCGCCCGCCACACCGCGCGATGCTGGTCGAGCAATTGCTCCTTGGCTGCCGGCAACTGCATCAGTTCGCTCAGGTTGCGCCGCAGGTTGTCGCGCATCAGGCGCAGCAGGCTCGCTGTCAGGTGGCCGATGATGACATTGTGCGACGCCTCGGCGATGGCCTGGTGGAAGGCCAGATCGGTATCCACCTGGGCATCCAGGTCGTCCCCGGCAAAGGCCGCCTCCAGCATCGCCAGGCTTTGCCGGACGCGCTCGCGGTCAGCCGCGGTGGCGCGATGGGCGGCGGATTCCGCGGCGCGACCTTCCAGCATGTGGCGAAACTCCAGCATGTCCTCATGCACCGCCGGATGGTCGCGGAGAATTTCCTCCCAGAGATTGCCGAAGCTGGCATCGAGTCGGTCGGTAACGAACGTACCTCCGCCGTGGCGGCTTTCCAGCAGGCCGCGCGCCGCCAGCTTGTGGATCGCCTCGCGCAGGGACGCGCGCGACACACCCAGTTGCAGCGACAGCTCGCGCTCCGAAGGCAGGCGATCGCCTGCCTTCAAGCCGCCCTCCAGCATCCTCTGCTCGATCTCCCTCGCCACCACATCGGCGAGCCGCGGGGCCATGATCTTGGTCTCCATTTATGCAATATAGCATTGGTCTGACCACAATATCAAACCAATGAAAGCCGACCAGAGGAATTCGCCCGCCGGCGCTTGACATAGCGGCTTGCGATCACTAACATCCGCAAACATTTGGTCAGACCACTGGCCCACGAGAAAACTCCGCCAGTCGATCATTCCTCGGCCCCGCGCGAACCGTCCTCGCAAGATACTGATGCATCAAGGAGAAGTTCTTGAGTCAGAGAATGTTGAACGCTCAGGTTAATATGCCTTCCGATAACAGAGAAGCGGCACTGCGCGCACGGCGCGACAGTTGCGCAATCCGGGAGGAGGGCAGCACATGAATGCCATGCTCAAACTGTCGAGACTGGTCGACGGGCTGAACGATCGACTCGGCCGCGGCCTCAAGTGGCTGATCCTGGCCGCCGTGATGATTTCCGCCGGCAACGCCATTGTGCGCAAGACGCTCGACATGAGTTCGAATGCCCTGCTGGAAATCCAGTGGTACCTGTTTGCCGCGGTGTTCATGCTCGGCTCCGGCTTCGCCTTCCTGAGGAACGCCCACGTCCGCATCGATTTCATTTCCAACCATCTTTCGGCGCGCACGCGCAACCTGATCGACATCGTCGGCATCGTCGTCTTCCTGCTGCCGCTGTCCTACATGATCATCACCCTGTCCTGGCCGCTGTTCGTCAATGCCTGGAACAGCGGCGAGATGTCGCAGAATGCCGGCGGCCTGATTCGCTGGCCGATGTACGGCCTGATTCCGCTCGGCTTTGCGCTGCTCGCCTTGCAAGGCCTGTCCGAACTGATCAAGCGCGCCGCCTTCATCGCCGGCGCCGGCCCGGATGTCATCAGCCACATCGAAACCGAAGCCAAGGACGAGATCGGTCACGAAATCGAGGAACACGCCGCCCACGTCCAGGAGGAAGTCCGCTGATGGAATTCATCGCCCAGAACTTCGTGCCGCTGATGTTCGGCGGCCTGCTGCTGTTCCTCCTGACCGGTTTTCCCGTGGCGTTCGCGCTGGCCGCCACCGGGTTGTTCTTCGGCTTCCTCGGCATGGAAGCCGGCATGTTCCCGCCCTCGCTGTTCCAGGCGCTGCCGCTGCGCGTCTTCGGCATCATGCAGAACGACACGCTGCTGGCGATCCCCTTCTTCACCTTCATGGGAATCATCCTCGAAAAGAGCGGCATGGCCGAGGACCTGCTGGAAACCATCGGCCAGGTCTTCGGCCCGGTGCGCGGCGGCTTGGCGCTGGCCGTGATTTTCGTCGGCGCCCTGCTCGCGGCGACCACCGGCGTGGTTGCCGCCGCGGTGATTTCGATGGGCCTGATCTCGCTGCCGATCATGCTGCGCAACGGCTACAACCGCACCATCGCCACCGGCGTGATCACCGCGTCCGGTACCCTGGCGCAGGCCATCCCGCCCTCGCTGGTGCTGATCGTGATGGCCGACCAGCTCGGCCGCTCGGTCGGTGACATGTATGCCGGCGCGCTGGTGCCGGGCCTCCTGCTGGTGGCCTGCTACGCCGCGTTCGTGATCGTCATCGCCATCGTCAAGCCGGCCTGGGTGCCGGCGCTGCCGCCGGAAGCGCGCATCTACAAGGAGGCCAACGGCTCGTCGGGGCACCGCTCGCTGCTGCTGCTGATGCTGCTGGCCGCCGCGGCGGGCATCGGCTGGAGCCAGGTGCATGATTCGATCATCGGCGGCTGGACCGGACGCGAAGATCCGGCCCCGAAGGACGAAGTGCTGATCTTGTCGATGACGATATCGTCCTTCGTCGCCCTCGGCCTGGCGATCCTGAACCACGTGCTCAAGCTGGGCCTGCTGTCGAAGCTGTCCGAGCGCGTCACCTTCGTCCTGATCCCGCCGCTGGTGCTGATCTTTCTGGTGCTCGGCACCATCTTCCTCGGCCTCGCCACGCCGACCGAAGGCGGCGCCATGGGCGCGCTCGGCGCCTTCGTCATGGCGCTGGCCCGGCGCAAGCTGGAACTCAGGCTGCTCAAGGAAGCTCTGGAGAACACCACCAAGCTGTCGATCTTCGTGCTGTTCATCCTGATCGGCTCGACGGTGTTTTCCTTTACCTTCAATGCCGCCGACGGCCATATTTTCATCGAGCATCTGTTCAGCAAGCTGCCCGGCGGCGCCATGGGCTTCCTCATCGTGGTGAACCTGATGGTGTTCGTGCTCGGCATGTTCATCGACTTCTTCGAGATCGCCTTCATCGTCGTGCCGCTGCTGGTGCCGGTCGCCGAGAAGCTGCTGCCGGCCCTGCTGCCGGCGGGCAGCGATGCGCTGATCTGGTTCGGCGTCATCATCGCCATGAACCTGCAAACCTCCTTCCTCACGCCGCCCTTCGGCTTCGCGCTGTTCTACCTGCGCAGCGTGGCGGCCAAGAGCGACTACAACGACCGCGTTACCGGACAGCGCATCCCGGCCGTCACCACCGCGCAAATCTACAAGGGCGCAATCGCCTTCATCGTGCTGCAAGTGATCATGGTCTCTACGGTGGTGATCTATCCGAACCTGGTGCTGGACAGCCTTGACCAGGCTCCGCCGGCCAACGCGCAGAACATCCAGCTTGAGGCCCCGCCCGTTGACCTGGAAGCAGCAGCGGAAGAGGGGGAGCAGGCCAATCAGGAGGACGGGGAAGACAAGGACAAGGAAGCGGACGCGGAGGAAGAGGCCGAAGATGATCCCGCGAAAGCCCTCCAGCAGTCGGTTACCAAGAGCAAGTAGCAGAAGTTCGTCAGTGTAGTATCCGGCGACGGACCCGTTCGGCCCGGTCGTCATGTTTGAACAACAACGAGGAGATCCATCCATGGAACGTCGCAAATTTTTGCAGAACGCCGGCATCGCCGGCATCCTTGCCGCCGGTGTCGCCCCGGCGGTGCAAGCACAAGCCCCCGCCATTCGCTGGCGTCTCGCATCGAGCTTCCCCAAGGCGCTCGACACCATTTACGGCGCCGCCGAGACCTTCTCGAAGGCGGTATCCGAAGGCACCGGCGGCAAGTTCACCATCTCGGTGCATGCCGGCGGCGAACTGATGCCCCCCTTCGGCGTGGTCGATGGCGTGCAGCAGGGCACCGTCGAATGCGCCCATACCGCCCCCTACTACTTCTTCGGCAAGGATGACACCTTCGCCATCGACTGCGCGATTCCCTTCGGCCTCAACAGCCGCCAGATGACGGCCTGGATGTACGAGGGCAACGGTCTGACCTTGCTGCGCGAGTTCTACAAGAACTACAACATCGTGAATTTCCCGATGGGCAACACCGGCGCCCAAATGGGCGGCTGGTATCGCAAGGAGATCAAGACCCTGGCCGACATGAAGGGCCTCAAGATGCGCATCGGCGGCTTCGGCGGCAAGGTGCTGTCGGCCATCGGCGGCGTGCCGCAGAACATTCCCGGCGGCGAGATCTATCAGGCGCTGGAAAAAGGCACCATCGACGCCACGGAATGGGTCGGCCCCTATGACGACGAAAAGCTCGGCTTCCAGAAGGTTGCCAAGCATTACTATTATCCGGGATGGTGGGAAGGCGGCCCGCAGCTGTCGCTCTACGTCAACCAGAAGGCCTACGACGCGCTGCCCGCCGATTACAAGGCGATTCTCGCCTCCGCCGCCTCGCACGCCCACGTTGTGATGCAGGCCAAGTACGACGCCAAGAACCCGGCGGCCCTCAAGCGCCTGGTGGCCGGCGGCGCCAAGTTGCACCAGTTCGACAAGAGCATCCTCAAGGCCGCCCACGACGCCGCAATGCAGTTGTATTCGGACCTGTCGGCCAAGAACCCGGCCTGGAACAAAATCTATTCCGACTATGCCGCCTTCCGCGACGAGCAGCACCTGTGGTTCCGCTTCGCCGAAGCCGGCTTCGACAACTTCATGCAGACAGGTCGTAGCGGCCCTGCCAAGAAAGCCGCACCGAAGAAGAAGTAGTTTTCTCCGGGCAAAAAAACAAACCCCGCTGCGGCGGGGTTTGCTTTTTTTAGCGCAATGAACTGGCACCTTCAAACCCGCGCCGCAAACTCCTCGAAGCCTTCGACCGGCAGCGGACGACTGAAGTAATAGCCCTGGTAGGCATGGCAACCCGAACTGGCGAGGAAGGCGCGCTGGGTTTCGGTTTCCACCCCCTCGGCGATCACCTCCAGCCCGAGGCTCTGGGCCAGCGCCACGATGGTTCTGGCAATCGCCTCGTCGTTGGGATCGACCAGAATGTCGCGCACGAATGACTGGTCGATCTTCAACTGATCCAGCGGCAGGCGTTTCAGATAGGACAACGAGGAGTAGCCGGTTCCGAAATCGTCCAGCGCGAAGCTCACCCCCGCGGCTTTCAATACGGACATCTTGTTGATGATGTCCTCCACGTTGTCCACCAGCAGGCTCTCGGTCAGCTCCAGCTTGAGCCGGTTCGGATTGGCGCCCGTTTGCCCGACGATTGCCAGGACCTGATCGACAAAGTCGGCTTCGTGGAGCTGTTGGGCGCTGACATTCACCGCGACCGTGAGATGGCTCATTGCGGGGCGCGTCGACCATCGTGCCAGTTGGCTGCAGGCGGTCTCCAGTACCCAGTTGCCCAAGGGCAGGATCAGTCCCGTTTCCTCGGCGAGGGCGATGAACTCGGCCGGAGACACCAGGCCGCGCAGCGGATGCTGCCAGCGAATCAGGGCTTCGGCGCCCGTGACACGGCCGCCGTCGATCACCTGGGCCTGGTAATGGAGCACGAACTGCTTCTGCTGTATCGCCTGGCGCAGACCAGTCTCCAGCGAGGCCCGCTCCATCACGGCGGTCTCCATGTCCGGATCGAAAAAATGCAGGGCATTACGCCCCCTCGCCTTGGACTTGTACATGGCCAGGTCGGCCTGTTTCATCAGATCGTCGATGGTGGCCTGGTGCCCCCTGAACAAGGTGGCGCCGATGCTCGCAGTGCTGCGATGTTCGATGTCATTGAGCTGATACGTGCCCCTGAGCGCCGCGAGAATCTTGCCGCCGACGGCTTCGGTCTGGGTCGCGGCCTCCTCGATGTTCGCGCTCAGGCTGCTCAGCACCACCACGAATTCATCGCCTCCCAGCCGCGCCACCGTGTCGCCCTCGCGCACGCTTTCGACCAGGCGCTGCGCCACTTGCTGCAGCAGCAGGTCGCCCTTGTCGTGGCCGAGGGTGTCATTGAGGGTCTTGAAATTGTCGAGGTCGATGAACAACAGCGCCCCGTAGCTGCCGTTGCGCGAACTGGCCGTCATGGCCTGCCGCAGGCGATCCAGCAGGAGCGTGCGATTGGGCAGGGTCGTCAGCTGATCGAAGAAGGCCAGCTCCCTGATCCGATCCTCCGCAATCTTGCGTTCGGTAATGTCCTGATGCGTGGCTACATAATGGGTGATCACCCCGTCATCCCGCTTGACCGCGGAAATCGTCAGCCACTTCGGATAGATCTCGCCGTTCTTGCGCCGGTCCCAGATCTCGCCCTGCCACGATCCGCTCCTCTGCAGGCTATCCCACATTGCGACATAGAACGCGGCATCGTGGCGGCCTGACTTCAACAGCCGCGGGGTGTGGCCGATGACATCCTCCGCCGAATAGCCGGTGCTTTCGGTGAAGGCCCGATTGACGCGCAGGATGATGCCGTCCGGGTCGGTGACGACCATGCCTTCCTGCGATTCGAAGGCCGTCGCTGCAATGCGAAGCTCGGCCTCGGCATCCTTCCGGTAGCTGATGTCGCTGACGCTGCCGACGAACAGCTTCCTGCCGTCGAGCAGGGTTTCGGTGACCCCCAGCTCGATATGAAATATCGAGCCGTCGCGGCGCTGTCCCATGACATCGGTCCTGCCGCCCACCACCGTGCCGGTGCCGCCATGTCGATAGGCTTCGAGATAGCCATCATGCCCGCTCCTGTATGGCTCGGGCATCAGCATCTTGACGTTGTTGCCGATCACTTCGTCGGCGCTGTAGCCGAACAGGCGCTCGGCAGAATGGTTGAACGACTCGACGATGCCCTGCTCGGTCATGGTGATGACGCCACTATGCACACCGTCCAGTACTGCCCGCAATCGCGTTTCACTGGTCACCAGGGCCTGCTCGGTCCGCTTGCGAACTGTAATGTCCGTGACATAGGCCAGAATGCAGCTTTGGCCATCCACCTCGGTGATCTCGCCCGAAAGGCTGACATTTCGCCGCTCGCCGTTCTTGTGCATCCAGATGGTCTCGTAATCGATCAGCCGGCCTTCACGACTGATTGCCGCCACCCAGGGACGGCGCGTGGCCTCGTCCGGCCAGATTCCCACTTCCACCGATGTCCGGCCGATCAGGTCGGCCCGGGTCCAGCCGAAATCGCGCTCGTAGTTTGCATTGGCTTCCAGGATGCGGCCTTCCGCGGCCGTGGCGATCGATGCCGCGATGGGGCACGAATTGAAGGCCGTGGCGAACCGCTGCTCCGACTGGCGCAGCGCCATCTCGGTCATCCGGCGCTCGGTGACGTCCTGAATCGTGCCCCTGGACCGCAGCGGCTTGCCCGCAGCGTCGAAGTCCGAATGGCATTTCTCATGCACCCATTTGATGCTTCCGTCACGCATCTGCAGCCGGTGCGTGATCTCGTACGCCGAACGGGTCGCCAGCGAGTCCTGATAGGCCTGATTCACCGCGTCGCGGTCATCCGGATGAATGGCATCGAGAAAGGCCTCGTAAGTGGCGCCGAACTTCCTCGGGGCCATCTCGAACAAACGGTAGATTTCATCCGACCAGGTCAGTTCGCCGCTGGCCACATCCAGCGTCCAGCTGCCGACGTGGGCGATGCGCTGGGCTTCGTTCAGCCGCTCCGCACTGGAACGCAATTCGTTCTCGGCCTGCTTGCGCTGAATCTCGTTCGATTGCAGCCTGATCTGCATCGCCGACAGGCCGGCGAGTACGCTGCCCTCCATCCCGGGAGCGACATCGATGGCCGACGTGAAATCGCCCCGTCCGATCCGGAGAATGTGCCGGTGAACTTCCTCCGCCGAACCGCCCAAAGTCGTCTGCAAGGCCCCGTAGGCCCTCCAGAGCAGGAGCAAGGCGCCGAGTGCGCAGGCGATGAACACGATCCGGGCAATTCCTGCATTGCGGTCGGCGACACGAACCTCCTCCGCCGTGCGCTTGTCCATCAGCTCAAAGGCTTCATTGATCGGCCGCATGATCGCTGCCTTGGCGCGATGGTAGGGCGCGTCGTGCATCATCCGCAGCGCCCGCGCCCGCGCCGCTGGGATATCGGGGCCGGTGGTCTCGACCAGTGTCATGGCCTCGAATTCGATGGCCGTCAGGCCGTCGGAATTTACCTTGGCCGCCGCCAGCTTGCGCAGCTCGGCTTCCGGCGAACCTGCCTGGCGGATCAATTCGAGCAGCGGCGCCGCCTGCCCGCCCTGCGCCCGCGCCGCATCGCCGTTCGCCAGCACCAGATCCCAATAGGCATTGTAGTAGTCGGGAGGGCGCGGCTTTCTGCCATCGCGAATGTCCAGTATTTCCTGGTAATACGTCTTGTAGCGGGGCTCACCGGTCGCCACATACGTTCTGGCCATCCGCGTCAGATCGTCCGACGACTGCCGCAACTGATCCGCCAGGACGATGGATATCTGTCGCTGCTGGTTGGCGCGATCGACCTGCTTTTCGGAATAGACGTAGGCCCAGAAGGCAGCGAACAGCGCGAGAAGCACCAGCCCCGTTGGCCAGAACTTGCGCGGGAACGATCGAATGCCGTCTTGGAGAGCCATGGTCTCTTGCTTCGTTTGAACTCCGATTGATTCTAACCGTTCCCGCCCGCGTGCCGCTTCGGCGCCTCAGCGCCGCGCCAGACGCCAGAGGGAGGTCAGTTCCGCGGCGCGTACGGCATGCAGGGGATCGGAGCTGTCCGTCGCCCGCGGATGATTCGGCTTTGCATCCACCCGTCCCACGAGCTTGAGGCCTGCCGCATCAAAGGCTGCCAGCAGTTCGGTACGCGAGCGCAAACCCAGATGCTCGGCGAGGTCGGAGAGCACCAGCCAGCCCTCTCCCTCCGGCTCCAGATGTTCGGCGAGCCCCCCGACGAATCCCATCAACATGCGACTGCCGGGATCGTACACCGCGCGCTCGAGCGGCGAGTTGGCACGGGCCGGAACCCACGGCGGATTGCAGACGATGAGCGAAGCGCGGCCCGGCGGAAACAGGTCCGCCGCGACCACCTCGACCCGTTCGGCCAAACCGAGTCGTCCGATGTTGTCGCGGGCGCAGGTCAACGCACGGGAATCCTGATCGGTGGCGACGATGCGTGCAATGCCGCGCTTCGCCAGCACCGCCGCGAGGACGCCCGTGCCGGTGCCGATGTCGAAGGCCAGCGCGCAGTTGCGCGGCAGGGGCGCCGCCGCCACCAGACCGACATACTCGCCGCGAACCGGCGCAAAGACGCCGTAATGCGGATGAATGCGCCCGCCCAGTTCCGGGATCGCGACGCCTTTCTTGCGCCACTCGTGCGCACCGATCAGGCCCAGCAGTTCGCGCAGGGAGGCGACGAAGGGACCCTGCGCCGGACCATAGGCCTCGCAGCAGGCCTGACTCACGTCGGGCGCCCGCCGCAGCGGCAGACGGAAGTCGTCTTCGAAGGGCAACAGCAGCATGCCCAGCGTGCGTGCGCGCTGCGACTGCGCCTGACGATACAAATGAAAAGCCTCCGCCGGCGCCGATGCCGTCGCCGCCTTGCGCGGCTTGCGGTCGAGGCGCCGGGCCATTGCCTGCAGCAGCTGGCGGGCATTCTGGAAGTCGCCCCGCCACAGCAGCGCGGTGCCCTCGCATGCCAACCGGTAGGCGGCATCCGCCGTGGTGCGGTCATCGGCGATGACCACGCGCTTCGGCGGCGCCGTGCCGCTCTCGGAGTGCCAGCGGGCCGAGTGCATGCCGCCTCCTTCGGTCCACTCGATGACGGGAACGCCGTTCACGACACTATCCGCCACCGCCCGTAACCCGTATGCAACGACACCATGGACACACCTCGTTGTTCCGTGAATTCGATTGCATGGTACGTTGCAAGCACGCGCCTGTAAATTTTTGCGGCAGCGGCTCGCTGACAGTTCGCCCGCCGTGTCGCCAGCGTCTACTCCCGGGACGCCGCCTTGCATGAGTTTCGCTTGAGGTAAAGTCGCGCATCCCGCGCATCCGTCCTGCCGCCATGCCGCCACGCCTGCTATTCACCATCGTATTCATCGAGGGCTATTGCTCCCTCGGCGCCGAGATCATCGCCTTGCGGCGTCTGATTCCCCATGTCGGCAGTTCCATCGTGGTCACGGCGCCGACCATCGGCCTGTTCCTGCTTGCCCTCGCGCTCGGCTACTACTCGGGCAGCCGCGTCGCGGCGGACTACCGCGCCGTGGTGGCGCGCAATTTCCTGATTTCCGCGCTGCTGATGGGTGCCGGGTTGGCGGGCGGCAGCGTCAACGCCATCTTTGCCGGAACCCAGGCGGGACTGGCCTACCTGATCTTCGTCGGCGCGATCCTCTGTCCGCTGGCCTGGCTGCTGGGGCAGACGGTGCCGATCCTGACCAATCTGATGCTGGCCCAGCGCAGCGGCGAAGCTGCGGGACGCGCGCTCTACTGGTCCACCCTCGGCTCCTTTCTGGGGTCGGTCACGCTGTCGCTGATCGTAATGCAGGTGTTCGGCGTGTGGGCTGCAGTACTGCTCGGTGCAGTGATGCTGGTCGCCGGCGCCGCACTGGTGCATCGCCCGCGCGCCCTGGCATCGATGCTGCTGGCTGGCGTGGCCGGAATCAGCGTGGCCGCCAACCTCGGCGACCGCCGACGCGCCGACACGGCCTATGCCGACTACGAAGTGGAAGCCGTGACGCGCGAGGGCATGCAGTCGCCACTCGCCTTCAGGGTGAACAACCAGGTCGCCTCGCTGATCGACGGCAGCGAACCGCCGCGGTATGCCCGATACGTGCAGCACCTGCGGCGCATCCTGCTCGACGACCTCGGCTTCCGCGAGCGCGACATCCTGGTGCTGGGCGCCGGCGGCTTCACGCTGTCGCACCGCGAACCTGCAAACCGCTACACCTACGTCGATATCGACCCGGCGATCCGCGCCATCGCCGAACGCGATTTCCTGCGCGAAGCGGTCCGCGGCGAATTCGTCGCCGCCGATGCGCGCCGCTTCGTCATCGAAGCCACGCGTCGCTTCGATGCCGTGGTGGTCGATGTCTATAGTGCGCGCACTTCCATCCCGGGGCATCTGGTGACGCGCGAATTCTGGCGCGACACGCGGCACGCCCTGAAGCCCGGCGGGGTGATGCTGGCCAACCTGATTCTCGACGGCAGGCTCGCCAGCGGCTACGCGCGCAATCTGCTCGCCACGATCGAAAGCGCCTACGGCCGCTGCGCCGTCGAGGTGCTGTCCAAGTCAGCCGTGCACAGCAATGTCATCGTCACCTGCTTCGCCGGCGAGACGGATGCGGCCAGGATCTATGTGGACGAACGCAATCTGGCCGACGTCGACAGCGCCCGCTCGCCCTGACGCCGGCCCGCTCAATCAGGCGCAGGTGCCGAAGGCAATCCGCCGCCGGCGCGACCGGCCTCGGCATAGCGCTGTCCGATCCGCTCCAGCCGCCGGGGATGCAGGACGTCTTTTGGCTGCATCTCGTAGTACACGCTTGCCTGCCCGGTTTCTCCCGGCACGCTGTGCTTCTGGAGCCAGGCGAAAACATGCCGGTCGGCCGCCATGCGCGCCTTGTCCGGCAGCGGAATGCTCCACCAGCGCAACACGGGCTCGCAGGCCAGCTTGTCGATCAGGAGGCAATTCGGATCGACCCAGCCGCCGAACTTCGGCAGGAAAACTCCCCGGCCGGGTCCGACCGACTCCCATTCATCGACGCACACCGGCCGGCGCGATTCGGGGTGCACGAACCAGCGCAGCGCAAATGCCCAGTCCCGCCCCTGCACCGCGCTCAACAGGGAGCGCACATGTCCGGGCGCCCACCAGTTGTCATCGTCCAGGTAGGCAAGGTGGCGGGCGTTGGCCAGATAGCTGAGCACCGTTCGCAGCACCCCGCCATCGAAGGCAGGGTGCAGCCCGCCATGCCGCTGCGAAGTCGAGTAGCCGGGGTAAAACAGGCAGGGAGTGACATGCGCGGGCGCTGCGTCGAGCAACTCGTGCAGACGGACGAAATCGCCGCGCGGCTGATCGACGCCGATCAGCAACTGAATGCGTCCGACATTTTCCTGGGCATAGACCGAGCGAACGGCTTCGAGGATGCATTCGCGCCCGATCGTCGGCATGACCACCGCGACGTCGAAGGGCGTCTGCAGGTCGGGATTCCGGCCGAAACATCTCCAGCCGGGGGCAAGCGGGGAAACAACCGGAGCCGTCACGCCGGGCGGTGGAACTGCGGATGTCGCCCGCTGCGGCGCAGCCGTCCATTCCTTCAGCGCCGCAAGAATTTGCGTCACCACACCGTCCCAGTTGCGATCGCCGTTCTGCCGGAACAGGCGCATCACGTTCGGGTACCACGGCGAATCGACCCGCCCTTCGAGCCAGCGCCAGTCGGTCCTGTGGTCCGGCAGCAGCAGCCAGCATGGAACGCCCAGCGCAGCCGCCAGATGCGCCGCGGCGGTATCGACGCAGATCAGCAGATCGAGCTGGCTGAGGATCGCGGCGCTGTCGGCAAAATCCTCCATCTCGGCGCCGAGGTGCGTCAGAGGCTGACTGACCGGCGGAGCGGCGGCTTCGTCCTCGCCGGCGCCCTTTTGCAGGCTGACGAAAGCAACGCCGGGCACGGACCAGAGCGGCGCAAGGACGGCCAGCGAGGGCAGCGACCGATTGGCGTCGTTGCCATGGGTCGGCCGGCCCTTCCACACCAGGCCGACGCGAAGCGCAGCGGGCGGCAGGCGCTTCGCCCAGCGCGCGATGCTGTCCGGCGCCGCCTTCAGGTAGGGAATCGTCGCGGGGAGATTTTTCAGCGTGGTCGCGAATTGCAGCGGCAGGCTGAGCGCGTAACACCAGAAATCGAACTCTCGCGCCATTTCGGGCCGCCAGTCGGTCACTCCGATCACCCGGTCAGCCAGGCCTTGCGCGGCAAACAGGGCCCGCAGGGGCGGCTTGCAGGCCAGCGTGAGGTGCCGCAGACCGCGTTGCTTGAGCAAAGGCAGATAGCGGACGAACTGGATCTCGTCGCCAAAGCCCTGCTCCGGCCAGACCAGCAGCGACTTGCCCGTCAGGGATTCGCCCGTCCATTGCGGAGGTAGCGGGGCGCTGCCCGGCGCGAGCGACGGGGGCTCCACTTTGATGTCCGCCTTGCCGGGGGCGTAACGGGCTTCATAATCGATCCAGCCTTCCCGGTATCGCCCTCCCCTCAGAAGAAGCAGACTGAGATCGAAACGGGCATCGGCGTAGTCGGGCTTGCATGCGATCGCGCGGCGAAATGCGGCTTCGGCATCCTCCACGCGCTTTTGATCCTTGAGCAGGATCGCCAGAGTGTAGTGGGCCTCGGCGCTGTCCCGATCCGTCGCGATGGCACGCCGGTAAGCGGCCTCGGCTTCCTCCAATCGGTTTTGTGCCTTGAGCAGGTTGCCGAGGTTGGAATACGCTCTGGCAGAATCCGGCCTTGCCGCAATGGCGCGCCGGTAGGCGGCCTCGGCTTCATCAAGGCGCTCTTGCGCCCTGAGCAGAACACCGAGGTTGGAGTGAGCCTCGGCATGGTCCGGCACGAGCGCGATGGCGCGGCGATAGGCGGCTTCCGCTTCATCCGGACGTTTCTGCTCCGTGAGCAGAACACCCAGGTTGGACCAGGCATCGGCCGAATCCGGATGCGTTTCGAGGGCACGACGATAAGCCGCTTCGGCCTCCCGCGGGCGACCTTGCGCTTTAAGCAGAACACCCAGATTGAAGTGGCCTTCCGCGTAATCCGGCTTCAGGATCAGGGCGCGGCGGTAGGCGGCTTCGGCCGCTGCGGCATCCCCGATCTTGGCGGCAATGATCCCCTGCTGATTCAACAGAACGGCATTGTCCGGCTCGACGGCAAGCGCTCGCGTCACAATTGCCAGCGCTTCCGTGAATTGCCCCTGGCGGTACAGCGCCGTACTGCGTGCGCTCACTGCGGCGACTTCGGCTCGGGTGTGCGGCGGCGGCCGATCTTTCCCGGCAGCCGCCGCTGAATCGACGCGTCCTGCTCCGGCCATCCATTCCTTCAGCGCCGCGACTACGCGGTCCACGACGCCTCCCCAGTCGTCATCGGTCGTCTGGCGGAACAGACGCATGACGCGGGGATACCAGGGAGAATCGGCCCGCGCCTCCAGCCAGCGCCAGTCGGTCTTGTAGTCGGGCAGCAGCACCCAGCAGGGTTTGCCCAGCGCACCGGCCAGATGCGCCGCGGCGGTATCGACGCAGATCAGCAGATCGAGCTGGCTGAGGATGGCGGCGCTATCGGCAAAATCCGCCATCTCGCCGCCGAGATGCATGAGGGGCTGACCGGCCGGGGGCGCGCCAGCCTCTTCTTCTCCCGACCCTTTCTGCAGACTGACAAAAGCGATGCCGGGCAGGGACCAGAACGGCGCGAGAATCGCCAGCGACGGAAGGGACCGGCTGGCGTCGTTCTTGTGGGTCGGGCTCCCCTTCCAGACCAGACCGACGCGAGGCCCGGCCGGCGGCAGGCGCGATGCCCAGCGTGCGATTCCGGCCGGCTCCGCCTTCAGGTAGGGAATCGCCGCCGGAATGTTGTCCAGCGTGGTGGCGAAATGCAGCGGCAGGCTGAGCGGATAGCACCAGAAGTCGAACTCCGCCGCCATGGCGGGACGCCAGTCCGCCGTGCTGATCACCCGGTCCGCCAGGCCTTGCGCCGCGAACAGGGCTTTCAGCGGCGGCTTGCAGGCCAGCGTGAGATGCCTCGCACCCCGCGCCTTGAGCATGGGCAGATAACGCACGAACTGTATTTCATCGCCCAGACCCTGCTCCGGCCAGATCAGCAGCGACTTGCCCGCCAGCAGCTCGCCCTGCCATTGCGGCGGCAGGGGTATGCCATCCGGGAGAACCGGCGGCGGCGCCATTCTGCGTTCCGTCTTGTTCGGTGCGTAGCGTGCCTCGAATTCCATCCAGCCTTCCGGCAAACGCCCCCGCCGCAGCAGCAGCAGACTGAGGTTCCAGTGAGCGTCGGCGTGGTCCGGCTTCAATGCGACGGCACGGCGATAGGCCGCTTCGGCCTCCTCGGGGCGTTTCCGCATCTGCAGCAGGTTGCCGAGGTTCGAGTAGGCATCGGCGTAGTCCGGCCGCAGGGCAATGGCGCGACGGCATGCGGCTTCGGCCTCATCGAAACGCTTCTGCTCCATCAGCAGAACACCCAGGTTCGAATGCGCTTCCGCATGATCGGGCATCGTGGCAATGGCGCGAAGGTAGGCGGCTTCCGCCTCCTCGGCGCGCTTTTGCGCCTTGAGCAGAACGCCCAGGTTCGACCATGCTTCCGCATAGTCGGGCTTGATCGCGAGGGCGCGACGATAGGCGGCTTCCGCCTCCTGCGGGCGCTTGCTCGCCTGCAGCAGGTTGCCCAGGTTGGAGTGGGCCTGGGCGTAATCCGGCCGCAGCGCGATCGCCCGGCGGCAGAGCGCTTCGGCTTCGTCCGCACGCTGCTGCTCCGCGAGCAGATTGCCCAGGTTGCAGTGCGCTTCGGCCGAGTCGGGATTCAGTTCGATGGCGCGACGATAGGCAGCTTCGGCCTCCTGCGGGCGATTTTGCGCCTTGAGCAGGTTGCCGAGGTTGTAACGGATTTCCGCGCTGTCCGGCTGAACGGCGATGGCACGACGATACGACGCCTCGGCCGCCGCCGACTCGCCGAGCGCCGCGGCAAATACGCCATGGTGGCTGAGAAGAACGGCGTTGTCCGGATCGGTGACCAATCCCTGCGTGGCGGCTTCCAGCGCTTCCCGGATCTGCCCCTTGCGGTAGAGCATGACGCTGCGCGCGATGAAAGCGGCGATATCGGCCGGGGCCTGGACGGGCACCGCCCCGGCGCCGCGGGGCTCGGCCGGCGCCTTGCTGCCGCCCGTCCTGGTGACGGGCTTCCGGACCGGGCGGCTGGAGGTCTTGTGCGGCTTTGGCATGCGGCAGTCTAGCGCTTTGGCATGATTGCGCGGCTTTCGGTAATTGTGGCAGCCTTCAACACATATCGCGGATCAGCGCGTCGCCGTTCCGCCGGCGTCTACTCCTGGCCGGCTTCGGCAGTCGCCGTCAATTGCCGGCGATGGTCATGCGTTCGACCAGAATCGAACCGACCTGTTTCGAACCCCTCACCTCGATGTCATTGCCGATATCGACAATGCCGCGCAGCATCTCGCGCAGATTGCCGGCGATGGTGATCTCTTCCACCGGATAGGCGACCTCGCCCTTTTCCACCCAATAGCCCGCCGCGCCGCGCGAGTAGTCGCCGGTCACGTAATTCACTCCCTGGCCGAGCAGTTCGGTCACCAGGAGGCCGCTGCCCATTTCGCGCAGCAGACCCTTCAGGTCATGCCGCCCGGGTTGCACCAGCAGATTGTGCGCACCGCCCGCATTGCCGGTGGTCTGCATGCCCAGCTTGCGCGCCGAGTAGGTGGACAGGAAATAGCCTTGCAGCACGCCGTGCTTCACCACCTCGCGATCGTGCGTCGCCACGCCGTCGTCATCGAAGGGCGACGAGGCGAAGCCGCCGCGAATGTGCGGCCGTTCGCTGATCTGCACGAAATCGGGGAACAGCTGCTGACCGAGGCTGTCGAGCAGGAAGGAGGTCTTGCGATACAGCGAACCGCCGGAAATCGCGTGCACGAAACTGCCGATCAGACCCGCTGCCAGCGGCGCTTCGAATATCACCGGGCACTTGCGCGTCTTCAGTTTGCGACCGCCGAGCCGCGACAGGGCGCGCCGCGCGGCGTAGTCGCCGATGCGCGCGGCATCGGGAAAATCAGCCGCGTTGCGGCGCGTGGCGTACCAGTCGTCGCGCTGCATGTCCTCGCCTTCGCCGGCAATCACCGAACACGAGATGTAGTGTCGCGACGTGGCGAAGCCGCCCATGAAGCCGAGGCTGTTGGCCGAGACGAACTGCGCGGTCTGCGCGGAAACGCTGGCGCCTTCGGAATTCTTCACCATCGGGCTGACATCGAAGGCGGCCTGCTCGCAGCGGCGCGCAATGTCGATTGCCGTCTCCACCGGGATATCCCATGGGTGGAACAGATCGAGGTCCATGCTCCCGGTCGCCAGCAGCCTGGCGTCCGGCAGCCCGGCGCAATCGTCTTCGGCCGTGAAGCGCGCGATGGACAGCGCCGCTTCGACCGAGGCTCTCAGCGCTGCCGGCGAGAAATCCGAACTGCTGGCATGGCCGCGCCGCTGGCCGATGTACACCGTGACGCCGAGCCCCTTGTCGCGGTTGTACTCAATGGTCTCGACCTCCTGCCGGCGCACGCTGACCGACTGGCCCAGGCCCTCAGATACATCGACCTCGCAGGCCGTGGCGCCGTTCGTTGCCGCGTGATCGAGAACCGCCTGCGCCAGTGCGCGCAATGCCTCCTGAGAATGAGCAAAACCTTGGGACATGCGGAAACCCTTTGAGAGTGAGACCCCGATCGCGAAGCTATAATCATATCCCACCGGGGGATACCGTCCCCTTCGCACGCTCCGGGGACATAACCGTGGATGATATCGATAACGAGCCGGACGAATATTCCGGCCCCAGCAAGTCGCAGCGCAAGCGCGAGATGACGGCATTGCAGGATCTCGGCGCGGAACTGGTGGCGCTGTCGAAAGAGCGCCTGGCGAAGATCGAAATGCCGGAGCGCTTGCGCGAAGCGCTGCTCGATGCGCAACGCTTCACCAAGCACGAGGCCAAGCGGCGCCAGATGCAATACATCGGCAAGATCATGCGCGACATCGACGCGGCGCCCCTGCGCGCGGCGATGGACGAGATCAAAGGCAACTCCGAAGCGGCGACCATCCGCCAGCACCGTCTCGAAAATCTGCGCACGCGCCTGATGGAAGACGAGACGAAGTTCAGCGAGCTGGCTCGCGACTACCCGGCGGCCGATATCCAGCACCTGCGCCAGTTGCGCCGCAACGCGCTGAAGGAAGCGCAGCAGGGCAAGCCGCCGCGCGCCTACCGCGAACTGTTCAGGGAACTGCGCGCCCTGGAAGGCGGCAAGGGCGACGCGGACGATGCCGGCGACGACGAGCCGAGCGAAGGCGGCTAGGCAAAATCCTTTTGCGCCGCGGTGGCCGCACCGCTGCTCGACGTCAGGATGGTCAGCACCGCCTGCGCGTGTTCCGCCGCGTCGCGCCCCAGGCCGGTCAGATAGCCGCCGTCGACCAGCGTCAGCAAGCCCTTCTCGTGCAGGCGGCGCACCGCTGCGATGACTTCGGGGTCGGCGGTTTTATGCACCTTGATGCCTTGCTGGCTGGTCTCCAGATTGAAGCGGACCAGGGTATTCAGTTCATGGACAAGATCAGGCGTATAGGGCATGGTCAAACCTCGCTCTTTGAATGCTGCAATTCGGAACTGGCTCCATTCTAGCTTCCGCGCACGCCAACACCGTACTCCGCCGAAACGAATTCTCGCGCGAACGGGGATTCACAAACCCGGGTCGGCGCCGTCACCCTTTTGCGTCGCCTCGACCATGCGCCGCGTCAGTTGCGGCGCCAGCAGTTCCATGAAGTCGTATTCGTAGCCGCGCAGCCAGATGTCGCGGCGGAACGCGACACGCGTGGTGTTGCCCTCGAACAGGTGCGTGGCCGGCATGGCGGCCAGCGTCGTGTCGCGCGAAGGATCGAAAGCCATTTCGGCGATGATGCCGACACCGAGCCCCAGTTCGACATAGGTCTTGATCACATCCGAATCGATGGCGGTCAGCATCACATTGGGCCGCAGGCTTTGGCGTTCGAATGCCCGGTCGATGCGCGAGCGGCCGGTAAAGGTCGCATCGTAGGTGATCAGCGGATACCCGGCGAGCGCCGCCAGCGTCAGCGGCTGGCACGCCAGCAGGGGATGTCCCTGCGGCGTCACGACCAGATGCGCCCACTGAAAGCATGGCAGCGTCAGCAGTTCCGGGTGCCGGTCCAGCGCTTCGGTGGCGATGCCGAGATCCGCGCTGCCGTCCAGGACCCATTCGGCCACCTGCAGCGGACTGCCCTGCTGAATGTGCAGGCGAATTTCCGGGTGGCGCTGGACAAAGCGCTGGATCACCGGCGGCAGGGTGTATCGCGCCTGGGTGTGGGTCGTGGCGATGGACAACACGCCGCTCGCTTCCGCCGCGTAGTCCGCGCCCACGCGCTTCATGTTCTGCGCTTCATTCAGCATGCGCCGCGCCATGGCCAGCACGATCTGCCCCGGAGCCGTCGTCGCCGTGAGCCGCTTGCCGCTGCGCTCGAAAATCGTTACGCCGAGTTCCTCCTCGAGCAATCCGATCTGCTTCGAGACCCCCGGCTGTGAGGTAAACAAGGCCTCCGCCGCGGCGGACACGCTCAAGCCGCGACGCTCGACTTCCACCAGGTAGCGCAGTTGCTGAAGTTTCATGGCGTGATTATATAACTTTTTGCGATATTGAAATACTTAATAAGTATTTTTCAGAACTATATTGCTTCGCTACGATGCACTACATCATGGACATCGTATTCAACCCCGCACTCCCGGTTTCCGGCTTCGTCGTCGGCCTGCTGGTCGGCCTGACCGGCGTCGGCGGCGGCTCGCTGATGACGCCGCTGCTGGTACTGGGCTTCGGCATCAGGCCGGTGACCGCAGTGGGCACTGACTTGCTGTATGCCGCGATGACCAAGAGCGGCGGTTCCTGGGTGCACCATCGACACGGCAACATCGACTGGACGATCACCGGCCGGCTCGCCGCCGGCAGCGTCCCGGCCGCCGGCCTGACCCTCCTGCTGCTGGCGCAGCTTGGCGTGCAGGGCCACGGCGACAGGGACGCAACCGAAGGATTGATCCCGGTGGCGCTGGGCGTCGCCCTGCTGCTCACCGCCACCTCGCTGATGTTCCGCCGGCGCCTGCTGGAACGGGCCCGACGCCGTAGCGCCAGCGTCTACTTTCGGCACCGTCACGTCGCCGGGCTGACCGTGCTGGTCGGCGCCATCGTCGGGATGCTGGTGACGATTTCTTCGGTCGGCGCCGGTGCGCTGGGCGTCACCGCGCTGAGCTTCCTCTACCCGCAGCTCGAAACGCGCCGCGTCGTTGGTTCCGACATCGCCCACGCGGTGCCGCTGACCCTGGTCGCCGGCTTCGGGCACTGGTGGCTGGGCACGGTCGACGTGGTGCTGCTGGTCTCGCTCTTGATCGGCTCGCTGCCGGGCATCGCGCTGGGCGCCCACTTCGCCGCAAAGGTGCCGGAGCGGGCGCTGCGCGGTCTGCTCGCCTCCGTGCTGCTGCTGGTCGGCGGCAAACTCATTCTCGCCTGAGGAAAAAATCATGGGCCCCCACGCTCACATTCGTTCGCTGCCCCCCACGGGGGCGTATGCCTCCTTTGGGGCGGCTTTGCAGGAGGCATAGCATGTACCGCTACGACGACTACGACCACACCATTGTCCAGGCCCGCGTGGCCCAGTTCCGCGGCCAGACCGAGCGTTATCTTGCCGGCAAGCTTTCCGACGACGAATTCCGCCCGCTGCGCCTGCAAAACGGCCTTTACATCCAGCGCCACGGCCCGATGCTGCGGCTTGCCGTGCCCTACGGCCTGATCTCGGCCGCGCAACTGCGTCGCTTTGCCGACATCGCCCGGCGCTACGACCGCGGCTTCGGCCACTTCACCACGCGCCACAATCTGCAACTGAACTGGGTCAAGCTGCCGGATGTGCCGCAGATCCTCGCCGACCTGGCGCAGGACGAGCTGCATGCGATCCAGACTTCGGGCAACTGCATCCGCAACGTCACCACCGATCACTTCGCCGGCGTTGCGGCCGACGAGATCGCCGATCCTCGCCCGTGGGCCGAATTGCTGCGCCAATGGTCGACCTTTCATCCCGAATTCGTCTATCTGCCGCGCAAATTCAAGGTGGCGGTCAGCGGTTCCCGCGAGGACCGCGCCGCGATTCAGGTTCATGACCTCGGTCTGCAGGTCGTGCGTAACGCCGCAGGCGAAATCGGCTTCACCGTGTATGCCGGCGGCGGCCTCGGCCGCACCCCGCTGCTCGGCCAACTGGTGCGGGAGTTCCTGCCCTGGCAGCATCTGCTGACCTATACCGAGGCGCTGGTGCGCGTGTTCAACCGCCACGGCCGCCGCGACAACGCCTTCAAGGCTCGCATCAAGATTCTGGTCAAGGCACTCGGCGCCGAGGAGTTCGCTCAACAGGTCGACGCGGAGTGGTCGCAGCTGAAGGACGGTCCCTCGACCCTGACGACGGCCGAAGTCGACCGCGTCTCGGCGCAATTCGCCGCGCCGAATTATGAAACCCTGGCGCCCGACGATCTGTGCCACCTCGCCCACCTGCGCGAAGACAAGGCCTTCTCGCGCTGGGTCGAGCGCAACGTACAAAGCCACAAGGTGCCGGGCTACGCCGCCGTCACGCTGTCGCTGAAAAAACCCGGCACCGCGCCGGGCGATGCGACCAGCGAACAGATGGACGCGGCGGCTGATCTGGCCGAGCGTTACAGCTTCGGCGAGCTCCGCGTCTCCCATGAACAGAACCTGATCCTCGCCGACGTGCCGCAACGCGAGCTCTACACCGTCTGGCATCGCGCCAAGGCGGCGGGCTTGGCTTCCACGACGGCGGGCCTGATCCAGGATTTGATCGCCTGCCCCGGCGGCGACTTCTGCGGCCTGGCCAATGCCCGCTCGTTGCCCGTCGCCGCGGCGATCCAGGAGCGCTTCGAGGATCTCGACTACCAGCACGACATCGGCGAACTGGAACTCAACATCTCGGGCTGCATGAATTCCTGCGGCCACCATCATCTCGGCGCGATCGGGATTCTCGGCGTCGACAAGACTGGCGAAGAGTGGTACCAGATCACGCTCGGCGGCCGCCAGGGCAACGATGCCCGCATCGGCGAAGTGATCGGACGCTCCTTCGCCGCGGCCGAAGTGCCGGATCTGGTCGAGCGCCTGATCGCCGTCTATCTTGCCGCCCGCCACGCCGACGAACGTTTTATCGACACCGTGGATCGACTGGGCCTCGAGCCTTTCCGCGCGGCCGCCTACCCCAATCCCCATCAATCAAGGAGAATCGCAAATGCTTGAACAACCGCCGCGGCAAATCATCAAGGAGCGTCGCCTGCAGGACGACGCGTGGAAGGTGGTCACGCCGCTCGCCGGCCAGCCGGCATTTGACGTTTGCCTGCCGGTGGGCCCGCTATTGGTGCCGCTGGCGGTATGGAAGGCGAAGAAGGCCTGCCTGATTCATCGCGAATACGAGCACGGCACGCCGCTCGGCATCTGGCTGGCGCCGGAGGACGATCCGACAGAGATCGCCGGCGACGTCGATGACTTCACGGTGATCGCCGTGCATTTCCCGAAGTTCACGGATGGCCGCGGCTACTCGACGGCTCGCCTGCTGCGCGAGCGCTACGGCTACGACGGCGAGTTGCGCGCCTTCGGCGACATCGGCCGCGACCAGGTCTTCTTCCTCAATCGCGTCGGCTTCGACAGCTTCGTGATCGGCGAAGGCCGCAGCGCCGAAGATGCCCTGGCGGCATTCGATGACTTCCCCGAGGTCTATCAGGCTGGCGCCGACCTGCCGATTCCCCTTTTTCGCCGCCGCGCGGCCTGACGAGGCCATCATGATTCGAGAATCCCTGCCCGACCTGCCAAATCCGGAGTTGGTCGCCGTCGTCGCCGAAAAGGCCGCGCGTGCCGCCGCGCTGTTGCGCAACATCGCCCGCGACTACGCGCCCGTCGTCTTCGCCAACAGCTTGGGCGCCGAAGACATGGTGCTGACCGACCTGATCTGGCGCGAGGACATCAACATCGGCGTGTTCTCGCTCGACACCGGCCGACTTCCCGTGGAAACCCATGAACTGATCCACGAGACGGAACGACACTACGGCCGCAAGCTCGAGGTCTATTTCCCCCGCCACGAGGCAGTTGAAGACTACGCCCGCCTTCATGGCAGCCACGGCTTCTATGGCTCGGTCGAGGCGCGCAAGGCCTGCTGCCATGCGCGCAAGGTGGAACCGCTGCAGCGCGCTCTGGCCGGCAAGGGTGCCTGGGTGACGGGCCTGCGTTCCGGACAGTCGGCCACGCGCGACAAGCTGAAGGTCATCAGCCATGATCCGGTGAGCAATCTGGTCAAGGCCAGCCCCCTGGCGGACTGGAGCGAGACCGAGGTCTGGATCTATCTGCGCGCCAACGGGGTGCCCTACAACCGCCTGCACGACCGGGGCTACCCGAGCATCGGCTGCGCCCCCTGCACCCGCGCGATCCAGCCCGGCGAGGACGTGCGCGCCGGCCGCTGGTGGTGGGAAGCGCCGGAGACCAAGGAGTGCGGTCTGCACCTGGTCAACGGCCAACTGCAGCGAATCGCCTTGCGGGACGTCGAGGCATGAGCGCGTTGACCCTGCAGCCGCACGCGTCGCTGTCGCATCTGGACTGGCTGGAGTCGGAGTCCATCCATATCCTGCGCGAGGTAGCGGGGCAGTGCGCCAATCCGGTCCTGCTGTTTTCCGGCGGCAAGGACTCGCTGGTCCTGCTGCGCCTGGCGGAAAAGGCCTTTCGCCCCGGACGCTTTCCGTTTCCGCTGCTCAATATCGACACCGGTCACAACTACAGCGAAGTGATCGACTTTCGCGACTTTCGCGCCTGCCAGTTGAATGAGCGGCTGATCGTGCGCTCGGTCGAGGATTCGATCAGGCGCGGCACCGTGGTGCTGAAGTCGCCCGACGAGCCGCGCAACAAGCATCAATCGGTGACGCTGCTCGAAGCCATCGAGGAATTCGGCTTCGACTGCTGCATCGGCGGTGCGCGACGCGACGAGGAGAAGGCCAGGGCCAAGGAGCGCATCTTTTCCTTCCGCGACGAATTCGGCCAGTGGGACCCGAAGAACCAGCGATCCGAATTGTGGGACTTGTACAACGCACGGGTACACAAGGGGGAAAACATCCGCGCCTTTCCCATCTCGAACTGGACCGAACTCGACGTCTGGCAATACATCGCCCGCGAGCAGATCGAGCTGCCCGCGATCTACTTCGCCCACAAGCGCGCGGTAGTCCGCCGGGGCGGACTGCTGCAACCGGTCACCGAGCTGACGCCGGCACGTGCCGGCGATGTCGTCGAAGAACTGTCGGTGCGCTTTCGCACCGTCGGCGACATTACCTGCACCGCTCCGGTCGAATCAGTTGCCGACACGATCGCCCGCATCATCGAGGAGACGGCAGCGACGACAATTACCGAGCGCGGCGAGACCCGCCTCGACGACCAGACCTCGGAAGCATCGATGGAACAACGCAAGAAGGAAGGATACTTCTGATGAGCGCGATCGAACGCCTGCCGGAGATCGACAACGGGCTGCTGCGCTTCCTGACTTGCGGCAGCGTCGACGACGGCAAGAGCACGCTGATCGGGCGCCTGCTCTACGATACCAAGGCCATTCTGGCCGACACGCTGCATGCCATCGCCCGCACCTCCGAGCGGCGCGGACTCGAGGCAGTCGATCTGTCGCTGCTGACCGACGGCCTGCAGGCCGAGCGCGAACAGGGCATTACGATCGACGTGACCTACCGCTACTTCACCACCGGGCGGCGGAAATACATCGTCGCCGACGCCCCTGGCCACGAGCAGTACACACGCAACATGGTCACCGCCGCTTCGACCGCGAACCTGGCCATCATCCTGATAGATGCGCGCAAGGGTGTGCTGACCCAGACCCGGCGCCATTCGTATCTGGCGTATCTGCTCGGCATCCCCCACATCGTGGTGGCGATCAACAAGATGGACCTGGTCGACTACGACCAGGCCACCTTCGAGCGCATCCGTGCCGACTACCTCGAATTTGCCGCGACGCTCGGCATCGGCGATGTCAGCTTCATTCCGCTGTCGGCGCTCAACGGCGACATGATCGTCGATCGCGGCGAGCGGATCGACTGGTATCAAGGTCCCACGCTGCTGGGCATGCTCGAGCATGCACCCGCCGCCCACTGCGAGCGCGACGAGCGCTTCCGCTTTCCGGTGCAGTTCGTTTGCCGACCGCAGAGGTCTGCGGACCTGCAGCTCCACGACTATCGCGGCTTCATGGGGCGCGTCGAGTCGGGCGAGATCGGGGTCGGCGATGAAGTGCTGATATTGCCGTCGGAGAAGCGCAGCCGCGTCAAGGCCATCGAAATCCATGGCCGTTCGCTGCCACGCGCGATTGCCGAGCAGTCGGTCACGCTGCTGCTGGAAGACGAAGTCGACATTTCCCGCGGCGACATGATCGTCCGCACCGGGGAGTCGACGCTGGTGACACGGCGAATCGAGGCCATGCTCTGCTGGCTGGGGGAAACTCCCCTCGACCCGCAGCGCAAGTACCTGATCCGCCAGACCACGCGCGAAACCAGGGCGGCGATCGAGGCAATCGGCTACCGGCTGGACATCAACACGCTGCAACGGCTGCCTGCCGAACGCCTGGGCATGAACGACATCGCCCGCGCATCGTTCAAACTGGCGCAACCGCTGTGTGTCGATCCCTACGCGGACAACCGGAGTACCGGAGCCTTCATCGTGATCGACGAGACGACCAACAACACCGTTGGCGCCGGCATGATTCTCTGATCCTGCGCCACAAGCGGATCCCACCAGGGGATACCGTCCTCGCACCGATGGACTCGGACATAAAGCGAAAAGGCCAGGCATTGCCTGGCCTTTTTACATTCGCCGGGACAATCTTACTCGGCGGCGGGAGCCTCGGTAGTCTCTTCAGCCGGACGATCGAGCAGCTCGACGAAGGCCATCGGCGCATTGTCGCCAACGCGGAAGCCCATTTTGAGGATGCGCAGATAGCCGCCGTTGCGCGCCGCATAGCGCGGGCCGAGCACATCGAACAGCTTGCCGACGATCTCGCGGTCGCGCGTGCGGTCGAAAGCCAGGCGGCGATTGGCCAGGCTGGGTTTCTTGCCCAGGGTGATCAGGGGTTCGACCACACGGCGCAATTCCTTGGCCTTGGGCAGAGTGGTCTTGATTGCCTCGTGACGCAGCAGGGAAACTGCCATGTTGCGCAGCATCGCCTGGCGGTGTGCCGAGGTGCGATTGAGTTTGCGAAGTCCGTTACCGTGACGCATTTTGATTTCCTCGTTTTTTGCGGCCACCGCGCGATGCAAATGGCCGGTTAATGGTTATCGAGAGTTGATGAATCAGTGCAGCAAATGAAACAAATAAGTCAGATGAAGCAACCGGGCCGAAGCCCGGTCTTGAAACATCGGGCCGCCTTTTTTACGCCCCACCTTAAAGGCAAGTCTCCGCTGAAAGCCTTCTTACGCGAGCTTTTCCAGTCCGGCCGGCGGCCAGCTTTCGAGCTTCATGCCCAGGGTCAGGCCGCGCGAAGCCAGCACTTCCTTGATTTCGTTGAGCGACTTGCGGCCCAGATTCGGCGTCTTCAGCAGTTCGGTTTCGGTCCGCTGAATCAGGTCGCCGATGTAATAGATGTTCTCGGCCTTCAGGCAGTTCGCGGAACGAACCGTCAGTTCCAGGTCATCCACCGGGCGCACCAGAACCGGATCCACCGAGGTCTGCTTCGGCGCTTCGGCGGACATCGGCGTGCCTTCGAGGTCGGCGAACACCGAGAGCTGCTCCATCAGGATGCGGGCTGCGGTGCGGACCGCTTCTTCCGCATTGTCGATGGCGCCATTGGTCTCGATGTCGAGAATCAGCTTGTCGAGGTCGGTACGCTGTTCGACACGCGCCGACTCGACCGAATAGCTGACGCGGCGCACCGGGCTGAACGATGCATCGAGCATGATCTGGCCGATGGCGCGGTTTTCGCGGGCGATTTCACGCTGATTGGCGGGGACGTAGCCGCGGCCGGACTCGACGCGGATCTGCATGTTGAGCTTGCCGCCGGGAGCGATATGGGCAATGACGTGATCGGGATTCACGATCTCGACGTCATGCGTGGTTTCGATGTCGCGAGCCGTGACCACGCCTTCGCCATTGCGGGAGAGCGTGAGGGTGGCTTCGCGGCGGTTGTGCATCTTCAGCACCACACCCTTGAGATTCAACAGAACGTCGACCACGTCCTCGCGGACGCCATCCAGCGTCGAGTACTCGTGGAGCACGCCTTCGATGGACACTTCAGTCGGCGCGACGCCTTCCATCGAGGACAGCAGAATGCGGCGCAGGGCGTTGCCCAGCGTGTGGCCGTAGCCACGTTCAAACGGCTCCATGACCACGCGGGCATGCACCGGTGAAAGCTGCTGGACATCGATACTGCGGGGTTTCAGAAGTGTGTGCATGTGCATTCCTTCAAATGGACGACGCCTGGCGTCCGGTGGACGCCAGGCGCAAAACTACGTGTTAGCGCGAATACAGTTCGACAACCAGACCCTCATTGATCGAGGGCGGCAGGTCTTCGCGTGCAGGGTAGGACTTGAAGACACCCTTGCCGGCCTTGACGTCCACTTCCAGCCATGCGGGGAAACCGCGCGACTCGGCAGCTTCCAGCGCAGCCTTGGTGCGCAGGTGGCCGCGAGTGCCGTCGAGCAACTGGATGACGTCGCCGGGACGCACGTTGTAGGACGGAATATTCACGCGCTTGCCGTTGATCAGCACGCCATTGTGGCGAACCACCTGACGGGCCTCGGCGCGCGACACGCCAAAACCCATGCGATAGGCGACTGTGTCAAGACGGCCTTCGAGCAGCTGCAACAGGTTTTCGCCGGTCTGTCCCTTTTTGCGCTCGGCGTCGCCGAACACTTTGCGGAACTGCCGCTCGAGGACGCCGTAAATGCGGCGGATCTTCTGCTTTTCGCGCAGTTGCGTACCGTAACCGGACAGACGCTGACCGGATTTTTGGCCGTGCTGGCCGGGCGCGTATGCACGGCGCTCGACGGAGCATTTGTCAGTGAAGCACTTCTCGCCTTTGAGGAAGAGCTTTTCGCCTTCGCGGCGGCACTGGCGGCACTTGGCATCTAGGTTGCGGGCCATGGTGTCGTATCCTTATTGCCTTAGATGCGGCGGCGCTTGGGCGGCCGGCATCCGTTGTGGGGAATCGGGGTAATGTCGGTGATGCTGGTAATCTTCATGCCTAGCGCATTGAGCGCACGGACTGCCGATTCGCGTCCGGGACCGGGGCCCTTGATGCGAACTTCGAGATTCTTTACGCCACACTCCTGAGCCGCCTTGCCGGCAGCTTCGGCGGCGATCTGCGCCGCGAACGGGGTCGACTTGCGCGAGCCCTTGAAACCGGCTCCGCCAGAAGTTGCCCACGACAAGGCATTGCCCTGGCGGTCGGTGATCGTGATGATGGTGTTGTTGAAGGAAGCGTGAACGTGCGCAATGCCTTCAGCGACGTTCTTTTTAACCTTCTTGCGAACTTTGGTTGCGGTCTTAGCCATGTAATGGTTCCTGGTTTACTTCTTGCCCATCGAAATCGCCTTGCGCGGGCCCTTGCGGGTGCGCGCGTTGGTGCGGGTGCGCTGACCGCGCACGGGCAGGCCGCGACGATGACGCACCCCGCGATAGCAACCAAGATCCATCAGGCGCTTGATGTTCATCGTGGTTTCGCGGCGCAAGTCACCCTCGACGGTGAACTTGCCCACTTCCTCACGCAAGCGATCCATCTCGCTGTCCGTGAGTTCCTTGATCTTGGCCGAACGCTTGACGCCGACGGCGTCGCAGATTTTCTGGGCGCGAGTACGGCCAATGCCATAGATCGCCGTCAGAGCGATCTCCGCGTGCTGGTGATTCGGAATGTTGACGCCTGCTATACGAGCCATGTGCTTACCTGTTCGTCGCCGTTATGAATGCGGTGTGGTGGGCTAGCTGAAAAATGCGAAACCATAGATTCTATCTGATCCGAGTCGCTCTATCAACCCTGACGCTGCTTGTGGCGCGGATCGGTACAGATGATCCTGACCACGCCCTTGCGGCGGATGACTTTGCAATTGCGACAGATACGTTTGACCGAAGCCAGAACTTTCATTGGAGTTCTCCGGAAATATTGCCAGACTACTTGGCGCGAAACACGATGCGGCCTTTGGAAAGGTCGTAGGGCGTGAGTTGCACGGTGACCTTGTCGCCCGGAAGAATGCGAATGTAGTGCATGCGCATTTTTCCGGAGATATGGCCAAGAACTACATGCCCGTTCTCAAGCTTGATGCGGAACGTGGCATTCGGGAGATTTTCGACAACCTCTCCCTGCATTTCAATTACGTCTTCCTTCGACATGAATCAGCGAGCCGGGAAACCGGCCCCCTTGAAATTGGCCTTTTTGAGAAGACTCTCATACTGGTGCGACATCACATATGCCTGAACCTGCGACATGAAATCCATCGTCACCACAACTATGATCAGCAGGCTCGTGCCGCCGAAATAGAAGGGCACGTTCCATTTCAAAATGAGAAACTCGGGAAGCAGGCAAACCGCGGTGATATACAGGGCACCAGCCAGGGTCAGTCGGGTCAGAATCTTGTCGATGTAGCGCGCCGTCTGATCGCCGGGACGAATGCCGGGAACGAACGCACCGCTTTTCTTCAGGTTGTCCGCCGTCTCCTTCGAATTGAACACCAGCGCGGTGTAGAAGAAGCAGAAGAACACAATGGCCGCCGCATACAGCATTACGTAAATCGGTTGTCCCGGAGACAAGGTTGCCGCAATGTCCTTCAGCCAAGTCATGTCATTCCCCGACCCGAACCAGCCTGCTGCCGTCGCCGGGAACAGAATGATCGAGGAAGCAAAGATCGGCGGAATGACACCCGACATGTTCAGCTTGAGGGGCAGATGGGAACTCTGCCCGCCGTAGACCTTGTTGCCGACCTGGCGCTTGGCGTAGTTCACCAGGATCTTGCGCTGGCCTTTTTCCACGAACACCACGAAGCCGGTTACCAGAACCGCCACGGCGCAAATAAACAGCGCCGAAATCGGATGCATCGCGCCGGTACGGACCAGTTCGAAGAGGCCGCCCAAGGCGCTCGGCAATCCGGCCACGATGCCGGCAAAAATGATGATCGAAATACCGTTGCCGAGACCGCGCTCGGTAATCTGCTCGCCCAGCCACATCAGGAACATCGTGCCGGTAAGTAAGGTCAAAACCGTCACGAACCGGAACATCAGACCCGGATCGAGGACCAGTCCAGCCTGCGATTCGAGCGCGATGGCGATGCCCAGTCCCTGGAACAGGGCCAGAGCCACGGTGCCGTAGCGAGTGTATTGCGTAATCTTGCGCCGCCCGGCTTCGCCTTCCTTCTTCAGCGCCTCGATCGACGGCACCGCGATCGTCATGAGTTGCATGATGATCGACGAAGAGATGTACGGCATGATGCCCAGAGCGAACAGCGTAAAGCGCGATAGCGCACCGCCCGAAAACAGGTTGAAGACGCCAAGAATCCCGCCTTGCTGACCCTGGAACAGCTCCGCCAGCTTTACGGGATCGATTCCCGGCACGGGAATATGCGCCCCGATGCGGTAAACCACCAGCGCACCCAGCAAAAACCACAGCCGGCGCCAAAGGTCGCCGAACTTGCCGGTCTTGCCGAGAGCTGCTGCTTGGGGAATTGCCACGCGGTCTATCCTCGTTCGCTATCAGGCAGCGGCGATGTCAGCTACGGAGCCGCCGGCAGCTTCGATCGCGGCGCGAGCGCCCTTGGTCGCGCCGACACCCTTCAGCGCGATCTTGCGATTCAGCTTGCCCGACAGGATCACCTTGGCGGACAAAGCGTCTCCGGCGATGATGTTCGCCTGCTTCAACACCAGCAGATCGACTTCTTCAACCGGCAGCTTATCCAGCTCGGACAGGCGCACCTCGACATTGCGACTGGCCGTCAGGGAGACGAAGCCGCGCTTGGGCAGCCGACGCTGCAGCGGCATCTGGCCGCCCTCGAAACCGACCTTGTGAAAACCGCCAGCGCGGGACTTCTGTCCCTTGTGGCCACGACCGGCCGTCTTGCCCAGGCCGCTGCCGATGCCACGGCCGACACGCTTGGCAGCATGCTTGGAGCCCTCACCGGGTTTCAGGTTGTTCAATTCCATGCTCATCGATATCCCCTTAGCCTTCGCACTTCACCAGATAGGCCACTTTCTTGATCATGCCGCGCACCGCCGGCGTATCTTCAAGCATGGCCGAGCTGTTGAGCTTCCTCAGGCCAAGGCCGCGCACGGTCGCGCGATGGTCCTGCTTGGTGCCGATCACACTTTTGACCAGCGTTACCTTGATCGTCTTTTCAGCCATGGCTTACTCCAGAATTTCGGCTACGGCCTTGCCGCGCTTGGCAGCAATCTCGGCCGGCGTACTCATGGCCAGCAGACCATGAAGCGTCGCACGCACCACGTTGTACGGATTGGTCGAGCCGATGGTCTTGGCCACCACGTCGGTGACCCCCATTACCTCGAACACGGCACGCATCGGACCGCCTGCAATAACGCCGGTACCAGGGGATGCGGGCGACATCAGCACCGTGGTGGCGCCATGCTTGCCCGTAACCGAGTGATGCAGGGTGCCGTCCTTGAGACTGATCTTGGCCATCTTGCGACGAGCCTCTTCCATCGCCTTCTGCACGGCGACCGGAACTTCCCGGGACTTGCCCTTGCCCATGCCGATGCCACCATCACCGTCACCGACTACGGTGAGTGCGGCGAAACCGAGGATCCGGCCGCCCTTCACCACCTTGGTGACGCGATTGATGGACACCATTTTTTCGCGCATGCCGTCGTCGCGCTCTTCCTGGGCCTGATGCTGTTTCCTGCCTTGCGGTTTAGCCATGTCCGTCTCGCTTAGAACTTGAGTCCGCCCTCACGGGCAGCTTCAGCCAGCGCCTTGACGCGGCCGTGGTAGTGAAAACCGGAGCGGTCGAAAGCAACCTGCTCGATGCCGGCCGCTTTGGCCCGCTCGGCGATGAGTTTGCCAACCGTCTTGGCAGCATTGACATTGCCGCCATTCGGAACCTGGCTCCGGACTTCCGGCTCCATGGTCGAAGCTGCAGCGAGTACACGGGTGCCGCAGCCGGAGAAAATCTGGGCAGAGATATGCAAGTTGCTGCGATGCACCGCGAGGCGCACCACCTTGAGCTCCGCAATTTTGGCGCGGGTTTTGCGCGCCCTGCGCAGACGAGCCTGTTTCTTTTCCATGATTCAGCGCCTCGATTATTTCTTCTTGGTTTCCTTGATGACAACCACTTCGTCGGCATACCGGACACCCTTGCCCTTGTAGGGCTCCGGAGACCGGTAGGCGCGCACTTCAGCGGCCACCTGACCTACCACCTGTTTGTCGATCCCCTTGATCAGGATCTCCGTCTGGGTCGGCGTTTCAACCTTGATGCCATTCGGCATGTCGTGCACCACAGGATGCGAGAAACCGAGCGTAAGGTTCAGCTTGGCTCCCTGGGCCTGCGCACGGTATCCGACGCCCACCAAGGTCAGCTTCTTCTCGAAGCCCTTGGTGACGCCGATCACCATGTTGTTCAGCAGTGCGCGCATGGTGCCCGACATGGCGCCGGCGTTGGGCGCACCCTCGACAGCACGGCAGAGCAGCTTTTCGCCATCTCTTTCAATCTTTACGGCCGGCAGCAGGAACTGCTTCAGCGTTCCCAGCGGGCCCTTGACCGAAACCTCGGCATCGGAGAGCGTCACTTCGACGCCCTTCGGCACATCGACCGGATATTTTGCAATACGTGACATGAGAGCGGCTCCTTAGGCGACGATGCAGAGAACTTCGCCGCCCATGTTGCCTGCCCGCGCGCGGCGGTCGGTCATCACACCCTTCGGCGTCGAGACAATGGCAACACCCAGCCCGTTCATGACACGGGGCAAGTCGTCCTTGCCCTTATACACACGCAGGCCTGGCTTCGAAACCCGCTCGATGCGCTCGATTACCGGACGCCCGGCGTAATACTTGAGCGCCACATCGAGCTCAGGCTTGGCGCCATTCTCGCGAACAGCGAAATCATCAATGTAACCCTCGTCCTTCAGCACCTTGGCTATCGCCACCTTGAGCTTGGAGGAGGGCATGGAAACAGACTGCTTCTCCGCCATCTGCGCGTTGCGGATGCGGGTCAACATGTCGGCAACTGGATCGGTCATGCTCATATCGCTCTCCTTACCAGCTTGCCTTGGTCATGCCAGGCACTTCGCCGCGCATTGCCATCTCGCGCAGTTTGTTGCGGCACAGACCAAATTTGCGGAACACACCGCGCGGACGTCCGGTCAATGCGCAGCGATTGCGCTGACGAGACGGACTCGCGTTGCGGGGCAGCTGCTGGAGCTTCAGGCGCGCATCCATGCGCTCCTCGTCCGACAGCTTGACGTCGTTGATCACAGCAAAAAGTTCGGCGCGCTTGGCAGCATACTTCGCGACCATCTTTGCGCGTTTTTCTTCGCGGTTAATAAGAGCTAGTTTCGCCATACGTCCCTCAGTTCTTGAAGGGGAACTTGAATGCGGCGAGAAGCGCCTTCGCTTCTTCGTCGTTCTTCGCGGTGGTGGTGATGCTGATGTTCATGCCACGCAACGCATCGATTTTGTCGTACTCAATTTCGGGGAAAATGATCTGCTCTTTCACCCCGACGTTGTAATTGCCGCGCCCGTCGAAGCCCTTGCCCGAAATACCGCGGAAGTCGCGGATACGCGGCATGGCAATGGTGACCAGACGGTCAAGAAACTCGTACATGTGATTCCCGCGAAGGGTCAACATGCAACCAATCGGGTACCCTTCGCGAATCTTGAAGCCCGCGATCGCCTTGCGTGCCTTGGTGACGACCGGCTTCTGGCCCGCGATCTTGGTCATGTCGCTGACTGCGTGATCCAGCACCTTCTTGTCACCGACCGCCTCGCCAACACCCATGTTCAGGGTGATCTTGGTAATGCGTGGCACTTCCATGATGGACTTGTAACCGAACTTCTGGAGAAGCTCGGGGACCACCGTCTGTTTGTAGTATTCCTGCAAGCGCGCCATCACTGATCCTTACGCGTCAACAACTTCGCCGTTCGACTTGAACACCCGGACCTTGCGACCATCGTCGAGCTGCTTGAAGCCGACGCGATCCGCCTTCTGGGTGGCAGGATTGAACAACGCCACATTGGAAACATTGATCGGCATTTCCTTCTCGATAATGCCGCCCTGGTTACCCTTAAGGGGGTTAGGCTTGGTGTGCTTCTTGACGCGGTTGATGCCCTCGACAAGCACGCGGTCGGCGTCGAGCCAGTTCAGCACGACTCCGCGCTTGCCTTTGTCCTTGCCGGTGGTCACGACAACATCGTCACCCTTGCGAATTTTGTTCATGATCGTGTCCTCGATTGCCGGTTCAAAGAACCTCGGGAGCCAGCGAGACGATTTTCATGAATCGCTCGGTGCGCAACTCGCGCGTCACTGGGCCGAAGATACGCGTGCCGATCGGCTCCAACTTATTGTTGAGCAAAACCGCGGCGTTGCCATCGAACTTGACAAGCGATCCGTCGGAACGACGCACGCCCTTGGCGGTACGCACCACCACTGCGCTGTAGACTTCGCCTTTTTTGACACGGCCACGCGGTGCGGCATCCTTGATGCTGACTTTGATGACGTCACCAATGCCTGCATAGCGGCGCTTGGAACCGCCAAGCACCTTGATGCACATGACCGAACGCGCGCCAGTATTGTCGGCGACATCCAGCAGAGACTGCATTTGAATCATTTTTTCATCTCCAACTTAATCCGCGATTGACTCAAGTCACGCGATCAGTCTTGGAGCCCGCTAGGGGCTGGGATGCCGGGGAGAGTGAATACCCCGGCGGAGCAAAGAGGCAAGATTTTACATCGCGCCGCGGTGTTGTCAACTAATATTTGACCTGCACCTTGCCGACCATGGCCGAAGCATAATCAAACGATACGCGCCTTCTCGATCACCTTGGCGACGCGCCATGCCTTGGTCTTGGAAATAGGAGCGCATTCCTCGATCTGCACGAGATCGCCGGCTACCGTCTCCATGCCTTCAACGTGCGCATGGTATTTCCTCGACCGCGTCATGATCTTGCCGATCACAGGGTGCTTGACCTTGCGCTCGACGAGGACCGTTACCGTCTTCTGCATCTTGTCCGACACGACACGCCCCTGAAGGGTGCGCCGCATGCTGTTTGTGGTCGCATCCGTCATTTCGCCGCTGCCTTCTCACGCTGAATGGTCTTGATACGCGCAATATCCTTACGCACCTTGCCGACCTGGCTGGTATTGGTCAGCTGCTGTGTAGCCACCTGCATGCGAAGACCGAATTGCGCCTTGCGCAAATCCAGCAACTCCTTTTGCAGGTCCGCATTGTTCTTTGCTCTGAGCTCACTTGTTTTCATAGCTTATCCCAAATGGCGGGTAACGAAGGTGGTTTCGAGCGGAAGCTTGGCGGCCGCCAGGCGAAACGCCTCGCGCGCCAGCGTCTCGTCGACACCATCCATCTCATAAAGGACTTTTCCAGGCTGGATTTCGGCAACCCAATACTCCGGGGATCCTTTGCCGTTACCCATACGCACCTCGAGCGGCTTCTTCGAAATCGGCTTATCCGGGAAAATGCGAATCCAGATACGGCCACCACGCTTGATATGGCGCGTCATGGCGCGACGGGCGGCTTCGATCTGGCGGGCCGTAAGACGACCGCGACCGATGGCCTTGAGCCCATACTCGCCAAAGCTCACTTTGGCGCCTCTGGTGGCGAGTCCGGTGTTGCGACCCTTCTGTTCCTTGCGATATTTTCTGCGGGCAGGTTGCAGCATGTTTTACTCCTTGCCTTCTTTCGCTGCGCTATCGACGCCCTCGGCCTTGGCCGGGGCCTTGCGAACACGCTTGGCGGGGGCCTTCGGTGCCGCAGCGACGCCTTCGGGCTTGGCTTCGTCAGCCTTCTTTGCAGGGGCACGACGAGCGGCGGGTTTAGTCTCGCCCTCGCCCTCTGTCCTGGGCTTTCCAGGACTGCGGCGGGGTTTGCGCTGGTCATCAACAGCAGGCTCGGGAGGAGCAAGCAGGGCTTCGTTGCGGGAGAGAACTTCACCCTTGAATACCCATACCTTGATGCCGATGACGCCGTAGGTGGTCTTCGCCTCGGAAGTACCGTAGTCGATGTCAGCACGCAGCGTATGCAGCGGCACACGGCCTTCACGGTACCATTCCCGGCGTGCGATTTCGGCGCCGTTCAGGCGACCCGAACTCATTATCTTGATTCCCTGCGCGCCGAGGCGCATTGCATTCTGCATCGCCCTCTTCATGGCGCGGCGGAACATGATGCGCTTCTCGAGCTGCTGGGCGATCGAATCGGCAATCAACTGCGCGTCGATTTCCGGCTTGCGGATTTCTTCGATATTGACATGCACCGGCACTCCCATCTTGCGCTGGAGCTCTGCCTTCAGGTGCTCAATGTCCTCGCCCTTCTTGCCGATGACGACGCCGGGGCGGGCGCTGTAAACCGTAACGCGCGCATTCTTGGCCGGACGCTCAATCACCACACGGCCAACCGACGCGTGTGCCAATTTCTTTTTCAAGTAGTCGCGGACCTCAAGGTCTTCCTTGAGCATCTGCGGAAAACTCTTGCTGTTGGCGTACCAGCGGGAAGTCCAGTTGCGCGTGACCGAAAGACGAAAACCGGTCGGATGAATCTTTTGTCCCATGTGCCCTCCTTAATCGCCAACAGTCACGTAAATGTGACAGGTAGGCTTGAGGATGCGATTGCCGCGTCCCTTGGCCCGCGCCGTAAAGCGCTTGAGCACCGTGCCCTTTTCGACATAGATACGCGTAATCTTGAGTGCATCGATATCGGCGCCATCATTGTGTTCTGCATTGGCGATAGCCGACTCGACGACCTTCTTGATGATTCCGGCGCCCTTCTTCGGCGAAAACGCCAGAATGCTGAGCGCCTGATCTACCGGCTTGCCGCGCACCAGATCGGCAACAAGCCGGCCTTTTTGGGCGGAAAGTCGGACACCGCGCAAGTTTGCGTTGGTTTCCATCGTCGCTCCTTACTTCTTCGCAGCGGCTTTCTTGCCGCCCGTATGGCCCTTGAAGGTTCGCGTCAGCGCGAACTCGCCAAGCTTGTGACCAACCATGTTTTCCGACACATAGACCGGAATATGCTGCTTGCCGTTATGCACGGCGATGGTCAATCCCACGAAGTCCGGAAGAATGGTCGAACGACGCGACCAGGTCTTGATCGGGCGCTTGTCATTGGAGGCGCGCGCGGCATCCACCCGCTTCAGCAGGTGAGCGTCGATGAACGGGCCCTTCTTGATAGAACGTGCCATGTCTTACCTCTTACCTTTCGGCCTGCGTTGGACAATCATGACGTCCGTGCGCTTGTTGTTGCGGGTACGGTAGCCCTTGGTCGGCTGGCCCCACGGACTGACGGGAACGCGCCCTTCACCGGTACGCCCCTCACCACCGCCGTGCGGGTGATCGACCGGGTTCATTGCCACACCGCGCACGGTCGGACGGATGCCGCGCCAACGCATGGCACCGGCCTTGCCGATCTTGCGCAGGCTGTGTTCCTCGTTGCCCACTTCACCGATTGTTGCTCGGCATTCGACGTGAATGCGGCGAATCTCGCCTGAACGCAGTCGAACCTGCGCATAGGTGCCTTCGCGCGCCAGAAGCTGCGCCGACGTACCGGCGGAGCGGGCAATCTGAGCACCCTTGCCCGGCATCAGCTCGACACAATGAATGGTCGTACCGACGGGAATGCTGCGGATCGGCAGCGTGTTGCCCGGCTTGATCGGAGCCTCGGCGCCGCTGACAACCGCCTGACCGACAACCATACCCTTGGTCGCGATGATGTAGCGGCGTTCGCCGTCTGCGTACAGAACCAGGGCGATATTGGCGGAACGATTCGGGTCGTATTGAAGATTCTCGACCTTGCCCGGAATCCCGTCCTTGTCGCGGCGGAAATCGATCACGCGGTAATGCTGCTTGTGGCCGCCACCCATATGACGGGTGGTGATATGGCCGTGCGCGTTGCGACCCGCAGTGCTGGTCTTCTTTTCGATAAGCTTGTCGTGCGGGCGGCCCTTGTGCAGATTCGGGTTGACGACCTTGACGACACCGCGACGACCTGGCGAGGTCGGCTTGACTTTTACGAGAGCCATTTAAGCAGCCCCCCCTTCCGCGAAATTGATTTCCTGACCGGGCTTGAGGCAGACAAACGCCTTCCTGATGTCACTGCGGCGCCCAATATTGCGACCGGCGCGCTTGACCTTGCCCTTCAGATTAGCGATCTGAACCGACTTGACCTCGACTTTGAACAGCATCTCGACGGCCGCCTTGACTTCGGGTTTGGTCGCGTCGGGCGTCACGATGAACACCACCTGCTCGTTCTTGTCCGCAATGTAAGTGGCCTTCTCGGAAATCTGCGGGGCCACCAGCACTTGCAGCAAACGTTCCGGATTGAAGTTCTTGGTCATGCCAGCATCTCCTCGATCTTGGCTACCGCACCCTTGGTGAAAATAACCTTGGGAAAGCGCACCAGCGATACCGGATCAGCCTGCTGAGCCTCCAGCACCAGCACATTCGGCAGGTTGCGCGAAGCCAGCGCCAGATTGTCATCCAGACTGTCCGTCACGAGCAACACCGGGTCCAGCCCCATGCCCATGGCTTTGAGCTTTTGTGCAAACAGACGGGTCTTCGGCGCTTCGATGGCAAAGTCCTCGATCACCACCAGCCTGTCTTCGCGGGCCAATTGCGAGAGAATCGCAGCCAGGCCGGCGCGATACATTTTGCGGTTGACCTTCTGCGTGAAATTCTCTTCGGGCGTGTTCGGAAAGATCCGGCCGCCGCCACGCCACAGGGGCGAGGAGGTCATACCGGCACGAGCGCGTCCGGTGCCCTTCTGGCGGAACGGCTTCTTGGTGCTGTGATGCACCTCTTCGCGATCCTTTTGCTTGCGATTGCCGGCGCGCGCATTGGCCTGGTAGGCGACTACGACCTGATGCACCAGCGCCTCATTGAAATCACGGCCAAAGAGCGCGTCCGAAGCGGTAACCGTTGCCGCGGCCTGACCCTGGTCGTTAATTAGCTTAAGTTCCATGTCATCTCCGCTCAGTTGGATGCCTTGATGGCAGGAGCGACGACCACGTCACCGCCCTTGGCGCCAGGCACCGCCCCCCTGACCAGCAGGAGTTGGCGCGCTTCATCGATTCGAACGACTTCCAGATTCTGGGTCGTGCGGGCGACGTCACCAAGATGTCCGGCCATGCGTTTGCCGGGAAACACCCGACCTGGATCCTGCGCCATGCCGATGGAACCCGCCGAGTTGTGCGACAGCGAATTGCCATGAGAGGCCCGGTTGGAGGAGAAATGATGACGGGTGATTGCGCCGGCATAACCCTTGCCGATCGACGTACCACTCACATCGACTTTCTGACCCACACTGAAAATACTTGCGGCGATCACGTCACCGGGCTTGAAGCCGGCTAGCTGATCGGGTGCTACGCGAAATTCCTTGAGAACTTCACCGGCTTCGACGCCGGCCTTGGCGAGATGCCCAGCCGCAGGTTTGCTTACTCGACTGGCGCGACGCTTGCCAAAGGTCACCTGGACAGCGGCATAGCCATCTGTTTCAGGCGTCTTTATTTGTGTGACGCGGTTATTCGACACATCGAGCACCGTCACCGGGATGGAAGTGCCATCCTCGGCAAAGACGCGCGTCATGCCAACCTTGCGTCCAACAAGGCCTAGACTCATTTTATTCTCCTAAACCCCAGCTACGATTGGCCGGGCCCAGTTACAAAATTCAGCGACAAACGTCACTGCGACAGGCGCCAAAAAAGCCAGCACCCCTGTTACGAATTACTGTAATTTGATTTCGACATCCACACCGGCGGGAAGGTCCAGCTTCATCAATGCATCGACTGTCTTGTCGGTCGGATCGATGATGTCCATCAGACGGAGATGGGTGCGAATCTCGAATTGGTCCCGCGAAGTCTTATTGACGTGCGGCGACCGCAATACGTCGAAACGCTCAATGCGCGTCGGCAGCGGCACCGGGCCACGCACGACTGCGCCAGTGCGCTTTGCCGTCTCTACAATTTCAAGCGCCGACTGGTCGATCAGCCGATAGTCGAAGGCCTTGAGGCGGATGCGAATCTTTTGGCTTTGCATTACAAATCCTTAAAGAGCGGGGTCGCAAATTGCGAAAGGGCAAAATTTTATCGCCCTTTTCGCCGTATTGCAAATGTTATTCGATGACCTTGGCGACGACGCCGGCGCCGACGGTACGACCGCCCTCGCGAATGGCGAAACGCAGGCCTTCTTCCATCGCGATCGGCGCAATCAGCTTCACCGTCATGGCAATGTTATCGCCCGGCATCACCATTTCCGTACCGGCCGGCAGCTCGATGCTGCCCGTGACGTCGGTGGTGCGGAAGTAGAACTGCGGACGGTAGCCGTTAAAGAACGGGGTGTGACGGCCGCCTTCGTCCTTCGACAGGATGTACACCTCGGAGGTGAAGTGCGTGTGCGGGGTGATGCTGCCCGGCTTGGCCAGCACCTGGCCACGCTCGACTTCTTCACGCTTGGTGCCGCGTAGCAGCACGCCCACGTTGTCGCCGGCCTGGCCCTGGTCCAGCAGCTTCCTGAACATTTCGACGCCGGTGCAGATGGTCTTGGTGGTGGGACGGATGCCGATGATTTCGATTTCTTCGCCGACCTTGACGATGCCGCGTTCGACACGACCCGTGACCACGGTGCCGCGACCGGAGATCGAGAAGACGTCTTCGATGGGCATCAGGAAGGGCTTGTCGATGGCGCGCTCGGGCGTCGGGATGTAGCTGTCCAGCGCGTCGGCCAGGGCCATGATGGCGCCTTCGCCGAGTTCGCCCTTGTCGCCTTCGAGGGCCTTCAGGGCCGAACCCTTGATGATCGGGATGTCGTCGCCCGGGAAGTCGTACTTGCTCAGGAGTTCGCGCAGTTCCATTTCGACCAGCTCGAGCAGTTCGGCGTCGTCGACCATGTCGCACTTGTTCATGAACACGACCATGTAGGGCACGCCGACCTGGCGTGCCAACAGGATGTGCTCGCGGGTCTGCGGCATGGGGCCGTCGGCGGCGGAACAGACCAGAATGGCGCCGTCCATCTGCGCGGCGCCGGTAATCATGTTCTTGACGTAGTCGGCGTGGCCCGGGCAGTCAACGTGCGCGTAGTGCCGCGTCTTCGTCTCGTATTCCACGTGCGCCGTGTTGATCGTGATGCCGCGTGCCTTTTCTTCCGGCGCCGCATCGATCTGGTCGTAGGCTTTCGCCTCCCCGCCAAACTTCGACGACAGCACCGTCGTGATCGCCGCCGTCAATGTCGTCTTGCCGTGGTCAACGTGCCCAATCGTCCCTACGTTCACGTGCGGCTTCGTCCGCTCAAATTTCGCTTTCGCCATGTC
>JAOTRV010000060.1 GCA_030247575.1 Sulfuritalea sp.
AGGTTCGAAGAACGCCCATTCCTCGTTGCTCATCAGATCTCGAATCAACGCCGCCTCCCTTCGAAAGCGACGTTGAATCATTCCTCGGCCCGAAGGGGAATCCTATTCGTCAACAGGACCTAGAGGAAACCGGACTCGCCTACCCCTCAATTGGTCCAGATCAGGACCAGGCCACAGACGAACTGGACGCGTGGGTGCGCGTCTTTGCATCGGCATATCGCGTCCGCGAGCATAAGCATGCTTCCGACAGCAACTGGACTCGCGCCATCGAGGTCAAGAATAAGCGCGTCCGCCGCTACGCCGAAGCGGTCGCGCCGGGCAATGCAAACAACTGCCTTGAAGACCTCCTCCAGAAGCTCAGAAGCCTAGGCCATGATAACGGCGAGCTGCAGATCGGCAGGCTTTACCTGCGCGTTGCTGCTCCGGATGACCCGTATTGGCGATGCGACACATGCGAGCGCGTCCACATGCACCTTGGACATGGTATCTGCACCCGCTGCCACGCACTGCTTGCACCCCAGAAAACGGGCATAGCCAGCGAGCTTTGGGCAAAAAACTTCCTCGGCAAGCGCATCGTGCGCAGCGAGGCGGAACACATCCCCCGCTTCCGGCTGACCTGCGAAGAGCTAACTGGTCAGACCGACGACTTCTCGGAGCGCTTGCGTCGATTCAAGGGCATTTTCGTTGACGACATGACGCCGATCGAGCGAGCCGCACGCGACATCGACCTGCTGTCGGTGACGACGACGATGGAAGTCGGCATCGACATCGGCTCGCTGAACACGGTGTTCCAGGCGAACATGCCGCCGCAGCGGTTTAACTACCAGCAGCGCGTCGGTCGCGCGGGTCGCCGCGGCCAGGCGTTCTCGTTCGTGCTGACCTTTTGCCGTGGGCGCTCGCATGACGAGCATTATTTCCGACATCCTGAGGCCATCACAGGAGACCCGCCGCCGCCGCCATTCCTGGCCGCCGAACACCTCCCGATCCCGGAGCGCCTGACCAGGAAGGTCTGGCTGCGGGCGGCCTTCGCCAGGCTCCGCGACGAATGCGTGGCGCAGGACGAGCACTATCCGGGCGACGATCTCATTCCGCCGGACATCCACGGTGAGTTCGTGCCGACGGATGTCTATTACGATGATGGTCTTGACTGGCCGCGTCGGCTCCACGCAGCCCTCGTAGCAACGCAGACTGTGCGCGACAGCTTCCTGAACGCGGCTGTCATCTCGGTCGCGCATTCGGCGAACGACGCGGCCTTCATCGCCACATACCTCACCGCCGACAAGATCATCGAAGAGATCAAGGACGCCGCAGGCGGCAGTCCCCCAAACGAGCGAATGGGGCTCGGGCAGTTTCTGGCCGAACGCGGCCTGCTGCCTATGTACGGCATGCCCACCCGTGTTCGGAACCTCTACATCGGCTTAAGAAAGGGCGCGACGCACGGCGGCCACGACGAGCTGCCTGAATGGTCGACGATCGACCGCGACATCGATATCGCCATATCCGAATTTGCGCCCGGCAACCTATTAATGAAGGACAAGAGGGAGCATCTGGTCGTCGGCTTCACAGGCCAGCTGCCCGATCCAATGAGAAAGAAAGGTCAAGGCGTCAGCCTCGGCAACCCGATGACTCACTGGTGGGACGACACGCTGCATATCGCGTTCTGCCCGACATGCGGCTCGGCCAATACGTCTCAAGCAGTCCCGGATAATCCGGCCGAATGCGTTGATTGCAATACGCTCGTGCCGGCAGATCAATTTAATCTGTTTCACACGCCAGCCGGCTTCCGAACGACTTTCTTGGACAAGAGCGATCAGAAACCGACCTACCGCATGCACCTAACAACAGTAGCGACTGTGTTACGGGAAGGAAAGCCTGCTGACTACGCAAATCTCACTTTGAAGAAGGGCGCCAACATCACGATCATCCGGCTCAATCAAGGATCGGAAGATGATTTCGGCAACGCGACTGGCTTCACCGTGACGCCGATGGAGAATGCGGAAATCTACATTCCTGGGCAAATAGAAAGAGGCCGGCTCGAGCATCAGGCGCTCGTCGACGACCTCCTACCTGACACGCCAAACCGCTGGATAAACAAGCAGCCGGCGGTCGGACCGTTCGGCCTGATGTCGCGAAAGGAGACCGACGCGCTCTACATCGAGCTGAGAGATTTCGACACGAGGCTGGCGCTGAACATGGTCGCAAGGCGCGGCGAGCACTCTCACCTGGCCGCGCGCGCAGCGGCCGTCAGCGCGACCTATATGCTGATCCAGCAGGCAGCTATCGAGCTCGACGTGTCGCCCGACGAGTTCGAAGCCCTTGAGCCAAGGCTCCGCGACAAGCGGCCGATCCTGCAGATCGCGGACACGCTGATTAACGGGTCGGGTCTGTGTCGCGCCATGGCTGCGGACGATGGCGTACGTTCGCCAAAGATCGTCACGCTAATCGACCGCATCATCAACGACAGGGCTAACCGACCGCTCTCCGAACTGCTCGATCCGGACCACGCCTCGCGGTGCAAGACTGCCTGCTACAGCTGCATCCAGCAGTACGGAAACCGGCGATACCATGGCCTTCTCGACTGGCGGCTAGGCCTGTCGTTCCTGAGAGCCCTGTCCGACAGCAGCTATGCCTGCGGCCTCGATGGAAAATTCATGCACCCTGAGCTCTCGGATTGGCGCCAGCAGGCGCAGGAGCTGGCCGACGAGCTGAAGGCTGTCCGCCCGACGACTCTAACAGTCACCAATGAAGGGCCGCTGAACCTACCTGTCGTGGTCGACAGTGGACAGAATCATACCCGGACGATGATTGTCCACCCGCTATGGCGGCTTGATACGTCAGCCCATGTACGACTGTTCGGCTCTCCCAATCCGGGCGAAAGGCGCTTCGTGAACACGTTCGAGCTGTTGCGGCGACCGCTCAAGGCGCTCGAGACCGCCCAGCAGAATCTGGTCGAACACCCGGCAAGGTAAATCGCTTGAGACGCAACGAGATTTACTGCTGTTGACGTGTGGTCGGACAGAATACATGCGGCTCCACGATTCTGGTTCGCGAGGTTCTTCCAATGGGTGCCGGGCCGGATGCGCCCTCAGGATGCCGATGCTCTCCGGTAAAGCGACTACGCCTCATGCTCTGGTCCTTGAGTTGGGCCAGAGCGAGCTTCAAACTGGACTAGGCCGCAGCTGGAACGTCAACGCCGTTGGCGTGGTTGGGCGCGTTGAAATCGCTAAATCGTATATATTTTGACATTATACAATCTTTGATATATATACGTTGCATTGCCTCCCTTAACGCTATGCCGTTCACCCGAACATCAGCGGAGATCCTCATGCCGAGCCCTCGGCCAGATGGCTTTTGCCCCAGTAAGGAACATATCATGAACATTGACGACGCCGAGCAATTCACGATCGAGGCACGACGCCACTCACCCCGAACCCTGCACATTCGTGCCCTCAACGATCGCCTGCGCCGCTTCGGCCTCGGCGGCATGGTCATGGGCTCGCGCGGCTTCGTCGCCCTCGACGCCGCCACCCAGGTCGAGATCCTCGCTGCCGTGAGGTCGTTCGACGTCTTCACCGAGGCCAACGACCCCTGGGGTGAGCACGACTGCGCCGTGATCGAGGTCGCCGGCGAGCGGGTAATCTGGAAGATCGACGCCTTCGAGCGGAGCCTGATCCTCGCCTCGCCCGACCCCGCCGACCCGAAGGTCACCCGGCGCGTCCTCACCATCATGCTAGCCGAGGAGTACTGACCGGTGAGGCCGATGAAGCGCCCCTCACTCCAGCCCATGGTTCAAGGCGAGCTCGACTCGCTGTGCGGCCTCTATTCCGTCGTCAACGCCATACGATGGGCGCTCGGAGCCAACCCACCCCGCCTGACCGCCGAGGACGTCTTCGCCATCGTCGTCTCGCAGGTCGAGCGGGTCGCCGACGCCGGGGCGGCCCTCACGGAGGGTATCGAACCGCCCCACCTCTACCGCGCGCTGACCCACACCCTCGACGTGCTGCGCGATCACCACGGTATCGACCTGATCGCCGACCTGCCCTTCGTCCGGCAGCGCAAGGCGACCATCGAGGACGTGCGTGCGGCGCTCACCGCGGATCTCAGGGAGAGCGGCACCGCCTATCTCGTGGTGTTCTGGGGGCGGCTCGACCATTGGAGCGTCGTCAGGGGCGTCACGTCGGCGAGCTTCATGTTGTTCGACAGCGCCGGCTTTAGCCGGGTCCCCCTCGATCATTGTCGACTGCGGGGCGAGGCTCGCGGCGATCGAAGCCGACTGCATGTGCTCGATCGGCGCGGGATCATCCGCCTCAGGCTGCGCGAGAAGACGATGGAGGTCTGCGTGGGCAACGGGAGCGCCGGTGTCGTCACCGATGCCGAGGTGGGGGGCTGAGACGATGACCTGGTCGCATGCCTTTCGGCCGCCGCCCTTGCGCCAAGGTGAGCTCGATCACCTCTGTGGACTCTACGCCATCGCCAACGGGGTGAGGTTGCTGCTCGGCATGTTGCCGACGCGGATCGGGTCGGCCTTGCTGTTCCAGGAGCTCGTTCGCCTCGCTGGCAGCCAGGTCGATCTCCAGGCCGCTCTGACCCACGGGATCGAGGCGCCCGACCTGTGGCGGATCGTCAAGGCCACCGCGGGCAGCATCGCCCTGAACCGAGGGGTTCGGATCGTGGCCGATCGCCCGTTCCCCTCACGCTTCCGGCCGAGCCCCGACACGCTTCGACGCGAGGTCGCGGCCGGCATCCACACCGAGGGTGCGGTCTACCTGGTCGGGCTTCGCGGCGGCTTCGAACATTGGACGGTGGTACGTCGGGCAACGTCGCGCGCCCTCTACCTCTACGACAGCGGCCCGCTCCGGCGCATCGACATAGATCCCGAGGGGCGGGCGATCATCGACCTCGACCCCGGCCGCGAATACAGGTTCGAGGGCAGCCACATATTCCGCCTGCGCCTCGCCCATCGCATGACCTCGGCAGCAACGCCGACACTGCGGCGCCGATACATCAAGGCCCCGATCGAGGAGGCGGCATGATGCTCGGCCGGCAAGCCAAGATCGTCTCGGCGACCATGCTGGCGGCCATGCTCGACCATGTTCGGGCCGGCGGTCACCCGAAGCGCGATCGGGTGATCGTCCTCCTGTCGGTCAAGGCGGGGCTCAGGGCCTGCGAGATCGCCGGGCTCGACTGGTCGATGGTGCTCGACCCGAACGGCCGTGTAGGGGCTTCGCTCGACGTTCGCGGGGGCATCGCCAAGGGTGGGGCGGGTCGCCGGATCCCGATGCACCCCGACCTGCGGCGGGCGCTGCGAGCCCTCCTGAAGGACGGTGACGGCGAAGGCCCGGTGGTTCGGTCGACCCGTGGGGGCCACATGCAGCCGAACAGCGTCGTGAACTGGTTCGTCGCACTTTACGCCGAACTCGGCTTCGACGGCTGTTCGTCGCACTCGGGGCGGCGTTCCTTCATCACCACGGCGGCGCGCAACGTCGCCCGGGCCGGGTGCAGCCTGCGCGACGTTCAGATGCTCGCGGGGCACCGCTCGATCGAGACCACCCAGCGCTACATCGACGGCGACACCGAAGCCCAGAGGCGCCTCGTCGCGCTGATCTGGCG
>JAOTRV010000017.1 GCA_030247575.1 Sulfuritalea sp.
AGTCTGGACCGTGTCTCAGTTCCAGTGTGGCTGGTCGTCCTCTCAGACCAGCTACGGATCGTCGCCTTGGTGAGCCTTTACCTCACCAACTAGCTAATCCGATATCGGCCGCTCCAATCGCGCGAGGCCTTACGGTCCCCCGCTTTCTCCCTCAGGACGTATGCGGTATTAGCTATCCTTTCGGATAGTTATCCCCCACGACTGGGTACGTTCCGATACATTACTCACCCGTTCGCCGCTCGCCGCCGGGGTTGCCCCCGCGCTGCCGCTCGACTTGCATGTGTAAAGCATTCCGCCAGCGTTCAATCTGAGCCAGGATCAAACTCTTCAGTTCAATCTGTCTGTTTTACTACTCACTCAAACGAATCTCAGAGGTCAAACTTTTACATTCGACCTTTCTTACTTTCGTGCAAGTGCTTGCTTCTCATACTTTTAGCATCCAGCAGCAGCAGATCCTTCACGCAGTTCTCGCGAACCGCCCTCAGAACTCAACCCTCGTCTTTCAACTCAGGTCAGCCGCCGTCCCTTCGATTTCGGAACGTCAGCCCGCCACCACCTCCAGCACAGCAAGCACCTACACCTATCGGTTGTTTGGTTTTTAAAGAACGTTGCTGCTTTGTTACAACCGGCAGCGAAGAGGGGCGCATTATACGGACCGAATTTCGTTGGTCAATACCTTTGACCGTCTTTTTTTTGCAGAGCAGCAGATGTCGCCGAAAAATCTCTTCAGGTCAGGGTCACACGGGCAAATTTTCGCTTGCCCACCTGGAGAACAATGCTCTCTCCAGCGCTCAGCGCCGTGTTGCGATCGCCGACTTTCTCGCCGTTGATACGCACGCCGCCGCCATCGATCATGCGCAGAGCGTCGGAGGTGCTCGGCGTCAGCCCGGCGGCCTTGAGCACTTGGGCCAGCGACCCGGCTGCAACGCTGATTTCGGGCATATCCTCAGGCAGAACGCCGCGCTGGAAGCGCGCCTCAAACTCGGCTAGCGCACCCTCAGCATCCTTCGGCGAGTGAAAGCGGGCCACAATCTCCTGTCCCAGCAGCACCTTCACGTCGCGCGGGTTGCGTCCCTCGGCCACTTCGCGCTTGAAGCGGGCGATCTCGTCATTGGCCCGGAAGGAAAGCAGTTCGTAATAGCGCCACATCAACTCGTCCGACACCGACATCAGCTTGCCGAAGATCTCGGTTGGCGACTCGGCAATGCCGATGTAATTGCCGAGGGATTTTGACATCTTGTTGATGCCGTCCAATCCCTCGAGCAGTGGCATCATCAACACACACTGCGGTGGCTGGCCATAGTGCTTCTGCAACTCGCGCCCCACCAGCAGATTGAACTTCTGGTCGGTGCCGCCCAGTTCGACATCCGCCTTCATCGCCACCGAGTCGTATCCCTGGCACAGCGGATAGAGAAACTCATGGATGGCGATGGGCTGGCCGCCGTTGTAGCGCTTGGAAAAGTCGTCGCGCTCCAGCATGCGCGCCACCGTGTGGCGCGCCGCAAGCTTGATCATGCCTGCGGCACCAAGCGGCTCGAACCACGCCGAGTTGAAACAGACTTCGGTCTTCTGCGGATCGAGGATCTTGAACACCTGCTCGCGATAGGTGTCGGCATTTTCCAATATCTGCTCACGGGACAGCGGCGGGCGCGTCATATTCTTCCCGCTCGGATCACCGATCATTCCGGTGAAATCACCGATAAGAAACATCACGTGGTGGCCGAGATCCTGGAAGTGCCTCAACTTGTTGATCAGCACGGTATGCCCGAGATGGAGATCTGGCGCAGTCGGATCAAAGCCTGCCTTGACGCGCAGGGGGCGGCCGGACTTCAGCTTTTCCACGAGCTCGGACTCGATCAGCAGTTCGTCGGCACCACGCTTGATCAGAGCCAGTTGGGAGTCGATATCGACCATGTTGGATAACCCGATTTGACGGTGGGGGGATTTTTGCTACACTCACCCGACTTTTAAGACGGTCCGCCCACCCAATTGCACAAAAACAAGACTGGAATTTTAGCGCAACTACATGACTTCCGATTCGAACGCCCAAGGCATTTCTGGGCGGGCGTTGGAGTAGTCGGTGTGTCCTTTTTCAGCATGGTCGCCGCCTTTGGCACCGTAGGTGACCCCCGTGCGACGGACACGCCCCGACAGCAGGTGGTCGAGCAGCTCGCGCTGCCGCCACTCACCGCAGCCGGCGAAGGACCGCAGAGCTTCCTGCGTGAAGAACGTGTCCAGCGAGGCGACACCGTGATGGAATTGCTGCAACGCCTCGGTGTCGATGATGCGGCCGCAGTCGGCTTCCTCAAAGGCAACGCTGCCACCCAAGCCCTGTTTCGCCAGCTCAGCCCGGGCAAGAATCTGACGGTGCGAACAGGTCCTCAGGGCGAACTGCAGACTCTGGTTTTCCCGTTGAACGGCGGCAAGGATCAGGCCTTGATGGTCGAACGTAGCGGCGACAAGTTCATGGCCTCGGAGCAAGTCCTGCCGCTGGAGACCCAGGTGGTCATGAAAACCGCCGAGATTCGCTACTCCCTTTTCGGCGCATCGGATGCGGCAGGAATTCCGGACTCGGTAGCGACGCAACTGGCGGACATTTTCGGCGGCGACATCGACTTCCATCGCGATCTGCGCAAGGGCGACCGCTTTGCTGTCATCTACGAGTCGATCAACTACCTCGGCCGTGCCGTACGCAGCGGACGTATCGTCGCCGCCGAGTTCGTCAATAACGGCAAGACCTACCGCGCCGCATGGTTCGCCGATCCCGCTGGCGGAGAAAACAGCAGCGGCTATTACACGGCTGACGGCAAGAACATCCGCAAAGCCTTCCTGAGGTCGCCGCTCGAGTTCTCGCGCATTACCTCTGGTTTCACCGCCGCGCGCTTCCATCCTGTCCTGCAGAAATGGCGCGCCCACAAGGGCATCGACTACGGAGCGCCGACAGGCACACGCGTCAAGGCGACCGGCAACGGCACGGTCGAGTTTGTGGGCGTACAAGGGGGTTACGGCAAGGTAATCGTCCTGCGCCACCAAAGTCGCTACACCACGCTCTACGGACATCTTTCGGGCTTTGCGGCAGGAATGCGCAAGGGCACCCGCGTCAGCCAGGGCGACGTGATCGGTTTCGTCGGCGCCACGGGACTGGCCAGCGGCCCGCACCTGCATTACGAATTCCGCGTCAGCGACGTGCATCAGAACCCGCTGGCGATGGCCCTGCCCAGCGCCCCGCCACTGATGCCTGAGCAGCTCGGTCTGTTCCGGGCACGAACCGAGGCCCACCTCGCTCGTCTTGATCTGATTCGCGGATTCAACCTCGCCCAGGCGGATTGACATGGCATCGGCTGTGCCGCTGGTCATTGGGCTGATGTCCGGGACCAGCCTCGATGGCGTCGATGCCGTCCTGGTCGATTTTTCGGACAGCCCGCCGCACACACTGGCAACTTTCTGGTTGCCCTATTCGGCCGCCATTCGCCACCAGGCCCTGCAACTGCAGGCCGCACAACACGACGAGATTCATTCTGCGGCATTGCTGGCCAACGAACTGGCACGCTGCTACGCCGAGGCCGTGCAGCAATTGCTCGCCAAGGCAGGTGTCGATGCGACCCGGATCGCGGCCATCGGTTGCCACGGGCAGACCGTGCGCCATCAGCCGGCAGCCGGCTACAGTGTGCAGATCAACAATCCGGCACTGCTTGCCGAGCTTGCCGGAATATCCGTGATAGCCGACTTCCGCAGTCGCGACATTGCTGCGGGAGGCCAAGGTGCGCCATTGGTGCCGGCCTTTCATGCGGCTGTATTTGGCAGTTCGGAGCGGCACCGGGTCATCCTCAACATCGGCGGCATCGCCAACTTGACCGACTTGAACCCGGGTAAGCCGGTGCGAGGCTTCGATTGCGGACCCGGCAATCTGCTGCTGGACGCTTGGATCGAGCGCCACGAGGGCCTGCGCTACGATGAGGGCGGAAACTGGGCTGGCCAGGGACGATTGCTTCCCGGACTATTGGAGAGTCTGCTGGGTAGCCCATTTTTCAACGCAACCCCGCCCAAGAGCTGCGGCCGCGACGAATTCAACCTGCCGTGGCTCGAGGGTCATCTCGCAGGAAGCGAACGGCCAGAGGATGTTCAGGCAACGCTGCTCGAACTCACCTCCCTGTCGGCGACGCAGGCAATCGCCCGGTGGTGCGGCAAGCCTGACGAGCTTTTCGTCTGCGGTGGAGGTGCCCGCAATCAGGCGCTGATGGCCAGCCTGCAGCGCCGCCTGCCGGATTGCCGTGTCGCCGGCACCGACTCCCTGGGCCAACCGGCCGACTGGGTCGAGGCGGTGGCCTTCGCCTGGCTGGCATGGCGCACCCTGCACGGCGAGGCGGGAAATCTTGCCGACGTCACGGGCGCCAAGGGCCCGCGAATCCTCGGCGCCATCTATCCGGCTTGAGCGTGCTGTAAACGACAAAAGGGCGGGGGCCATGACCCCACACCCTTCGCTTGAAACCGACGAATCAGGCCGAGAAGGACGATCCGCAACCGCAGGTCGACTGCGCATTCGGATTCTTGATGACGAACTGCGAGCCCTCAAGCCCTTCCGAGTAGTCGATCTCCGCACCGACCAGGTACTGATAACTCATCGGATCGATCAGCAGCGACACGCCGTTCTTTTCCATCACGGTGTCGTCTTCATTGGTCACTTCGTCGAAAGTGAAGCCATACTGAAAACCGGAGCATCCGCCGCCGGTCACGAAGACCCTCAGCTTGAGCTCGGGGTTGCCTTCCTCGGCAATAAGTTCCTTGACCTTGGTTGCCGCGTTATCGGTGAAATTCAGCGGCGCCGGCATTTCGGTGGGTGCGTTCATGGTGTTCTCCTGTGGGGGTGTTCCGCAATCGGCTACTAAGTATGGTCACAAATTATGGTTTCAATGGCGCCGAAGGTCAATTACTGGCCGCCAGCTTCAATTCAACCGCCTTCGCCGGCAGTCCCTGATGTACAAGGCGGCCTTGCACTATCGCCCCGAGATGGATCTCGATCGTGCTGTACTCGACATCGCCAGTGACCCTGGCGCGGGTCTGAAGTTCAAGAAAATCGCTCGAATGTACCGCGCCGATGACGGTGCCGTTGATGACCAGATGGGAAACGGAGATCTCGCCCTCGATCCGCGCATGCTCGCTTATCACCAGCGTTGACGGTTGTCCCTCGACGCCACGCACATTGCCCTTGACTTCGCCATCGACGCGCAGACCGCCGCTGAAAATCACGTCGCCCGTGAGGGAGGTACCGGCGCCGATCAGACTATCGATGCGACCTTGCGGCTTGCTGACTTTCTTGCCAAACATTATCGAGACTCCTCAACCGTAATTCCTGCTGATTCCTTGCCGCTCACAGAGCCACGTTCTGACTGGCCTTCACCACGCCATCCTGGATCAAGCGCGCCTCGACACGTTGGATTCGCCCTTCGATGGCTAGCTTGAATGTCCCTTCGATGCGCCGGAAGTAGCGGAAGGTGACCTGATACTGGCTCGCCGCCGGATCTCCGGCGGCCGGAATCTGCATCATAACAGTCTCCTTGCCTCGCTGCACGGTCGCAACTAGCTGCAGTATCCCGTTGAATTCTTTCTCCTTCTTCTCGCCGGTTTGTGCCACAAGCAGGCGATAGCGATATTGATCGCCACCGGCGGGAAGAATCTGCAGACGACTGATCGCCAACCCGGAATTGGAAACTTGCCCTCCCGCTAGACTTTCAAACGTCGCCAGATCGGACTTGAGGCGCGTGTTCTCCTCTTCCAGAGCCCTGAGCTGAACGGTCAGCCGCTCCTGTGCGGTGCTCTCGATCCGCAAGCGGCTTTCGCTGGCATTGGCCACCTTGCGTGCGCTTTCCAGATCGGTCTCCAACTGGGCGATGCGCTGATGCATCTCGGCGATTTCGTGCTCGCTCGCGCCCTGGTGGAAGCCCGCGAACCGTTGTCCGGCATCGTAAATCCAGCCGGCCAAAGCCAAGGATGCGCCGGAGAGTACGACGACAGACAGCGCCCGCCAGTACCAAGGCAAATGCGTCCGCACCAGGACGCGCGGCGCGGAGATGCCAAAGCGGCCGCGCAGCCGCCGCAGCGTCAGGGCAAGACGGGAACTTGCGAAAGACCCGAACATTCGTCCAGACCAAACATGATGTTCATATTCTGCACTGCTTGCCCGGCAGCCCCCTTCACCAGGTTGTCGATCACCGAAAGCACCACCAGCGTGTCGCCGCCCTGCGGCTGGTGCAAGGCAATCCGACAGGTATTCGCCGCGCGCACGGAACGCGTCTCGGGATGCGATTTCGGCGGTAGCACGTCCACGAAAGGCTCACTGGCGTAGCGCCGTTCGAACAGGTTCTGGAAATCCACTTCGCGCGTAATGCGCGCGTACAAGGTCGCATGGATACCCCGAATCATCGGCGTCAGATGCGGCACGAAGGTCAGGCCGATCTGATCCGTCGCCTTGCCGGCAGCGCGAGACAGCCCCTGCCGGATTTCAGGCAGGTGGCGATGGCCCGGTACGCCGTAGGCCTTGAAGTTGTCCGAAGCCTCGGAAAACAGGGTGCCGATTTCCGCCTTGCGACCCGCTCCGGACACACCGGACTTGGCATCGGCGATCAGGTGATCGAGGTCGATGCAGCCCGCCTCTACCAGCGGCAGAAAACCAAGTTGCGTAGCGGTAGGGTAGCAGCCGGGGTTCGCCACCAGCCTCGCACTGCGGATCTGCGCGCGATTCACCTCGGGGAGGCCGTACACCGCCTCGGCCACCAGTTCGGGGCTGGCGTGGCTCATGCCATACCACTTCTCCCACAGCGCCACGTCCCGGATGCGGAAGTCCGCCGCCAGGTCGATGACTTTCACTCCAGAATCGAGCAGGCTCGCGGCCTGCTGCATGGCGATGCCGTTCGGAGTCGCGAAAAACACCACATCGCAATCATGCAGCGGCGCATCCTTCGGGTCACTGAACTTCAAGCCCACGAAGCCGCGGAGGCTGGGGAACATCTCGGCGACCGCCGTTCCGGCCTCGCCCCGCGAGGTTATGGCAGCCAGTTCAACCCCCGGATGCCGCGCCAGAAGACGCAGCAGTTCCACACCCGTGTAGCCTGTACCGCCAACGATACCCGCCTTGATCATGCCAAGCTCCTTGCTGCGAATGGCTGATGGTAACCCGTAATCGGATACGAATTAAAACGTAGTTTCAGTGAAGGCTAACGTCGGCCTTATCGGCGTTAAGCGCAGCGGCCGCAACTAAAAAGCCGCCCGAAGGCGGCTTTTTTGCGCAACAGCGACACACGCCGCTGAAGCTTACCGCTTCGAGAACTGCTTGCGCCGGCGCGCCTTGCGGAAACCAACCTTCTTGCGCTCGACCTCGCGCGCATCGCGGGTGACGAACCCGGCGCCCGACAGAGCGGGCTTCAGGGTTGCATCGTATTCGATCAGGGCGCGGGTGATGCCGTGACGCACGGCGCCTGCCTGGCCGGACTCGCCGCCGCCTTCGACATTCACCAGAATATCAAAGGTGGTGGTGTGTTGGGTCAGTTCGAGCGGCTGGCGTACGACCATGCGGCCGGTTTCACGCGAGAAGAACTCGTCGACCGGCTTGTCATTGACCACGAATTTTCCACTGCCGGTGCGGAGAAATACGCGGGCGATGGCGGTCTTGCGACGACCGGTACCGTAATATTGGGTGACTGCCATGAGAACTCCTTAGATTTCCAGCGACTTCGGCTGCTGGGCGGTGTGCGGGTGGGCAGCGCCGGCGTAGCACTTCATCTTTTTCAGCATCGCATAGCCCAGCGGACCCTTGGGCAGCATGCCCTTGACGGCCTTTTCCAGAATGCGGCCGGGAAAACGCTGCTGCAGCTTAGTGAAGTTGGTTTCGTTGATGCCGCCCGGGTAGCCGGTGTGGCTATAGTATTTCTTGTCCTCGGCCTTGTTGCCGGTGACACGCAGTTTATCGACGTTTACCACGACGATATAGTCGCCGGTATCAACGTGCGGCGTATAAATCGCCTTGTGCTTGCCCCGCAGCCGGTGCGCGATCGCGGCAGCCAGACGGCCGAGCACCTTGTCCGTCGCATCGACGACAACCCAGTCGTGCTGGACCTCTTGCGGCTTGGCGGAAAATGTCTTCATTCTCGTGTTCCTTGCTTGCTTCGATAACCCGGCCCGCGCAGCAATGGATGGAATCCGCCCATGCGCTTCTCGGAAAGCCGAGCATTCTAACCAATCGTCGAAGTCGCTGTCAAATGACAATTTCAGGGTATTTCGAGTGGCGGTCACTGCAGCCAGATAAACCAGGCCGCCGGTCAGGCTTCCTGCATCATTCGCCAGTACTGGTACTTCATCATTCCGGCCGAACCGGCCACAATCGAGACCAATGTGAGCACGGAGCCGAGGGCCAGCGTCGAAACGCCGGTGATCCCCTGTCCGATGGTACAACCCATCGACAGCACGCCACCGATGCCCATCAGCACGGCACCAGCGGCGTGGTTGAGAAAGTCGCCAAGATTGACGAACCACTCGATGCGAAAACTGCGGCTGATCAGGGCATAGAACAAGGAACCGATGATCACGCCGGCCAGTGCCATGATGCCGAAGTTGATCAGCGAGGTATCGGCCGGGTTCATCACGTAACGGGCCAGGTCGCCCATCGGACTCATGAAGGTGAAGGACTGGGCTTCCACGCGCAACGGCTTCACGTCGGCGAAATCGGCGAATTCCTTCCAGGCTGTGCCCATCGATCCCGCCGTGACATACCAACCGATGATGACGGCGATGCCGATCACCACCCCGCCAAGGACGTGGTCGAAACTGCCGCGAAAGTCGCGCGAGGAAAACGCAAAGACGAGCAAGGCCACGGCGAGGGCGAGCCCGAAGGCAGTATTGCCGACACCGGTCAATTCCCCGAGTGCCTGGCTGGCCTTGCCCGCAGCGGTGAGATTGATCGTGGTCGACGAAATCCAGCCGAAGGCCGCATCGTAGAAATTGGTCCACAACATCGCGTAGGCGCAGACCGACGCAATCGCCAGAACCACCAGGGATTTCAGGTTGCCGCCGCCGAGGCGCACCAGCGTCTTGTTGCCGCAGCCCGACGCCAAGGTCATGCCGACGCCGAACATCAGTCCGCCCACCACATAGCGCAGCCACGCCAGATTGGGAGTCCGGTAGGGCGGGAAGGTACCGGTGCCGATGACCGCCTTGCCCGATGCCTCGAGCGCGACGACGCCGAGCGTCGCCACCGCGATGGCCAGCATCCAGGCCCGCAAACGGCCCGTATCGCCCATGTTAACCCAGTCCGAAACGGCTCCCATGGTGCAGAAGTTGGTCTTGTTGGCCACCGCGCCCATGATGATCCCGGTGACGAAAACGATGCCCAGAACCTGCAGATGAATAGTGAATTCCATGAATCTCCCCAAGCCCTCGCCGTGGCTAACCCCTTGTCCAGCCGATCATTTTAAAATACGGGCGGGAGCGCGGAATCAGTCTTCTTTGGCCGCAAATAATGGAAATCAATTGCCGCCGGCGTAACGGGTCGGGTCCGGCAGGCCGGCTGCGGCGAAGCCCTGGCTGCGCAGCCGGCAGGAATCGCACAAACTGCAGGCGCGCCCATCCTCGTCAGCCTGGTAGCAGGACACAGTGAGGCCGTAGTCGATGCCCAGCCGCCCGCCTTGCGCGATGATCTGCGCCTTGCTCATGTCAATCAGTGGCGCGTGGACCTTGAGCGGCGTACCTTCAACCGCGGCCTTGGTCGCCAGATTGGCGAGCGCCTCGAAGGCGCGAATGAATTCCGGCCGGCAATCCGGATAGCCCGAATAATCCACGGCATTGACGCCGACAAAGATGTCCCCGGCGCCCAACACCTCGGCCCAGGCCAGGGCGAGGGCCAGCATGATGGTGTTGCGCGCCGGCACATAGGTGACCGGGATGCCCGGCTGCACCCCCGCGGTCGGAACGGCGATGGAACTGTCGGTCAGCGCCGAACCGCCCAACTGACCAAGGTCGAGCTTCAACACGCGATGGGCGGCTGCGCCGAGAGCGGCAGCCACGCGCGCGGCCGCCTGCAGCTCGGCGCCATGGCGCTGCCCGTAATCGAGCGACAGGCAGTGGCAGGCGAAGCCCTGTTCGCGGGCCAGTGCGAGCACGGTGGCCGAATCGAGGCCGCCGGAAAGAAGAACGACTGCGGGTTTAGTTGCGGCCGCTGCGTCTAGCGCCAATGGGGCAGGCGTCAGCCTGCTCTGAAACTTCGTTTTCATCCTGGCGATGGTAGCAAACAGGCGGCTGGTGCGGCCGTTCTATAATTCCGACCCCTCCCCATTTCTTCCCGCAACCGACGATGGTAAAGAAAGTGTTCATCCGCACCTTCGGGTGCCAGATGAATGAATACGACTCCGACAAGATGGCCGATGTGCTGGCCGGCAGCGACGGCGCGGTCAAGACGGACAACCCCGAGGAAGCCGACATCATCCTGTTCAACACCTGCTCGGTGCGCGAGAAGGCGCAGGAGAAGGTGTTCCACGACTTGGGCCGGGTCAGGCACCTGAAGCAGTTGAACCCCAACCTGGTGATCGGCGTCGGCGGCTGTGTCGCCAGCCAGGAGGGCGAGGCCATCGTCGCCCGCGCACCCTACGTCGATCTTGTCTTCGGCCCGCAGACACTGCATCGCCTGCCGCAGTTGATCGCCGCGCGCCGCGCCAGCGGCAAGGCACAGGTCGACATCTCCTTTCCCGAAATCGAGAAGTTCGACGCCCTGCCCCCCGCCAGCGTCACGGGAAGCTCGGCCTTCGTCTCGATCATGGAAGGCTGTTCCAAGTACTGCAGCTTCTGCGTCGTACCCTACACGCGCGGCGAGGAAGTCTCGCGCCCGCTGGCCGGCGTGCTAGCTGAAATCACGGAACTGGCCGTTCGGGGCGTACGCGAAGTCACGCTGCTGGGGCAGAACGTCAATGCCTATCGCGGCGCCATGGACGACGGCGACCTGACCGCGGATCTCGCGTTCCTGATCGAGACCCTGGCGGCGATGGAAGGCATCGAGCGCATCCGCTACACCACCTCACACCCGCGCGAGATGACACAAAGGCTGATCGACGCCTACCGCACTACGCCCAAGCTCGTCTCCCACCTGCACCTGCCGGTACAGTCCGGCTCCGACCGGATTCTGGCGGCGATGAAACGCGGCTATTCGGTGCTTGAATTCAAGTCGCTGGTCAAAAGACTCAAGGCGGCACGTCCCGATCTTTCGCTTTCCTCCGACTTCATCATCGGCTTCCCAGGCGAAACCGACGAGGACTTCGAGAAGACCATGCGCCTGGTCGAAGAGCTCAACTTCGACAACAGCTTCTCTTTTGTTTACAGCCCGCGTCCCGGCACGCCGGCGGCCGACATGACGAACGACACGCCGCAGGAAACCAAGATACGACGCCTCATGCGCTTGCAGAAAGCCATCGAGACGCAGGCGCTGAGAATCAGCCAGGCAATGGTCGGCTCGATCCAGCGCGTCCTCGTCGAAGGACATGCCAGAAAGGATGCCAGCGAACTGGCCGGCCGCACCGACAACAACCGCGTCGTCAACTTCGCCGGCAACGAGCGCTTGATCGGCAGTTTTGTCGACGTCATAATTACTGCCGCATTGCCGCACAGCCTGCGCGGCGAAGTCACGACGCGGCAATAGCCGCACTCATCAACCGTCAACCATCAGGAGATCACCTTGCGAGCCGTCATCATCGCTGCCATTTCCGCCCTGCCATTGATTGGCGCGGCACAGACCATCGACCGCGTGAAGCTTACCGACTCGGAACTCACCTGTCCGCAGATCTACGGCGAGATCGACGAAATGAACAAGGTCATGGGCCTCGCCAAGGGCGACCGGGATGCCAGTGCGACGACGGCGGCCGGCGCCGGCCTGACGCAGCAGGCTACCGGCGTGGCGGTCCAGGCCGCAGCGCTATCGGGCTCGGTCGGCGCGGCGGTAGGGCTCGCTCAGGCCGCCCCGCTGCTCGGGCTCTTTGGTTCGGCCACCAAGAGCGTCGCCGATGCCAAGGAAAAGGAGGCCGCCGAGCGCCTGGGTGAAGCCAAGGCACGCAAGGAGCACCTGACCGGACTGTTTGTCAGCAGGAACTGCAAGCTGTCCGACGTCAAGCAGGAAGCGGCCGCCACGACACCGAAGCTCAACTGAGCGGATGACCACGCCGCGACCATTGAGTCTCACACTGCAGCCGCTGGACAATGCGCGGCTGCAGAACCTGTGCGGCGCGCTCGATGAAAACCTGCGCCAGATCGAGGCCGCATTCGATGTCACCATCAGCCGTCGCGGCCAGCATTGCCGGATCAACGGCGAACTGGCGCAGGCGAGGCTCGCCGCCACCGCCTTGCAGCATTTCTATGAGCAGGCGAGCGAACCCCTGTCGATCGACGAACTGCAGCTCGGCCTGATCGAAATCACGCGCAGCCGCAATGCCCATGTTCCGGCGCAGCCCAATCCCGGACTGCTGACACGAAAGACCGATCTGCATGGCCGCACGCCGAACCAGGCCAAGTATCTGCGCGACATCCAGGAGCACGACATCACCTTCGGCATCGGCCCGGCCGGTACCGGCAAGACCTATCTCGCGGTGGCCTCCGCCATCGATGCCTTCGAGCGCGACCAGGTCAGCCGCATCGTCCTCACCCGGCCGGCCGTAGAGGCCGGCGAACGGCTCGGCTTTCTGCCCGGCGATCTGGCGCAGAAAATCGATCCTTATCTGCGCCCGCTCTACGATGCGCTGTACGACCTGATGGGTTTCGAAAAGGTGTCGAAACTGTTCGAAAAGCAGAACATCGAGATCGCGCCGCTGGCCTACATGCGCGGACGCACACTGAATCACGCCTTCATCATCCTCGACGAGGCCCAGAACACCACGCCTGAACAGATGAAGATGTTCCTGACCCGCATCGGCATCGGCGCCAAGGCGGTGGTCACCGGCGACGTGACACAAATCGACCTGCCGCGCGGGCAGAAGTCCGGCCTGGTCGAGGCGCGCCGCATCCTGGCCGGTGTCCGCGGCCTGGCCTTCACCGATTTCGATGCCTCGGACGTCGTGCGCCATCCGCTGGTCGCGCGCATCGTCGATGCCTATGAAAAAAGCAACGCGGCCCCGCCTGCCTGAATTGAGGCTCTCGATCCAGTATCCGGGCGGCAAGGCCGCGGCGCCGACTCGGCCGCAGGTTCGCCGCTGGGTGCGCGCGGCCTGCGCCCGGCCCGCCGAGGTGACGGTGCGCTTCGCCGACATGGAAGAGGGACGGAGCCTCAACCGCGATTACCGCGGCAAGGACTATGCCACCAACGTGCTGTCCTTTCCCTACGAATCCGGCGAACATGTTTGCGGCGATCTGGTATTGTGCCTGCCCGTCGTGGAGCGCGAAGCACAGGAACAGGGAAAATCGCTGGAAGCCCACTTCGCCCACATAGTGGTGCATGGTATGCTGCATTTACAGGGCTATGACCACGAGACCGGCAAGGCCGACGCCGAACGCATGGAAGCACTCGAACGCGACATTCTGGATGCCCTCGGTTACCCCGATCCTTACGCTTGAACATGGACCCTTCCAGTAGACCGAGTCTGATCGAACGGCTTTCGTCGCTGCTGCTGCGCGAACCCGAAGACCGCGAACAACTCCTCGCGCTGCTGCACGGCGCTTTCGAGCGCCATCTGATGGACGCCGACGCGCTGTCGATCATCGAGGGCGCGCTTTCCGTCGCCGACATGGCGGTGCGCGACATCATGGTGCCGCGCGCGCAAATGGATGTGGTGGACATCAACGAGACGCCGGAGCAGATCGTCGAGATCGTGCTCGAAACCGCTCACTCGCGCTTTCCGGCCATCGGCGAAAGCAAGGACGATGTCCTCGGCATATTGCTGGCCAAGGATTTGCTGCGCTATTTTGCCGGCAAGGAATTCGACCTGCGCGATACCTTGCGCCCGGCGATATTCATCCCCGAATCGAAACGTCTCAACGTGCTGCTGCGGGAATTCCGCGCATCGCGCAACCACATGGCGATCGTGGTCGACGAATACGGCGGTGTGGCCGGGCTGGTCACCATCGAAGACGTTCTGGAGCAGATCGTCGGCGACATCGAAGACGAGTACGACTTCGACGAAACCGCGGACAACATCGTCAGGGACAACACCGGCCGCTATCGCGTCAAGGCGGTGACCGAGATTGCCGACTTCAACGCCGCGTTCGCTACTGCTTTTCCCGATGAGCATTTCGATACCGTCGGCGGTCTGATCATCCATCACCTCGGCCGCCTGCCCAAGCGCAACGAAGTGGTCAGCATCGGCGGCCTGCGCATCCAGGTATTGCGCGCCGACAGCCGCCGCGTGCATACCGTTCTGGTCGATCCGCAGAAGGATCTGCCGCTGCCGGCACCCCACCCCGCGAGCGAATGACGCGGCGGCGACCAGGCGTTTCCACGCTTGCCGCGGCGGCTCTCGGCGCGTTCTGCGTCCTCGGCTTCGCGCCCTTCAATGCGTATTTCACCGTATGGCCAGCGTCGACTCTTGCACTGGCCGGCCTGTTCCATCTCTGGCACAAGGCGGCCTCCGCGCGCGAAGCCATGCGGCTCGGCTTCGCCTGGGGCGCCGGCTGCTTCCTCTTCGGCGTGTCATGGATCTACGTCAGCCTCTCGCAATTCGGCGGCATGGCGCCGCCCCTCGCGGCGGCGGCGACCCTGCTGTTCTGTCTCTATCTGGCGCTGTTTCCCGCGCTGGCGGGCGGCCTGTTCCTGCGCTGGCGCAGCAAGGCATCTCGCGACGCGTGGCTCCTCGCCGGGCTATGGACGCTTTCCGAATGGCTGCGCGGCACGCTGTTCACCGGCTTCCCCTGGCTGGCAGTCGGCTACTCGCAAAGCCCGCCGAGCCCGCTGGCCGGCTGGGCGTCGGTGCTTGGCGTGTATGGCGTCGGCTTCGTCGTCGCCCTGATCGGCGGATTCATCGCCGGCATGAGCGCCACCGGCTGGCGCAAGCCGGGAGTCTGGACATCCATGATCCTGCTGCTCGGCGGCGGAGCCCTGCTTGGCAGAATGGACTGGACGCAGCCCGCCGGCGCTCCCGTCACGGTAAGCCTGCTGCAGGGCAACGTGCCGCAAAGCCTCAAGTGGGACCCGAAACGGCTGCCGCTGTCCATCGACACCTATCTGGGGCTGGCGCGAACCCATCCGGCAACGCTCACCGTATTGCCCGAAACCGCCTTGCCCCTGTACTTCAATGAAGTCCCGCGCGAGGTGTTGCGCGGCCTCACCCGCCACGGCGACGCGTTGATCGGCGTCGCGGTCGCCACCACCAGCGGCGGCTATGCCAACGGCGCGGTGATGCTGACCCGGGAACTCGCCGCAGCGGCCTACACCAAGCGCCACCTGGTGCCCTTCGGCGAATTCGCGCCACCGGGCTTTGCCTGGTTCTTCCGCTTTGCGCAGATCCCGATGTCGGACTTCACTGCCGGCGCCGCGCGGCAGGAACCATTGAACTTCAACGGACAGCGCATCGCGCCGAACATCTGCTACGAGGATTTGTTCGGCGAAGAGCTGCTCGCTGCCCTGCCGGCGGCTACATTGCTGGTTAATTTGTCCAACACGGCGTGGTTCGGCGATTCGCTGGCGCAGCCGCAACATCTGCAGATCGCCCAATTGCGCGCCATCGAGACCGGCCGCGTGATGCTGCGCGCGACCAACACCGGCATGACCGCCATGGTGGGCGCGGACGGTACCGTCGTCGCGGCCCTGCCGCCGTTCGTCACCGACGCGCTGGTGGTGCAAGCCCAGGGACGCAGCGGCCTGACGCCCTACGCGCGCTGGGGCAATCTGCTGGCCCTGCTGATCGCGATCGGCGCCTGCCTGACGGCATTGCGCCGCCGGGATCAGAGTTTGTAAGCCGCCAGATCGATCGTCAGCGTCGGCCGGCCCATGGCCTGCACGGCCGCACACAGAAAGCGGCGAACCTCGGGCGTCAGCGGGTCATAATCGGCGGGCTTGAAGTTAAGCGCAAGCATCAGAATCTGGTCGACCAGCAGCAGTTTCCCCATCGGATTCGGGGTTTCCAGTCCCGCCTTGAGGAAGGTCTCGGAAATCCAGTGCCGCGCGGCGGCGGGCTCGAAAGCCGCAAGATCATCCGCGCCCAACGGAAAATCGAAACGCTCGCCGTTCTTCAACACCACGCTGACTTGATGGTCCACGGTACCGCTCCTTTGCCTATTGTTATCTTGGCGCGGATGATACCGGAAGCGGCGTCGACGATCTCGTTTCCCCTGTCGAATTCATACCCTTTGCGGCTGACCGGGAACCCGGAAAGGCGCACCTCGGTCTTTTCAGCAAGCGAGGCAAGTGCTACTTCTTCGCGGTCATCGAGTAGGAGCCGTCGGCATTGAACTTGATGTCGGCGTCGATGAAGGAGGCCTGGACCTTGCCGCCCAGCAGCTTGACCGTGTCGTAGGCCTCGCCGGAGCGGGCGCCGGTGCCGCAGACGAAGACCACCGGTTTGTCCGTCGGCAGCGAGGCGATCTTCTTCTCCAGCTCGTTCATCGGAATGTTGACCGAGCCCTTGATCATGCCGGAGGCGACTTCCTTCGGATCGCGCACATCGACCAGCATGACCGAACCCGGGTTGGCCTTCCATACGGCCTCGAAGGAGTCGACCGTGACCGAGCCCTTTTCCTTGCCCGGCACCAGGGCCGCCGAGCCGGCTGCCGGACTGGCGGCTGCGCCTGCCGCGGCGCCGGCGGCTACCGGCGCGCCATGCAGCTTTTCCCACTCCGGATAGCCGGGCGGGTAGGTCAGCACATTGGTGTAGCCCAGCTTCTTCGCCTTGGCCGCCGAGTTGTCGGAGAGCACGCATTCGAGGCCGCCGCAGTAGTAGATCAGCGGGGTGGCCTTGTCGGCGGGCAGCTTGTCGACCTGCTTGTCGAACTCGGTGTCGGAGATGTTGATCGCGGTCGGGATCATGCCCTTGTCGGCCACGCGCTTGGGCCGCGCGTCGATCAGCACATAGGTGGCCTTGTCGTCGATCAGCTTTTTGATGTAGGCCGCGGATACCGAGACCTGGGCTCCCTTGGCCTTCCAGTCGGGCGAGCCGGCCGGGTAGACCTTGATGTTGGTGTAGCCCAGCTTCTCCGCCTTGAAGGCCGAGTTGTGGCTCAGCATGCATTCCAGGCCGCCGCAGTAGAACAGCAACAGGGTGGCCTTGTCGGCCGGCAGCTTGTCGACCAGCTTGTCGAACTGGCTGTCGGGAATGTTGATCGCACCGGGAATGTGGCCGGGGTCGTACTGGCGTGCCGCCGGGCGGGAGTCGATGATCATGACGCCTTTCTTCGGCGGGATGCTGACGTTCTGGCGCATGAAGTCGAAATCGACCAGCGCCTTGTACCAGCCTTCCTTCGGCTGCGTTACCGCGGCGTCCGCCGCCACCGCCGCCGTCGAATACACCAGGGGCGCCGCGGCGAGACCGGCGAGGACGGCGAGAACAAGGGCGATGCGTTGGGTCTGCATGATGTACTCCTGTGGCGAAAGACTTTTCGTCAGTTCAGTTTCTTGCTCTTCGCCCGCGCTTCCGTACCCACCTTGACCTGATAGATGCCGTGGCAGGCATTGCATTTCTGCAGCATCTCGGCGACCTGCGACAGGGTGTGCCTGGGATCGCCCAGGCTTTCCGCGTCGAGGGCGATCAGGTCGAAGCTGGTATGCACGCCGCCGGCGAGAAGCTTGAACTCTTCCGGCAGCTTGGCCACGGTAACGGGAGGAATTTCGTTGGCCGCGCCGCTGCCCATGGTACGTGCCGCGCGGGCAACTTCCTTCATGTCCTCGCGCGGCAGGGCATCGGTTATGGTCTGCAGCACCGCAAGGAAATTGCGCATTTCCTGCAGCACGAGGTGGCGTTCGTCGTCGAGCAGGACGAGCGATGCGCGCTGGTCGGCGGCGGGTTTGGATTTGGCGGTTTTGGCCGGGCCGGCAGCAAGCGCAACGCCGGCCATGCAGAGCGCGCCGATGACGGTCGCGACAAGTTTCTGGTGTCTTGGTTTCATGGATTTGACTATGTGCAGGTCAGGCGATCGTGGCTTCGGTGCGCGCGTGCTCGCCTTTGTTGTCTTCCCAGCTGATCGCCAGCCTGTCGCCGGACTTGGCGCCCTTGACGCGAAAGCCGAGCAGCGGGTTCTTGGAAATCGCCGGACCCAGTTGCGCCACCAGCACCGGCTTATCATTCACCGTTGCAGTCACGTTCTGAATGAAATGGGCCGGATAGGCTTGGCCGGTTCGCGGGTCCTTGCGCTGGCCGGTTTCCATCGGGTGGATCATCAGCACGACGATTTGCGCGGATCCGTCCACCAGCTTGGTGCGGATTTTCATGGGTTCTGCCATTTGATGCTCCTTGTCTGTTCAGCCGCCGCAGCCGCCGATGGTCACCTTGATCTCGCGGCTGGCGACGTAGCTCTTGCCTCCCGCCTTCACCACGACCTTGATCACGGAGGTCTGGCCCATCTTGAAACGGGTGTTGATGTAGCCCTCCGCGCCATTCGCGAGATCGATATAGGCCATCAGGGGAAAGGGGTTCTTCTCGGCCAGCAGCGCGAGGGATTCGGCACCCGCAATGCGGCTCGTCACCTCGATCGGCACGACGGCACCGTTCTCCGCGATATCCGGTGCCTTGATCAGGATCTCGGCACTTTCCGCCGCGCCCGCCGCGCCGATGTTCTTCAGCGCATCCGCCATGGCCTTGGACTCGAACGCCGCCTTGTTCCAGTCGGCGGCGAACACCCGGGTCGGGCGCAACAGTCCCGCCGCCAGGGCGACTGCGAGCACCCCGCTGGCACCGCCCCCCTTCAAAATCAACCTGCGTATCTGATCCACAATTTCACTCCACGAAAATGCCCCGGACTAGCGTGCCGAGGGAACCGAGACCGGGTAGCCGTTGGACAGCACGGTCATGAACACTTCGAGATCCACGAAAGCCGGATCGCCGGGCTTGATCTGCACCGTGCGCATCTGGCCGAGGCAGCGGGCGAAGCGCTCCTGGATGGATTCCAGGGCGCCGACCGGCGTGCGATAAGTCGGATAGTGCGCAGCGTCGGCGAAGGGCGTGGTCGGCGTCTCGCCGCGCAGCTTGTGGCCCATGATGCTGCCGGGCACATGACAGGAGGCACAGGCAAAATTGAGCTGACCGGTCTTCACGTAGAACAGCTTCTCGCCGCGGCGATAGGCCTCCATCACCTTGCCGTCGCCGATGTTCACCCGGATCGGCGTGCCGGCGCTGAGCGACTTGAAATACACGGCGATCTTGTTGTTGGGCGGCGTACCCTGCCGGATGTCCTCATTGAGCACGGTCTTCGCGCAATGCTCGATGCGGCTTTCCACGGTGACGATGCGGCCCAGCGCCGCGTCATGCTTCGGGTAAGCCGCGGCCAGCCCGTCGAGCTTTGCGCCACCCTCCGCGAGGCAGGAGAAAAACGCCGGATTGCGCTTGGCGAACTTCGCCACCATCGCCTCGCCTTCGTCCACTGCAAGGTGCCCCGGATGCAGGTCGATGCGATCGAGGTCCATGAATTTCCAGTTGAGCTTCCACTGTTCGTTCGGATCGCCGACCCATTTGGCGTTGCGTTCGACCTCTTCTTCGTTGCGCCAGTACGGCAGCGTGTCGCTGAATCCGATGTCTCCGTTCACTCCGCGGGCCGGATCGATGCGGGCTTGCGGGTAGTGCTCGCGGTAAGGCTCGTCGCCGGCGGCGATGACCGTCGCTGCAGAGCCGAGCGAGGCCACGACGGCAAGGGCGAGTGTGCGAATGTTCAGTCGCATGCTGGCGGCCCTCACTTGGAAGCCTGGAGAAACGCGACGATGTCGCGGATGTCCAGGTCGCTCAGGATTTCGTTGGTGCCGAAGGGCGGCATCAGCGTTTCGGGATTGCGTGTGCGCATGTCGTGGATTGCCGTGTAGGTTTCCGCGTCGCTGCGCCCCGCGTTGCCGTAGTGGCTTAGATCCGGCCCGCGCGTTCCCGGTTGGGCGCCGCCCTTCATGACATGGCAGGCCAGGCAGTTGCCCTTGTCGCGGGCCTGGGCGATCTGCCGGCCTCTCTCGGCATTGCCGTCGAGGGCGCCCGCGAGTGTCTTCGTTTGCGGCTTGCGCGTGGCAATCTTGCCGCAAGGCAGGGTGTAACTCAGGCACGGGTAGGCCGAGTAGTCGGCCGGCGCCTGGGCGCCCGCCGACAAGACCAGAACCGGCCCGAGGAGGATGGCAACGATGCCAGACGTCGTTTTCATCGCTTCGCCGCGACTCAGAACTGATGCGTCAGTTGCAGGCCGTAGCGCGCGCCGACCGCGTTGACCACGATTTGAGAGTTGGCCTCGGCAATTGCGTTGGCATTGGGGTTGGGCGCTTTGGCGTCGCGGGGCTCCAGGTTGAATGTAACGCGCGTCGCCGGCGAAAGATGGTAGTTCACCGCGAAGGTGAGCTGCTTGATGACGCGCTTGTCGCTGGCCCCCCAGGTGGCGTTGCCGATGGTGGCATAGAGAACGTCATGCTGCGCATAGCGGACGCCGAAGTTCCACTTGTCGTTGAGGTAGTAGCCGTAGTCGAGCGTGAGGCCGCGCGCCTTGTTGCCCTTCTCGGCGGCAATCTGGACTTGGCCGCCGAAGGCCTCGTCGACCACGTTGCCGGTCGGCGTGTAGAAGATCATGCCGTCGGCGTACATCAGGTCGAGGCCGAGGCGGTGCGTACCGCGCCCTTCGCCGAAGATTTCGCCGAGGGCCTTGATGCCGCCGCCGTAACGCGTGAAATCGAAGTCCCGGCTCAGCGTGCCCGAAGCGGCGACCTCGAAATTGCGCGTGCCGCCCTGGTGGTAGACGTAGCCCTTGATGCCGTGCTTGTTGGGCCCCTTGCCGCCGGGCAGGTCGTACTCGCTCGAGAAGTAGAGATTGAGATCCTTGTCGCTGTTGTAGTCCTTGAGCTTGTGGATGCCGCTGCCGTTGCCGATCATGACCGCATAGGTGCTGGTCCATCTGCCGGACTTGAAGGCGTCGAAGAACTGGAAGCCCCAGTCGCGACCGGCGTCGCTGTCGTAGCCGGCCTTGGCCGCGGGAGCGTAGCCCTGCCCGGCGATGACGGCCGTGCCCTTAGCGTTGACCTTGACGAATTTCTCGATCTGCACGCGGGCGATGAAGTCGGTCGGCCACATGTAGCTGTTGCTGTCGATGGCCTGGTACATCTCCTCCGGCCCGGGCTTGCGCATGAGGCCGGCGCGGACGCGAACGCCCGGAATGTAGCTGAAGGTCATCGACGCATCGGTGAGGCTGATCGTGTGCGCGCGGTTCGTATCGAGCGGATCGTAGTTGGCCGCGTTCATCCCGGCATTGGCCATCAGGAAGTAATTGATCTTGCCGGGAATCAGATTGCCGCGCAGACCGATCGCCAGGTTGTCGACGTTGACGCCGGCCTGCTTGTCACGAAACTCGGGGCCGACCCGGCACATGGCGTTGTAGGAGCCGTTCAGGAGCGCGAAGTTGTTCGGGCCGACGGCTCGCAAGCCTTCGAGCTTGTCGCAGCCGTAGTAGTTCGTATAGGAAGCCTGCGCCACGCCGAAGAACTTGTGCGTGGTGGTCGGCGGCTCCATCGCCTGCGCCATGACCCAGTCTGCCGCGGCCGCTTGCCCCGCCGTACCCAGCGTCGCCGAAACGGCGGCGGCCAACACCAGCAACTTTCCATTGTTTCCCATGAATCTTCTCCTCCCCGAGACGATGCTTGAACGATATATTTTTTGTTGCCGCCACCCGCCCGTCACGGAAGGATGGCGGCGCTTGCCGACGATATTGACTGACTTGATTTACTCGACGATGTAGGGTGAATCACCCTTGCCGAAACGGAACAGGTTGTGGCAGGTCGAGCAGCCGCTCAGCACCTTGCCCATTTCGGCGCCGGCGCTGACGAAATCCTTCTTGAGGGCCATTTCGCCCACGCGCTCCAGGCCGCCTTCGACCTGTTCGTTGATCTTCGGCAGCGCGCTGAGCGAGTCGACGTTGATCTGCTCGAGCTTCACGTAAGCCATCAGGTGCCCTTTCGGCCAGCGGTGGCGGGAAGCGCGAACCGCGCAGTCGGCAGCCATCTCTCCGTTTTCCACCATCAGTCCGGCCGTCACGCACTGGACGTCGGAGAGCAGTTCCATCATTACCTGGCGCGCCGTGGCGTCTTCGCTGTAACGGGTATGCTTGGACGTCATTTTCTTGAACTGCTGGATGAACTCCGGCGGCAGCTTTTTGATCTGGGCCTGGAATTCCGGGCTCATCTTGTACTGCTTCGGGGCATCTGCCGACGTCTTCTCGATGCTGGGGTACTTGTGGCCGTTGGCGGCTGCCTTGGCTTCTTCTGCCGCGCCAGCCGGAATGACGACTCCGGCGCTGAGGACGGCGACAGCAGCGAGCGTGGCAACAAATTTTTGTTTCATGGACATGGTTTTCTCCTTGTTGAATTGGTGCGAAACAGGTCACCCGCAGCTTTTGACGACCGCGGCGCCTCGAACACGTTGATTAATCGCTTACGCCGACCGTCACGCTCATCACGCCGATGAGGTCGCCGGCTTCCAGGCCGTCCTTCTCGAAGCCGAGCATGTCGGGCTCGCCCTTGGGCTTGCCGTGGCAACCCAGGCAGGGCGGGATCAGGCGGATCGGTTCCATGTGGCGGTACACCTCCTGCTTGCCCCATTTGGCGAAGCTCGTCAGCGGCTTGTTTTCGCCATGGCCGGCCTTGACGTAATGCTCCAGCGCATTGCGCTCGGTGTCGTCGGGCGCATTCATCGGGCTGCGGTAGGCGCGCCCCGGCTGCTTGATGATGATGCCGGTGCGGGCCGCGAATACCTGACCCATTTCGCGCTCCCATTTGGCCGGCAGGAAGTTCTTCCAGCCCACGCCCTTGGTGTTGATGCGTTCCTGGTTGTTGTCCATCACCTGGCGGCCGGCCCAGAACAGTTTCTCGAAAATCTTCTTCTGGTTGGGAGAGGCGTCGATCAAGTCGGGCTCGACGGCGGACCGCCACTGGCTCTCAAGAGATTCGCCGGAAAGCCCCTTGTCGCCGAGCGCGGGATCGACAATCTTGCCGGCGTAGGCAAAAATGATCATGCGTGCAGCCATCACCGCCTTGGCGAGCTTTTCCGCCGTCGCCTTGGCCTCGGCCCGCGGAACTTTCTCCATGAAGAAGGATTCCGCAAAGCCGCCCTTGGCCCGCGCGCCGATCTGCTCGGCAGCAGCAGGCAGCGTCGTCAGCAGAAGCAATGCGGCAAGTGCCGCGGCATGTCCAGTCATCATTTCCCCCGCTTGTGTTATGTTTTCCGCAAGACTAGGGAGGAGCGGTTTCCGAGGTGTTGCATGGAGGCCGCAGGTGTTACAAGTTGTTACAAGGGGCGCCGAAGCCATGGCTGAATGCCGCGGTCGCATACTGGTGGTGGATGACGATGAAGGCTTGCGCGGGCTGCTGGTGCGCTATCTTTCAGACAACGGCTATGAGGCCGCGGGCGTGGGCGACGGCACGGCGATGAAGCGCCACCTGGCGACCCACGCGGTGGATCTGCTGCTGCTCGACGTCATGCTGCCGGGCGAGGACGGCTTGTCTCTGGCGCGTTCACTCAGCGGACCCGGCACCCCCTCGATCATCATGCTGTCGGCACGCGGCGAAGAAGTCGACCGCATTGTCGGCCTCGAGGTCGGAGCCGACGATTACCTGCCCAAACCTTTCAGTCACCGCGAGTTGCTGGCACGCATTGCGGCGGTGCTGCGCCGCCGGCAGCCTGTGAGGGAAAAAGGCCGCCTGCGCCACTTCGGCCCCTTCGAGGTCGATCTCGAGTCGCGCCGCCTGACCAGCAACGGCAAGGAAATCGAGATATCGGGCGCGGAGTTTTCCCTGCTCAAGATATTGCTCGAACATCCGGACCGCGTGCTCAGCCGCGATGCCCTGGTCGATCTGCTCAAGGGCTACGAGCGGGGACCCTTCGACCGCATGGTCGATGTGCGCGTCACGCGACTGCGCCGCAAGATCGAGCCCGACCCGGCCCATCCGGTCTACCTGCGCACGGTCTGGGGCGAGGGCTATCTCTTTTCGCCCGGCGGAGGCACCGGCCCGGCATGATCGCGCCGCGCACGCTGTTCGGTCGCACCGCGCTGGTGATCACGCTGGTGTCGTTTGCTTTCCAGATGTTCACCATCGCCGTCATCACCTACTTCGCCCTGGTGCCGCTGGGCCGCCACGCCACCAATGACCTTGCCGCGCTGATGCTAGACACGGCCGAGTCATGGGAAACCGAACGGGTCGCCGAGCGGGCCTGGCTGCAGGAGCGCATCAGCCGCGTCCACCGTCTGCAGGTGCAGGATCCACCCGGCGAGGCGGTCGACTTCACCCGGCAGCTTCCCTATTTCCAGTTGCTCGAATCTGCCTTGAGCGTCCGCGCCGGCGAACGCATCGAATTGCGCACCAGTCGCGCCGAGGACGGCGAACAATGGTATTGGGCGGATCTGCCCGCAGCAGGGGCGAAGGTGCGTGTCGGCTTTCCGGCCAGCCGCGTCGACGTGCAGCCGTGGCTCGCCATGCTGCTGATCCTGTCGGTCGGGACGGTCGTCACGCTGATCACCTCGACCTGGCTGGCGCGCTGGCTGATCGGGCCCCTGTCGCGCCTGTCGGCAGCGACCCAGCGCATCGGGCGCGGCGAGCGCGGCGAACCGCTGCCCGAAACCGGCCCGGCCGAGCTCGCGACGCTGGCACGCGAGTTCAACCGCATGGGCGAGCAGGTCGAGGAGTTGCTGACCAACCGCACCACGCTGCTGGCCGGCATTTCGCACGATCTGCGCACGCCGCTGGCGCGCATCCAGCTGGCGCTGGGAATGATCTCGGAAAGATTCGACCGGGAACTCCTCGACCGCGTACTGCGCGACGTCGAGGGCATGAACGATCTGATCGGCCGCTGCCTGGAGGTAAGCCGGGATTTCGTCGAAAAGGAATCGGTGGAACTCGACCTGTGCGATCTGCTCGCAGGAGTCGCCATGGAATTCTCCGGCCGGGGCGCCGAGATCCGCGGCCGCAAGGGTCCCGATTGCCACCTGCGGGTGCGCCCGCTGGCACTCAAGCGCATCCTCTCCAACCTGGTCGACAACGCCCAGCGCTATGGCGAGGGGCAAATCATCGACATCGAATACCGCATGTCCGAGCGCCATGTCGAGATATGCGTGCTCGATCGGGGACCGGGCATTGCGGAAGAGGAACGCGAGAAGGTGTTCCAGCCCTTCTATCGTCTGGAGCCCTCGCGCAGCGCCCGCACCGGCGGCAGCGGACTCGGCCTGGCCATCGTGCGCCAGCTCGCCACCGCCAACGGCTGGACGGTGGAGCTTTCGGCGCGGCCGGGCGGCGGCACCGCCGCCTGCGTGAAGGTGCCGCTCGAAGATACGCAGGGCCCGCCGACACCCGGAACGCCGAACTGATCCGTCGCGGCAGGCAGCGGGCTTCGCCGGCCGCCCTGCGTCCCAAGCCCGCGAGCGAAACCCTGTAAAATCGCTGCTTTTGCGAATCAACAGGGTTTCCCGATGAACCAAAGACCCACGTTCCAGGAAATCATCCTGCGCCTGCAGGAATTCTGGAACCAGCAGGGCTGTGCGCTGCTGCAGCCCTATGACATGGAAGTCGGCGCCGGCACCAGCCACACCGCCACATTTCTGCGCGCCCTCGGCCCCGAGCCGTGGCAGGCCGCCTATGTCCAGCCCTCGCGCCGGCCCAAGGACGGCCGCTACGGCGACAATCCCAACCGCATGCAGCATTACTACCAGTACCAGGTGGTGCTGAAACCCGCGCCGGCGAACATCCTTGAGTTGTATCTCGGCTCGCTCGAAGCTCTCGGCTTCGACCTCAAGAAGAACGACGTGCGCTTCGTCGAGGACGACTGGGAGAACCCGACGCTGGGCGCCTGGGGCCTGGGCTGGGAAGTCTGGCTCAACGGCATGGAGGTCACGCAGTTCACCTACTTCCAGCAGGTCGGCGGCATCGACTGCAAACCGATCACCGGCGAGATCACCTACGGCCTGGAACGGCTGGCGATGTACCTGCAGGGCGTCGACAACGTCTTCGACCTGGTCTATGCGCCGGGCCTGAAATACGGCGACGTCTTCCACCAGAACGAGGTGGAGCAAAGCGCCTACAACTTCGAGCACAGCAACGTCGAGTTCCTGCTTACGGCCTTCGGCGCGCACGAAGGCAATGCCAAACACCTGATGGAGCAGCAACTGGCGCTGCCAGCCTACGAGCAAGTCTTGAAGGCCGCGCACACTTTCAACCTGCTTGACGCGCGCGGCGCCATCTCGGTCACCGAGCGCGCCGCCTACATCGGCCGCATCCGCAACCTGGCGCGCAGCGTGGCGCAAAGCTACCTCGACAGCCGCGCGCGGATGGGCTTCCCGATGGCACCGCGCGCCCACGCCGAGGAAGTCCTCGCGCAACTCGCGAAGAAGGCGGCCTGACCATGACTACGAAGAACCTGCTCGTTGAACTGTTCGTCGAAGAGCTACCGCCCAAGGCACTGAAGAAGCTCGGCGAGTCCTTTGCCGCTGCGCTGGCAACCAGCCTGAGATCTCAGGGTTTCGCCGACGACAAATCTGTCGTTACGCCCTTCGCCTCGCCGCGCCGCCTTGCCGTACATGTGACCGACGTCATCGCCAAGGCGGCCGACAAACAGGTGCAGCAGAAGCTCATGCCCGTCGCCGTGGCGCTCGACGCCGCAGGCAATGCCACGCCCGCGCTGCTGAAGAAGCTTGCCGCACTTGGGGCGGACGCCTCCGTCGTGCCGACGTTGACGCGTCAGCCGGATGGCAAGGCAGAGGCGCTGTTCCTTAGCAAGGTCGAGCGTGGCATGTCGCTTGCACTTGGCTTGGCAAAAGCACTTTGGGAAGCACTGGATCGACTACCGATCCCGAAGGTTATGAGTTACCAACTTCCTGACGGTTGGACAACCGTCAACTTCGTTCGGCCCGTTCACCGGCTAGTTGCACTCCACGGAGCTGAGGTTGTCGACGTGCATATGTTTGGCCTCGCCGCCGGCCGCGAAACCCAGGGCCACCGCTTCGAAGCTGTCAACCCGATCGTCGCCATCAAGGATGCCGATTCCTACGCTGAGCAGTTGAAGACCGAAGGCGCGGTGATTGCCAGTTTCGCCGAGCGTCGTGCGGAGATCGAGAAGCAATTGCAGGCCGCGGCGGCGAAAGAGAACCTGAAGCCAATCGACGACGACGCCCTGCTCGACGAAGTCGCCGCGCTGGTCGAGCGGCCGAACGTGCTGAGCTGCCAGTTCGAAAAGGAATTTCTCGACGTGCCGCAGGAATGCCTGATCCTGACCATGAAGGCCAACCAGAAGTATTTCCCGCTGCTCGATGCCACTGGCAAACTCACCAACAAATTCCTCGTCGTCAGCAACATCCGCCCGGACGACGGCTCGGCCGTGATCGGCGGCAACGAGCGCGTGGTGCGCCCGCGCCTGGCCGACGCCAAGTTCTTCTTCGACCAGGACCGCAGGAAGTCGCTGATGGACCGCATCCCGGGCCTGGCGAAAGTGGTCTATCACAACAAGCTCGGCACCCAGGGCGAGCGCGTCGAGCGCGTCGCCGCGCTGGCACGCGCTATCGGCGACAAGCTCGGCGGCGAAGCGCTGGCGAATGCGGCCGACCGCGCCGCGGTGCTGGCCAAGGCCGACCTGCTGACCGACATGGTCGGCGAGTTCCCCGAACTGCAGGGCATCATGGGCCGCTACTACGCGCTGCACGACGGCGAGCCGGCCGAGATCGCCGACGCGATCGAGGACCACTACAAACCGCGCTTCGCCGGCGACGAGCTGCCGCGCGGCGAGGCGGGCTTGTGCGTCGCTTTGGCCGACAAGCTGCAAACGCTCGCCGACATGTTCGGCATCGGCCAGTTGCCGACCGGCGACAAAGACCCCTTCGCGCTGCGCCGCCACGCGCTGGGCATGATCCGGATGCTGATCGAGCGCGATCTGCCGTTGGACTTGATGTGGTTGTTCAATGCGGCCAGGCTGGCCGACGCCAAAGTCGCCGAGCAATTGTCCGACTTCATCTACGAACGTCTTGCCGGCAGCCTGCGCGAACAGGGCTATTCGGCGCTGGAAGTCGATGCCGTGGTCGGCCTGCGCCCGCAGCGTCTGGGCGACATCCCCAAGCGCCTGGCCGCCGTGCGCGCCTTCGCCGCGCTGCCCGAGGCCGCCAGCCTTGCCGCCGCCAACAAGCGTGTCGGCAACATCCTGAAGAAGGCGGAAGGCTCGGTCGAGGCACAGGTCGACGTCGCACTACTCAAGGAAGAGGCCGAGCATGCTCTTTTCTTTGCGCTCAAACTCGTAGAGTCTGATTCCGACCCGACCTTCACGGCAGGCAACTACACCGCCTCACTATTGGCGCTCGCCCGACTCAAAGAGCCGGTCGATGCCTTCTTCGATCACGTGATGGTGAATGCCGACGACCCGGCGCTGCGCGCCAACCGCCTCGGCCTGCTCGCGATCCTGCACCAGGCGATGAACCGCGTCGCCGACCTGTCAAGGCTTTCCGCCTGACGCGAGGCATGGCAAACAAAGCGCTTTTTGCGGCGGTGTTCGGCAAAGTCGGTGCTGACGACACGGAGACAATCGGCTCATGAAACTCGTCATTCTCGACCGCGACGGCGTGATCAACCACGACTCCGACCAGTACATCAAGTCGCCGGAGGAATGGAAGCCGATCCCCGGCAGCCTGGCCGCCATCGCCCGGCTCAACCAGGCCGGTTATCGCGTGGTGGTGGCGACCAACCAGTCCGGCATCGGCCGCGGCCTGTTCGAGACCGACACGCTGATGGCCATCCACGACAAGATGCTGAAGGCGCTGGCCCAGGCCGGCGGACGCATCGACGCCATATTCTTCTGCCCGCACACCAATGCCGACAATTGCGACTGCCGCAAGCCCAAGCCCGGCCTGTTCCGCGAGATCGCCGCGCGCTTCAACGCCGAGCTCGCCGGCGTGCCGGCCGTGGGCGATTCCCTGCGCGACCTGCAGGTCGCCGCCACCGTCGGCGCGCAGCCGATGCTGGTGCTGACCGGCAAGGGCCGCAAGACCGCCGACGACCCGGCGCTGCCGGCCGGGACCCTGGTGTTTTCCGATCTGGCGGCCGCCGTCGCGCATATCACCCGCTGAGACTGATGGCCGTTTTTCGTTCCCTGCTGTTCCTGCTGATCCTGGTGGTGGTGACGCCGCCCTACACGCTGGGGGTCATCCTCTGCCGCCCGCTGCCGCACCACATGCGGCGGCAGACGGTGGTACCGTGGGTTAACTTCACCATCTGGCTGATCAAGCATGTGCTCGGCATTCCCTACCGGCTGGTCGGCGCCGAAAACCTCCCCGAACGCCCCGTGATCGTGCTGGCCAAACATCAGTCGGCCTGGGAGACATTCATGCTGCAGGAGGTGTTCAAGGACACCGTTTTCGTCTGGCGCAAGGAGATCAAGTACCTGCCCTTCTTCGGCTGGGCGCTGGCCGCGATTCCGATGATCGAGACGGATCGCACCGCCAGCCGGTCCACGCTGAAGCGCCTGGTCGAACAGGGCCGCGACCGGCTCGAAAAAGGCTACACGGTGATCATTTTCCCCGAAGGCACGCGCTCGCAACCCGGCTCGAAGAACCGCTACAAGATCGGCGGCGCGCACCTCGCGGTCGAGACCGGCACGCCGGTGGTCCCCGTTGCGCTCAATTCCGGCGAGTTCTGGGGCCGCAACGCGCTGTTCAAGAAATGCGGCACCGCCACGGTCAGCATCGGCCCGGCCATCGATCCCGCGGGGCTCACGGCCAACGAAGTGACGGACCGGGCCGAGGCCTGGATCGAAGCCGAGATGCGCCGCATCAGCCCGCACCTCTACGCGGCGACGGCATGAACATGGCATCGGCGCGCAGCCCGCAACTCAAGCTCAAGCTCGACGCCAGCGGGCCCGATCCGGCCAGCCGCTGGCACGACGGCGCCGCGCTGGCCTTCCTCGGCGGCAGCCTGCGCCTGGTGCTCGACACCAGCCACAAGGAAGCGCTGCGCGAAGGCGACACGCTCGACCTGCCGCTGCCGCCGCAGGCCACGCCGCGCCAGATCCAGGACCGTGCCGAAGCCTGGCTGCGCGAGGAAGCCAAGCGCCTGCTGCTGCAGGTCATCGAACAGAAGTCGACGCTGGCGGGACGGCGCGCGCCGCGCCTGGCGCTGTCGTTCGCAGCACGCGGCCACTGGGTCGAGGTGCACAACGGCGATACGCTGCGCTGCAACTGGCGCCTGATCGAACAGCCGATGCCGGTCATCGAGCAGGCCATCGCCCGCGCCATCGCCGCCCTGCCGCCGGAAGGCGGAAGTCTCGATCTTTTCGGCACCCCGTTTGCCGCCGGTTAACTCAACGCAATGATTCTCGAACAACTCAAGCTGTTCCGCCTGCCCTCGCCGCCACCGGAAGCCAAGACCCGCCACCTGCTGATCGGCGGCCGCATCATCGACTACCGGCTGAAGAGCGGCGCCAAGCGGCTTTCCATGACCATCGACGAACGCGGCCTGCGCATCGGCGCGCCGCATCGCATCGCGCTGGGCGAGATCGAAGCCTTCGTCCAGGGCCACGCCGACTGGGTACTCAAGAAACTCGGCGAGCTCGCCCATGCCACGCAGCCGCGCCACCTCACGATCAAGGACGGCGCGCGCGTGCCGCTGCTCGGCACCGAAGCCGAAGTGCGCGTCCTGCCCGGCGCCAACCGGGTGCGCTGGGTCGCCGACCTGCTGGTCCTCGAGGCGCGTCCCGAGGCCGATCTGGCGCAGTTGGCCGTTCGCGCCCTGCAGAAGCGGGCGCTCGGCCATTTCGGCCAGCGCCTGGCCCACTTCACCGGCCAGCTCGACCTGGAACTGCCGAAACTCGCCCTGTCGTCGGCGCATACGCGCTGGGGCAGTTGCAGCACGCACGGCGGCATCCGCGTGAACTGGCGGCTGATCCACATGCCCACGCACCTCGGCGACTACGTGGTCGCCCACGAGGTTGCCCACCTGCTGGAAATGAACCACAGCGCGCGCTTCTGGGACGTGGTCGGCTCGCTCTACCCCGAGTGGAAAGCCGCGCGCACGGAGCTCAAGCAGCGCGCCGCCTCCCTGCCCATCCTTTGAAGGGAACCATCATGCGAATCCTGCACACCATGCTCCGCGTCGGCGACCTCGACAAGTCGCTGGCCTTCTATACCGATGTCCTCGGCATGCGCCTGCTGCGCCGCCACGACTACCCGGAAGGAAAGTTCACCCTGGCCTTCGTCGGCTTCGAGGACGAGAAAGACGGTGCCGTGATCGAACTGACCCACAATTGGGGCGTCGATCGCTACGAAATCGGCACCGGCTACGGCCACATCGCCCTGGCGGTGGACGATGCCTACGCGGCCTGCGACGCGATCCGCCAGCGCGGCGGCAAGGTCATGCGCGAGGCCGGCCCGATGAAGGGCGGCAGCAGCGTGATCGCCTTCGTCGAGGATCCCGACGGCTACAAGATCGAACTGATCCAGCGCAAGTAGCCGGCTTCCACCGCCTCAAAGGCGGATTTTCGCCGCCAGTTCCTTCAGTTTTTCCAGCCCCGGCTCCTTGCGCGGCCAGGTGAGATCGACGCCGTCGCCGGCGTGGCGCGGCAGCACGTGCAGATGCAGATGCGGCACCGTCTGCCAGCCGGCCGCCCGGTTGGCCTGCAGAATGGTCATGCCGGCCGGGGCGAAAGCCTCCCGCACCGCGCGCGCGATGCGCCAGGCCGCCACCATCATGGCCCGCGCCGTGGCTTCGTCGGCGTCCATCAGGGTTTCCACGGGAGCCTTGCTGGCGATGATGACGTGACCGGGATTGACCTGGCCGGCATCCATGAAGGCGAAGACCAGATCGTCCTCGTAGACTTTGGCGCAGGGCAATTCCCCGGCGATGATGCGCGAAAAGACGGTGGCGGCCATGGCGGCTCTCCGGTATCGAATACGCGACGAGTATAGCCAATGCGGCGCGGCGGAAAGTGCGAACGGCCGTCTGTTGCCAGGCAGGGAACAAAGTGTTCCGCGACCGTTGCTGACCGCCGCATGCCCCGGAGCTAGACTGCGGCCATGAACCTCATTCCACCGGTATTCATTTCCCACGGCTCGCCGATGCTGCTGCTGGAACGCGGCCGCGCCGGTCCGGCGTGGCAGGCGCTGGCGCAGGAGCTGCCGCGGCCGCGGGCGATCCTCGCCGTTTCCGCGCACTGGAACGCGCGCGCGCCGGCGGTCAGCGCCGCCCTGCAGCCGGAAACCATCCATGACTTCTACGGCTTCCCGCAGCCGCTCTACGAACTCGACTATCCGGCGCCCGGCGCTCCCGGGCTGGCCGCCGAGGTGGCCGGGCTGGTTCCCGGCATCCATATCGACCGCGAGCGCGGCCTGGATCACGGCGCGTGGTCGCCGCTGCGCGCCATGTACCCGACGACCGACATTCCCGTCGTCCAGTTGGCCGTGATGCCGCAGGCATCGGCCGGGGACCACCACCGGCTCGGCCGGATGCTGCAGCCGCTGACGCGACGCGGGATATTGGTGCTCGCCTCGGGCGGACTCACGCACAATCTGCGCGACATGGTCGCCGACGCGGCCGATGGCGAGGTGCTGCCTTACGTCGGCGAATTCCGCGACTGGTTCGCCGCGGCGCTGGAGCGGCGCGATGTGCCGGCGCTGCTCGACTGGCGCCGCCAGGCGCCGCACGCGGCGCGTGCCCATCCATCACCGGAGCATCTGCTGCCGCTCTACGTCGCCCTCGGCGCCGCCGGCGAAGACGCAGTGGCGCGCACCGCCTACCGCGACTCCCAACTGGGCGCACTGGCGCTGGATGCCCTGGTCTTTGCCGCGAAAGCTGCCTGATCGAGGCACCGTCCGTGCCGCTATCACGTTCCGAAACCCGGAGCGCCGTCCCTGGGAATGTCGTGTCCGCAAGCCCGCCACGCCCGCAGCGACGGCAGGCCGGCGCGGCAGTACCCTCAGGCCCTCAGGGTTTCAGGTCCAGCACCGGCGTGTCGGCGAAGGCGTCGATCCCGTCGATCTCGACGACATTGTCCCGCACCGCGAGCACCGTGGCCTCGCTCAGGGCAATCAGGTTGGGCCGCAAGGGCGACCGCGTGGCGAACACTCCGCGCAGCGGCCGCTCCGGGTCGCCGCGCGGATGCACCTGCAGCACGGCGCGCTTTTCCGGACTGTCGTTGCGGTCGAACCAGTAGAGCACCTGGATCGACTTCAGTTCCTCGACCCCCATCAGTGCCGGCTGGTAGCGCCGCTCGATCTCGATGAAGGTCCTGCCGCCGGATTTGCGTACCCAGCCGACCGGGCTCATCGTATAGACCGGCGTCGCACCCGGCGCCGCCGCAACCGCTGCAGGCGCGCTCCAGGCGGCAGCCATGCCGGCGAGCGCAAGCGCGACGAACTGCAAGCGCGCACGCGCGCTGCGAGACTTCAAGACGGAAAACATGGCGGACCCCGTCAACAATGCGAGTGCCTGTTCCGGCTGCCTTAAATGGAAATCATCCGGCCTTCACGGCCAATACCGGGCAGGGAACCGTAAGCAGAATATCCTGGGCCACACTGCCCAGAAAAAGCTTTCCTACGGGCGTGCGTTTGCGCAGGCCGATGATAAGAAGAGAAACCTGCAGCGAGTCGACCATTTCTTCAATTTCCTCGATGGCGCTTCTGCCTCGAACAAACTGCTTGAATGTGGCGTCGACCCCGGATGCCGCCAGCATTTTCTCGACGCGCTCGACATCCTGAACATCGGCCATCGACGGATCTTCCTTGCTGCCGCCCGGACTGGTGTTGACCACCACCAGAGCTTCCTTGCGGCGACCGGCAATCTCGATACCCTTATCCAAGGCGGCCTGCCCTTCCGGGCGGGGCACGTAGGCAACAAGTATGGTCACGGCTATTCTCCCTGTGAGTGACAAATGGGCTGGCTGCTTGTGGAACCCGCATTCTGCACAAGTCCACGATATTCCACGCTGCAAATTCTAACCTGCCGGTTGCGCGCGCCCGACCGGCGATTTCTCCGGTTGCCGTCGCCCTGAGCTTGTCCTTCCGATCGTCCTGAGGCTGTCCAAGGAAGGGTGCATGGGGCATCGCCATGCTCAACCCGAACGGGAGCTTCTAGTTCGCTCGGACCGCTCGATAAAACCGGCGCGCCGGCAAGAGTCGACGCTGGCGACACGGCAACCTGGCGCGATCGCGGCTTCAGCGCGCGGAACGCTACTTCTTCGTGCGTGCGGCGGCACGCGGCCTCTTCGCGGTCCCGGCCCTGACCTTGGTTTTGGACCCGGGCTGCTCCTCCGGCGCCGACGGCTTGTCGCCGAGCACCCCCTTGAGCGGACAGATCCGGAAAGCCGGACACTTGCGGCAACCGGCGACGATGGCGATCGGGCAAACAGTCATGGCGATTCCTGTCGATGAACACTTAAACGATTAGGGAAGCACTGATTAAGTCCGTTCGCGTTGAGCATGTCGAAACGCAAGCCAGTCGAATCAAGGGCTTCGACAAGCTCAGCCCGAACGGCTGGTACGTGTTCCGTATTTTTTTAAGTATGCGCGCCATGCTCGGCCGAAAGTAGTCGCCCGCACCTAAAGCGCGGCGGGCGCCGGACCGCCGGCTGCGGATTCCGTGACAAAATAGCGGCCTGACTGCGGGCCGCAATCCTTGCAGCCGCCAATTTTCAGCTGGTAATAAAGGCATGACCCGGAAATCCGAAACGCTGATCGAGATCGAGGACCTTCATTTCTCCTACGAAGGCCACAAGGTTCTCGACGGCATCAATCTGCGCATTCCCCGCGGCAAGGTGGTGGCGATCCTCGGCGCCAGCGGCTCGGGCAAGAGCACCCTGTTGCGGCTGATCGGCGGCCAGTTGCGGCCCGAGCGCGGCAGCGTCCGGGTGGACGGCAAGGTCATCCATGAACTGGACCACGCCGGCCTGTATGCGATGCGGCGCAACATGGGCATGATGTTCCAGGCAGGCGGCCTGTTCAGCGACATGAGCGTGTTCGACAACATCGCCTTCCCCATGCACGAGCTGACCGACCTGCCCGACATCGTGATCCGCGACCTCGTGCTGATGAAGCTGCAATCGGTCGGCCTGCGCGGCACGACCGGCCTGATGCCGAACGAACTCTCCGGCGGCATGTCGCGTCGCGTGGCGCTGGCCCGAGCGATCGCCCTCGATCCGATGCTGACGATGTACGACGAGCCCTTCGCCGGCCTCGATCCGATCTCGCTCAACGTGATCGCCGAACTGATCCGGCGCCTGAACGATGCCATCGGCGCGACCTCCATCGTCGTCACCTACGACGTTTCGGAATCCCTCAAGGTGGTCGACCATGCCTACCTGCTCTACAAGGGCAGGGTGGCGGCGGAAGGCCCGCCGGACGAGCTGCTGGCGTCCGCCGATCCCTTCGTGGTCCAGTTCCTCCACGCCCAGCCCACGGGGCCGGTGGCCTTCCACATGGAAGGCGCCCCTTACACCGAAGATCTGCGGATCAACCCGTAGGCGTCAGGACCAGTCCAGTTCGGCGCGCACGATGGCGGCGCCCGCCGCGAGCGCCTGCAGCTTGCCGCGGGCGCCGGCGCGCGGCAGCGGCACCATGCCGCAATTGGTGCAGCCGATCAGGCGGTGCGGCTTCACCCACTGCAGGGCCCGGCGCAAGGTAGCCGCGACTTCTTCCGGCGTCTCGATGCGGTTGCTGGCGACGTCGATCGCGCCGACCATGACCTCCTTCCCGTCGGCAGGCCGATCAGTTCCATCGGCACGTGCGAGTTCTGGCATTCGAGACTGACCTGGTCGATGCGGCTCCCGGCCAGCAGTGGAAATGTCTGTTCGTACTGCCGCCACTCGGCGCCGAGTCCTTGCTTCCACTTGATGTTGGCCTCGATGCCGTAGCCGTAGCAGATATGCACCGCGGTCTTGCAGGGCAGGTCGGCCGCCGCGCGCTCCAGCGTCTTCACGCCCCAGTCGCGGACTTCGTCGAAGAACACGTTGAAGGCCGGCTCGTCGAACTGCACGATGTCGACACCGGCCTCGGCCAGTTCCTTCGCCTCCTGGTTGAGGATCTCGGCGAAGGCCCACGCCAGTTTCTCGCGGCTGCCGCCGTAATGGGCGTCGTAGAGCGTATCGATCATGGTCATCGGCCCGGGCAGGGTGAACTTGATCGGCCGGCTGGTAAGCAGGCGCAGGCGCCGCGCATCCTCGACGAAGACCGGTCGCTTGCGCGATACCGCCCCCACGACCATCGGCACTTCGGCGTCGTAGCGGTCGCGGATGCGCATGGTCTTGCGATTGACGAAGTCGACGCCGTCGAGATGTTCGATGAAGGTCGTCACGAAATGCTGGCGGGTCTGCTCGCCGTCGCCGACGACCGTAATGCCGGCGCGCAATTGGTCATCCACGGCGAGCCGCATCGCATCGATCTTGGCCTGTTCCAGCGTCTCGCCGGAAAGCTGCCAGGGCGCCCAGAGCTTTTCGGGCTGGGCCAGCCAGGCCGGTTTCGGCAGGCTTCCCGCAATGGCGGTGGCAATGGGCTGGGTCATCTGGTTCGCTCCTCGGGGTCGGCTGCGGCGGACCGTCTGATTTGTTCGTCTGGTGTGCGGCCCGTCGCGGAATTATCGCCCTAAAATTCCGCGCATGCCTTCCGTCGCAGGAGATTGCAAGTGGGCAACATCGACCTGGAACACCTTCGCACCTGGATCGGAAAATCATGCAGCGACGAAGACCTGATCGCGGCCCGCCACGCGCGGCTCATGGCGGCGACCGTCGATTACCCCGACGCCGCGCGCATCCGCGACGGCGAATGCCTGCCGCCGCTGTGGCACTGGATCTACTTTCTGGAAGGCCTGCCTGCGCGCGAACTCGGCCGCGACGGCCATCCGGCGCGCGGCGGATTCCTGCCGCCGGTGCCGCTGGCCAATCGCATGTGGGCCGGAGGGCGGCTGTCCTTCCTGGCGCCGGTGCGCATCGGCTCGACCGTGCGCAAGGAATCGAGCATCCGCGATGTCGCACACAAGACCGGCCGCTCCGGCGATCTGGTGTTCGTCACCGTGCTGCACGAGCTGAAGTCGGCGCAGGGCGAACTGCTGATCCGCGAAGAGCACGACATCGTATACAAGGAGACGAATGCGGCGGGAAAGCCCCCGGCAGCGCCGCCGCCCGCGACACTGGCGCAATTCGGCAGAACCTGGACGCCGACGACAACCACGCTGTTCCGCTATTCGGCGCTGACCTTCAACGGCCACCGCATCCACTATGACGCCGACTACTGCCGCGAGGCGGAGGCCTACCCGAACCTGGTGATTCACGGCCCGCTCAACGCCACCCTGCTGGCAGGCGTTGCCGAAGAGGTGAGCGGGCGCCGGCTGCGCGACTTCCGCTACCGCGGCCTGGCGCCCGCCCTGCTCGGCGATTCGGTCACGCTCCAGGCGAATGTGCGGGGAGAGCTCGTCGCCCTGCATGCGACGCTCGGCAACGGAACGGTATGCATGCAGGCAGAAGCCACCCTGAGCTAGAACGCCGCTGCCGATACGCAACGCTGCGGCACGCATGACCGCGCTCCGGCAATTTCCCGATGAATGTGCAGCGGCCCGGAGGCGGCTTGCGAAATTTGGGAACGGACGCTGTGTGCCCATAAGAGCCGGTGGGGAAACCCGGGAGCGGCCGTTCGCCGGGAACCCAGAAAATGCGGGAGCTGCCATTCGCTATGCGTTAGTGATATTCTTGCCGTGAAGGCGGCTACGCAGCGGGAGCGGCCATTGGCGGTGTCAGGTTCTACTTCAGCACCCGGCCACGAAGAGACGTAGCTCGACCGAGAAACATCACGATACGAACGACTGGTAACTGATCAGCAACCAGTCAATCGATCCCTATGATGGCCGGTCCTGCCATAGGTAAGGAAATCATTCTGAACGGGTAGTGTGCCAACTTCTGTGCATAAGCGTCTGCAGTGGGAAGCAGACGGCAGGTCATGGCAAAGGTTTCTCTTACCATGCTGCCGACCTTGCGAAAATCAACCCACAAGTCTCAGTAAGGCAATGGAAACCGCTGACAGAGATCTTCCACTTGGCTTGTCACAGTTCGCATGACCGCCTCGTTGGGGTGTTCAGGATTCTCTGAAACCATTTCGAGCATGTGCATGATCATCGTTCCGATGGCACGGAATTCGGCAGCACCAAATCCGCGACTCGTCCCGGATGGGCTACCGACACGGATGCCTGAAGTGATCATCGGCTTCTCAGGATCGTTGGGGATGGTGTTCTTGTTGAGCGTGATGCCGACACGTTCAAGCGCTTTCTCTGCAACGTTGCCTGTGAGCTTGAGCGGGCGGAGGTCGGCTACCGCCAAGTGGGTATCCGTGCCGCCTGCAACGATCGGCAGGCCACCTGCAGCAAGCGTTTCGGCGAGTGCCTGAGCATTCTCGACAACCTGAGCGGCGTAGGTTCGAAAGGAGGGCCGCAGCGCCTCCCCCAAAGCCACTGCCTTGGCGCCGATCACATGCATGAGCGGGCCACCTTGCAGCCCGGGGAAAATGGCCGAATTGATTGCCTTGCCAAGCTCAAGATCGTTGCTGAGGATGAGACCGCCGCGTGGGCCACGCAGCGTCTTGTGCGTGGTTGAGGTCACCACATGGGCATGGGGAAAGGGTGAAGGGTGAGCGCCGCCGGCGACCAGTCCTGCGAAGTGCGCCATGTCGACCATCAGTAGCGCGCCGATCTGGTCGGCAATACGCCGGAATGCCGGGAAATCGAGAATCCGCGAGTACGCCGAGCCGCCAGCGATGATGAGTTTTGGACGATGTTCGAGCGCGAGTCGTTCCACCTCTTTCATGTCGACGCGATGATCGTTCGGCCCTACGCCGTAGGCGATGGCGCGAAACCATTTGCCTGAGATGTTCATTGGCGCGCCATGCGTCAAATGGCCGCCGGCAGCCAATCCCAGGCCAAGGATGGTGTCGCCTGGTTGCAGCAGCGCGAGATAGACCGCCTGATTGGCCTGGCTGCCCGAATGAGGCTGAACGTTGGCATAGGCACAGCCGAACAGCGCCTTGGCGCGCTCGATGGCGAGTGTTTCAATCGCATCAACATGCGTGCAGCCGCCGTAATAACGTCGGCCCGGATAGCCTTCCGCATATTTGTTGGTCAGTACCGACCCTTGTATCTCCAGTACGGCGCGACTCACGAAGTTTTCCGAAGCAATCAACTCGATCGAGTGGCGCTGCCGCTCGTGCTCGCGCAAGACGTGGCACGCCACGTCCGGATCGGCTTCGGCAAACGGCCCTGAAGCATGGGCAGGGAATGTATGCACCGCAACTGGAGTTGTAAATTGCCGGGGATCTGACTGCTGGGTCAAGATGCTTTCTCCTGCGTGAGCGAAAAGTATCGGTTTGATGCGATCGTATGTTCTGGCCTATCGCCCATCCCCGGCGCCGGACTGACTCAAGCGCGGAAGCCAGCGCGTTACGCGGAAGTCGCCATGGATCAAACCGTGCGCAGCGAGGCCGGCCACCAGCCCCCAGAACGCCCCGCCCAAGCCGAACAGGGTGACATTGGCCGCCGTCGCCAGGAAGGTAATCAGCGCCGTTTCCCGGCCGCGCAGATCGACCAGCGCGGTGGCAAGGCTGCCGCCAATCGCGCCGAGCAGGGCAAGGCCGGCCAGTGTGGTGATGAAGGTTGGCGGCAAGACCACGAACAAGGTCGCCAGCGTGGTGCCGAATACGCCAACGAGGATGTAGAACACGCCGCAGGCGAGGCCGGCGATATAGCGCTTGGCTGGCTCTTCGTGCGATTCCTTGCCGGTGCAGATCGCCGCCGTGATTGCGGCGACGTTGAAGGCATGGGAGCCGAACGGTGCCATCAACAGCGAACCCAGGCCGGTCACCGTGAGAATCGGGCTGGCACTGGTCTTGAAGCCGTCGTTGCGCAGAACCAGCATACCGGGCATGTACTGGCCGGTAAGCGTAATCACGAACAGGGGAAGCGCGACACTCAGCAACGCATTCAGCGAGAACGCGGGGGTCGTCAGCACCGGCAGGGCAAATTTGAGCGCCACGCCATCAAAACTGACCTGGCCGAGCCCGAGCAGGAGTACCACGCCGGTGATGAGGACGCCGACGATCGCGTAGCGTGCAGTAAAACGGCGCAGCAACGCATAGGTGAGAATCAGCGCCCCGACCAGCAATGGGTCCATGCCGGCGCCACCAAAGGCACCAATACCGAAGCGCAGCAGAATGCCGGCCAGCAGCCCCGCGGCGATGCCCGGCGGGATCATCTTCACAACCCGCTCGAAATAGCCTGAGGCTCCCAGCACGATGAAGCCGATGGCTGACAGCATGTAGGCACCGATCATTTCCGCGTAAGGCGTAGTTGGCAGCACGGCGATGAGGAATGCCGCCCCCGGTGTGGACCACGCGGTGATGATGGGTTCCCGGTAGCGGTAGCTCAACCACGCGCCCGTCAGGCCGACGCCGACCGAAACCGACCAGATCCACGAGGCCGTCTGCTCGGGGCTGAGCCCGGCCGCTTTGGCCCCCTGAAAAACAAGGATGAAAGTTCCGCCGTAGTTCACGATGACGGAGATGAGTGCCGCAACCGTCGGGTGCAGCAGGTCGGCAGGCCGGATGGAAGCAGTATTCACGCGTAGTGTCCTTGGAAATGGCTTGGTTGCATGGCGCTCAGAATGCCTGCAAAATGGTCTCTGTAAAATATCCACTTATGTAAAAAATACAGGCCACTTTCTTTGTGGCCAGCCAGTTGGCAGCTTGGATCCCAACATGAAGACTCGCGCAACCGCTTATCCGATCTGGAACCGCTTTCAGCGGTCGCTTGACGACCCACTGTCATTGCGCGAGCAACTGGTACGGTTCTTTCGCAAGGGCGTGGCCGATGGCACCTTGCAACCCGGCATTCGGTTGCCGGCATCGCGCGTACTGGCGCAGGAACTCGGTCTTTCCAGGATCACCGTCTCCGGGGCTTATGAGCAACTGATCGCGGAGGGATTTCTGGAGGCGCGACAAGGTGCAGGTACCTACGTGGCGAGCCGAATCGCTGACAAGAAACCTGTTTTGACCGCAGTTTCGCCTCAACGGCAGCCCGCGCCCGGTTCGCTACGGGCGCGTCGTCTGGCAGGGACGGATTCAATGTCGATGGCGAATCCTGCGTGGCCGCTTACGCCAGGTTTGCCAGCCCTGGATGCGTTCCCCTATGCGCTCTGGGGTCGCCTCGAAGGCCGCTTCTGGCGTCGCCGTCCGACCCCCGATCTCTCTTACGGCGATCCTCAAGGCTTCCTGCCGTTGCGCGAGGCACTTGCGGAGTATCTGGGCGCAGCGCGTGGCGTCGTCTGCCATCCGCACCAGATTGTCATCACGCCCGGTGCGCAAGCGGCGGTTTCTATCGCGGCGCTGGCGCTCACCGATATTGGTGAACGTGTCTGGGTCGAGAACCCCGGCTACGATGCCGCCTACCGCTGCTTGGTGTTAGCCGGGGCTGCGGCGGTAGGTATCAGTGTCGATGCCGAAGGTCTGGATGTTGATGATGGACGGAATCGTGCTCCCGACGCACGGCTCGCAATGGTGTCGCCCTCGCATCAATACCCGATGGGCGTCACCATGAGTCTGGCGCGTCGTCTCGCGCTGCTGGAGTGGGCCAATGAGGCCAATGCGTTCATCCTTGAAGACGATTACGACAGCGAATTTCGCTACGAATGTGCGCCGGCCCCGGCACTCAAGGCGCTTGATGGCGGCAACGGTCGCGTGATTTACATCGGCACGCTCAGCAAACTGCTCGCTCCTGGTCTGAGGCTGGGCTTCCTGGTTGCTCCCGATGGCTTGATCGACGCTTTGCGCACAGTACGCAATGGCGCGGACTACCGCGTTCCGATGCCACTCCAGGCCACCGCGGCTGACTTCATCGGCAATGGCCATCTAGGTACGCACATTCGGCGATCCAAAGCGCTCTACACGGAACGGCGGGCGGCGTTGCTGTCGGCGATCAAGTCGGAAGGCGGCGGATTGCTGACTGTACCGACCGCCTCGACCGGGCTGCATCTGGTCACCGAGCTGCCTGAACAATGTGACGATCAGCCTCTCGCGGTCGCGGCGCGGGAACGGCAGATTGGAGTCACTCCGCTGTCGGGATACTTTGTCGATGCTTCCGGAACAAAACGACAAGGCTTGCTGATGGGATTTGGAAATACGCGCTCGGAATCGATGAAGGGCGCCATTCAGACGCTATGCAGTCTGATTGAATAAACTTGCAAGACTGATTACGGTCGTTCGGTATTCGCAGGTGACCGACGGCACCCGACCCAAAGGAGCTATATGGCCTTCGGCGCCATGACCGGCGGCAATACGTGTGGGAGCCGACGTTCACTTACCTCTTGACGCAATCCGCGCAGAACGGCGCCGGATCGGCTTCCAGGCGCGCCGGAGGAATTTCCGTACCGCAGCGACAGCACTCACCTTAGCTGCCGTCGGCGACGCGATCATGCACCGCCTCGGTCTTGCGAATCTCCGTGCTCAGACGCTCGGCCAGACCAGCCGCCATCGCCTGCTGCCGCATGGCATCCGTGCGCGACAACCGGCCTCGCGTGGTGTGGTCGAGTTCAACGGTTGCGGCGGCGGCTGTGCAGATCAACTCCTCGCGCAGGGTGGCGAACCGACTTTCCAGCAGCGCCGCGGTCTCGCCAGCACCAACTTTCAGGGGTGTCTTCATCCATCAGCGCAGCAACAAAGTGGGAACGGTCGCCGAACGTAGCCGGTCCGAAGTCTTGCTGCCGAGAAACAGGCTACGCGGCGGCGAGTGGGCGTAGGCGCCTGCCGGCGGGCGCTCTAACCTGGCCTTCGCCAACTGAAGCCGCTCCCCTTACGCCGGTTCCGTGATGAGGCTATCAATGTCCGCGACCATCTGCTGGTCCGGCTCGACGCCAAAATGCTGTTTGCGCAAACGCCCGGCCCGGTCGATCAGCAGGCTTGTCGGCGTGCCTTGCATCGCGTAGGCGTGCATGGTTTGGGGGATCGGTCCGTCAGCACTTGCCTGGTCTACCGCCACCGGGAAGGGGATGCGGAACTCGTGCAGATAGACCGCGAGCGCCGCCGGCGTCATGACCTCGTGATGTTCGAATACGGTGTGCAAGCCGATCACCGCCACGTCGCTGTCCGGCCGGCCTTGTTGATAGCGCTGCCACAAGCGCACCGCCTGCGGCCCTCCCTGCATTACGCAGGCCGGACACAGCATCTGAAACGCATGGACCAGCACCACCTTGCCGCGCAATTCATCCAGCGTTATGGCGCGATTGCTGTTGAGCCACTGCGAAACGCGCAGGGCGGGGGCGGCGGAACCCCGATTCAAGGGCGCGCCTTGCTGAAGACGAAGCCGGCGTCTTTTTGCGCGATGTGGCACTGGTGACAGGCCGTCAGTGCATTGGCGCCCACCGCGCGTTCGGTGCTGCTGTCGCCCTTGAATCCCTCGTAGCCCCAGCCGCCGGTCGCGGCATATTTGCGCGCGTTGCGATGCATGACACCGACCACCTTGCGCGAACCTTCGACGACGGCGTTGTCGGCCGACTTCGCCTCGAGCAGGTCGAACACGATGACGGCGCCGTCAGCCCATTTCCCCATCTTGTAACCCGCCATGGCGGCCTTGTTCGCGTAAAGATGGTGAATGCCGCCGAACGCGTCGTATAGCCCGTGGCCGGGATTGATGACCATCGACTTGACATGGTGCCAGTCGCGGTAACCTTGCGGATAAGGCACCGGGTTTGCATCCGCCGCGCCGACGGAACTGCTTGAAACAGCCGCGGATAGGACGATAATGGACGCTGCGCGAGAAAGAGTGATTCGCATTTTGCATTCCTTTCGATTGGGTTTTGTGTGAGCAGACAGGAACCAATCTACGAGCCGGTGAAGGTCGCGGCAAGCGGGTACAAACCGGTCGGGTAGGCACCTTTTGGTGCATTTTGTTGATCACAAACGGGATAAATATTTTCGGCGCATGAGCAGTCCCAGCGTTCATCAGATGGTGGAAAGCATCATTGGCTGCAAATGGTCGCTGACCGTTTTGAGCCTGGTGCGAAAAGGCGTGCGCCGTCCCGGCGAAATGGAGCATGCGATTGACGGCCTCAGCGGCAAGGTGCTCAACGAGCGACTGACCAAGCTGGTGCGCTTTGGCATTCTGGACAAGACCAGTTTCCCCGAAGTGCCGCCGCACGTGGAATACCAGCTGACCGCCTTCGGCAGGCATTTCATCACGCTGATCGATCAGGTTGACGAACTGCAGATGACTCTGGAGCGCACGACTGTTCAGCGTTCCGGCAACGCGAAATCCCGCTAGGTCGAAGGACAAAGGATAGGAAATCCAATGGGCCTTCGGGGAGTATGGCTAACGCCGAGCACTGCAGTCAATCACCGATGTCGTGCCAGCATGCGTCACGATTTGCAGAAAAGCTACTCGAAGCGCACCCCAAGCACTGCCTGATGCCTGATGCTTGGAGAGTGGCGGCTATGGGGAGAGAAGCTGCCCCTCAGAAAGGTACGTTTCGTGAATGGCGTTGCGCCGGAGATATACCGAAGTCATGCCTTGTGACTGACGGCTCCCGCTGCATTGGAGCCAATCAGGCGAGAAAATTGGGTGCCGCCGATCCAATGGCTGCTTCCGAGAAAGCACGGCAAACGAACCTGAGAATTGGAGGATTGACCCGACTGGCGGCTCCTGGCCGAATCCGGCCGAACCGAGTCAATCGAAATGGCATGCGGAACGCAGGCGTCGACCGCTGGCGCAGCAGAGCCGTCGCTGGCGTCGGTGCGTTTCAATTCCTGACTATTCGATAATCGTTTGCTAATATGCGTACTTCCGCCCTCCGCCCCATTCTGATGACATCCCGCCGCAATCCATTGCTGGCCAAGTGGCTGCCTTTCCTGAGGTGGTGGCCGCGGGTCAACCGCGCGACGCTGCGCGACGATCTCATCGCGGGCCTCACCGGCGCGCTGATCGTGCTGCCGCAAGGCGTCGCCTTCGCCACCATCGCCGGTCTGCCGCCGCAATACGGCCTGTATGCCGCCATGCTGCCGGCCGTGATCGCCGCGCTGTTCGGTTCGAGCTGGCACCTCGTCTCCGGGCCGACCACGGCCATTTCGATTGCCGTGTTCGCCGCCCTGTCGCATCAGGCCGAGCCCGGCTCGGCCCATTACATCAGCCTGGTGCTGACGCTGACCTTCCTCGTCGGCGTGTTCCAGCTGGTGCTGGGACTGGCGCGCATGGGCGTGCTGGTCAATTTCATTTCGCACACCGTGGTCATCGGCTTCACCTCGGGCGCCGCCATCCTCATCGCGGCGAGCCAGGTCAGGAGTTTCTTCGGCATCGACATTCCGCGCGGCACGCCCTTCTACGAAACCATCCGCCTGCTCTTCGTCCAGTTCGCCGACATCAATCCCTGGGTGACGGCCGTCGCCGGCATCACGCTGGCCAGCGGTATCCTGACCCGCCGCTACCTGAAGAAGCTGCCCTACATGATCGTCGCCATGATCGTCGGCAGCCTGTTCGCCGAAGGCCTCAATCTCCGGCTCGGCCAGGATGCCACGGGCATCATCACGATAGGCGCGCTGCCGGCCACGCTGCCGCCGCTGTCGCTGCCCGATTTCTCGCTGGCGTCGCTGCGCGTGACCATCGGCCCGGCGCTGGTCATCACCATGCTGGCGCTGACCGAGGCGGTGTCGATCAGCCGCGCCATCGCCGTGCGCTCCGAGCAGCGCGTCGACGGCAACCAGGAATTCATCGGCCAGGGGCTGTCCAACATCGTCGGCGCCTTTTTCTCGGGCTACGCTTCCTCCGGTTCGTTCAACCGCAGCGGCGTCAATTACGAAGCGGGGGCGCGCACGCCGCTGGCCTCGATCTTCGCCTCGATCGCCCTGGTCGCGGTGCTGCTGCTGGTGGCGCCCCTCGCCGCCTACCTGCCTACCGCCGCAATGGCCGGCATCCTGTTTCTGGTGGCCTGGGGCCTGGTCGATTTTCACCACATCGAGAGCATCTGGCACACCAGCAAGGCGGAATCGGCAATTCTCGCGGCGACGCTGATCGGCACGCTGTTCAACCTCGAAGCCGGCATTTTCGTCGGCGTCTTCCTCTCGCTGGTGATGTTCCTCTACCGCACCTCGCGCCCCGAGATCATCCCCGTGGTGCCGGCGCCCGAGGAAGGCGCCTACCACTTCGTGCGCGCCCGCGGCCACCCTGAATGCCCGCAACTGCGCATCGTGCGCATCAACGGCCCGCTCTACTTCGGCGCCGCCAACTATGTGCAGCAGGCATTGCAGCAGATCGACGAGGACAACCCCCTGCAGAAGTCCGTGCTGATCGCGGCGGCCAGCCTGAGCTATATCGACGTCGCCGGGGCCGAGGTGCTGGCCCAGGAAGCGCGCCGCCGCCGCCGGCTCGGCGGCGGCCTGTATTTCTACCGGCTCAACCAGCGGCTGCAAAACTTCCTCAAGCAGGGCAACTATGTCAAGGACATCGGCGAGGGGGCCTTCTTCCCGGTCATGACCAACGTCACCGGCGCGCTTTACTGGACGCTCGACCCGGATGTCTGCCGCACCTGCAAGACGCGCATCTTCAAGGAGTGCCATGACAAGCTGCTGCCCGACGGCCTGCGTCGCCAGCGCCTGCTGCTGGCCACCGACGGCAGCGAATTTTCGGCGGCACCGGCGGCGATCGCCATCGCGCTGGCGCGCAGTTTCGGGGTCACGCTCGACATCATGACCGCCGTCGGCACACTCGATGAAACCGGACTGGCGCGCGAGCGCCTCGCCCCGGTGCAGCGCCAGGCGCTGGTGGCCGGCGTCGACAACGAGGAAATCGTGCGCCAGGGCAAGCAGCCGGTGCAGGAAGTTATCGCCGCCGCCGCGGCTGCCGACACCAACATTCTCGTCATCGGCCGGCGGCCGCCGCGGGGCGACCTCAAGGACAAACTGCTTGGCGACGCCGCCGCGCAAATCATCGGCAGCGCGCCCTGCCACGTCCTGGTCGCCGGCCCGCAGGCCGCTATGTGGCAAAAACGGATCATCCTGGCCAGCGACGGCACCGACAGCAGCGACTCCATCGCCGAAGTCGCCGGCCAGATCGCCCGGGTCACCGGCACGCCGGTCACCGTCGTCGGCGCCATCGCCCACGAAAAGGATCGCGCGGAAGCCTTCGCCGACGCCGGGCACAAGGCGGGCCTGATGCGACTCGACGGGGTGGAATGCGACACGCGCATCGTCTGCGCCGCACCGGAGCAGGCGATCATCGATGCGGCAAGGGAGCTCGACGCCGACCTCGTCGTGGTCGGCCATCACCGCGGCAAGGGACTCAATCGCGTCATTGCCGGCAGCGTCACCGACCGGGTGGTCGGCACACTGGCCTGTGCCGTGCTGGTGGTCAAGCCGGCGGCGGAAACCGGCGACGTCAAGGCCGCCATCGACAAGCAATCCTGAACGCCCGCAACGCCGATCGCCCAGGCGGCCGCCTGGCCTGCGACTGTTGCGGGCGGCGGGTCAGGCGACCGGCATCGGCATGGCGCGCCGGTCGAGCAGCGCCATCCAGCCGCGGATCACCCGGTAGAGCACCCACAGCCCGGTACCGACGATGACCATGAACGCCGCCGGAATGCCGATCAGGGTGAGCGCCAGCAGGCCGGCCACCAGCAGCCACAGGGCGGCAAACCAGAAACTGCGCAACTGCCAGCGCCAGTGCGTCGCCAGCCAGGTGCCGCGCACCCTGCCGGAGGTGACATAGTTGATGATCACGGCAATGATCGACGGCCAGCCGAAAACGAAGGCGCCGATAATGGTGGCCGAGCTGAGGATCCCGGACGCGGCCGACAGCGCATGCAGTCCGTACATCACATGGCACCAGGCGCGCGGGCCGTCCAGATCGCCTTCCGGCTGGCCGCTGGCTTCATCCTGCGCGGGAATCACTTCGGGTTCGGTCATTGCGGCTCCTAGAGTCCCAGGTCTTGCCACAGCGCATCGACGCGCTGCTTGACGGCCGGGTCCATGACGATCGGACGACCCCACTCGCGGGTCGTTTCGCCCGGCCACTTGTTGGTCGCATCGATGCCCATTTTGCTCCCGAGGCTCGCCACCGGTGAAGCGAAATCGAGGTAATCAATGGGCGTGTTCTCGGCTATCAGCGTGTCGCGCGCGGCGTCGACCCGCGTGGTGAGCGCCCAGATCACTTCCGGCCAGGAGCGCACATCGACATCGTCGTCGGTGACGATGATGAACTTGGTGTACATGAACTGGCGCAGGAAGCTCCAGATGCCGAACATCACGCGCTTGGCATGTCCCGGATACTGCTTCCTGATGCTGACCACGGCCATGCGGTAGGAACAGCCCTCGGGCGGCAGGTAGAAATCGACGATCTCGGGGAACTGCTTTTGCAGCAGCGGCACGAAGACTTCGTTCAGGGCCAGACCGAGCATCGCCGGCTCGTCCGGCGGCTTGCCGGTGTAGGTGGAATGGTAGATCGGATCGCGGCGCATGGTGATGCGCTCGATGGTGAACACCGGAAACCCGGCCACCTCGTTGTAATACCCGGTGTGGTCGCCGTAAGGTCCCTCCGCGGCGGTTTGACCGGGATTGATGACGCCTTCCAGCACGAATTCCGCCGAGGCCGGCACCTGCAGGTCGGAGCCGAGGCACTTCACCACTTCGGTCTTCGCGCCGCGCAACAGGCCGGCGAACTGGTATTCCGACAGCGTATCGGGAACCGGCGTGACCGCCGCCAGGATCGTCGCCGGATCGGCGCCGATCACCACCGCCACCGGGAAAGGCTCGCCGGGGTGCGCCGCGCAATGTTCGCGGTAATCCAGCGCGCCGCCGCGATGCGCCAGCCAGCGCATGATGACCTTGTCGCGCCCGATGATCTGCTGGCGATAAATGCCGAGGTTCTGCCGGGGCCGCGACGGCCCACGCGTGACGACCAGGCCCCAGGTGATCAGGGGCGCCGCGTCGCCGGGCCAGCAGGTCTGCACCGGCAGGCGCGCCAGATCGACGTCGCGGCCTTCCCAAACCACGTCCTGACAGGGCGCCGAGTTCAGCAGCTTCGGCGCCATGTGGAGTACCTGTTTGAATACCGGCAGCTTCTCCCATGCATCCTTGAGGCCCTTGGGCGGCTCGGGCTCCTTGAGAAAGGCCAGCAGCGTGCCGACGTCGCGCAGGCGGGGTTTCCAGTCGGCAGCTGCATTGCTGTCGCCCTCGCCGGCGGCAATGCCGAGCGCCACCCGGCGCGGCGTGCCGAACAGGTTGGCCAGCACCGGAATCGAATGGCCCTTCGGCTTCTCGAAGAGCAGGGCCGGCCCGCCGGCGCGCAGCACGCGATCGGCGATTTCGGTCATTTCCAGATTCGGGTCCACCTCGACGGCGATGCGCTTGAGTTCGCCGAGCGCTTCGAGTTGAACGATGAAATCGCGCAGGTCGGTATGTTTCATGATGTCAGTGTAACCGCCCGACGCCCCGCAGGCATCACTGCGTCAGCCAGGGCCGGAGATTGAGCTCGGCGACGATGCCGGCGAAGATCGCCGCACCGAGCCAGTTGTTGTGGCGGAAGGCGGCAAAGCTGCCCTCGCGGCTGCGGCCGCGGATCAGCGTGTAGTGATATCCGGCGATCGCGGCCGCAACCACCAGCCCGCCGAAATAGCCGGCACCGTAGCGCAGGTCCCAGCCGACCGCAGCCAGAATGCCGAGCATGGCGGCGTAGCAGATCATCACGGCCAGCACGTCGAAGCGGCCGAAGGTGATCGCGGACGTATGGATGCCGATCTTGAGGTCGTCCTCGCGGTCGACCATGGCGTACTCGGTGTCGTAGGCCAGCGCCCAGAAGATGTTGGCCAGCAGCAGCGTCCAGCCCAGCGGGCCGACTTCGCCGGTCGCCGCGGCGAAGGCCATGGGAATGCCGAAGCCGAAGGCGACGCCGAGATAGGCCTGCGGCAGGAAAAAGAAGCGCTTGGTGAAGGGATAGCTGGCGGCGAGGAACAGCGCGATCAGCGTCAGCCACCAGACCTCGCGGAAGATCGGCAGCACCAGCAGGAAGGCGCAGAAAATCAGCACCGCGGCCAGCGTCAATGCTTCATGAACGGAAACCTTGCGCGCCGCCAGCGGCCGGTTCCGGGTGCGTTCGACATGCGGATCGAAATCGCGATCGGCATAGTCGTTGATGACACAACCGGCGGAACGCATCAGCAGCGTGCCCAGGGCGAATATCCAGACCAGCATCCAGTGCGGCTGCCCGCGGGTCGCGATCCACAACGCCCACAACGTCGGCCACAGCAGCAGCAGCGTGCCGATCGGCTTGTCCAGCCGCATCAGCTTTTCGTAGAGGTCGAGGCGCTGCTTGAGTTCTTCGAGTGTCATGCGTCAAATTTTACCGGCAGCCGACCCAGCTCGCTGTCAGCCTCAAAGGACGCCGTATTTCCGCTTGCGCTCGGCGGTGAATGCCCACCAGGGCTTGGACTCTTCTCCGTCCATGAAGCGCGTGATGGATATGAACACGTCCAGCACACAGGGATCCTGCCGCATCGCGCTTTTGGAGCAGAGGCTACGGTAGAGCTTGAACGGATCGCGGCCAATCAGTTGCGCGGGGGTGCGAACGCCGATGAGCTCCAAATCCCTTTTCATGGCGGGACCCACGTTCGGCAGGTCCGTAAGCAGCCGCACCTGCCCGCGCTCAACCCTGGCCGGATTCATGCGTCTGCTTCCATCGCTTGAGCCGGCCGAGCCCGCTGGGAAAGAAGCTGGCCACGATCCTGGGGAAGCCTCTCTCCCACAACTTCTCGACCACCAGGGCTTTCATTTCCGCCATGCTCATGTCGGGATTCACAAACGCGCCATTGACGTAGCAGTAGCTGCAATACTCCCGACTCAAGCTACCGTCAGCGTTGCTTCCACCGCCATTCGGGTCGGCCTTGAGAGGCATGCCGCAACTTTGACATTTGCTGCTGGTTGCCATTTCGGACTCCGTTTCTAGGGCTTCAATGTTTCAATTCACCGGCGTAAGAAGTCTGCCGACTGCCACCTGGCGTCCGACGGGCGTTTAATTTCAAGAACCTTCCAAGCGTTGTTGGATGTGTCTCCGCGCATTGCGCGGGCAAGTTGTGACATCGATGGATAGCTTTCCTCTTCCCACATGATTTCACCGTTAGCAACTTCCGCGACCTTAAATTCGCCGTAATGCTTTGTGCGGATTTGGGTACCTTCCGGCAGGAACAATGCCTCCCAGTAGATACCTTGTGCAAGTGGCTCACGCGCGGCAAAATCTTCGGCTGTGCGGTCGAGGAAGTCTTGTGCAACTTGCTCTAGAACGGAACTCACCCCGCTAGGAAAGCGGCGTGCGAACTCGGCGTATAGCTCGATTGACACAGGGACGGAAACAAAGGCGTCAAGGTTTAGCGACATAGCGGTTCTCCATAGCAAGTTGAGAGTTTGCTATTGTAGCGCTACGTAGCACTACGTCAATTGAACAGCAAATTTGCAGGGCTTCGCGGACGGGCTGCTGCAAAACCGGCAATGCTTTTCGATGACGGCATCTTGCTGCCAATCGAATGGAATATCAAGCGAGCATCCGCTCTCAGTCTTCGTCCTGCCCCCAATAGCCCGCCTCACGCTGGTGACGGATCGCAAGAATCAGGACGGCGTCGCTATCATTTTCAAAGCTGTAAAGCGCCACGTAGCCGGTACGTCCGCGGGATATCACCAGCTCGCGCAATCCGTGCTCCACCGGGCGGCCGATCAGCGGATGGCGGCCCAGCAAGGCCACTGCTTCCTCGATCAAGCCGATGGTCTCGGCCGCCGCCGTCGGATCAATCCCGATGAGGAAGTCGGTCAGCCGCTCGAGATCGGCAAACGCCCGCGCCGAATAGCTCAGCTTTGCCAAGAGCGGGCTTTCGGCTTCGCCGCCTTGTTGCCGGCAACGCGCGCCTTCAGGTAAGCGTGAACCTCGCCGGTATCGTAGCCCTTCCCGGTCTTCAGCATCTGTTCCCGTGCCGCTTGAGCCTCGCTTATGAAGCCGGCCCGCTGTTCGGCGGCCGTGGCTGCCTGCTCGATCGCACGGACCATGAAGGCATGGGGCGACACGCCGTTCTTCTCGGCCGCGGCGGCGGCTCGTTGCTTGAGTTCGTCGGAAAGCTTCAGGGATGTGGTGGGCATTGCCGTGCTCCTTGTTGTTGCAGGTGACACCATGGTAACACCCGCATTCCATTGTCGGCAAGTCCGTGCTTCGGTGGAATGGCCGGCACGGCGGGCCGGCTCAGGCCTTGAGCAGCTCTTCGCGACCGCCCAGCCAGCGCTGCAGGTGCGCGGCGGCCGCCTCCGGCGCGCGGTGCAGCATGTCTTCGGCCGCGGCACGCGCCTGCTCGACCAGCGCGGCGTCTTCCAGGTCGGCGTAGCGCAGCAGCGGCAGCCCGCTTTGCCGGCTGCCGATGAATTCGCCGGGGCCGCGCAGGCGCAGGTCCTCGCGGGCGATCTCGAAGCCGTCGGTGCTTCCGAAAATGACTTTCAGTCGGGCGCGGGCGAGTTCGCCCAGCGGCTGGGCGTAGAGCAGGATGCAGGCCGACTGCGCCGTGCCGCGCCCGACGCGGCCGCGCAACTGGTGCAGTTGCGCGAGGCCGAAGCGCTCGGCGTGCTCGATCACCATCAGGCTCGCATTCGGCACATCGACGCCGACTTCGATCACCGTGGTGGCGACCAGCAGATGGATCTCGTTCGCCACGAAAGCACTCATCACGGCGGCCTTTTCTGCGGGCTTGAGGCGGCCATGGACGAGTCCGATCTTCAGGTCGGGCAGATCGGCCGCGAGACGGGCATAAGTTTCCTCGGCGGTCTTGAGTTGCAAAACGGCGTTTTGGCTCCGGCCGCTGCGCTTAACGTTCGCTTCGCTCGCGTTAGCCTCCGCCGAAACCCCGTTTTCCTCGATCAGCGGACAGACCCAGTAGGCCTGCCCCCCGGCGCGGCAGGCATCATGTACACGCGCCACGACCTGGTCGCGGCGGCTTTCCGACACGAGCTTGGTGGTGACCGGGCTGCGGCCGGGAGGCAACTCGTCGAGCACGGAAACGTCGAGGTCGGCGTAGTAGCTCATGGCCAGGGTGCGCGGAATCGGCGTCGCCGACATCGCCAACTGGTGCGCGTAGAGGCCCTTCTCCTTCAGCGCCAGGCGCTGGCGTACTCCGAAGCGGTGCTGCTCGTCGACGATGGCGAGGCCGAGGCGGGCGAGCTCGACCTTGTCTTCGATCAGGGCGTGCGTGCCGACAATAATCGCCGTCTCGCCAGCGCCGACTTTTTCGATCGCCGCTTCCTTCTCGCGCTTTTTCAGGCTGCCGGTAAGCCACGCGACTTCGATGCCGAGGGGTTCCAGCCATGCCGCCAGCTTGCGGTAATGCTGCTCGGCGAGGATTTCCGTCGGCGCCATCAAGGCCGCCTGATGGCCGGCCTCGACCGCCTGCAGCATGGCCAGTGCGGCGACCACGGTCTTGCCGCTGCCGACGTCGCCCTGCAGCAGGCGCTGCATCGGATGCGGCTGGGCAAGGTCGGCGGCGATCTCCTGCCAGGCGTGCTGTTGTGCCGCGGTCAAACGAAACGGCAGGGATTTCAGCAAGGCGCCGGTCAGCTTCGCCGTCGGCTTCAGCGGCGGCGCACCGCGCGCACGGCGTGCGGTGTAGGCGCGACGCAGACTAAGTTGCTGCGCCAGCAATTCGTCGAACTGCACGCGGCGCCAGGCCGGATGCCCGCGGGCTTCGAGCTCGGCCTGGGTCATCTCCGGCGGCGGCGTATGCAGACGATGAATTGCCGCGGCGAACTCGGGCAAGCCCAGCCGCTCGCGCAACTCGGGCGGCAGCGTATCGCCGAGGTCGGCGCGCGCCAGCGCCTTCTCGATCAGCCGGCGCAGGGTGCCCTGGCCGAGACCGGCCGTGGTCGGATAGACCGGCGTCAGGCATTCGGGCAGGGTTTCGCCGGCCGCCACGACATGGAAACGCGGATGGATGATCTCGGGGCCGAGATAGCCCTCGTGCAGTTCGCCGAAGATCCGCAGATGCGCGCCCGGCTGCAAGGCCTTCTGCTGGCTCGGGTAGAAATTCAGGAAGCGCAAAATCAGGGCACCGCTGCCGTCCCTGACCCGCGCCAGCAGCTGGCGACGCGGCCGGTAGGCGATTTCGCTGTCGACGACATCGACTTCGAACTGCGCCGCGACGCCGGGCCGCGCGTCGGCGAGCGCCGTGATGCGGGTTTCGTCTTCGTAGCGCAGCGGCAGATGCAGGATGAAATCGGCATCGGTGCGCAGACCGAGCCGGGCCAGGCGGGCCGCGAGGGTGTTGGCGCTCGCGGCCTTTTTTTCAGCCAAGGACGAGCACGGCATCGGCCTCGACCAGGGCGCCGCGCGGCAATTCCTTGACGCCGACCGCGGCGCGCGCCGGGAAGGGCTCGCTGACGTATTTCGCCATGGTCTCGTTCACCTTGGCGAAGTTGGCGAGATCGGTCAGGTAGATGTTGAATTTCACCGCGTCGTTCAGGGTAGCTCCGGCGGCGGCGGCCACGGCCTTGAGATTCTCGAAGACGCGCGCGATCTGCGCGTCGATGCCTTCGACCATCTGCATGCTGGCCGGATCGAGACCGATCTGGCCCGACAGGTAAACGGTGTCGCCGGCCTGCACGGCCTGCGAGTAGGTGCCGATGGCGGCGGGGGCGGCGGGAGTGGAAATGATCTTGCGGCTCATGGTTTTGTCCTGTTCACTTCTTGGTGGTTATCAGCAGACCGTCGTCGAGGCCGAGCTCCTTCAGTTTGGCGCGCGCGGCATCGACTTCCTGCCGGGTCCTGAAAGGGCCGACATGAACCCGCGCCTCGATGGTGGCGGGAATGCCGTTCGCCATCAGTTTAGCGCGCAGATCCTCGGCGTTGGCCACATTGCTGAAGACGCCCATCTGCAGCGCATAGCGGCGTTCGATCGCCTGCGTCAGCGGACGCGAGGCCGGAGCGCGCGGCGGCGCGACATGTGCCGCAGCGGCGGGCGCCGGAGCGGCTTTCGGTTGCGGCACGGCCGGCGCAGCCGTGCGTTCCGGTACGGGCGTTTCTGCGGGCTTTGCCGCCGGCTCCGGCGTTGTCGCGGCGGCAGGCGCAATCGGCTTCGTCTCCGGCTCGACGGCGGATTCCTGCCTGGGCGGCAACGCGAGTTTGGCGGGCACCGGCGGATGCGGCGGCTGTGACGGCGTATAGATCGCCTCGAACATCGCCAGGCTGCCGAGCAGGCCTACCACCATCAGGGCGGCGATGACGATGCGATTGACCAGGCGCCGCCTGAGATCGTCTTCAGGCGAGTGAGCGTGATCCAGTATCGATGGTTCGTGCATGGTAGTCCTCGCCTTGCTGATGCCGCTCGAGCGCATACGACTGCGCGTTGGCGCAAGGAACCGTCGCGCCGCGCCGCTGGAGATGCCGCAGGGGCCGGTAATTCCTCTGGCCGCCCGGCATGTCCGGCGCCGGAGCCATGGTTTCCTGCAAGCGTCGCGCCGCCTTCAGCCGCGCGACGTCCTCGGCAACATTCGCCAGAACCTCGTGCAGACGCGTGTTGTCGCTGCGCAGGCGCTGGAGTTCGGCCCGGATCTTGGCCTGCTCCAGCATCCGGGCAAGCTCCGGCGCCAGCGGCCTCGGCTGCGGCGCCTGCATTTGCGCCGCGGAACGGGGCTCCCATGCGGAGAATCCCGGCCCGGACGCCGGCTGCAGGCTGCCGTTGCGCTTCGCGGTGATCTCGAACAGGCGCATCACCGACAAGACCAGATAGACGCCGCTCGTCGCCGCCAGCAGCAGCACGACGTCGCGCCAACCGAGGCCGGCCAGGAAGGCGACGTGCGTCATGCGGCGCGCTCCAGGGCTTGGTCGATGTCCCACAAAATGTCATCGAGGGTTTCGAGTCCGACCGACAGGCGCACCATGTCCGGCGTGACGCCGGAGGCGCGCTGGTCGGCTTCCGAGAGTTGCCGGTGGGTGGTCGATGCCGGATGGATCACCAGCGTCTTGGCATCGCCGATGTTGGCCAGGTGGGAGCAGAACTGCAGGGCGTCGATGAAACGTTCGCCGGCCTGCTGGCCGCCCCTGACCCCGAAGCTCAGGATGGCGCCGGCGCCCCGGTGCCGCGGTGTGCCGAGGTAGCGCTGCGCCAGCGCATGGCCGGGACTGGCGGGCAGGCCCGGATAATTGACCCAGGCCACGCGCGGATGGCCTTGCAGATGCTGCGCCACGGCCAGGGCATTCTCGCAATGCCGGTCCATGCGCACCGGCAGCGTCTCGATGCCCTGCATCAATTGCCAGGCCGAGAACGGCGACAGCGCGGGGCCGAAGGTGCGCAGGGTTTCCATGCGCGCCTTCATGGTGAAGCCGAAATCGCCGAAGGTTTCAAAGAACTTGACGCCGTGATAGCCGGCGGAAGGCTCGGTCATGCCGGGAAATTTGCCGTTGCCCCAGTCGAACTTTCCCGACTCGATCACTACGCCGCCCAGGGTGGTGCCATGGCCGCCGAGAAACTTGGTCGCCGAGTGCACGATGATGTCGGCACCATGCCGGAACGGCTGGCAGAGATAGGGCGAAGGCACCGTGTTGTCGATGATCAGCGGCACGCCATGGCCATGGGCGACGTCCGCCACGGCCGCGATGTCGAGTACGTTGAGGCGCGGATTGGCGACGGTCTCGGCGAAGATGCAGCGGGTGTTGTCGGACAGTGCCGCGCGGAAATTCTCGGGATCGTCGGAATCGACGAACACGGTTTCGATGCCGAGCTTTCTCAGGCTGACATCGAGCTGGGAAAAACTGCCGCCGTAGAGCGAACGCGCCGCCACGATGCGGTCGCCGGCCTGGCACAGGGTCAGCAGCGCGACAATCTGCGCCGCCAGCCCGGTGGCTGCGGCCACCGCGGCGCGCCCTCCTTCCAGCGCGGCCATGCGCTCCTCGAAGGCGGCGACGGTCGGGTTGCCGATGCGCGAATAGACGTTGCCGAAGGTTTGCAGGTTGAACAGGCTGGCGGCGTGTTCCGCCGAATCGAAGACGAAGGAGCTGGTCTGATGGATCGGCAGGGCGCGAGCCCCGGTCGCTGCATCGGGCTGTGCGCCGGCATGCAGGCAGAGGGTTTCGATACCGTAATGGCGATCCGTCATGAAATGGTGATCGGGCTGGATTCCACCGATAATAGCGAGCCCGTCACCCTGCATAAGACGCGATCAGCCCCGCCTTTGACCCATGTTTCTGCTGAAGAAGCTCCTCGCCGCCGCGATCCTGCCGCCCGCCGGGCCCTTGCTGCTGGCGCTGTTCGGCCTCTGGCTGGCGAGTTCCAGGAGTAGACGCTGGCGACACGGCGGTTTCGCGCTCGCCATCGCTTCCCTGCTGACCCTGTTCGCGCTGTCGCTGCCGATCGTCGGCAACGCGCTGATGGCGCCGCTGGAACCGTATCCGCCGATCGCGCCGGAACAATTGCGGCGCACGCAGGCCATCGTCGTGCTCGGTGGCGGCTCCTATTACGCGGCGCCCGAATACGGCGGCGACACGGTCGGCCACACCACGCTCGAGCGCCTGCGCTACGGCGCGCGGCTGGCACGCCAATCCGGCCTGCCGCTGCTGGTGACCGGCGGCGCGCCGTTCGGCGGGAAGGCCGAGGCGGCGTCGATGCGCGAAACCCTGGAGCAAGACTTCGGCGTCAAGGTGCGCTGGGTCGAAGCGGCCTCGCGCGACACCGCGGAAAACGCCAGCCTGTCGGCGCCGATGCTGAAGGCCGCCGGCATCAGCCGCATCGCCCTGATCAGCCACGGCTGGCATCTGCCGCGAGCGATACCGCTGTTCGAAAAGCAGGGACTGGAGGTCGTCGCGGCGCCGACGGCATTCAGCACCGCATCGCCGTCGCTGGTCGAGAACCTGCTGCCGGGCGCCATGAAGCGCAGCCGCTGGGCGCTCAACGAATACCTCGGCCAACTCTATAACCGTCTCAAGGAATAGGCATGAACGACGAACTCCTGATCGGCCTCGTCTCCATCTCCGACCGCGCTTCGAGCGGCGTCTATGAAGACAAGGGCATTCCGGCGCTGCGCGACTGGTTCGCCGCGGCGCTGAGCTCGCCCTGGCGCATGGAAACGCGCCTGATCCCCGACGAACAGGCGGCCATCGAGCAGACCCTGATCGAACTCTGCGACAGCGCCGGCTGCCACCTCGTGCTGACCACCGGCGGCACCGGCCCGGCCCCGCGCGACGTGACGCCGGAAGCCACGCTGGCGGTGGCGGACAAGGTCATGCCGGGCTTCGGCGAGCAGATGCGGCAGATTTCGCTGGCCTTCGTGCCGACCGCCATCCTGTCGCGCCAGGTCGGCGTGATCAGGGGCAAATCGCTGATCCTCAATCTGCCGGGCCAACCGAAGTCGATCAAGGAAACGCTGGAAGGTGTCAAGGATGACGAAGGCAGGCAACGCGTCCCGGGCATTTTCTCCGCCGTGCCCTACTGCCTCGATCTGATCGGCGGGCCGTACGTCGAGACGCACGAAGCGGTGGTCAAGGCCTTCCGGCCAAAGTCGGCGCTCCGGCCGCCGCGCTGACGCGGGCGCTCAGCTGAAGGACTGCACGAAAAAATTCGCGACGACGAAATCGGGCCCCGTCATGAGGGTCTCGCGCGGATGCAGGCGGGCCTTCTTGTCGTCGAGGTCGAACACCAGCGCCATCTTGTCCTCGAGCGCATTGGGCGGCAGGGCCATGCGGGCGTACTCGCCGACTTCGGGAACATCCAGCAGCATGGCTTCGGTCGGCAGGCCGCCGGCATCGGCGAACACGGCGCGCGGGGTTTTCGACAGGGTTTCGATCCCGACCGCGCCCTGGTTCTGCCCGGTGCGGACGTAGCGGCGCACGATGCCCAGCAGCCAGTTGTCGCCGCCCTCCGGCTGCATGCCGACCATGACGCCGATGCGAATCCAGTCGTTGCGCGAAACGGGCGCCTGCGCGCCGAAACCGCCCAGGCTGACGTCATCGACCACCCAGGCCTCGATGCCTTCCGCGCCGTTGCTGCGTCCGGACAGCCGCTGATGCACCCCGCTCAGGCCATTCACCACCTTGAGTCCCGAGTTGATCCGGCGCCGGACATTGCTGCGCATCGGCGGCTTGGGCGCCCAGCACATCGCCAGATGCTCCAGCACCGGAATCACCGTGTCGACCCCGTATTGCGCCCCAAGATTGATGCCGGGCGGCACCCGGGATTCGCCGCGGATCTGCTCCATGGTCTTAGCCACGGCCTCCATGGCGCGCGTGCCGTTGAAGAAGCGCAGGGTCGGCGTGACCTCGGGCAACTTGGCGAGCCGCGTCGGCGGCAGCGGCTTGGCGGCATCCACCCAATACACGTTCTCCGGCCGGACTTCCCGGATCAGCGAAAAATAGGGCAGAAAGTAGGCGATGAAATGTTCGGCAATTTCGATTTGCAGCGGCCGCAGGTTGTCCAGCGACGAAGAGTGGAATACCAGCACCTTGAGGTACTCCGCCTCGATCGTGGTCTCGCCGTTGCCGGCATAGAGCGGCATGAGCTTCTGCGCGACCTTCGCCTCGACGGCGGCGAGATAGGCGCCGCCCAGAGTCAGCCAGAACTCCGGATCGATCGGCCCGTAGCGGAAGTGCTTCCACTTGAACTGGGCGGCCAGCGCATGGATCAGGCGGCCGTAGAGCATCGGCAGCTGGGGCCGGATGGTCTCGGCCTCCTTTCCCGCCTTGCTCAAGCGATCGAGGCAGTCGCGATAGGCCGCGACGAGCTGCTGCCAGTAGTCGTGACCGGTTTGCCACTGGCGCGATTCCAGGACGCGGCTGCCGCCGCCGAGAACCGGATAACCGCGACCGAGACGCCGCGCATGGGCAACGGTGGCCTCGTCGAGCTTGAGGTTCAGTTCCAGGCGCTGCGCCAGCTTGAAACTCTCGTCGGCAGCCACAGATTCAAGCCACGCGCCGGCATCCTCGACGGCAGCTTGCGGCTCGCGGCTGGCGATCTCGCCAAAGATGCGCTTTGCCTCCCGCGCGTCGGCGAGCGGATGACTGGTCTTGCTGGAAAAGAAACCGAGCATGGGAGGTATGTCTTTTGTCAATATTTCGGCAATAGCATAGCCGGTCGCGCCGGCGCTGTCATCGTCCGGCCAGCCACGCCGCCCGGCGGCGCGCATGGCCGATTTCATAAACAGTAAAATAGCCGGCCGATCATCCGTCCCGTCGCTGCCAGCCATGCGTCCCTACCTCGACCTGATGCGCCACGTGCTCGACCACGGCCACGTCAAATCCGACCGTACCGGAACGGGTACCCGCTCGGTGTTCGGCTGGCAGATGCGCTTCGACCTGGCCGAGGGCTTTCCGCTGCTGACGACCAAGAAGCTGCACCTGCGCTCGATCATCCACGAGCTGCTGTGGTTCCTGCAGGGCGACACCAACATCCGCTACCTCAAGGAAAACGGCGTCTCGATCTGGGACGACTGGGCCGACGCCAACGGCGACCTCGGCCCGGTGTATGGCCACCAGTGGCGGCACTGGCCGGCCGGCGACGGTAAGGAGATCGACCAGATCACGCAACTGATCGAGGGCCTGAAGAAGAATCCGGATTCGCGCCGGCACATCGTTTCGGCCTGGAACCCGGCCGACATCCCGCAGATGAAGCTGCCGCCCTGCCACGCCCTGTTCCAGTTCTATGTGGCCGACGGCCGGCTGTCGTGCCAGCTCTATCAGCGCAGCGCCGACATCTTCCTCGGCGTGCCCTTCAACATTGCTTCCTATGCGCTGTTCACGCTGATGGTGGCGCAGGTCTGCGACCTCGCCCCCGGCGATTTCGTGTGGACCGGCGGCGACTGCCACCTTTACTCCAACCATCTGGAGCAGACCCGCCTGCAACTCGCGCGCGAGCCGCGCCGGCGCCCCACCATGATCCTGAACCCCGCCGTGAAGGACATCTTCGGTTTCCGCTACGAGGATTTCACGCTGCAGGGCTATGACCCGCATCCGCACATCGCGGCGCCGGTGGCGGTGTGATCCTTGTAGGGGATATAGGCGGCACCAAGACCCTGCTCGGTCTGGCGGAGGAGGGTAAGCTCGTTCTCGATCGCCGTATCGCCAACGCCGACTTTCAGGATTTCGCCAGTGTGCTGGCGGCGTTTTTCGCCGAAACAAAAACCGCTCCGGCCACCATTACCGGCGGCTGCCTCGCCGTGGCGGGGCCGATTGCCGATGACGGCCGCTCGGCGCGGCTGACCAACCTGCCGTGGACCATCGATTGCGATGAGTTGTCGCGCCGCTTCGGGCTGCCGGCCCTAGGCCTGGCAAATGACTTCGCCGCCGCGGCACTGGGTGCGGTCACCGCGTCCTCCGCACAAAAGGTCACCCTGCAATCGGGAGCGCCGCTGGCCGCGGCGCCCTGTCTGGTCGTTGGCGCCGGCACCGGCCTCGGCATGGCCATCGTCCTGCCGCAAGACGGGAGATGGCGGGTGCTTGCCGGAGAGGGCGGCCATGTCGCCTTCGCGCCGGCGAATGGCGAGCAGGCGGCGCTGTGGGCCTTCCTCCATGCACGACACGGTCGCGTTACCTGGGAACGGATAGTGTCGGGACCGGGGCTGACATCCATCCACGCGTTCATCGCCGGCGTCGAGTTGCCGCCGGAGGAGATTGCGACCCGCGCACTCGACGATCCGGACACGCTTGAACGCCGCTCGCTGAATATGTTCCTCGCCGCATATGGCGCCTTCGCCGGCGACATGGCGCTGGCCTGCCTGCCCCGGGGCGGCGTATTCCTGGCCGGCGGCATCGCCGGCAAACTGTTGCCGGCGATGCAACACGGCCCCTTCCTTGCCGCCTTCAATGCCAAGGCCGAACATGCCGCCATCGCCGCGCGCATGCCGGTTCACGTCGTCACCGATCCGCTGCTCGGACTATACGGAGCGCTGCTGCTCGCATAAGAACAACTCTTGATGTTTGTCAACATGCCGTCACATAGTGGGCGCAGCATGGCAATTGGATAAATCGACAATCAGGAGGAGGCACTTATGGCAACCACCAAGAGCAGCGCAAAAGCGTCACCCGCCAAACGATCGGCACCGGCAAAGGGTGTCGCCAAGGCCAAGACGACAGCCACCACAGCCAAGCCGAAACCCGTAGTCAAAGCGGGCGCGGCGAAAGCGGCGGTCCCGAAGGCGGCACCAAAGACAGCAGCGGTAAAGCCGAAACGCGCGAGTGCCAAAAAGTCAGCCGGCATTCCGCCGGAGCAGCGCAGGAACTATATCGAGATGGCCGCTTACTACATTGCCGAGCGGCGCGGTTTTGCGCCGGGGAATCCGCTGGAAGACTGGATACAGGCCGAGGCCGAGATTGATCGGCTGCTGGCCGAAGGACGGTTGGGCCAGTAGGGTACCGAGCGGCGCCGCTCAGGCGGGCAGCAGCACCAGCGCCCCAAGCGGCGGCAGTGTCAGCGTCAGCGAAGCCGGGAATCCCATCCAGGGGCGGGATTCCGCAGTCACGCGGCCGCCGTTGCCCAGATCGCTGCCGCCGTAGTGGGCGGAATCGGTGTTCAGCCGTTCGAGGTAATCCTGCGCCAGCGGTACGCCGAGGCGATAGCCGTGGCGCGGCACCGGCGTGAAGTTCAGCACCACCACGGCATGGCGGCCGTCGCGCGAGCGGCGCAGCCAGCTCACCACCGATTGATCGGCATCGTGGCAATCGATCCACTGAAAACCTGCAGAGGAGAAGTCCAGTTCATGCAATGCGGGTTCGCTCACGTAAAGCTGATTGAGTTCGCGCACCAGACTCTGCACGCTGGCATGCAACGGGTATTGCAGCAAATGCCAGGGCAGTTCCTCGCCGGCACGCCATTCCCACGGCTGCCCGATCTCCGCCCCCATGAACTGCAGCTTCTTGCCCGGCGCCATCATCTGGTAGGCCAACAGCAGGCGCAGGTTGGCAAAGCGTTGCCATTCGTCGCCCGGCATCTTGCCCAGCAGCGAACCCTTGCCATGCACCACCTCGTCATGCGACAGCGGCAGCACGAAGTTCTCGGTGTAGGCGTAGAGCTGGCCGAAGGTCAGCCGCTCGTGCTGGTAGCGCCGATACACCGGATCGTGCTGCATGTAATCCAGCGTGTCGTTCATCCAGCCCATGTTCCACTTCATCGAGAAACCGAGGCCGCCGAGCCAGGTCGGTCGCGACACCATGGGCCAGGCCGTGGATTCCTCGGCAATGGTCAGCGCGCCGGCGAATTCGCCGTACACCATTTCATTCAGCTCGCGCAGGAAGGCGATGGCTTCGAGGTTCTCGCGCCCGCCATGCACGTTGGGCGTCCATTCGCCGGCCTTGCGCGAGTAGTCGAGATAAATCATCGAGGCCACGGCATCGACGCGCAAGCCGTCGATGTGGAACTCGGACAGCCAGTAGTACGCCGAGGACAACAGGAAGCTCCTGACCTCGTTGCGCCCATAGTTGAAGACATGCGTGCCCCAGTCGGGATGCATTTTCTGCTTCGGGTCGGCGTGCTCGTACAGCGCCGTGCCGTCGAAATGGGCCAGCGCCCAGTCGTCGGCCGGAAAGTGCCCGGGAACCCAGTCGAGAATTACCCCGATGCCCGCCTGATGCAGGCTGTCGACCAGGAAGCGCAAGTCGTCGGCGCTGCCGAAGCGCGAACTCGGCGCGAAGAAGCCGGTGCATTGGTAGCCCCAGGACTCGTCGAGCGGATGCTCCATCAGCGGCATGAACTCGACGTGCGTGTAGCCCTGTTCGACCAGATAGGGCACCAGCCGCGCCGCGAGGTCGCGGTAGCTGTAGAAGTGCCCGCCGGGATGGCGCATCCAGCTGCCCAGATGCATTTCGTAAGTGCTCATCGGCGCCGACAGCCAGTCGCCGCTGTGGCCACGGCGGGCCCGCGCCTGCATCCAGTCGCCGTCGTTCCAGGCATGAGTCGAATCGGCTGTCACGCAGCAGGCCGTGGCCGGACGCCGCTCGAAGCCGCGCGCATAGGGATCGGTCTTGAGTCGCAGCGCGCCGCTGCCGCGCACGCGCAACTCGAAGCGATACAGCGTGCCGGCGGCGAGTTCGGGGATGAACAGTTCCCAGACGCCGGAGGCGCCCAGGGTCGACATCGGATGGACGCGGCCATCCCAGCCGTTGAAGGCGCCCACCACCGAAACACGTTCGGCATTCGGCGCCCAGACGCGGAAGCAGACGCCGGCCACGCCGTCGCGGCTCTCCGGCAACGCGCCGAGGGTGCGCCACGCCTGGCGCAGGCGCCCGGCGTTGAACAGGTAGAGGTCATCGGACGGCGGTTGCGGCGGGAAGGCATAGGGGTCGTGTTGCATCACCCCGTCGACATTCAGCCGCCACGGCCGGGCGGGCGGGGTGGCGCCCTGCCACTCGAACAGCGCCGAACTGCCGCGCCGCTTCAGCGGCGCCCATTGGCCGTCGGCCAGCTCCAGCGCGACCGACTTCGCCTGCGGGCGGAACACCCGCAGACGCCAGCCCGCACCGGCGGCATGCAGCCCCAGCACGGAAAACGGATCATGTTCGCGAGCTTCGATCAGCGCGGCGCAGGTGGAGTCGGGCATGGGTATATATTGAGAGAAATTCTTTGCTATCGTGCGGATTGTAGCCGCAACAGTGAAACCATCATGCAATCGACCGGAAAACCGGGCGGCCGCCGGCCGCGTCAGCAAGGGGCCGGCAAAAGGGGGCGTCCATGAAGACAAGCGAACTCATCCGCAACAGCTTCGGCATCGTGCTGGCCGGCGGACGCGGCAGCCGGCTGATGCAACTGACCGACTGGCGCTCGAAGCCGGCGGTGCCTTTCGGCGGAAAATTCCGCATCATCGACTTCACCCTGTCGAATTGCGTCAATTCCGGCATCCGCAAGATCGGCGTCGCCACGCAGTACAAGGCACAGAGCCTGATCCAGCACCTGCAGCGCGGCTGGAGCTTTCTCGACGGCCGCTTCCACGAGTTCGTCGACATCCTGCCGGCGCAGCAGCAGGTCAGCGAGAACTGGTACCAGGGAACGGCCGATGCCGTATTCCAGAATCTCGACCTGATCCGGCGCAGCCGGCCCAAGCACGTGCTGGTGCTGTCCGGCGATCACATCTACAAGATGAACTACGCCCGCATGCTGGCCGAGCATGTCGAGCGGCAGGCCGATCTCAGCGTGGCCTGCATCGATGTGCCGCTCGCGGAAGCCAGCGGCTTCGGCGTCATGCACGTCGGCGACGGGCAGCGCATCGAGGCCTTCGTCGAGAAGCCGGCCAACCCGCCGCCGATGCCCGGCCGGCCCGACCGCGCGCTGGCCAGCATGGGGGTCTATGTGTTCAACGCCGATTTCCTCTATGAGCAGTTGATCCGCGACCACGACGATCCGGATTCGTCGCACGACTTCGGCAAGAACGTGATTCCGCATTGCGTCGAGCGCTATCGCAGCTTCGCCCACAACTTCGCCGACTCCTGCGTCGGCATGGACAGCAGCGGGATTCCCTACTGGCGCGATGCCGGCACCATCGACGCCTACTGGGAAGCCAACATGGAGCTGACCAAGGTCACCCCCGAACTCAATCTCTACGACGACGACTGGCCGATCTGGACCCACCAGGAACAGTTGCCGCCGGCCAAGTTCGTCTTCGACGACGAAGGCCGCCGCGGCATGGCCGTCGATTCGCTGGTCTCGGGCGGCGACATCATCAGCGGCGCCGTCGTGCGCAAGACGCTGCTGTTCTCGCGCGTGTATGTGCACAGCTACGCCGAAATCGAGGAGTCGGTGATCCTGCCCGATGTGCACGTCGGCCGCCATGCCAAGCTGCGCCGGGTGGTCATGGACAAGCACTGCCGGATTCCCGATGGCATGCTGATCGGATACGATGGCGCCGCCGACCGCCAGCGCTTCCATGTCACCGAGAACGGCATCACCCTGGTAACGCCCGAAATGCTCGGCCAGCAGGCGCACCACATTCGTTAGGCACGCTGCGATTCCGGCATGAAAACCCTCGACCTCGTCTTTCTCTGGCACATGCACCAGCCGGATTATCGCGACCATGGCGCGACGACAGTAGACGCCGGCGGCACGGCTCCGGGCGAATTCGTCCTGCCCTGGGTTTACCTGCACGCCATGAAGGACTACGTCGACATGGCGGCGCACCTGGAGCGCCATCCGCAGATCCGCTGCGTGGTGAATTTCGTGCCGGTGCTGCTGGAGCAGATCGAGGACTACGCGCAACAGTTCGCCAGCGGCGAGTTCCGCGACCCGCTGCTGCGCATGCTGGCCATGCCCGACCTGGAACGCATCAGCGACGCGGACCGGCGCCTGCTGCTGACCACCTGTTTCCGCAGCAACCACAGCACCATGCTGGCGCCCTTTCCCCATTACAAGCGCCTGCACGACATCTACCTGCTGCTCACGCACGAAACCGAAACGGCCTACGGCTATCTCTCCGGGAGCTACTTCTCCGACCTCGTCACCTGGTACCACCTGGCCTGGACCGGCGAGACCGAGCGCCGCCGCAACCCGCTGCTGGTCAAGCTGATGACCCAGGGCGAGGGCTATGACGTCGATGACCGGCAGCGCCTGCTGGCCGACATCGGCGAACTGATCGCCGGATTGATCCCGCGCTGGCGGGCGCTCGCCGCACGCGGCCAGGTCGAGCTCTCATCGACGCCGCAAACCCATCCGCTGTCGCCGCTCATGCTCGACTTCCGCGTTGCGCGCGAAAGCCTGCCCGACGCGACGCTGCCCTTTTCCTCCGCCTACCCCGGCGGACGCAGCCGCGTCATCAGCCAGATCGACGCCGCGCGCAGCAGCCATGCCCGACGCTTCGGCGCACCGCCGGCCGGCATGTGGCCCGCCGAGGGCGCGATTTCCGAGGACTTCGTCAAATACCTGGCCGCGGCCGGCTGCGGCTGGATCGCCAGCGGCGAAGGCGTGCTGAGGAACAGCCTTGCCGCCAGCCGCCTCACGGACCCGCATGCCGCCTGCCATCCCTGGCGACTGGAAAAGGCGCCGGGGCTGACATTGTTCTTCCGCGACGAACGGCTGTCGGACCTGATCGGCTTCGACTATGCGAAGTGGCACGGCCGCGACGCCGCGCAGCACCTGGTGCTTCAGCTGGAAACCATCCTCGATGCCGCCGCCGAGGACGAAACCCCGGTGGTGAGCATCATTCTCGACGGCGAAAATGCCTGGGAGCACTACCCCTACAACGGCTATTACTTCTTCGACGACCTCTACGGCCTGCTCGCCGGGCATCCGCGCATCCGCACCCGAACCTACGCCGAACTGCTGGCGCAGCCACAGCCGCCGGCCGCCCGCCTGCTGCCTCAGCTGACGGCGGGCAGCTGGGTCTATGGCACGTTGTCGACCTGGATCGGCGACCAGGCGAAGAACCGCGCCTGGGACCTGCTGTGCGAAGCCAAGCAGAGCTGCGACCGCGTCGTCGCCAGCGGACGGCTCGACGCGGCGCAGGTCGCCGCCGTCGAGGCGCAGCTGGCGATTTGCGAAAGCTCGGACTGGTTCTGGTGGTTCGGCGACTACAACCCGTCGGCCGCCGTCGCCAGCTTCGACAGCCTGTACCGGCGCAATCTGGCGCGGCTCTACCGCCTGCTGCAACTGGAGCCGCCGCCCCAGCTCGACATGCCCATCTGCGCAGGCTCCGCCACCGCAGCCACCGGCTCGATGCGTCGCGCCACACATGAAAAAGCAAATTGAACGTCCCCTTCCCCCGGCCCCCTCCCTGGCGGGGGTGACTGCCAGCTCGCTGCGCTCGATTGTCACGGGGCGCTTCGTATTTGCCTGTTTCCCAAGCTAATCAAACCATGACCATCAGCCTCCTGTTCGGGGTCCACGCCCACCAGCCCGTCGGCAATTTCCCTGCCGTCATCGATGACGCCCATGTCCGCAGCTACGGCATGTTCCTGCGCGTGATGGAGCGCTATCCGGAATTCCGCTTCAGCGTGCACTTTTCCGGCTGGCTGCTCGACGTCCTGTTCGAGCGCTTCCCCGAGGACATGGCGCGACTCGCGGCGATGACCCGCCGGGGTCAGATCGAGTGGTTCGGCTCCGGCGACTGCGAGCCGGTGCTCGCCGCAATTCCGCATCGCGACCGGGTGACGCAGATCGCCACGCTGTCGGACAAGATCGAGCAGCGTTTCGGCGTGCGCCCCGCGGGAGCCTGGCTGACCGAAAGGGTCTGGGAATCCTCGGTGGTGCCGGCGCTGGTGGAAACCGGCATCCGTTATGTCGCGGTCGATGACTACCACTTTCTGTGCGCCGGCGAAGACGGCGAACAACTCGACAGCTTCTACACCACCGAAGAGGATGGCCGCAACCTCGACCTGTTTCCGATTTCCGAAGCGGCGCGCTACCGCCTGCCGTTTTCGCCGGCGGCCGAGGCCGTGGCCTGGCTGGAGGACCTGGCGCGACAGGGCCATCGCGCCTCGATCTATTTCGACGACATCGAAAAGTTCGGTATCTGGCCGGAGACCTACGAATGGGTGTTCGAGAAAGGCTGGCTGACGCAGTTCGTCGAAGGCGTGCTGGCCTCGCCCCTGATCCGCACCGAAACCTTTGCCGACTATCACGCCCGCGAGAAAACACGGGGCATCGTGTACCTGCCGACCACCTCCTACATCGAGATGAACGAATGGACGCTGCCGGCGCCGCGCGCCGCCGCCTATCACGCGCTGATCGAAGCCGAGAAGGCCGCCGGCCGCTTCGAGAAGCACAAGCCCTTCCTGCGCGGCGGCATCTGGCGCAACTTCATGTCGCGCTACCCGGAAGCCAACTGGATGCACAAGCGCATGCTCGGCGCCTCGCAACGGCTGGCGGCGCTGCCCGCGGCAGAGCGCAGTCCCGCCATGCAGGAACACCTGCACCGGGCGCAGGCCAACGACGCCTACTGGCACGGGCTGTTCGGCGGGCTCTACCTGCCCCACCTGCGCCGCGCCGTCTGGAACAACCTGCTGGCGCTCGAAGCGGCGCTTTCCGCCGTGTCGCCAGCGCCGACTCTTGAGCGGCTCGACCTCGACCAGGACGGCCGCCCCGAACTGGCCTTGCGCAACGGCAGGCTGCAGGCCTTCGTCCGTGACGACGGCCATGCGGCGCTCGTCGAATTTTCCAGCCTGACGCTGGCGCACAACTTCGGCGACACGCTGCGCGGCTACGCCGAGGCCTACCACGCCAAGATCGACCAGGCACAGGCCGCGCACACCGCGCAGGAAGCCGGCGCAGGCATCGCGTCGGCCCATGATCGCGTCGCCTTCCTCCACGCCATCGCGCCCGGGGATGCGGCGCCCGATACGCGTCCGCGGGGGATATTCCAGGAACGCGCGGGCAGTCCCGGCGACGGGCTGGCGGCCCTCGACAGCTACCGCGCCGGCGAAGGGGCGGGCGCCTGGGTCGCGTCCGGCGACGGCTGGCGCGTGACCAAGACCTACCGCCTCGACGCCGATTCGCTGACCGTCGGCTTCCGCGCCGAGGGCAGCCGGCTGCCGGCCCTGATCGAAACGGAATTGAACCTCGCCCTGCCCAGCTGCGACGGCTACGGCGGGCGCTACGTGCTTGCCGGCGGCAGCATTCCCGGCGGCTTCGGCCATGCGCTGGAACTCGACGGCCTGCAGCGCATCACGCTCGAGGACAGCGAACTGGGCGGCGCCCTGCACATCGAAGCCGGACAGGCGGCGCAGTTCAAGGCGCGGCCGCATCGCACCGTTTCCCAGTCCGAGGCCGGCTTCGAGAAAATCATGCAGGCCGTCTGCATCACGCTCGCCTGGTCGCCGGCCGCCGGCCCTGATCAGCACATCACGCTCCGGGTGACTCCTGCGTCGTAGAATTGCTGCGCACGGCCGTCCTTCACTCTTACCTTTCCGCGCCAAACCATCATGCCCGGCACCCGTTACCAACTTGAAGTCAACCCGCAGATTCCGCAAAAGCTGGCGCGTCTCGATGAGATCGCCAACAACCTCTGGTACAGCTGGGACCGGCCGACCCGTTCCCTGTTCGCGCGCCTGAGCACCGGCTTGTGGCGCGCGGTGCACTACAGCCCGAAGGCCTTCCTCAAGCGCGTCGACCAGAAGAAACTCGACGAGGCCGCCGAGGACCCGGTGTTTCTCGGCACGATGAACCGCGTGCTGTCGGCCTACGATTCCTATCTCGCCGAACCCAGGCTGGAGCTGCCGGGCAAGCCGCCGCTGCAGGCTACCGACCTGGTCGCCTATTTCTGCGCCGAGTTCGGCTTTCATGAAAGCCTGCCGATCTACTCGGGCGGCCTCGGCATCCTCGCCGGCGACCATTGCAAGGGCGCCTCCGACCTGCACCTGCCCTTCGTTGCCGTCGGCCTGCTCTACCGCCAGGGCTATTTCCGCCAGACCATCGACCGCGACGGCAACCAGACCGCGCACTACGGCGACAACGATTTCGACGACATGCCGATCGAGCCGGTGCGCGGCGAAGACGGCCGCGACCTGCACGTCGGCGTGGATTTTCCCGGCCGCACCGTGTGGGCCAGGATCTGGCGGGCGCGCGTCGGCACCAACAACCTCTACCTGATCGACACCGATCTCGACGAAAACAGCGAGGCCGACCGCGGCATCCTGCACCAGCTCTACGGCGGCGACCGGCGCACGCGCATCGAGCAGGAGATCCTGCTCGGCGTCGGCGGCGTGCGCGCCCTCAAGGCGCTCGGCCTGAACCCCACCGTCTGGCACATCAACGAAGGACATGCGGCATTTCTGGTGCTGGAACGCATCCGCCTCCTGGTCGGGCAGAACATGCCTTTCGCCGCCGCGCTCGAAGCGGCGGCCGCCAACACGGTATTCACCACGCATACGGCGGTGCCCGCCGGTCACGACCACTTCGCCGACGACATGGTGATGCACTACTTCGGCGACTTCTGCAACGCCGTCGGCCTCGATCGCGACGGCCTGCTCGGCATCGGCCGCGCCGGCGGCGCCGGCGAGTTCAACATGACGGCCCTGGCCGTGCGCGGTTCGCGCTTTCACAACGGCGTTTCGCGCATTCATGGCGACGTGTCCTCGCGCATCTGCGCCGACATGTGGCCGCAAGTCACCGCGCTGGAAAACCCGATGGACTACGTCACCAATTCGGTGCACGTACCGACCTTTCTCGCCACCGACTGGCACGAGACTTTCGACCGCCATCTCGGTCTCGGCTGGCAGCATCGGCTCACCGATCAGAACTGCTGGAACGGCGTGCAGCGCATCCCGGACCAGATCTTCTGGAGCATCCGCCAGTCGCTCAAGGCCCAGTTGCTGCATCTGGTGCACAGCCGGGTGCGCGCGCAGCACATGCGCAACCAGGGTTCCGAGGCGCACCTGGACCGCGTCCTGCGCCACGCCGACCCGACCAATCCCACCGTGCTGACCATCGGCTTCGCCCGGCGCTTCGCCACCTACAAGCGCGCCGCGCTGCTGTTCAACGATCTCGACTGGCTGCGCGAAATCATGAACGATGCCCAGCGTCCGGTCGTGTTCATCTTCGCCGGCAAGGCGCACCCGGCCGACGAGCCGGGACGGCAGCTGATCCGGCAGATCGCCGAGCTCTCGCGCCAGCGCGAATTCGAAGGCCGCATCCTGCTGGTCGAAGGCTACGACCTGCACCTGGCCCGGCGCATGGTGGCCGGGGTCGACGTCTGGCTCAACAACCCGATCTATCCGCTGGAAGCCTCCGGCACCTCCGGCATCAAGGCGGCGATCAACGGCGCCATCAACCTGTCGGTGCTCGACGGCTGGTGGGGCGAGGGCTACAACGGCAGTAACGGCTGGGCCATCAAGCCCGCGGCCGACGGCCTCGACCCCGCCCAGCGCGACGCCGACGAGGCGCGCACCCTGTACGAGCTGCTCCAGGACAGCGTCATCCCGATGTACTACCGCAACACCTCGCTCGGCTACTCGCCGGAATGGGTGGCGATGGCCAAGCAGTCGATCGCCTCGATCATGCCCCGCTTCAACATGCAGCGCATGGTGACCGACTACGCGGAGAAGTTCTATTCGCGGGCCGCGGAACAATGGCGCCGCTACTCCGCCGACGATTTTTCGGGCGCGCGCCGGCTCGCCGAATGGAAGGCGCGGATACGCGCCGCCTGGCCCCGCATTGGCCTGCGCCGCATCAACCAGCCCGTGCCGCGCATCCGCTACGGCGAGACCCTGCACTTCGCCATCGGCGTCCAGCTCGACGGCCTGACGCCGAACGACCTGACGGTGGAGCTGGTATTCACCCGCCCCGGCGAGCCGGCAACCGCCAAGACCCAGCGCTACGAGCTGCTCTACGAATGCCCGCTGGGCGGCGGCGAGCACCGCTTCTCGCGCGAACTGACGCCCGAGCAATGCGGCAAGATGGAGTATCGCGTCAGGGTGTTCCCGACCCACGAATTGCTGACCCATCCGTTCGAGATGGGCATGACGATCTGGCTGTGAGCGGCGCCCGATGACTCCCGCCGTCGCCAGCGCCTTCGCCGCGCTGAAGCACGCCGCCGCCGCCGAGCGCGACACGCATCTGCGCGACATGTTCGCCGCCGATGCGCAGCGTTTTCCGCGCCTGTCCGCGGCGTGGAACGACTGGCTGCTGGATTATTCCAAGCAGCGCATCGGCGCCCATGCCATGGAACGGCTGTGCGGCCTCTGGCAGGCCGCCGATGTGCCGGGCTGGATTGCGCGCATGCGCGAGGGCTCCGCGATCAACCACAGCGAGGGACGCGCCGCGCTGCACATCGCCCTGCGCCATCCGCCGGGCAAGGGCCCGATCCTCTGCGCCGGCCACGACGTCATGCCGGCGGTGCATGGCGAGCTGGCCAAGATGCAGGACTTCGCCGCGCAAATCCACGGCCGCCACTGGCGCGGCGCCACCGGCGAACCGATCACCGACGTCGTCAACATCGGCATCGGCGGTTCGGACCTCGGCCCGCGCATGGCCACCCAGGCGCTGGCCGCCTTCCGCCACCCGGAGCTCAAGGTCCATTACGTCGCCAACCTGGATGGCGCCGATCTCGCCACGGTGCTCGCCGGACTGCAGCCGCGCACCACCCTGTTCATCATCGCCAGCAAGACCTTCACCACGCAGGAGACGATGCAGAACGCCGCATCGGCGCGCCACTGGCTGGTGCAGGCGCTGGGCGAGGCGGCCGTCTCGCGGCACTTCGTCGCCGTGTCGACCAACCTGGCCGAGGTGGCGCGCTTCGGCATCGATCCGGAAAACGCCTTCAGTTTCTGGGACTGGGTGGGCGGACGCTACTCGGTATGGTCGGCGATCGGCCTGCCGCTGGTACTGGCGGTCGGCTTCGACCACTTCCGCCGGTTCCTGGCCGGCGCCCATGCCATGGACGAGCACTTTTTTTCCGCGCCGGCCGCCGAAAACCTGCCCGGCCTGCTCGCGCTGCTCGAAATCTGGAACACCAATTTCCTCGGCGCGGACAACCGCGCCCTGCTGCCCTACAGCCAGTCGCTGGCGCTGCTGCCGCGCTACCTGCAGCAACTCGAAATGGAATCCAACGGCAAGCAGGTGGACCGGCAGGGCCTGCCGCTCGACTGCACCACGGCGCCGGTGCTCTGGGGCGAAGCCGGCACCAACGGCCAGCATGCGTTCTACCAGCTGATTCACCAGGGCGGCCGCCTGGTGCCCTGCGAGTTCATCGCCTGCAAGCATGCCGACTTCGCCCTGCCCGGACACCACGAAAAGCTCCTGGCCAATTGCTTCGCCCAAGCTGAAGCGCTGATGCGCGGCCGCACGCTCGCCGAAACCGCCGCCGAACTGGTCGCCGCCGGCATGTCCGCCGACGAGGTCGCCCGGCTCGCCCCCTACCGCAGCTTCCCCGGCAACCAGCCTTCGACCACGCTGCTGCTGCCGCGCCTCGATCCGTTCAGCCTCGGCGCGCTGCTCGCGCTGTACGAGCACAAGGTCTTCGTGCAGAGCATCGTCTGGAACATCAACCCCTTCGACCAGTGGGGCGTCGAATACGGCAAGAAACTTGCCAGTCGCCTGCTGCCCATCATCGAAGGCAAGGCGCCGGCAGACCGTCTCGACAGTTCGACCGCGGGACTGATCGACGCCTGCAAGCGATGAAGATTCTTTTCGCCACCTCGGAAATCGCGCCCTGGGTCAAGACCGGCGGACTCGGCGAAGTCGCCGGCACGCTGCCCGCCGCGCTGCGCTTCCACGGCGTGGACGTGCGCGTGCTGGTGCCCGCCTACCCGGACCTGCTGCAGCACTTTCCGGACGCCAGGGAGATCGCGCAGCCCCACCGCCTCGGCGGCCTGCTGCCGACCCCGACCCTGCGCGAGGCCGTTTCGCCCGATGGCACGCCGCTCCTGCTGGTCGATTACCCGCCCTACTACCACCGGCCCGGCAATCCGTATCTCGGGCCCGAGGGCCGCGACTGGCTCGACAACCATCTGCGCTTCGGCCTGCTGTCCCGCGTCGCCGCCTGGCTCGGGTCGCAGGAAAACACGCTGGCCTGGCGGCCCGACATCGTCCATTGCAACGACTGGCAGACCGGGCTGGCTCCGGTCTATCTGAGCTATCTGCCGGGCCGCAGCGCGAAGTCGCTATTCACCCTGCACAACCTGGCCTTCCAGGGCCTGTTCGACCACGCGTCGCTGTTCGAGCTCGGCCTGCCGGACGCGGCCTGGGGCATCGACGGCGTCGAGTTCTACGGCTACCTGTCGTTTCTCAAGGCCGGGCTGCAGCATGCCAACGCCATCACGACGGTGAGCCCGACCTACGCCCGGGAGATCCAGACCGACGCCGAAGGCATGGGCATGGGCGGCCTGCTGCGCCATCGCGGCGACCGGCTTTCGGGCATTCTCAACGGCATCGACACCAGGGTCTGGAACCCGGCGACCGACCGGTATCTCCACCAGACCTACAGCGTGCGTCGCCTCGAAGCCAAGGCGGCCAACAAGACCGCGCTTCAGGCGCAACTCGGCCTGGAGCCGCGCGGCGACGTTCCGCTGCTCGGCGTGGTCAGCCGCCTCACCGAGCAAAAGGGACTCGATCTGCTGCTCGAAGCGGCGCCGCAGGCGCTCAAGCTGCCGGCGCAAATCGTCGTGCTCGGCAGCGGTTCGCCCGAACTGCAGCATGCCTGGGGCGCGGTGGCGCACAAGCATCGCGGACAATGCGCGGTGACGATCGGCTTCGACGAGGCGCTGGCGCACCGGATCGAGGCGGCGGCCGACATTTTCGTCATGCCCTCGCGCTTCGAGCCCTGCGGCCTCAACCAGATGTACAGCCTGCGCTACGGCACGCCGCCGGTGGTGCGCGCCACGGGCGGCCTGGCGGATACCGTGGTCGATGCCGCCGACGAAAAGCATGGCAACGGCTTCGTCTTCGGCCCCGCCACCGCCGAAGGCCTGCTGCAGGCGCTGCAGCGCGCCGCGGCAGCATGGCACGACCCCGAGCGCTGGCGCAAACTGCAGAAGCGCGGCATGGCGCGCGATTCGAGCTGGGAAGCGGCGGCCAGCCGCTACGTCGAGCTTTACCAGGCCTTGTGATCGCGGCCCGATGCCCAAACCCGTGCTCACGCTGATCGCCGCCGTCGCCCGCAATGGCGTGATCGGCATCGACGACCGCCTGCCCTGGCACCTGCCCGCGGACCTCAGGCACTTCAAGGCGCTGACCACGGGACACGCGGTGATCATGGGGCGCAAGACCTGGGAATCGCTGCCGGCGAAGTTCCGCCCGCTGCCCGGCCGGCGCAACATCGTGGTGACGCGCGATGCCGGCTACCGCGCCGAAGGCGCCGTGGTCGCGCTGTCGCTGCCTGCCGCGATCGACGCCGCCGGCGAAGGCGAAGCCTTCGTCATCGGCGGCGCGGAACTGTATGCGGCGGCGCTGCCGCTGGCGGATCGCCTGCAACTGACCGAGATCGACGCGGACTTCGAGGGCGACACCCGTTTCCCCGCCATCGACCCGCAGCGCTGGCGCGAAACCGCGCGCGAAACGCATCGCGGCGACGCGGATTTCGACTACGCCTTCGTCACCTACCGGAAGAAGTGAATCGCGGCTTTCTGCCCCCCGGCCCGCAGCGCCGGGAGTAGACGCCGGCGCGACGGCGGCATCACGGCGCGTAGCCGTCGCTCAAGGTCTGCAGGAAAGCGACGATGTCATCGACCTCCCGTTCGCTGAGGCCGAGCCGCCCCATTTCATCCGTATTCACGTTGCGGCGCACCTCCGCCCGCGGCCAGCAGCCGCGTTGCAGCGCCGCGGCCTCGGTCGCTTCGCCCCGGCAGACGGGACGCACGTCGCGGTCGTTGTAGAACGCCACCACGCCGCGCAGCGTCCTGAAATAGCCGTTGTGCATGTAGGGCGCGGTGCGGGCGATGTTGCGCAAGGTCGGCACCTTGAACTTGCCGTCCTCGCCGCGCTTCTTCACCACGCCGCCGAGGCCGCGGTCGACGAATTTCGCGCCCTGCGGGTTCCAGGCCTTGTCCTGGGCGTAAAACGGGTTGTCCGGATTTTTCGGCACGCCGAGGTTGTCGTAGGTGAAATCGGTAAACAGCGGCAGCCCGCCGTCCGCCCGCCGCTGGCTGGGATGGCAGGCGGCGCAGTTGCCCTTCTTCTCGTCGTTGAACAGCGCCAGCCCGCGCAATTCCTGCGGGCTCAGTTTTGCCCGGCCCTGCAGCCATGCGTCGTGTTTGGAGGTGAAGGGCTGCAGCTCGACCGTGCGCTCGAAGGCGGCGATCGCCGAGACGATGCGCTCATAGGCCGGCCCGACGGCGGCCAGCGCGTCCTTGCCATGAATCGCATCGAACTGTCCGGCATACGCCGCGCGGCGGACTTTCTCGACCACCGCGCGCGGGTCCGGGTTGGCCATTTCGACAGGATTCAGGAAGGGCGCCCTGGCCTGCTCATCCAGCGTCGCCGCGCGCCCGTCCCAGAACTGCCCGCCGACGTAATGGCCTTCCGCCTGGTCGAAATGAAAGGCAGGAGAGAAGGCCATGTACATCGCCGATGGCGCGTTGCGGTTGCCGAAGCGCCCGCGATGCACGCCTTTCGAGGTCGGCCTGGCCGTGTCGGGATCGACGAAGGCAACGGCCGGATCGTGGCAGCTCGCGCAGGACTGGCCGGCCGGTTCGGACAATGCGGCATCGAAGAACAGCAGGCGCCCGAGCTGCGCCTGCCGCACGGCGACGCTGTCCTCAGCCGCGGCGAGCGTCGCCGCGGCCAAAAGGCCGCAGGCGGCCAGAACCGTCAATATCGGTGGGTTAGTTTTCATCGCGCTTGCACTCCGGACCGCTCGCCCCGAGCATACCAAGTTCCCGGGAAAGACCCAAGGCGACGGAGCTGCGCGCCTAGTTGGCCACGCAGTCCACGTAGTAGCGCACCGAGCCGTTGCTGGAATCCTTCACCAGACCGTGGATGTCCGTCTCGAAACCGGGGAACCTCTCGTTGAACTCGCGGGCGAATTTCAGATAGCGCACGATGGTGCCGTTGAAGCGCTCGCCCGGAATCAGCAGCGGGATGCCCGGCGGATACGGCGTCAGCAGCACCGCGGTGACGCGGTTTTCGAGTTCGTCGATCGACACGCGGTCGATCTCGCGATGCGCCATCTTGGCGAAGGCGTCGGCCGGACGCATCGCCGGCACCATGTTGGACAGGTACATTTCGGTGGTCAGGCGCGCGATGTCCCGCGCCTTGTACACCTCGTGGATCTGGGTGCACAAGTCGCGCAGGCCGACGCGCTCATAGCGCGGATATTTGGCGACGAACTCGGGCAGCACCTTCCACAGCGGGTGGTTGCGGTCGTAGTCGTCCTTGAACTGCTGCAGGGCGGTGACCAGGGTATTCCAGCGGCCCTTGGTGATGCCGATGGTGAACATGATGAAGAAGGAATAGAGGCCGCACTTCTCGACGATCACGCCATGCTCGGCGAGGTACTTGGTGACGATCGCCGCCGGAATGCCGAAGTCGCCGGAGAAATCGCCGTCGACGTCGAGGCCCGGGGTGATGACGGTGGCCTTGATCGGATCGAGCAGGTTGAAGCCCTTGGCCAGCTTGCCGAAGCCGTGCCAGCGGGCGCCGGGCTTGAGCATCCAGGCGTCGCGCTCCTCGATGCCTTCTTCGGACAGGTCGTCCGGACCCCAGACCTTGAACCACCAGTCGGCGCCCCATTCCTTGTCGACCTTGCGCATGGCGCGGCGGAAGTCCAGCGCCTCGGCGATGGATTCCTCGACCAGCGCCTTGCCGCCCGGCTCCTCCATCATCGCCGCCGCCACGTCGCAGGAGGCGATGATCGAATACTGCGGCGACGTCGAGGTGTGCATCAGATAGGCCTCGTTGAAGACGTCGCGGTCGAGCTTGTTGTTCTCGGCGTCCTGCACCAGGATCTGCGAGGCCTGCGAAAGGCCCGCCAGCAGCTTGTGCGTCGACTGCGTCGAGAACACCATGGATTCCTTGCAGCGCGGCCGGTCGGCGCCGATCGCGTGGTAGTCGCCGTAGAAATCGTGGAAGGCGGCATGCGGCAGCCAGGCTTCGTCGAAGTGCAGCGTGTCGATCCTGCCGTCGAGCATCTCCTTGATTTCCTCGACGTTGTAGAGGATGCCGTCGTAGGTGCTCTGGGTGATGGTCAGCACCCGCGGCTTGCCCTCGACCTTGGAGGCGAAGGGATGCGCGGCGATCTTCTTCTGGATGTTCTTCCAGCGGAATTCCTCCTTCGGGATCGGCCCGATGATGCCGAAGTTGTTGCGCGTCGGCATCAGGAACACGGGGATCGCGCCGGTCATCATGATCGAGTGCAGCACCGACTTGTGGCAGTTGCGATCGACGATCACCACGTCGCCGGGCGCGACCGTCGAGTGCCAGACGATCTTGTTCGAGGTCGAGGTGCCGTTGGTGACGAAGTAGAGGTGGTCGCTGTTGAAAATGCGCGCGGCATTGCGCTCGGAGGCCGCCACCGGGCCGGTGTGGTCGAGCAGCTGGCCGAGTTCCTCGACCGCGTTGCAGACGTCGGCGCGCAGCATGTTCTCGCCGAAGAACTGGTGGAACATCTGGCCCACCGGGCTCTTGAGGAAGGCGACGCCGCCGGAGTGGCCGGGGCAGTGCCACGAGTAGGAGCCGTCGGCGGCGTAATGCACCAGCGCACGGAAGAAGGGCGGCGGCAGCGAATCCATGTAGGCCTTGGCCTCGCGCACGACGTGGCGGGCGATGAACTCCGGCGTGTCCTCGTACATGTGGATGAAGCCGTGCAGCTCGCGCAGGATCTCGTTCGGGATATGGCGGCTGGTGCGCGTTTCGCCATGGAGGAAGATCGGGATGTCGGGATTCTTGTAGCGGATCTCCTCGACGAAGGAACGCAGCTCGGCGATGGTTTCCCTTTCCCGGTTGGCCAGTTCCTCGTCGTCGATGGAGAGGATGAAGGCCGAGGCGCGGCTCTGCTGCTGGGCGAAGGAGGAGAGGTCGCCGTAGCTGGTGACGCCCAGCACGTCCATGCCTTCCTTCTCGATGGCGTCGGCCAGGGCGCGGATGCCGAGACCCGAAGCGTTCTCGGAACGGAAGTCCTCGTCGATGATGATGATGGGAAAGTGGAAACGCATTTTTTTACCTACCCCCTAGCCCCCTTCCCGCGGAAGGGGGTAACGGTTGTTCGTCCGCAAAGGCGCGGACTCCATCTATTGGCTGGCCCCGCCTTGGGGCGGCCCGGCGGCGGGGCCTCGCTCCGATAACCGCCTATGCACAATCAGATCTTCGGCAAGGTGACGCCGACCTGGCCCTGGTACTTGCCGCCGCGATCCTTGTAGGAAGTCTCGCAGACTTCGTCGGATTCGAAGAACAGCACCTGGGCGCAGCCTTCGCCGGCGTAGATCTTGGCCGGCAGCGGCGTCGTGTTGGAAAATTCGAGCGTCACGAATCCTTCCCATTCCGGCTCGAAGGGCGTCACATTGACGATGATGCCGCAGCGCGCATAGGTGCTCTTGCCGAGGCAGACGGTGAGGACGTTGCGCGGAATGCGGAAGTACTCGACGGTGCGCGCCAGGGCGAAGGAATTCGGCGGAATGATGCAATGGTCGCCATCCATCTCGACGAAGGAATTCGGATCGAAGTTCTTCGGGTCCACGACGCTCGAGTAGATGTTGGTGAACACGCGGAACTCGCGCGAGCAGCGGATATCGTAGCCGTAGCTCGAGGTGCCATAGGAGACGATCTTGCGGCCGTCCACCTCGCGCACCAGTTCGGGCTCGAAGGGTTCGATCATTCCATGCTGGGCCGCCATGCGGCGGATCCACTTGTCAGACTTGATGGCCATGGTTCTATCCGGGAAAAGAATTTCGGTGGAAGCTGACGCCGCCGGCAGCGGGCGCAACTTATGAAAGCTCAAGGGGGCGCAGTATACGACCTAGACGGTTTCGGGGCACAGCAGCTCCGCCAGCCTGGCGACCCCGGCCTGTGGAGTGTCGCGCGCGATGGACACCAGCGGAATGCCTGCGACGTGGCGCGACAGGGCCTCCAGCGTCGCATCGAGCGCCACCGTCGAGCCCGGCGTCTCATTGACCGCGATCGCCGTGACGCCGGCGCCGTCCCCGGGGATACCGCTTCGCATAACTCTTGCCAGGGCTTCCAGCGCCGTCAGCGCATGGCTCAGGCTGCCCAGGTAGCTGCCGGTCACCAGCACGCAGGGCAGGCCGCTGCCGGCGATCCAGTCGCGCACGGTATGGGTGTCGTCGAGCGGGACCATGACGCCGCCGACGCCTTCCACCAAGGTGGCGCAGGAGTAGACGCCGGCGGCACGGCGGGTGAAAGCCACCAGTTGCCCGAAATCGATGCGGCGCCCTTCGCGGGCCGCCGCCATGTCCGGCGACAGCGGCGCTTTGAACCGCCAGGGCGCGACGGCATCCAGTCCGGCAGCGCTCACTTCGCGGCCGAGCGCCGCCAGCAGGGCGCCGGCATCGCTGGCCTGGGGCTGCCGCGGATCGAAGCCGGAGAGCACCGGCTTGAACGCGGCCACCTGCCGCCCCGCGGCCCGCCAGTGGCGCAGCAGGGCGCAGGCGAGCCAGGTCTTGCCGATGTCGGTCCCGGTGCCGGTGATAAAATGCGCGCCCACCCTGCTTCTCCTGTTTGCTGCTGCTGGCGCGCATTCTAGCCGCCACCGCCGGTTCCCACCCATGACCGAAACCCGCGACTGGCTCACCGAGGGCCTGCCCAACATCTGGCTGCCCTACACCCAGATGGCCACCGCCGCGCCGCCGCTGGCCGTGGTCGCGTCGCAGGGCGTGCGCCTGCGCCTGGCCGACGGCCGCGAACTGATCGACGGCATCTCCTCGTGGTGGACCGCCTGCCACGGCTACAACCATCCGCACATCCGCGCCGCCGTCGAACGGCAGCTCGCGACCCTGCCCCACGTCATGTTCGCCGGCCTGGTGCACGAACCGGCGCTGAGGCTGGCGCAGCGTCTGGCCGCGCTGCTGCCCGGCGATCTGGAGCGGGTCTTCTTCACCGAATCCGGTTCGGTCGCCGTCGAAGTGGCGCTCAAGATGGCGATCCAGTACTGGCGCAACAAGGGGCAGGCGGAGAAGCAGCGCATCGTCTATTTCCGCCACGGCTATCACGGCGACACCTTCGCCACCATGGCGCTGTGCGATCCCGAAGAGGGCATGCACGCACTGTTTGCCGGCAGCATGCCGGACCATATCATGGCCGAGCTGCCCAGCGACGAAACCACGCGCCGCGCCTTCGACCTGCTGCTGGAAACCCACGCCGGGCGGCTCGCGGCCGTCATCGTCGAGCCGCTGGTGCAGGGCGCGGGCGGCATGAAGATGCACGACGCGCAGACACTGGCCTTCATCGCCGAGGCCTGCCGGCGCCATCAAGTGCTGCTGATCGCCGACGAGATCATGACCGGCTTCGGCCGCACCGGCCGCCTGTTCGCCTGCGAGGAGGCTGACGTCATTCCCGACATCGTCTGCCTGTCCAAGGCGCTGACCGGCGGCACGCTGCCGCTGGCCGCCACCGTGGCGCGCCGCCACGTGTTCGAGGCCTTCCTCGCCGACGATCCGTCGGCCGCGCTGATGCACGGCCCCACCTACATGGCCAACGCGCTGGCCTGTGCCGCGGCGAACGCCTCGCTCGACCTCTTCGAACGCGAGCCGCGCCTCGCCCAGGTGGCCGCCATCGAAGCGCAATTGCGCGAGGAACTCGCGCCCTGCCGCGAACTCGCCGGCGTCGCCGGGGTGCGCGTCAAGGGCGCCATCGGCGCGGTGGAACTCGCCGGCGGGATCGGGCTCGACGCCCTGCGCCGCCGCTTCGCCGGGCTCGGCGTCTGGGTCCGGCCCTTCGGCAACGTGGTCTATCTGATGCCGCCCTTCGTCATCGGCGCGGCGGATCTGGCGACGCTCACCGCGGCCGTGCGCAGCGTGCTCGCCGAACGCGCGGCCACGCTGTAATGGACCCGACGCTCGACCAGCTGCTGCTGCAGGAGCTGGCCATGCTCGACGCCGGCGCGCGGCGGCGCCGGCTGCGCGCGCTGAGCATGACCGACGGCCGGCTGCGCGATGCGGACGGCCGCGCCGTGATCGACGCCTCGTCGAACGACTATCTGGGCCTCAGCCAGCATCCGCTGGTGAAGGCGCGCGCAGCGGAATGGGCCGGGCGCCACGGCGCCGGCGCGCCCTCCTCGCGGCTGGTCACCGGCACGCGCGAGATCACGCTGGCGGTCGAGGAAAAGCTGGCGGCCTTCAAGCGCTGCGAAGCGGCGCTGCTGTTCTCCAGCGGCTTCCAGGCCAATGCCACGGTGATTCCCGCTCTTGCAAGAGTAGACGCCGGCGACACGGCAAATGCGACGGCGATTTTCAGCGACGCGCTCAATCACGCCAGCATCGTGCATGGCTGCCGGGTCGCCCGCGGGCAGACGCACATCTTTCGCCACAACGACCTCGGCCACCTCGACCACCTGCTGCGCCGGCACCCCGGCCGCAAGCTGATCGTCACCGAGTCGGTGTTCAGCATGGACGGCGACCGCGCCGACCTGCCGGCGCTGGTGCAACTGGCCGAACGCCACGGCGCCGCGGTTTACGTCGACGAAGCCCATGCCACCGGCGTGCTCGGGCCGCAGGGCCGCGGCCTCGCCGCAGAATGTGCCCAGAGCGACGGCGGCGTCGATATCGTGATGGGTACGCTGGGCAAGGCCTTCGGCGCCTTCGGCGCCTACATCGCCGGCTCGCGCGCGCTGATCGACTGGCTGGTGAATCGCTGCCCCGGCTTCATCTACACCACGGCGCTGCCGCCGGCGGTGCTCGGCGCGGTGGATGCGGCGCTGGAACTGGTGCCGCACATGGATGCGGAACGCATGCGGCTGGCGCATAACGCGCAACGCCTGCGCGACGCGCTGGCGCTGCGCGGCTACGACACGCTCGGATCGAGCACCCAGATCATTCCCGCCGTGATCGGCGGCGAGGCCGATGCGCTGGCCGCCGCGCGTCGTCTCGAAGAGGCCGGCGTGCTGGCCGTCGCGATCCGCCCGCCGACGGTGCCCGAAGGCACCAGCCGGCTGCGTTTGACGCTAAACAGCAGCGTCGGCGAGGAAGACATGCAGCGACTGCTGGATGCCGTCGCCGCCAGCCTGCCGTCAAGCGCGGCGGATAAAGCCTGAGAAGCCCGGTTCAATCTGCGAAATCTGCGGACCAAGGGCCTTTCCGGCCTACGTGTTCATCACCTTGATCGACGGGAACTTGCTGGTGTGGTCCTTGGCCTTCTCGGCGATCTTCACCGCGATGCGGCGCGCGATGGTCTTGTAGATCACGGTCGCCGTGCCTTCCGGGTCGGCCTCGACGGTCGGCTTGCCGCCGTCCATCTGCAGGCGGATCGCCATGTCGAGTGGCAGCGCGCCGAGCATTTCCACGCCGTAATCGGCAGCCATTTTGTCGCCGCCGCCGGAACCGAAAATGTGTTCGGCATGGCCGCACTTCGAGCAGATGTGGATGCTCATGTTCTCGACGATGCCGAGGATCGGGATGCCGACCTTCTCGAACATCTTGAGGCCCTTCCTTGCGTCCAGCAGGGCGATGTCCTGCGGCGTGGTGACGATCACGGCGCCGGTCACCGGCACCTGCTGCGCCAGCGTCAACTGGATGTCGCCGGTGCCGGGCGGCATGTCGATGACGAGGTAATCGACGTCGCGCCAGCGCGTCTCGGTCAGCAGCTGCGTCAGCGCCTGCGTCACCATCGGGCCGCGCCAGACCATGGGTTGTTCCGGGTCGATCAGGAAGCCGATCGACATGGCCTGGATGCCGTGCGCCTCCATCGGTTCGAGGCCCTTGCCGTCGGTCGATTCGGGGCGGCCGCTGGCGATGCCCAGCATCTGCGGCAGCGAAGGGCCGTAGATGTCGGCATCCAGCAGGCCGACGTTGGCGCCTTCGGCGGCCAGCGCCAGCGCCAGATTGACGGCGGTGGTCGACTTGCCGACGCCGCCCTTGCCGCTGGCCACGGCGATGATGTTCTTGACGCCGGGCACCAGCTTGACGCCCCTCTGCACCGCGTGGGTGACCACTTTCGAAAACACGTTGGCGCTGATGTTGCCGATGGCGGGCAGCGTCTTCAACTGCGCGATGACCGCCGCGCGCAGGCCTTCGATCTGGCTCTTTGCCGGGTAGCCCAGTTCGACGTCGAGCGAGACGTCGCTGCCCGTAACCTTGATGTTCTTGACGCTGCGGCTGCTGACCAGGTCCTTGCCGGTATTGGCGTCGACCACGGTCTTGAGGGCATCCTGGATGCTTTGTTCGTTGATGGACATGTGAGGCCTTTGCTGATGACGAATGGTGATGAGGGATGTGTTCGGTAGCGGATTATCGCTCGGAACCGCATACCCGAGTGAATTAGTCGGGATTTTATATTAGATTCGGCTGATTTGCACCAGACCACTGCCGGATTCCGAAAAAGTAGACGCCGGCACTACGGCGATCCGGATCCGGCGGAAGCGACGTTCGCCTCGGCCAGCGGCAGCTCCACCCAGAACGTGCTGCCGAGGCCTTCGATGGACTCGAAACCGATGCGGCCGCGCATCCGTTCGATCAGGCGTTTCGACATCACGAGGCCGAGGCCGGCGCCCTGGATCGATCCTTCTTCCAGGCCCAGGCGCGAGAACGGCTCGAACAGTTCGTGCCTCCTCGCGCTGGCGATGCCGACCCCGGTGTCGGCGACGATGATCCGCAGGTAGGCCGTGCCCGCCGGCTGGCAGGAAACCGTCACCGTGCCGCCGACGCGATTGAACTTGACCGCATTCGACAGCAGGTTCAGCAGCACCTGGCGGGCCACGATCCGGTCGGCCCACACCACCCGTCCGGCCTGGTCGCCGCATTCATTGACCAGCGCGATGCCCCGCTTCTGCGCCTCCGGCTCGATGATCGACAGGCAGGGCGCGACCATCTGTTCGCTGAGCACCGGCTCGATGTTCAGCGACAATTCGCCCGTCTCGGCACGGCTCATGTCCAGCACCTGCGTCAGCAGGTCGCCCAGAAAGAGCCCCGCCGTCTCGATGCTGCCGAGCTGCTTGTTCTGCGCCTCGCTCAGCGGATGCTCGCGGTCGGCGCCGATCCGCTGCGCCAGGCCGAGAATCGCGTCGAGCGGCGCGCGAAACTCGTGGTTGATCGACTGCAGAAACACCGCCTTGGCCCGGCTCGATTGCTCCGCCGCGTGCTGCGCCTTGACCAGATGCGCCTTGACCCGCGCCCGGTCGCGCGCCACGACGAAACCCGCCAGCACCACCATGCCGGCGGAGCCCAGCATCGAGGTCAGCATCACGCCCGGCGCCTGCGACGCGGCAATGAAGCTCGCCGGCAGCCAGCCCAGCGTCGTCGCCAGATAGAGGAACACCAGCGCCGCCGCCATCGCCGCCCCGGTCACCAGGAGGATGGCGGTATTGCCGAAGGTGCTCAGCAGCGCAAGATTGGCGAGAAAACCCGGCAGGGCGATCGAGATGATGCCGCCCGTCATGAAGGCCCATGCCGCGATGATGACGATGCCGCCCATGTTGGCCACCACCAGGCCGAGCGAGATGTCCCCCGTGGCGCGGATCAGCAGCGCGCCGACCACCGGCGTCACGATGCCGGCCACGAACAGAACGTATTCGATCGCCGGCAGATGTCCGCGCGCCATGACCACGCCGACCAGCATCAGCGACACGACCAGCGAAATGGTCAGCAGCGATTTCGCGATGCCCCGGTGGCGCGTGCTCTTGCGCGGGTCGTCACGAGCTGCGGGCGGCACAAACCAATCGATGACATCCATGTTTCGGGCGCTCCCTGCCTGGGCCAGACTGTCGAAGGATATCGGAGGAAAGCCATTGTACAGGCGGCAGCCGGATCGTTTAAGTTTCGAATGATTCGGCCGGCGTAGCGTCGGCGCCGGCTCTTGATGTTCCATCATTCCCGCGGTCTCGACACACCCGGGATTCCGCTTCGCGGCGGGCGAGGCGGGAATCCAGGCGTGTTGTGGCTTGGCGGGACTCGCCCCGGCGGGCGAGGCAGCTTCTTGCGACGCGACAGAAATGCAAGCAAAGAAGCGCACCCCGCCGCCCCGGCCCTTCGGGCGGAGGGCTCGCCAGAGTCTCGCCCGCTCGCGCGGCGCAAGGCCGATCAATTGGCCTTGCGCAACCCCGCTCACCCCTCGCTGCGGAAGGCCCGCCGGGCCGGCCGCTAAACCAGCCGGCCAGGAAACGGCCGTCGTCGGACAACGCGACCGGACTGCCCCCGGCGAACCTTCCTCGCTCGGCGGGACAGAGGGGAATGGAGACCGTCGCGCGTGGCGGGTTGCGACAAAATTAATTCGAAGCCGACCCCCATGGCACTACCTTAAGCCGCCGGGATGACCGCAAGCACAAAAGAAGGATGGCTGAGAGCCTCACTTGCTAAGATCGTGGTGTCTGAAGTCACGCTCGATAACAAGGAGGATCAGCCA
>JAOTRV010000061.1 GCA_030247575.1 Sulfuritalea sp.
TAGAAGACGAGAGCGCCAACCGATTCCAGCGGGCTATCCGAGAAACGCTCGGCATCGAGCACCTTGGCCATGAGGAAATCGTTGATGTAGCGATCGCGAGCGGTGCGCGGATCGTCGGATTCACGCAGTGCGGAAAGTTCCGGCGCGGCGCAGCGACGCAGAGTTCGCATGATCAGCCGGCACAGGGTTTCAAGTTCGTGACCAGCGAGCGACGAACGGCGCGCCCAGAGGGCTCGAAGCTGAAGTTCGTCGTTGGGAGGCAGCAGCTGCGCCATGCGTGAAGTATCCGCTTTCGCAGCGGCAGAATAAATGCATGGCGACTATAACCCATTTTCATGACATGGTTTCAAGCGGCTTGGTCGGCCGCCCGCAGCGCGAGCTGAGCGAGCTTCAAGGGCGCCCAGACGAAAGGCAGCATGGCAACCCATGCCGCGCGGCCAATGAAGGCCATGACGCGCAGGACAATGCTGTCCTCGCCGCGTGTGGTGACCTCGGCCGCCGCCCAGTAGAAGGCGGCGTAGATGGCGGCGATGATAAGCAACATGGTGTTCTCCTCGTTGAATCGGGTACCGAATGGTGCCCTGCTGATAAGAGAACCGTGCTCGCGGAATAATTTTTAAGAAATTTCAAAAAATTTATTTGGCCGTGTCTTTGAAAAATTCCGCCTGCACGCAGTTCTTCAGTGTGTAACCGGTTTTTGCGGGATATTTCGTGGAGATGACGATGACAGTTCAGGTTAGATGGTTCTATGCAAAAGACGGCCGCCAGCTTGGAGCCGGGTTTCGCGATGCGGTGATTGATGCCTGCACCTCCGGCGAGATCGACGCGACATCCCTGCTCTGGGACCGGCTGCAGTTAGCCTGGATCAGGGTTTCGGACAGCGAATTCCGCGCATACTTGGGCGCAAGTGTTGGTCAGCACCACTATTGATACAAGGACAAGATCATGGCAAACCACGAAGACCAGGCAAACACCACGGAAAGCACCGGCCACGTCGGAATCTCTCATTTTGCGCAAGTGGCTGGCTATCTTGACCGGCATGAATGGGCCTGCACGCCCAACGAAGAGCAGGGCCTGTTCTCCCTCCACTTGTCCAGTGCTGCCGCGACCTACCGGATACATGTCAAGGCTTCCTATACAAACTTGATTTGCAACATCATGGTCATATCGGTCTTGCCGGTTAAGGTGCCAGCAGACCGTCGGCCGGCTATCGCCGAAAGCCTGCAGCGCATCAATTTCACACTGATGCAGGGCACCGCCGAACTCGATTTCTCGAATGGGGAAATACGCTTTCGCACGCTCGGCACAACCGAGGGTGAGACCCTCAGCGATACTCTGCTGGACTATGTGGTTGACAGCAGCTTTGATTTGGCACACCGCTATACGGTGCCGCTTCTGGCGGTAGCCTTCGGGAATGCCGCGCCGGATTCCGTCCTCGACATGGCGCAAGTGCCTGTCGCCACCACGCTTCAATAAACATGACTGTCAAGGAATACTAAACATGAATGCCAAACTTGCTCTGCTGCTACTACTTGGTGTCGCGAGTGTCAGTCCCGCATCAGCCGATACGCCAGAGCGTCGCTCTCTTCAGACGCAGCTGCTGATCGAGGCCAAGAATACAGCCACGAGACTGATTGCATCTTCCGCCATGAAAACAGAGGCGGAAGCGCTGGCTTCCGCAGCAAGGCTTTCGGCAGAGTCAAACAAGCTGATGAAATATGTCGTATCTGAAAACAGAGTCATCATGACTCCGACCTCGCCTGAACATGCCTCGGACACGGTTACGTTTTGGCTTGAGAAAAAGGCCGCCAGTTACGCGTGGCGCTGTTCAACCTCGTCCGCGTTGATGCTGCCAATCTGCAACTCGATGAACGGTATCAAGCCCTTCGATAAACCAACTTCGTCTGGGGATGGTTCGGCAGTTCCTCTACACGCCAGACTCATAAAGATAAGCGGCGACAAGGGATCGCTTGACCTTGCAGACATGAAATGTTCGCGGGTGCCAGATGATCCGGAAAAATTGAAATGCGATTTTTCCATGATGTCCTTGCTCTGGAGCGAACCGCCAGAGGTTCACGACCAACGCGCGACAGAAGCGGACCGCACAAAGTCAATCGATGAAGCGACCGCCGAAATACAGAGCAATCCCCAAAGTTTCTGCGGGGAGATAAAGGAAGCGGTAGATGACATGAAGAAGCCCAACGGGCAGAGAGTCGCCAAATTCATGGATGTGGAGACGCGCACATTCTTCGACAAGGTTCTCGATGTTTGCGAAACCACCAATCCGGGTAGCCTGACAGACCGCCTCACCAGCTTGATACCGAGGGCCAAGATGGACGCCATCATCATCAGCATGAGAACCGCTCAAATTCAGAGCGAAAATGAATCCTGCTACTACTCGCTGCGTAGTCGAACCCAGACGTTCTCGAAGCGATCTGAAAACAAATGGGAATACAAGAAGCGCAATGCTAGGGATAACGGATGCGACAGCCAGCATCACTCAGAGGTGGTCTTTGATCCTGAGAGAAAGGAATGGACGTGGAGCACGGAGCAAGGCCTGGCGCCCAATGCCGATCCAGAGAAGAACTGTCGAGTATTTCAATTACGCGAAAAATATAGGAGCACTGACGGAGCCCCCGCGCCAGGGTGCAAATATTTCTCCAGTAGCTACTAATGGGTCACTTGCGCACTCCTGATTGGAGCGTCTCCGCAATTTTGTGTTTTCGAATGACAGGCTCGCAATCCGAAGCAGTTCGATGCAGGGATGAACTGAAGCGGCGGATTTGATAGATCTCCTGATTGATAGGTTTTGTCGTTGTACGTCAGCAATGTGATGGGTACCGGTCACTCGGGCTAGGTGATTTTCAACGACCTCAATGACCGCATCTGGCCGCACTGAGACCTCCAGTTTCACCACAAACCGCTGACGCAAAAGTCGGCGCTGGCGGCACGGCGACTCATGCTGTAGTGGAAATCAATGTCACGTTCCTTTGGTTGCTCTTCGCAGATCTTTGATCAACAAGTGCAGGTGATACGGATCGGTCGGACTTGGATCAAAATCGAAATGCTCATAGAAGCGCCGAGCCTCGTTGTCCTTGGCATGAACAATGACTGCGCGGATACCGGCAATATCGGCAGCCTGAAGAGTTCTGGCAAGCGCATCATGCAGCAGGGCTACTCCCAATCCTTTCCGTTTGGCCCCGTTGTCGACAGCGAGTCTGGCGAGCAGCATCACCGGAACAGGGTGGCGGGCCAAACCTTTCACCATTCGGGTGGGCGCCTGAGAGTGGGCAACGGCGCCCACTGCCAGACTGTAATATCCGACGACCTTTTCTTCAGTTAGCGCCACATAGGTCTGCGCGCTGCCGGCTGACTGGCTGTTCAGGGCAAAACGGGAAATGAAACGATTGAGATCATCATGGCCACAGTCAAAATCCTCGACTATGTGAGTGCGACCAAGCTTCTGAATAAGCCAACCGGTATTCCTTGCCACCACTACCTGCCCGTTTTCATCAGGCGGGAAAGTCGTGGCCGTGCGCGAGGCGGCGCGTCAAGCGCGGCCTGAAATGCCTGCCATTGGGCGTCATCGAGAATGAACAAACGCCGGTCCGCCAAGGTCTCGGCGGCAGACGTCAAGCCACTGTCCAGCAGAAATTCGCTGACTGTTTTGTCCTGGGCTTGAGCCGCCGCCTGGATCATCTCCTTGGCGGCAGGCGAGATACGCAAATCGACCCGTTGTGTCTTCGAGGAAGCTAGCATGGTGTCACCTCTGAGGATAGCTGAAGCACAGTATATCGTGTGTTCAATCACCGTACAACGGCTTCAGATTGAAAGCTGATGTCCAGTGGCTCCTTGTGGCCGAACTGAGGCATGGCTCAAGCGCTCGTCACTGACCGTTAAGGCCGAACAGTCGCCGTAGTGCCAGCGTCGACTTGTACGATCGTAGTAGCCGAAATTCAGCCAGACTCATTCACCCTGAACCACGCTCCAGCGATTTGCAGATTCTCGATCCCATGCCTTGACTAGCCGCTGTTGGTCATCTAGAATGACCAACATACAAGGAGTTCGCCATGCAGCAATTCAACATCGCCGAAGCCAAGGCCCATCTCTCGGAGCTGGTGCAAAAAGCCATGATGGGCGAAGAAATCGTCATCGCCCGCGACAACAAGCCGCTGGCGATGCTGGTGCCCATCCAGCGCCCGACGGGCAAACGTGTTCCCGGTTCGGGCAAGGGGCAAATTCTCTTCATGGCGGAGAACTTCGACGCGATCCCGGAGGGCTTCGAGGACTACACCGGGTGATTGCGCTGCTCGACACCAATGCCTTCCTGCGCTGGGTGGAAGGCGACGACAGGTTGTCGACGCGGGCCAAGTCCTGCATCGCCAATCCGGACAATGAAATTCTTGTCAGTGTCGCGGTTGCCTGGGAACTGGCGATCAAGGCCGGCCAGGGCGGCATCAAGCTGGCATTGCCGGTCGGCCGCTACGTGGCGAGCCATATCGAAGCCAACGGCTTTCGCCTGCTCGGCATCGAACTTGACGACGTCGCCGCCATCGAAACCCTGCCCCTGCATCATCGCGACCCCTTCGACCGCCTGCTGGTGGCGCAGGCGAAGAACCGCAAGCTGCCCGTGGTCAGTTCCGACCGGGCGTTTTCCGACTATGGCGTCAAACGTATCTGGTAACCGACATGCAACAAACTGAAAACCTCAATATCGAAGCCTTCGAGCCGATGCCGACGCCCGAAGAAATCCATGCCCGCGTGCCGCTCTCGGATGCCGCCGCAGAGTCGGTGCTGGCGGGACGGCGCACGCTGGAACGCATCCTCGACGGCAGCGATCCGCGCGTCTTCGTCGTGGTCGGTCCCTGCTCGATCCACGATCCGGTCGCCGGCCTCGACTATGCGCGGCGCCTGAAGAAGCTGGCCGACGAAGTGGCCGGCACGCTGGTGCTGGTGATGAGGGTGTATTTCGAAAAGCCGCGCACCGCGACCGGCTGGAAGGGCTACATCAACGATCCGCGGATGGACGATTCCTTCCACATCGAGGAAGGCATGCAGAAGGCGCGCGAATTCCTGCTGGCCGTGAACGAAATCGGCCTGCCAGCCGGCACCGAGGCGCTCGACCCGATCGCCCCGCAATATCTGGGCGACCTGATCGCCTGGGCGGCGATCGGCGCGCGTACTTCCGAATCGCAAACCCATCGCGAGATGTCGTCCGGACTTTCAGCCCCGGTCGGTTTCAAGAACGGCACCGACGGCTCGCTAGACGCGGCGGTCAACGCGATCATCTCCGCTTCCAGCCCGCACAGCTTCCTCGGCATCAACATGCAGGGCCGCTCCAGCGTGGTGCGCACCGCCGGCAACCGCTACGGCCACCTGGTGCTGCGCGGCGGCGGCGGCCGCCCGAACTACGACACGGTCA
>JAOTRV010000018.1 GCA_030247575.1 Sulfuritalea sp.
TCCTGCCGCACTTCAGCAAGCTGGGCTACCACTGCCACGCCATCGACCTCTCGGGTCACGGCGCGAGCGAGGGGCGCGAGAACCTCGACAGCTACGACCTCGACCATTACGCCGCCGACGTCGCGCAAGTGGTCGCCGAACTGCCGGCCCCACCGGTGCTGATCGGGCATTCGATGGGCGCGCTGGTGGTGCAGCGCTATCTTGAAAAAGGCAACGCGGCCGCCGTGATCATGATGGCGCCGGTGCCGACCACCGGGCTGTCGGCCTGCACGATCCAGCTCACCCGCAAGCATCCCGACTATCTGAAGGAAGCGGGACGCGCGGTGCGCGGAAAGTACACTGAGAACACCGCCAGGGTCATGCGCGAAGTGTATTTCTCGCCTGACGTGACGCCCGAAGAATTCGCCGCCTTCAAGCCGCTGGTGCAGGACGAATCGACCACGGCAATCGCCGAAATGATGGCGCTGGCCTGGCGCCCGCCGATGCGCCGGCCGAAGATTCCCGCGCTGGTCATGGGCGGCGAGCTCGATCAGTTGTTCCCGTCCAACCAGCTTCACTTCACCGCCTCCGGCTGGAACGCGGAGACCTGTGTCATCCCGCGCGCCGGCCACATGATCATGATGGAGCCGCAATGGACCATCGCCGCCGACAGGATCGAAAGCTGGCTCGACCGCCGTCTCGGGCAAAAGCAGCCGGCCGCCGCCTGAAATACGTTCGCCCTGAGCCTGTCGAAGGGCGCGGGCTTCGACCGTTCGACAAGCTCACGGCTCAGCCCGAACGGTGATTGCAGTTTCGATCGCTCCGCTTCAATAACTTGACCGCACGCAACGGACAGACCGCCATGTTCAGCAAAGCCACCTTCAAGTTCCTCGACGAACTCGCCGCCAACAACGACCGCGCCTGGTTCGAAGCCAACAAGCCGCGCTACGAAGCGCTGGTGCGCGAGCCGGCGCTGGATTTCATCGCCGCGATGGCCGATCCCCTGGCGAAGTTCGCCCCGCATTTCCGCGCCGAGCCGAAGAAGATGGGCGGCTCGCTGATGCGCGTGTTCCGCGACACGCGCTTCGCGCGCGACAAGAGCCCCTACAAGACCAACATCGGCATCCAGTTCCGCCACGAACTGGGCAAGGACGTCCATGCGCCCGGCTTCTACCTTCACATCGCGAGCGACGAATGCTTCTTCGCCGCCGGCTGCTGGCATCCCGAGGCCGACATGCTGGGGCACATCCGCGACCTCATCACGGCCAATCCAGAACGCTGGTTCGCCGTGCGCGACGACAAGAAGTTCGCCGCACACTGGGCGCTGGCCGGCGACAGCCTGATGCGGCCGCCGCGCGGCTATGCCGCCGAGCACCCGGCGATCGACGATCTCAAGCGCAAGGACTTCATCGGTCTCGCGCCGCTGTCCTTCTCCGATGCCACCGGAGCGGGACTGGTCAAGCTCGCGGCCGAGCGCTTCGCCACCGCGGCGCCGCTGATGAAGTTCCTCTGCGAGGCGCAGGGCGTCCAGTACTGAATCCGGCGCGCCGCAACGTACCCGCCGCGCCATGCTCGACATTCTCTACCGCGACGATTTTCTCGTCGCGATCGACAAGCCCGCCGGCCTGCTGGTTCATCGCAGCGACATCGACCGCCACGAAACGCGCTTCGCCGTGCAACTCCTGCGCGACCAGATCGGGCGGCGCGTGCACCCGCTGCATCGGCTCGACAAAGGCACCTCGGGCGTGCTGCTGTTCGCACTCGAAAAGGACAGCGCGCGCGAGGTCGGCGGGCAGTTCCAGCGCGACGAAGTCGGGAAACGCTACCTTGCCATCGTGCGTGGCTGGCCGCCCGAATCCGGCACCATCGACCATCCGCTGTCGCGCCAGTTCGACGACTACGGCCGCAAGTTAAGTCCCGGCAGCGCCACGGAGCCCCCGCCCGCCGTCACCGGATACCGCCGCCTGGCCACCGTCGAACTTCCCGACACCGTCGACCGCTACCCGAGTTCGCGCTATGCGCTGGTGGAACTTATGCCGAAAACCGGTCGCCAGCACCAGTTGCGCCGCCACATGAAGCACATCGCACACCCCATCATCGGCGATGCCACCTGGGGCAAAGGCATCCACAACCGCTTCTTTCAGCAGCGCTTCAACTGCCACCGCCTGCTGCTGGCCTGCACCCGGCTCGAACTGCGGCATCCGCAGGATGGCCGTGCGCTGTCGATCGCCGCGCCGCTCGAAGACAGCTTTGCGGCCGTGATAAGTGCTCTGGGGTGGGACGGGGTTCGCGAGCTGGCGTGAGTGGCAAGAGTCGGCGCTGTCGGTACGGCGACGGGATGCCCGCATGCGCGTAAGATATCGGCCTTTCCGTGGTCGCCGCCTTGCCGCAATGACCTCCCCCTTGCCGAGAAGCCACCATGCCTGATGCCCTCGTTCCACTGCTCGCGAAAGCATTCGATGCCCGCGCCGACCTCCTGCCGCGCCTGCATGCCGAGCAGACCGACGCCTACCGCCTGTTCCACGGCAGCGTCGAGGGCCATCCCGGCCTGACCATCGACCGATACGGCGAACTGCTGCTGGTGCAGTGCTTTCACAGCCCGCTGGCGCCGGAAACACTGGCGGCACTGGAAAGCTTCTACGCGGACAAGTTGCCGGGCTTGACGCTGGTCTACAACGATCGCAGCCATGCCAATTCGCGCATCGGCAATCCGCTGCTGGGCGATCAGCTCGAAGCCGCGATGATGGCGCGCGAGATGCACGAGATGGGCGTCACCTACCGCATCGCGGGGCGCCATGCCGGGCAGGACCCGTGGCTGTTTCTCGACCTGCGCGCCGCACGGCGGCGCGTCATGCAGGAAGCGCCGGGCAAGTCGCTGCTCAACCTGTTCGCCTACACCTGCGGCGTCGGCGTCGCGGCGGCGAAGGCCGGAGCGCGCTTCGTCGTCAATGTCGATTTCGCCGATTCCAGCATCATGATCGGCAAGGAGAATGCGCGCCTCAACGACCTGCCGGTGCGCCCGCGCTTCGTCAAGTGCGACGCCTTCGCCGCGATGCGTCAATACGCGGGCATCGGCCAGCCCGAGCGGGTGCGCGGCAAGGTCATGCCTCCCTTTCCCAAGCTGGAGGCGCAAGCCTTCGACCTGGTGTTCCTCGATCCGCCGCGCTATGCCAAGAGCCCCTTCGGCGTGGTGGATCTGATCAACGACTACGCCTCGGTGTTCAAGCCGGCCCTGCTGTGCACCAGCCCGGGCGGCACGCTGATCTGCACCAACAACGTGGCCGACGTGAAGCGCGACGCATGGCTCGACCAGTTGCAGCGCAGCGCCGCCAAGGCCGGCCGGCCGATCCGCGAGACGGAATGGATCATGCCGGAGGCCGATTTCCCGAGTTCCGACGGCCAGCCGCCGCTCAAGATCGCCCTGCTGCGGGTCTGAGGCAGGAGAGAGCACGATGCATTCGAAGCACGAAGCCACAGCCACGATCTTCGACGTCACCGAAGAAGATTTCGACACCGCAGTCGTAGCGCGTTCGCAGCAGACCCCGGTGCTGGTCGACATCGGCGCCGACTGGTGCGCACCCTGCGTCGTGCTGGGACCGCTGCTGCACCGTCTGGCGCAGGGCTACGGCGGCGCCTTCCTGCTGGCCAATGTCGATGCCGACGAGAACATGCGCATCGCCGGCAGGCACAAGGTGCGCGGCTTTCCGACCGTGATCGCCTACAGCCGGGGCGTCGAAATCGACCGCTTCCATAGCGCGCAGACCGCGGGTTTCTTGCGCAAATTCATCGACAGCGTGATCGAACGGCACGGCGCCGGCGAATAAGTTCGGGCTTTTTGCCTCCGATTCTGCGATAATGCGCGGTTCTCCGGCCGAATTGCCTTCCTCCGGCCCGCCTTCCCCCCGAAATTTCCTGCCGCACGCAGGCACGCCATGACCACCTCCCAAGAAAATATCCCCACCGGGTTCGATACCCTAGGGCTCGCCCAGCCATTGCTGAAGGCCCTCGCCGACGTCGGCTACGAAACCCCCTCGCCGATCCAGGCCGCCTGCATCCCGCCGCTGCTGGCCGGACACGACCTGCTCGGCGAAGCTCAGACCGGCACCGGCAAGACCGCCGCCTTCGCCCTGCCGCTGCTGCAGAAGATCGACCTCAAGCGCGCCGTGCCGCAGGCGCTGATCCTGACGCCGACCCGCGAACTGGCGATCCAGGTCGCCGAGGCGCTGCAGAAGTACGCCCACCACATGCCCGGCTTCCACGTGCTGCCGATCTACGGCGGCCAGAGCATGGTGGTGCAGTTGCGCGCGCTGTCGCGCGGCACCCATGTCATCGTCGGCACCCCGGGGCGCGTCATGGACCACCTGGAGCGCAAGAGCCTGGTGCTCGACAAGCTGCAGATGCTGGTGCTCGACGAAGCCGACGAGATGCTGCGCATGGGCTTCATCGACGACGTCAAGTGGATCCTCGAACACACCCCGGCCGAGCGCCAAACCGCGTTGTTCTCGGCCACCATGCCGGACGTGATCCGCCGCGTGGCGCGCGAGCACCTGCGCGAGCCGCAGGAAATCAAGATCCGCTCGGCTACCTCGACCGTGGTCACCACCAGCCAGTCCTACTGCCAGACGCACACCGGGCAGAAACTCGAAGCGCTGACGCGCATCCTCGAAGTGGAGGACGACTTCGATGCCGCCATCATCTTCGTGCGCACCAAGACCGCCACCGTCGAACTCGCCGACAAGCTGGAGGCGCGCGGCTATTCGGTCGCGGCGCTCAACGGCGACCTGACCCAGGGCCTGCGCGAGCAGGTGATCGAACGCCTCAAGGCCGGCACCATCGACATCGTGGTCGCCACCGACGTCGCCGCGCGCGGCCTCGACGTGGCGCGCATCAGCCACGTCATCAACTACGACGTGCCCTACGACACCGAGGCCTACGTGCATCGCATCGGCCGCACCGGCCGCGCCGGCCGCACCGGCCGCGCCATCCTGTTCCTGGCGCCGCGCGAGATGTACATGCTCAAGCTGATCGAGCGCGCCACCAAGCAGAAGATCACCGCGCTGACCATGCCGACGCCGGGCGAGGTAGCCAATCGCCGCGTCGCGCAGTTTACGCAGCAGGTGGTGGACATTATCAAGACCGAGAAGCTGGATTTCTTCTTCGACGTGGTGCGCCGCATGGAAGGCGAGCAGGACATCGCCGCCCGCGAGATCGCCGCCGCGCTGGCCTGGCTGGCGACACGCGAGCGTCCGCTGCAGATGCCAGGGGCCAATGACCATGCACCGCGTGACGCTGCTTCGACGCCGGCCGCCGTGCCGTCAGCGTCGACTTTCGAGCGCAAGCCGGCTCGCGCCAAATCCGACGAAAGCACCCCGGCCGCCGAACCGCGCCGCGAGCGTCCGGCCGCCCGCAGCGATACCCCGGTCCAGCAGCGCACATTCGTGCCCGGCACGCTGGCGCGCTATCGCATCGAGATCGGCCGCAACCAGGGTGTTCTGCCCAAGGAAATCGTCGGCGCCATCGCCAACGAAGCGGGCATCGCCGGCAAGGATATCGGCCAGATCAATCTGTTCGACGACTACAGTTCGGTGGAACTGCCGGCCAACCTGCCGGCCGACCTGATGGACATCCTGCGCCGCATCCGCGTGCGCCAGTTCGCGCTCAAGACGCGCGCCATGGAGCCCGGCGAGTTCGTCGATACCCGCCCGCCGCGCCGCGCGCCGCCCGCCGGCAAGAAGCCGGACTGGAAGAAGCCCGCTGGCGCCAAGCCCGAATGGAAGGCAAAACGCGAACGTTAAGCGTCGGAAGAGGAGTTCTCATGCCCATCTACAGCATCGGCGACCGCAAACCCTCGCTGGGCAGGGATGCCTGGGTCGCCCCCAACGCCACGATCATCGGCGACGTTCAACTTGGCGACAACGTCAGCATCTGGTGGAATGCCGTGCTGCGCGGCGACAACGACACCATCAGTATCGGCGCCAACACGAATATTCAGGACGGTTCGGTGCTGCACGCCGACGCAGGCGTGCCGCTGACCATCGGCGCCAACGTCACCGTCGGCCACATGGTGATGCTGCACGGCTGCACCATCGGCGAGCAGTCTCTGATCGGCATCAAGTCGGTGATTCTGAACAAGGCGGTGATCGGCCGCCATTGCATCATCGGCGCCAACTCGCTGATCCCCGAAGGCAAGGTCATCCCGGATCGCTCGCTGGTAATGGGCTCGCCGGGCAAGGTGGTACGCCAGCTGAGCGACGCGGAAGTGGCGTTCCTGCATGGCGCCGCCCAGGGCTATGTGGCGAATGCGTTGCGCTACCGCAGCGCACTGAAACAGGAAGACTGAGTCAGCGCGGCGCGGCGGGTTTCGCCGCGGGTTTCAACGTCGATGACGGCGCCGGCGACGGCTGCGACGAAGGCGCGAGCAGCGCCTTCTGCGGCACCTGGACGAAAATCTCGCCCTCCTTGATCATGCCCAATTCATAGCGGGCGCGCTCTTCGATCGCCTCGTAGCCCGACTTGAGGTCGCGCACCTCGGCATCCAGCGCGGCATTGCGCTGCTCCAGCTTCTGGTTGCTCTCGCGCTGCGCCTGCAACTGGCGGTCGTAGTCCCAGACGCGGAGCCAGCCGCCCTTGCCCAGCCACAATGGATACTGCAGCAGGGCGATGAGGACGACCAGCACCAGCGTCGGCCAGTTCATCGCTAATCGCCGCGGGGCCTACTTCCGCAGATTGTAGAAAGCGTCGAGTCCCGGGTAGGCCGCCGTGTCGCCGAGGTCTTCCTCGATGCGCAGCAGCTGGTTGTACTTGGCCATGCGGTCCGAACGCGACAGCGACCCGGTCTTGATCTGCATCGCGTTGAGGCCGACCGCGATGTCGGCGATGGTCGAGTCCTCGGTTTCGCCGGAGCGATGCGAAATGACGTTGGTGTAGCCGGCGCGCTTGGCCATCTCGACCGCGGCGAAGGTCTCGCTCAGCGTGCCGATCTGGTTGATCTTGATCAGGATCGAATTGGCGACGCCCTTCTGGATGCCTTCCCGGAGAATCTTCGGGTTGGTGACGAAGAGGTCGTCGCCGACGATCTGCACTTTCTTGCCGAGGCGGTCGGTCAGCATCTTCCAGCCCGTCCAGTCGCCTTCGGCCATGCCGTCCTCGATGCTGATGATCGGGTAGCGGTCGGCCAGCGTCGCCAGATAGTCGGTGAAGGCTTCCGAAGTCAGTTCCAGTTTCTCCGAGGCCAGTATGTAGCGGCCGTCCTTGTAGAACTCGGACGCGGCGCAATCGAGACCCAGCACGACGTCCTGGCCCGGCGTGTAGCCTGCGGTTTCGATCGCCTTGAGAATCAGTTCGATGGCTTCGTCATTGCCGGAAACATTGGGCGCGAAGCCGCCCTCGTCGCCGACCGTGGTCGGGTAGCCCTTCTTGTCGACCAGCTTCTTCAGATGATGGAAGACCTCGGCGCCGCAGCGCAGGGCCTCGCGGAAGCTGCTCGCGCCCACCGGCAGGATCATGAATTCCTGGATGTCGAGGTTGTTGTTGGCGTGCGCCCCGCCGTTGATGACGTTCATCATCGGCACCGGCATGGACATCGGGCCCGAGCCGCCGAAATAGCGGTAGAGCGGCAGGCCGGCTTCCTCGGCGGCGGCCTTGGCGACGGCCATCGAGACGGCGAGGATCGCATTGGCGCCGAGGCGCGACTTGTTGTCGGTGCCGTCGAGGTCGATCAGGGCCATGTCGATGAAGGCCTGCTCTTCGGCGTCGAGGCCGATGATGGCTTCGGAAATCTCGGTATTGACGTTCTCGACGGCCTGCACCACGCCCTTGCCCAGAAAGCGGTCCTTGTCGCCGTCGCGCAGTTCGATGGCTTCGCGCGAACCGGTGCTGGCGCCCGACGGCACCGCCGCGCGGCCCATGACGCCGGATTCGAGCAGGACGTCAGCTTCGACGGTGGGATTGCCGCGCGAGTCGAGAATTTCGCGGGCGACGACATCAACGATTGCACTCATGGCTGTTTCCTCATCAGTTAATTCAGTAACCCTCTGCCAGCAACATGTCGAAATCCGACACGCCGGCGCGCGCAGTGCGAGCCGCAACATATTCGGGAGAATCGTAAAACGTCCTGGCGGCATCCATGCTCGGAAACTCGAGGACCACCAGGCGTTGCGGCTGCCAGTTGCCTTCGAGCGTTTCGTAAGGCGCTCCGCGAACCAGATAGCGGCCGCCGAACTTCTCGACGGCGATTTGCGCCAGACGGCGGTATTCACCCATGCGCTCGGGATCGCTGGAGCGCGCATCCGCCACCATGTAGGCGGGCTTGCTCATTCCGTCATTCCTTTGTGCTTGACCAGCGCGTCCAGTTCAACGAGCTGCTCGAGCAGGGCGCTCATTCCCGGCAGCGGCCATGCATTGGGACCATCCGACAGCGCCTTGGCCGGATCGGGATGCGTCTCCATGAACAGGCCGGAGATGCCGACCGCCACCGCGGCCCGCGCCAGCAGCGGCACGAATTCGCGCTGACCGCCGCTCTTGTCGCCCTGCCCGCCCGGCAGCTGCACCGAATGGGTGGCGTCGAAGACCACCGGGCAGCCCGTTTCGCGCATGATCGCCAGGCTGCGCATGTCGGACACCAGGTTGTTGTAGCCGAAGGAAGCGCCCCGTTCGCAGACCATGATGCTGTCTGCCCCGGCATTGGCTTCCTTCGCCTTCAGCACCACCTGCTTCATGTCGCCGGGTGCCATGAACTGGCCCTTCTTGATATTCACCGGCTTGCCCGACGCCGCGCAGGCCTGGATGAAGTCGGTCTGGCGGCAGAGAAACGCCGGCGTCTGCAGCACGTCGACCACAGCCGCGACCGCGGCGACCTCGTGTTCCGCATGCACGTCGGTCAGCACCGGCACGCCGATGCGCTTCTTGACGTCGGCGAGGATGTCCAGCCCCTGCTCCATGCCCAGGCCGCGGAAGGACTTGCCCGAGCTGCGGTTGGCCTTGTCGTAGGACGACTTGTAGATGAAGTTCAGGCCCAGCTTGCGGCAGATGTCGCGCAATTGCCCGGCGGTATCGAGCGCCATCTCGCGCGATTCGATGACGCAGGGGCCGGCGATCAGGAACAGCGGGCGGTCGAGGCCGACCTCAAAGCCGCACAGCTTCATGCTGCGGCTTTCCGTGATGGATCGCAGAGCTTCACTTGATGCCCTTGCGTGCCAGCGCCGCCTTGACGTAGGCGATGAAAAGCGGATGGCCGGTGCGCGGATTGGAGGTGAATTCCGGGTGGAACTGGACGCCGACGAACCACGGGTGGGTTGCGGCCGGCAGTTCCATCATCTCGGGCAGGTCCTCGGTCGGCGTGCGCGCGGAAATCACCATGCCGGCGGCTTCGAGCTTGGGCACGTAGGTGTTGTTCACCTCGTAGCGGTGACGATGCCGCTCATTCACCTCGGCGCCGTAGATGGTCGACGCCAGCGTGCCGGGCTTGACCGGGCAGCGCTGGGCGCCGAGGCGCATGGTGCCGCCGAGATCGGAGCTGGCGTCGCGCTTTTCGACGCGGCCTTCGCGATCCTGCCACTCGGTGATCAGCGCCACCACCGGATGCGGCGTGTCGGCGTCGAACTCGGTGCTGTTGGCGCCCTCGAAACCGGCGACATGGCGGGCGAACTCGATGGTGGCGAGCTGCATGCCGAGGCAGATGCCCAGATACGGCACCTTGTTTTCCCGCGCGTAGCGGATCGCGGCGATCTTGCCTTCGGTGCCGCGCCGGCCGAAGCCGCCGGGCACCAGCACGGCATCCATCGATGCCAGCGCGCCGGCACCGCTTTTTTCGATGTCTTCCGAGTCGATGTAGTGAATCTTCACGCGGCTCGCGCAGTGGATGCCGGCATGCACCAGCGACTCGGTCAGCGACTTGTAGGATTCGGTAAGGTCGACGTACTTGCCGACGAAGGCGATATTGACCTCGTGCCGCGGATGCTCCAGCGCCTCGACCAGCTTCTTCCACACCGACAGGTCGGCGGCGCGCGCGAGGATGCCCAGCTTGTGGCAGACGATCTCGTCGATCATCTGGTCGTGCAGCATGGCCGGAATCTTGTAGATGCTGTCGGCATCGAGCGCGGAAATCACCGCCTCGGGCTGGACGTTGGTGAACAGCGCGATCTTGCGCTTCTCGTCCTCGGGAATCGGGCGGTCGGCGCGGCACAGCAGGATGTCGGGCTGGATGCCGATCTCGCGCAGTTCCTTGACCGAATGCTGGGTCGGCTTGGTCTTGAGTTCGCCGGCCGTCGGGATCCACGGCACCAGCGTCAGGTGAATGTAGCAGGCGTTGTTGCGGCCTTCCTGGATGCCCATCTGGCGGATGGCTTCGAGGAAGGGCAAGGACTCGATGTCGCCCACGGTGCCGCCGACCTCGACGATCGCCACGTCGGCACCCTCGGCGCCGCGCTTGATGAAAATCTTGATCTCGTCGGTGATATGCGGAATGACCTGGACGGTCTTGCCCAGATATTCGCCGCGCCGCTCCTTCTTGATCACCGATTCGTAGATCTGGCCGGTGGTGAAGTTGTTGCGTTTACCCATCTTGGCACTGGTGAATCGCTCGTAGTGGCCGAGGTCGAGGTCGGTTTCAGCGCCGTCTTCGGTGACGAACACTTCCCCATGCTGAAACGGCGACATGGTGCCGGGGTCGACGTTGATGTAAGGGTCGAGCTTGAGATGGGTGACCTTGATGCCCCGGGATTCGAGGATCGCGCCAAGGCTGGCGGCGGCGATGCCCTTGCCCAGACTGGACACGACACCACCCGTAACGAAAACGTATTTGGCCATGAAGAACGCAGCCACTGCGGCTGCTGCGGGAAATTCCAATAATAGCGGAAATTTCCCGTCCAGTTGAAGCCCCGCGCCAGATGGGCGATCCGGCGCGGGTGCCGGCGAATCAGCGGCGGTTCGACACTTTGCCGCCCGCCTTGCCGCCGGCGTCGCGCCGACTCAGGCGATCGACCAGCGCACCCAGGTTTCCCAGCGACATGAGATGGGCATAAATCGCCGCCAGGCTGTTGTTGCCGAACAGTTCCTGAACCGCATCGCGATCCAGGGCACGCAACTTGGTCTCGTCGACCACATGCAGGCCGCTGAGGCGAACCTGGCTGCCGTCCTTGAGCTGCGCCAGCGAATCCGCCTGCCGCAGCAGGCCCAGCTCGTCCAGCCGGCGTCCCAGTTGTTCGGTCAGCGCCGCCGCCTGATGGAATTCGGTGAGGAACTTGATCGCATGCTCCAGCTGCGCGGTCGGCTTGCCTTCTGCAAACAGGGCTTCGCCCTCCTTGCGGTCGAAGCACGGCGACGCCTCGTCGATGCACACCAGCAATTCGCCCTGCGCACCCTTGCCGGGAACGAAGGGATAGCGCCGCACGAAGGCCGGCACATAACGGGCATCCCACTTGCCTTCGCCGCCCACGTAAAGGTTTTCGGCTTCGCGCAGGCCGAGCAGGGCCGCCGGCACGGGGCCGGCCTCGCCGCGGGCAAAAATAATCGGATATTCGCGCGCCGCCTCGAAAAACTCGCTGACCAGCAACGGCACCGAGTTGGTCTTCGCCGCATAGGCGAAACTGGTGGCGGGGCGCACTTTAAGCTGGGCGTGGGTCTGATCGTTGAGCGCCACGACCCGCTCGTAGAACATCATTTCAGACATGGCAATTGGATTGGAGTCGAAAATGGCGAGGCTATCACATCACCCCTCCGGGCGGATTCCGACTGCCGAACGGGGCAGAAGCCGTCGTGCGCAGCGCGTATAATTCCATTCTTTCGCCCCACGCAGGAACCGTCATGGAAGCCGAACGCATCAACGCCGTTGCCAACCGTATCGCCGACCTTTCCGGTCGCAGCGAGCAACTGCGGAGGTATCTTTGACTACGACGGAAAAGCAGAAAAACTCGCCGAACTGAATCAGGTCCTCGAAGACCCGAAACTCTGGGACGACGCCGAGCGCGCCCAAACGCTGGGGCGCGAGAAGAAATCCCTCGAAGCCGTGGTCGAAACGCTTTCCGGCGTAAGCAGCGGCCTTGCCGAAGCCCGCGGACTGTTCGAACTGGCGCGCGACGAAGACGACGAAGAGACGATGGCGGCCGTGGAAGCCGACCTCGACGCGGTCGAAAAGCGGGTCGCCGACCTCGAATTCCGCCGCATGTTCAACAATCCGGCCGACCCCAACAACTGCTTCATCGACATCCAGGCCGGTGCCGGCGGCACCGAAGCCTGCGACTGGGCCTCGATGCTGCTGCGCCAGTACCTGAAATACTGCGAGCGCAAGGGCTTCAAGACCGAGCTGCTGGAGCAAACCGACGGCGACGTGGCCGGCATCCGCAGCGCCTCGATCAAGGTCGAGGGCGACTACGCCTACGGCTTTCTGCGTACCGAAACCGGCGTGCATCGGCTGGTGCGCAAATCGCCCTTCGACTCCTCGGGCGGCCGCCACACCAGCTTCGCCAGCCTCTACGTGTATCCCGAGATCGACGACTCGATCGAGGTCGAGATCAATCCCGCCGACCTGCGCACCGACACCTTCCGCGCCTCGGGCGCCGGCGGCCAGCACATCAACAAGACCGACTCCGCAATCCGCATCACCCACGTCCCCACCGGCATCGTCGTGCAGTGCCAGAGCGACCGCTCGCAGCACCGCAACCGCGCCGAGGCGATGGCGATGCTGAAGTCGCGCCTCTACGAGCTCGAACTGCGCAAGCGCCAGGCCGAAGCCGACAAGCTCGAAGCCGGCAAGACCGACGTCGGCTGGGGCCACCAGATCCGCAGCTACGTGCTGGACAATTCCCGCATCAAGGACCTGCGCACCAATGTCGAAATCTCCGCCACGCAGAAGGTGCTCGACGGCGACCTCGACCAATTTATTGAAGCCAGCCTGAAGCAGGGCGTGTAAATGAGCAGGCTGCGCCCCGCCATGAATACCGACACCGACCACGAATCAAGTACCGAACTCGACGCCCTGTTGCGCCTGGGGGTGCAGACCGCCCTTGCCGGCGCCGACTTCAAGCAGGCCTTCGAAACATTTCTCGTCGAAATGCCGCGGCAGGTTCCGGGTTTCGCCGCCCGCCTTCCGCCCGGTGCGGAGCGGTCGATCGGCCTGGCGGTGTTTCGCGAAATATGGAACCACACGCCCCGGCCCGAGCTGGGCTGGAAGCGGCTGTCCTTGCCGAAGCCCGAGCGCAATGCGCCCTGCCCCTGCGGCTCCGGCAAAAAATACAAGCAGTGCTGTGCTCCACGGGTAGGAACCTCTCCCTTCCCCAGTGACGGATTTACCGTGCTGAGCTATGTCCTCGAAACCGTCCCCGTGGCGGACTACGGGAATGTGCCATTCCGGCAACTCGATCCCGAGGAAGTCGCGCATGTCGCTTCCGAGTGGCAAAAGCATGGACACATCGAGCCCGCCACGCGTTTGCTCGAAGCGCTGCTGGCCCCCGGCAGCAAGCCGGACTCGCGCCACGAACCCGCCTTCGACACATTGTGCGACCTCTATCTCGATGACGGCCGCGCCGAGGCGCGGCTGGCCCTGGTCGAGCGCGTCATGCAGTGCCAGGACAAGCAGCTGCGCGCCGCTGCCTGGCAGCGCCGGGCAACGCTGCACGCAGACAGCGGCGAGCATGCCCAGGCCTGGGAGGTGTTCAAGGAAGCGCAACGGCTCGACCCGGACAACCCCTCGCTCGCCCATCTCGAACTGGTTCTCCTCGCCAACCAGGACCGCTACGACGAGGCCCGGACGCGCGCCGCCTTCTGGGCCAGACGGCTGGTCAAACTCGGCTACGGCGACGAACCCATCGTCGCCCTGATGGAGGACGTGGCGCGCGACCCGGAGGTGCTGCGCGCGATGCTTGCCGCCCACGAGCACGAAGAAGACTGGGATGCCGAAGCCACGCCGGAAGACCTCGACGCGCTGGAAAGCCTGATCGGAAACCTGCCGGCACCGTCCTGCCAGTACCGACTTTCGCCGCAGGACGGCGGCGCCGGCCCGCTGCAAGCCTTGCCTGAACTCGACGCCGTAGAGCAAGGCTGGGACGATATCTACTGGGGAGATGCCGAGGAGCGCAACCCCTGGAGCGACGCCCGCTGGCTGGGCTGGCTGGGCGACCATCCGCTCGCATGGCAAAGCTTCGCGGTGATCGAAGACCTGATCGGCATCCTCGAAGACAGCCTGTTTCCCGAAGACGCCGATGACCGGCTCGACCGAATGGAAGACCGCCTGTACGACCACGCCCTCACCCTGCTGCGCCGGGTGCTGGCCGACAACCTGGCGGAAGGGCTCACGCTGGAGTGGGGCTGGATGGAGAACCGGCCCGCGCTGCGACTGCTGATGCAAAAGATCGACATGGCGCGTTACACACCGGACGAACTGCCCCTGCTCGAATGGCTGGTGCTCACGCTCAATCCCAATGACAACGGCGGCCAGCGCGAACGCCTGGTGCATGCCTGTTGCGAAGCCGGACGCCCGGCCGATGCGCTGGCGGTCTGCGACCGCTACCCCGGCGACGATATGGCCGGCATCCTGTATGGCCGCGTGCTGGCGCTCTACCTGCTGGGTCGGCGCAGCGACGCCGTGGCGGCGCTCGCCCATGCCGCAAAACGCCTGCCCAAGGTGCTCAAGACCCTGATCGCCGCCCGCCCCAGAACGCCACCGCTGACGCCGGGAATGGTCACGCACGGCGGCGACGACGAAGCCTGGCGCTATCGCGTGGCGAGTCTGGAAACCTGGGCGACATGCGAGGCGCTGGACTGGCTGAAGCAAACCGCCGGCCGCAAGTCCTGAGGCAGGCGCCTCCGAAACAAAACCCACGGTCGGAAGCTTTGAAGTCGAAGCAAGCCGGCGAGCATGGCGCCCTGACCGGCGCAGTCCGCTTCACAAAAAGTCGGCGCTGGCGACACGGCGATTCGGCCCCTTTTCGGCCATCGATGACCGGTCTCACTATGTCTCGGTGCGGCCATGAGCGGTCTATCGCTTGTTCCAATAAGCAGCCATTCGAGAGGCTGCTCAACTCGGGAACCTGCCGGATGCCCTATGGAAGCACCTCGGCCTACCCAGCCAATAAAACATCAGTGTGATTCAGTCAGATCCAGGCCCATAGCCGTCCTTGGGCTTGCTCCGAAGTGGTCATTCAACGATAAGTTCAGCAGCGTGCGTCAGCGCGTACGCTGCGGCGCCTTGTTGCCTGCGATCCGCTTTAACTCGCCTTCATGTGCTTCATATTCGCCCAGATGCGAGCGCATCAGGCTTTTCCAAAGTTTTCCGTGGTTGGGAACAGAGAAGTGGAGCAGCTCGTGGACGATCACGTAGTCCCACAGCTCGGGTTCCAGGCCAGGCAGTTCGTCGCTGAAATTCAAATGGCCCGCGGTAGAACACGAGGCCCATTTGTTCCGCATCGGCCGCACGCCCAGCCAGACGACCTTTACGTCCAGCTTGTCGGCCCATAGCCGGACGCGCTGTTTGAACTGGACTTTGTGATCGATTGCCTTCATTGCGCTAAATCCGGTCCGCCTTTTCCAGCAGCGTAAACAACTCATCCACCAACGCCGTCACCCGGCCCAGGTCCTCAGTTTCCGCGAAGATGGCGAAGGTCACTTTCTTGCGGAGTTCGCGGAGGGCGTTCTCGCTGCGTTTCCAGTTCGGAAACTCGGTGAAGGCGTGGCGAATCTTGCGGCTGACCGCCTCGGCGTTTTGAATCTTTGCGTCGAGCAGGCTGCGGTAGACAAAATAGGTCAGGCCATCGAAAGACTTTTCGGCCTGTTCCTTCTTCCTCGCTTCATTGCCTTCCACTTCACGCAGCAATTCGGCCAGGGCCTCGGCAGTGCTGCTTTGGCGCTGCTCGAAGCTCTCCTGCACCGCCCGCGCGCGCTCCGCCATGGCGATCAGGTAAGGGTCATCGCTGTTTTCCTGAGCCAGTTTTTCAATGCTTTTGATCAGGTTGATGACTTTGGTGCCATCCCCGCCGCTCTTGCTTTTGATCAGTTCAATGGTATTGCCATCGATCGCGACAATCTCGCCCAGACCGCCCACGCCATAACTACCCACCTGCTCCTGCACCAGATGGTTGGTCTTGGCCTGAAACTCACGGTCGACCATCACGGTTCGGGTGTAGGCCTTACGGACGACCTGATAAATCGCCGATAGCGTTCCATAGTCTGCAATGAACGGGCGCAGGAAGGAGTCGGGCGAGATGATCTCGTAGAGCATCTCGATCTCCTTGTACTCCTTGAAGAACTCCTTGCGCCGCTCGGGGTCGCGGAAGTGCTCGATGAGCGTGTCGACGTCCTTGTCGTTGAAGTTGCGCTCGATCAGGCCGAGGTAGTCCGGAGCCTTGGACTCCATCTTGTTCTTGAACAGCAGCTTCAGCAGCTTCAGGTCCTTGACGATGGCGTTGATCTCGTCGCTGTCGAAGGCCAGCGCCTTTTCCAGCTTGTCGAAGATGCCGACAAAATCCAGCACGAAGCCATGGGGCTTCACCATTTCCTGAGCCTCGTTCTCGTAGGGGCGATTCACCCGGGCGATGGCCTGCAGCAGGGTGTGGTCGCGCATCGGCTTGTCGAGATACATGGCATAGAGCACCGGCACATCGAAGCCGGTGAGCAGTTTCTCGGTGACGATGAGGATCTTCGGCATCTGGTCGAGCTTGCCAAAGCTCTTGCGGATCTGCCGCTCCTTCTTTGGGTCGAGGTGGAATTCCTTCAGCAGCCTGGAGTCGTTGTTGCTGCCGGTGTAGACCACTTCGGAATACTCGGGCGGCAGAAACTGATCGAGCGCATGTTTGTAATGCGCGCAGGCTTCGCGGTCGACGCCGACAAGGAAAGCCTTGTAGCCCAGCGGTTCGACGTTCCCGCGGTAGTGTTCCGCGACGAATTGCGCCACCTGCTGAATCCGCTCTTTGCCCTTGAGAAAATTCTTCAGGTTCACCGCCCGTTCGAGAATCTTGTTCAGCTCCTCGATGTCGGCCACGCCTTCGGCTTCGGCCAGCGACAGGAACTCCTTGTCGAGGGTCTCGTGCGGCACCAGCATTTCGTTGGGGGCGAGCTGGTAGTAGAGCGGCAGCGTGGTGCCGTCCTCGATGCTGTCGGCGATGGAATACTTGTGCAGGTAGCCCTGGTCGTCCTCGCAGCCGAAGGTCTTGAAGGTGCCCTTGCCGTAGACGGTCTTGTCCACCGGCGTGCCGGTGAAGCCGAGGAAACTCGCGTTCGGCAGGCCGGCCATCAGGAAGTTGCCGAGGTCGCCGCCGGTGGTGCGGTGGGCTTCGTCGATCAGGACGTAGATGTTCGCGCGCGTGTTCAGGTTCGCCGGCATGTCGCGGAACTTGTGGATCATCGTCACGATGATGCCCCGGTAGTCGTCGCGCAGGAGCTGGTTGAGCCGGGCGATGCTGCTGGCGTGCTCCAGGTTGCCAAGCCCGAGCGCGGCGAGGTTCTTGAGCATCTGGTCTTCCAGCTCGTTGCGGTCGATCATCAGCAGCACGGTCGGCTTGTCCGCCTCTGGCGCGCGGAACAGCCGCTCCGCCGCCTTGATCATGGTGAAGGTCTTGCCGCTGCCCTGGGTGTGCCAGACCAGGCCGCGCGTGCGCCCGGGGTCGAGGGCGCGGCTCACGGCTGCCTCCACCGCGCCGGTCTGGTGCTGGCGCAGGATGTATTTGTTCAGCTCCTCGTCCTTCTCGGCAAAGACGATGTAATCCTTCAGGAAGGCGAGCACCTGCGGAATGGCGCAGAAGCTCTTCACCTTGGCCTCCAGCTTGCCGACCTCCTCGTCCTTCCAGTTGAAGATGTTCCGCCGCACCGTGTTCCAGCTCACCCCGTAGGAAAAGCCGATGGCGTCGGTGGCGGTGAACAACTGTTGCGACACGAACAGCTCGGGCGTCTCGCGGTGGTAACGGCGGATCTGGTCCACCCCCAGGGCAATCGCCTCGTCCTTGTTTGCGTTCTTGCACTCGATCACCAGCACCGGGATGCCGTTGATGAGAAAGACGACATCTTCCCGCGTGCCGTAGTGGCCGTTGTGAAAGGCCCACTCCTCGGTGACCTCAAAGACGTTGCGTGCCGGTTCGTCGTAGTCGATCAGAATCAGGTCGCGCTCGCGCTTTTCCTCGTGGTCGAAGAACTTGCCCCGGTTGCGCAGGTGCTCGACGAATTCCCGGTTGCCGTAGATGTCGGTGTGCAGATGCCGGAATTGCCCGAGCAAGGCGCCCTCGGCCTCGGCGTAGCGCGGGTTGAATTCCCGCAGCTTGGCGCCGAGCAGATCGTCGAAGAAGAGTGAGCGGTTTTTGGCGCGGTCGGCGGGTGGGGCTTCCGGATCAAACCCGCGCCGCTGCTCGGCTTCCTCGCGGGGCACAAATGTCCAACCGATGGCCTCGGCGTAGCCGAGGATGCGGGCTTGGACGGTTTTGTGTTCTCCGGGGGTGGGCATGGACTCGCGCTAACTCCCGTGTTTCTTCAATTTGAAACCCATCTCTTCGAGGAATCGAGAGGGCCTTTTTTGGTATCCGTTGTAGGTCCGCGACCAGCTGATATTTAGTGTTTCCTCAGCTCGAGTGATCGCGACGAAGCAATTCCTTCGCTCTTCCTCCATTTCCTTACTCTGAGGGCCCATTTTTGTGGCTTGATATGAAGGAAACACTTCATCGGCCATTCCGATCAAAAACACGTGCTTGAACTCCATTCCCTTGGAGCCGTGCACGGTTAAGCAGCGGACTGATCCAGGCAATTGTGCAGGCGCCTTTGATTTCAAGTCCATCTCCTGCAGGTAGAGATGCAGAGTCAAATTTTCTGGTGCGTGCTCTCTGGTAAGACTCTCTTGGAGCTCCCGCCAAGTTGCTATTTCTTCGGCTTCCAGATCGTCATTTATGTATTTGGCGTTCCAAAACAATTCAAGAAGCTCAAGGAAATCGATACGATCGACCAACCGGTTGCGAATCTCCGCCAGTAGTAGCCCATAGGGTGCCTTGGGTTCCTTTGCATAAGCTGTATTTACCCAAGCCCGTAGGAAATCTCCGCCATCAAGGGCCGCTTCGGCTGCAACGTCCTCAAACTCGATCAGCGATCCTGTAAAGCCATTCCACGCTACACATACCCGCCGAAGTAGCTCCCTATCGTGGCGCGCGTTTGCGAGACGTAAAACGGAGAAAAGCCATCGGACTGCCGGACTCTCGAACTCGGTTTTGCGCTTGGCTACAAAAGGCTGAAGTCCACTTACCGAAAGCGCATTGGCGGCTCTATCGAGCAATTTTGCGTTTCGCGCAAGTACTGCACAGTTTTCAGGCCGCCACCCAGATTCCGTGATCACTTTTGGAATATTCGCTGCCTCTTCTTCTTCGTTATTGAATATGGCGGCCTTCAGTGCGGGGGTATCAGTGGCCGCCTTCATGGCAACAAGCGGTTGCTTACCCTCTGACCGGGTTTGGTTAAATCCGATCAGATTGTTAGCGAGCTGAATGATGACCGGTGGACAGCGGAAATTCTCGGGAAGTTGGATGACATCCATTCCAAAGTCTGAACGAAGGGCAAGGAGCCGTTCCGGACTGGCACCGTTCCACTGGTAGATAATCTGGTCATCGTCAGCCACCACGAAAAGGTTGGGGCGCTCACCCACAGCCAGAAGCGTAAGTAGGTCATATTGCGCTCTGTTAGTGTCTTGGAACTCGTCAACGCTGACATACTGCCATGCGAGACGGGTAAGACGAGCAACACCAGCGTTGCTCGAAAGAAGCAACCGAGCAAAATGAAGCAGAGCTCCAAAATCGAGGCGGTTGCTTGATTGAAGCTTTTCACAATATGCCTTGAACAGCGGCGGGATCCAAGGAGGGGTCTTGGTCATCCCGGGGGCGACCGGCTCACCGTTGTAAGATTCCGCGAACAACCTGTCCAAAAGGAACAGGAGGTTCTTCCGATCGGTTGGTAGAGCGGATGTGTCACAGCTCAATTTTCCGATGACTCCCTCTAGAACTGCGATTCGATCCTCATCATTGGCCAGCATGGAGAAATCAGGTTGAATTCCGACATGACTTCCGTGCTGCCGCAATACATCGCCCGCGAATGAATGAAAGGTGCAAAGGTGAGCGCGTTCGGCCCGACCGCCCATTAATGCATCGAGCCGCTGCCGCATCTCATCAGCCGCCTTTGTTGTGAAGGTCAACGCCAGCATGCTGGCATCTGGGTCGTTCTGCAGAATCCGGGCGGCTCGAAGGGTGAGCACAAGAGTCTTGCCGGAGCCTGGTCCAGCCAATACTAGAAGAGGCCCATCCGTCCATTCGACAGCCGAGCGTTGATTGGCGTTAAGGGTGTCGAGATTTGGTTTCATCGTGATTTCGCTAAGTTGGCGGCTGTGACCACTGCTCTTTCCAATAAGCGGGGCACCGGGCGTCCATTTCGCATCTCCTGAAGGACATTCTGAATTGCCATGATCTTATGTTTCTTAACCGCCTTTGTTACCTGCTTCCAGTAGAGCGGGTCTGTGTCGGGAACAGTCACCTGAAGCTTTGTGTCCGCGTTGAGAAGGTTTTCATAGACATCTCCGAATCCATTGACGCAAAGGTGCTGTTCAAGGTCGTCTTCTGGCATCACGTGCAACACACGCTTTTCGTTTCTACCATTCAAGGCTGCCAGCACCTTCTGAATAGTCTTCTGACCCTCTTGGTCGTTATCAGTGAGAGTTACCCACGGAATTCCCAATCCGTCGGCGACGGCGATAAACAGCCCAATATCAGCCTGCCGATATGGAATACATCTGACACCAGCCCTCTCAAGATTAAATCCAAGAATTCGGGCGACTTCAGGAAGTAGGGTTACCTCCGATTCACCTTCTCCGAGTAACCATCCCTTCGCGAACAGGAGCTCTCCACGCGCATGGCGGATATGGAAATTAAACTGCCGGGTCTGTGGGTCCGTAAGAGTAACGCTAGAAACGGGCCACGCGCCCAACTTTCCCGCCACTCGGGCGAGCCTTACCACTGCCGTCGGGGGAACTTCAGAAAGAAGGTCTCCGCTGTGCGTAGAAATGATCTTCTGACCGGGAATCTTTTCAATAAGCTGCCAGAGTGCTCTGACAGCACTCGGATGCAAATGTGCCTCTGGCTCCTCAAGTGCAACGATCGGGTCGCCTTTGTTCCACGCCTGCAAATAAGCGTTGAACAGCGTCAATACAGCGAGGCTCTGGGTTCCTTCCCCGTGTCGACCAACAGGAATCTTCGCCCCTGATGTCGTGTTGATGGATACCGTGGCTTTCGACAGCATGTCAAACAGCCTTCCCGGGACGGCGTCGATCGAAACAATGTCATCCCCGCCGTTTGCCACGGAAACGACTTCGCGAATTGCCTTCAAGCGGGACACCACTTGCGAAAAGCTGGTGTGTGACGAAATGATTAGATCGTTGACGTCGGAAAGCTTGGACTCAATCTCGGCGCGCTTTTCTGGCGTAAGCTGTGACTCCTTCAGGAATGGCCTCCAGAACGGGCCCTTTGCGTCGAACTGCTTGCTGGCGTCCCTCAATGCGGAGAGATAGAAATATGAGACTTCCGAATGGAGGGTCGCCAGTGACGTATCCGATAGGCCAGTCAGTGCTGCGCTCTGTGGGTTTTGAAATTCCCAATCCTGGATGAAATCTTGCGAGGTTGCATCGAACTTCGCCCCGACCTTCAGAATCACCAGCGAACATCCTGTGCTGTCGATCTGAAGGATCTTGGCACGATTCAGTTTCGCCACCTGCTGATCATCCCAATCACCTGGTGTGTCTTCTTTGAACGTCAGTCGAATCGATATTGCTGGCGCATCCGAAGGCTCCGCGTTGGAAGTCGGCAAGTGGAAGTCATACTCTTCGAACGAACAACCCCGCCGGGTCTTGATGCTTCGCAATGCGAATTTGAGTGCATCCAGCACTGCCGTCTTTCCCGTGTTGTTTTCGCCGATAAGAACGGTCGTATCGCCAACCCCCAAGTCGAGCTTGGTGATCCCTCTGAAGTTCTCAATTTCTAGGCGTCGAAGCTTCATGCTATGCAGAAAACTCAAGTTCGTGAACGCGGGTCTTCGCGGTCATAAGTTGGTGAAGGAGGGTACGGAAGAGATCTTGGAGTGCAGTTTGTCTCCGAACAGCAGCATTCAATTTTTGGTCAATTGTCGTGAACGTTTCGATGATCATGGTTTGGGTCTCCAGATCGGGATAGAACACAGGCAAGCGTTGCATCACGCTGTTGTTGAGGTTTGGCATGATTGCCCCCGCAGCGTGAGAATAGAGCCACTTCACGAGACGATCCGTTGCAAAGTAGAGTGCCAAGAATCGATTATCAATGAACGGCTTGCTCGCCCGGACAAGAAAGCAGCCTGTTCCACATAGCCATGTTTCCTCCGCTTCGGTGACCAAGCCTTGCCGTCCGATCTCTCCCCTGCGGGCGAACAGGATGTCGAACTTCCGAAGGCGGTGTTTCCCAAGGCGCTGCGCTACTTTCTCGCTGACACGAGGTACGTTTTCGTGATTGATACGGTTTCCGGCGAGGTGAGTCGGGTTTACCACGGCGATGCCATCTTCCTGATATTCGTGTTTGTGAAGCTGGCTACCGAACGGACCAGTTTGCAGTGCGCCATTTGGTTTTCCACACAATTCTCCCAGCGTAATTGGCGACCAGCTTTCGGGAACGGGGCCGATTTCGGTTTGTTTTTGGGGTTCGTTGCGGAGGCCTTCGGTGAAGAGCTTGTGCATGAGGGCCTTTTTCAGTTCGGTGGTGGTCTGAATGATTCGCTCCTGCGCTTCGATCGCCCGCTGCACCGTCGAAAGGATGTGCGCGATCTTCTTCTGCTCGGGGAGTGCTGCGGGAAAGTGGACTGGCTCCATGTAAGCCATTTCACGATTCAAACCTGGGACACCGACATCTCCCGTGATCCGGGTGAGATCAAGGTGGCGAAGAAGGTAATACAAGAATTCGAGATCGGTATCCGGGGCGTCCGCTGCGGTGACGTAGAAGGTAGTGTCAATCGGACAAAACGGACCGAGGGAGCGATGAACTTGCCCAGCCGATCCCTTTCGCCCAACGATTAGACCAGGTGCATCGACGATTGCTTCGTTGTGCGAGCCGACGATTCCGTTTGAGCCGTAAACTGGAATTGGCCCTTCAACGCGATACTTCACGGAAAGACTCTTTCCGTAGTTGAGTTGGAGGACGTCCCCTAGGCGCTTTGTTTGCCACTCGCTCATACCCCGATCTTCTCCAGAATCTCCTTCAGCGCCTTGTCCGTCTCCCGCGCCTCCGTCTTCGTTCCGCCTGTCGCGACTCCGCCGGACAGGCCGGCTGTGATCGGTGTCGTCGCGATGATCGTGATCATTGTTCTGCTCCTACCGTGGGCGGTGTGAGCCATTTGAGCCATTTATGAGCCATTTCCGGCCGCCTCCCCGGGTGAGCCGTTTGGGCCATTTATGAGCCGTTTATCAGCCAGCCGGTAATGGGCTGATCGGCCGGCTCCGGCCAACACGAGAATGCCGAGTTTGATCATCTCATCGAGGTCCCTCTTGGCTGTGGCCCGCGATACACCCGTGAGGATCTGGTATTCCGCATTGGTGAGTTCAGGCTTCCTTCGGAAGTGCGCGATGACAGATTTCTGCCGCTCATTGAGCCCAAGCCGGTCGAGCCGCGCGGGGGTGAACGTGTCGCGCCAGAGCGTGACGGTGAACTGGTCGCCGTCCTGGGCGAAGTCGGGCTCGGGCAGGCCGGCGGCCTTGCACTGGCCAAGGACGTCGAGCACGCCGGTGCCGGCCTTGTCGATGTAGTTGGCGAGGAAGAGGGCTTCGCACAGGCGCTTGTTGCGGGGAACGGAGCTGTGGGCCTTCTTCAGCTTGGCGGGCGTGAGCGTGGGCGGCAGCTCGCCGGGATTCCAGACCGCGACCCGGTCGGCAAAGACGTAAACCTGCACGCTGGCGTCGGACTGGTAGTCGCGGTGGGCGAGTGCGTTGATGATGATCTCGGCAACGGCGGCCTTGGGGATCTCGTAGGTGACGGTGTTTGCCGGCCCGGCATTGCGCACCCCTACCTGACGGGCAAGCTTGGCCATGACGAAATCGGCCGCCTGATCGATCAACTCGAAGAGGTTGCCCTTGAAGACCTGATAGTCGGGGATGGGTTTGACGGGTTCGGTGCCGTGGAAGTGCAGGCATTTGACCTCGGAGGCGGGGAGCCAGCTTTGCGGCTTCTTGCCAAAGAGGAGGACAGCGGACTGGGTGAGCTGGTCGTCGGAGAGCAGATCGAGATGAGCGAGCGCTTCGCTGACGGGCGTGTCCGCGGCGAGCGGGTAGCCCCGGGCCTCCCGGGCGCGCTTCAGGAACCAGCGGACTTTCTTCTCGTCGACGGCGGAAAGGTCGAGATCGGGAATGGGTTCGCGTTCGAACGCGACACTGCGAAGGATTCCTTTCCAGCGAAGAAACTCGATCAGACTGGGATAGATGCGGTCGCGCAGAAGCTCCTCGGTGGATTCGAAGCGGCGGCGGCGGAGTTGATTCGAAACCTTGCCGATGAGTTTCTTCATCGCCGGGGCGCGCCTGGAATCGTCGCTGCCCTTGATGAAGGCCAGACGGTAGATGGAATCGCCGGTGGCGCGGTCGAATTCATGTTCGGTGGGGGAAACTCCCTTGCCATCGGTCGAACCGTAGTCGTTCGCAAACAGCCCGAGGTAAATGGCGGACGCCGAAACTTCGTCGAGGTAGGTCTCGTCGGCGCGCCTGTCGGCCGCCGGCAGATCCTCAAACAGGAAAACGTCGAAATACTGGCCGAAGAGCGCGTCCCCTCGAATGAAATCGCGGATCGCCCGTCGCTCGGTCGCGAGTTCTTTCTGAACGCTGCTGATGAAGATTTGCTGCTTCATGCGCCTACGCCCATCTGCTTGAGGATCTTCTGGAGCGCCTGGTCAGTTTCCCTGGCTTCCTTCTCGATCACGGCCAGCTCCTCGACGATCTCCACGATGGGCCGGTAGGTTTCGGCATCCGAGGTATGGATGTAGCGGCTGGGGGAGATGTTGTAGTCGTTTTTTTTCAGCTCGGCGTGGTCGACGATGCGGCTGAGTTTTTCGGCTTCCTTCCATCCGATGAGGGTGTCGGCGATGCGCTGGATACCGTCGTCGGGGATGAAGTTCTTGGGGTCGCCCTTTTCGAAGACCTGGGATGCATTGACGAGCAAGACCTTGCCCTTGCGCTCCTTCGGCTTGGCCTTGTTCAGGAACAGCACGATGCCGGGGGCGGTGGTGTTGTAGAACAGGTTTTCGGGCAGGTAGAGGACGCTTTCGATGAGGTCGTGCTCAACGAACCACTGGCGGACGGTCTTTTCCTTGTTGGTGCCGGCATTGCCCGAGCCGCGCGAGGCGGCGCCGGTGTCGAGGACGACGGCGGCGCGGCCGGTGGCGTTCATGCTGGCGTGGATGTGCTGCACCCAGCCCCAGTCGGCGGAGGATTTGCCGGGAAAGCCGGCCCCGGCGGGGAAGCGGTCGAGTTCGTCGTTGTCGTAGTCGGCCTCGGCGAACCAGTCCTGGTTCCACATGGGATTGGCGACGACGCGGTCGAAGCTGCGGAGCTTGCCCTGCCTGTTGCGGAATTTGGGGTTCTTGAAGGTGTCGCCGATCTCGATCTGGCCTTCCATGTCGTGGATGATCATGTTCATGTTGGCCATGGCCCAGGTTTCGGGGGTGAATTCCTGGCCGAACAGCTTCAGCGGGGCGACGGTGCGCTTTTTGCCCGCATTTTTGTCATGAATGCTTTCCTCCATGGCGATCTCGCATTTCACCAGCAGGCCGCCGGAACCGCAGGTGGGGTCGTAGATTTCCATACCGGGCTCGGGCTGGAGGACGCGGGACATGATGGTGCCGACCTCCGGCGGGGTGTAGAACTCACCGGCGCTCTGGCCGCCGCCCTCGGCGAACTTGCGGATGAGGTATTCGTAGCTCTTGCCGATGATGTCGGCCTCGACATCCTCCAAACCGAGGCGCTTGGTGCTGATGGCCTCGATGAGGTTGGAGAGGCGGTCGTCGTCAAGGTCGCGCTGGCCGTGGGTGGTGGCGTTGAAATCGACGCGGTCAATGATGCCCTGCAAGAGCGGATTTTCCCGGGCGATGGCCCGCATGTGGGTGGTGACGCCTTCGCCGATCTTGTCGGAGAGCTTGCGGATGACGGACCAGACGGGCTGCTCGGGATCGTCCGGCACGAGGGGGAGGTAGAAGCGCACCAGCTTGTGGTCGGCCTTGGCGAGCTGGAAGGCCTTCTTGCGCGAACCGACTTCCTTCGCAATTCGGTTCAGTTCGTCATCGAACACGTCGCAGAGCCGCTTGGTGAAGATGAGAGGAAGAATGTAGTCCTTGTATTTCGGCGCGTCCTTGGCCCCGCGGATGGAGCAGGCGGCGTCCCAGATCCACGATTCAAGGGATTTGCCGCTTCCGTTATTGTTTGCCATCAGCGCTAAGCCCTTTTGTGTCTGTCGATTTCTTATTGGGACAGAGTGAGAATTTGAAGCATCCCGCCATTAGGCAAACTGGAAGGTAACTCTGAAGAACGGCTTTATGCCAATTGCAGACTATAACAAAGCGGGCATCATTGGGCTGCCAAGGCCGAAGAGTTCTCAGTCGGTCCCTGCTCTGGACGACCGCTCGACTCAGAAACCTGCCGCTGGGCCGCCGAGGCGACGAATGTCTCTTGAGGGCACGGAGCGGTAGTTCACCCAACTGAGCCATTGCCCGTTTCGGCCGGGCAACCGCCGTACCGCCAGCGCCGACTTTCAAAGGCCGTGACCGAATACCGACTCCTGCCGGCCAAGCTCGGGCGAATTCTTCCCCTCCGCGCCCCCAACAAGGCGATCGTCACCTCAGCCCCACCCGAAATGTGTCACAATATTGCCCGTTGTGACACAAGCAGGGCTAACCATGAAAACCATCACCATCCGCGAGGCGCGGGAGGGGCTTTCCCATCCGGAACAGCTGTTCGCCACCGATGACGAAGTCATCGTCACCCGGCGTGGCGAGCCGGTGGCGCGCATCCTGCCGATCAAGCCCGCAACAAAGCCGAAGATCCGGTCTTTGGCGGCGTTCCGTGCCAGCCAGCCGTTTCAGGGAATTCCCAGCGAAGTACTGATCGCCGAGGACCGCGAAGACCGTTGCTGATGATTTACGCCGACACCAGCGCTCTCCTCAAGCGCTATTTGCATGAAGCGTTCAGCGAGGAGTTCGACACCTTCTTCCAGCAACGGGGACCGCTCTCGATCAGCCGTCTCGGGCTGGTCGAGGCGCGTTGCTCGCTGGCACGGCGGCGACGCAACAAGCTCATCAATCCCAAGCTCGAACAAATTGCCGTCAAGGAACTGCATAGCGATATCAGTGACGGCGTGCTTCAACTGCATGCCGTTGCCGACGAACAGATCGCGCATGCATTTCATCTGATTGAATCGCTCCCCGCCATTCCCCTGCGCAGTCTGGATGCCGTGCATCTCGCCATCGCCCGCGACATCCAGGCAAGCGACTTCGCCACCGCCGACAAGACCCAGGCCGAGGCCGCCACGGCGCTCGGCTTCACCGTTCATCGTTTCTTCTGAGTCCATCATCATGACTGATACCGCAACCCCCACCCCCCAAGACGAAAACCGCCTTATCGCCGAGCGCCGCGAAAAGCTTGCGGCTTGGCGCGCTTCCGGCCGCGCCTTCCCCAACGACTTCTCGCGCGAAAACCTCGCCGGCAAGCTCGACGAACTCTACAGCGCGAAGACACGCGAGGAACTCGAAGTCACGCCGATCGAGGTCAAGGTCGCCGGCCGCATCATGCTCAAGCGCGTGATGGGCAAGGCCAGCTTCGCCAGCATCCAGGATGTCTCGGGCCGCATCCAGATTTTCGTCAGCAACGATGGTACCGGCGAGGAAACGCACAAGGAATTCAAGGGCTGGGACCTGGGCGACATCGTCGGCTGCGTCGGCACGCTGTTCAAGACCAAGACCAATGAGCTGACCGTGCAATGCAGCAGCATCCGCCTGCTGACCAAGTCGCTGCGGCCGCTGCCGGAGAAGTTCCACGGCCTCACCGACGTCGAGCAGAAGTACCGCAGCCGCGAACTCGACCTGATCACCAACGAGCAGACGCGCTTCACTTTCGTCGCCCGCAGCCGGATGATCCAGTCGATCCGCAATTACATGATGCACCATGGCTTCCTCGAAGTCGAAACGCCGATGATGCACCCCATCCCCGGCGGCGCCGCGGCCAAGCCTTTCATCACGCACCACAACGCGCTGGACATGGAGCTGTTCCTGCGCATCGCGCCCGAGCTCTACCTCAAGCGCCTGGTGGTCGGCGGCTTCGAGAAGGTGTTCGAGGTCAATCGCAATTTCCGCAACGAAGGCCTCTCGCCGCGCCACAACCCCGAATTCACCATGATGGAGTTCTACGAGGCCTATACCGATTACCGTCGCCTGATGGACTTCACCGAAGGCCTGCTGCGCCACTCGGCGCGCGAGGCGCTGGGCACCGAGGTCTTCGAATACCAGGGACGCGAACTCGATCTGTCCAAACCCTTCGCGCGGCTGACCATCGTCGGCGCGATCCACCACTACCATCCGGGCTACAGCTTCGAGCAACTGAACGATGCCGACTGGCTGCGCCAGAAACTGAAGGACCTCCGGGTCGACCTCAAGTCGCCGCACCTGGCCAACGCCGGCCTCGGCACGCTGCAACTGGCATTATTCGAGGAAACCACCGAAGCCGAACTGTGGGACCCGACCTACATCATCGACTACCCGGCCGAAGTCTCGCCGCTGGCGCGCAGCAACGACGATAACCCGGACATCACCGAGCGCTTCGAACTCTTCATCGTCGGCCGCGAAATCGCCAACGGCTTCTCCGAGTTGAACGATGCCGAAGATCAGGCCGCGCGCTTCATGGCGCAGGCCAAGGCCAAGGAAGCCGGCGACGAGGAGGCCATGTACTACGACGCCGACTACATCCGCGCGCTCGAGTACGGCCTGCCGCCGACCGGCGGCTGCGGCATCGGCATCGACCGCCTGGTCATGCTGCTGACCAACTCGGCATCGATCCGCGACGTCATCCTGTTCCCGCAGATGCGGCCGGAGTAATGCCTCCCGTCATCCCCGCCGAACTTGCGTTCGCCGGGGACGGCACGCCGTATTCGGCGACCTATGGCGACGTCTATCACACGGCTCACGGCGGGCTGGCACAGGCCCGCCACGTCTTCCTCGGCGGTAATGATCTGCCGTCCCGCTGGACCGGACGCGACAGCTTCGTCATCCTCGAAGCCGGCTTCGGCCTCGGCCTGAACTTCCTCGCCACCGGTCTGGCGTGGCGCACATCGAAGGCTGGTGGCCGGCTGCACTACGTCTCGGTCGAGAAGCATCCTTTCCGCCGCGACGATCTGGCCCGTCTGCTGGCGCCCTACGCCGAACTTGCGTCTCTCGCCGATGAACTGCTGCGGCAGTGGCCGCCGCCGACGCCGGGGTTTCATCGCCTGCATTTCGACGGCGGCAGGCTCACGCTGACGCTGCTGTTCGGCGACGCGCTCGCAGTGTTGCCGCAACTGGCGGCAAATGCCGACGCAGTGTTTCTCGATGGCTTTGCACCGGCGAAGAATCCCGATCTCTGGTCACCCGCGCTGCTCGCCATGCTCACCCGGCTGTGCCGCCCGCAGGCGACGCTGGCGACCTGGAGCGTGGCCGGCGATATGCGCCGCGCGCTGGAACACAAGGGCTGGCGGCTGGAGCGCCGCCCGGGCTTCGGCACCAAGCGCGAAATGCTGGCCGGCCGGCTCGAAAACGCCGTGTCGCCGGCGTCTACTCCCGGCGATCCGCCCCAAGCCGACCTGCGCCGTGCCATCGTCATCGGCGCCGGACTCGCCGGCGCCGCCATCAGCGAACGGCTGGCCGCCCGCGGCTGGCAGGTCGAGCTTTTCGAACGCCATGGGGTGCCCGCGCAGGAAGCTTCGGGCAACCCGGCCGGCATACTGCTGCCGCATCTGGCGAAGGACGATGCGCTGGCGGCGCGCCTGTCGCGCGCCTGCTATCTGTATGCACTGCGCCGCCTTGCCGCCCTGCCCGGCGTGCACTGGTCGCCCTGCGGCGTGCTGCAGGTCGCGCGCGATGCCGTGCACGAGGAATTGCAGCGCGCCACGCTAAAAGAACTCGAGCTGCCGGCGGACTTTGCCGCCTTTCTCGAACATGATGCCGCCCGGGCCCTGATCGGCCGCCAACTGGCGCATGGCGGCTGGTGGTTTCCCGCCGGGGGCTGGGTCGATCCGGGCAGCCTCTGTGCCGCCCTGCTGGCCGCCTGCGGCGAGCGCGTTCACACCCATTTCGCCACGGAAGTCGGCTCGGTGCGACGAACGGCGGGCGGCTGGCAGGCGCTCGATGCCGACGGCAGGCTGCTGGCCGACGCGCCTCACGTCATTCTCGCCAACGCCCATGCCGCCAACCGCCTGCTGCAGCACGCGCTGCCGCTGACCCCGATACGCGGCCAGATCAGCTATCTGCCGGACCGGCTTCTGGAACGCACGGGGCCGCCCCTGCATCACGTGGTTTGCCGCTCCGGCTACCTCACACCGGCCGACGCCGGCACGGTCTGCGTCGGCGCCAGCTTCGACAGCGGCGACAGCGACCTGCGGATTCGTGCCGCCGACCACGCCGGCAACTTGCGGCGCCTCGACGAACTGCTGCCGGGCACCGTGCGGGAAAGCGACATTGGCATCGATGCGGCGCAGCTCGAAGGCCGCGTCGGCCTGCGCACCGCCACCCCTGATCGCCTGCCGCTGATCGGGACGCTGCCGGACACGGAGGCCTCCGCCGCAAGCGACACGACGCTGGACGACCTGCCGCGGCAGCAAGGCCTGCACGCGTTGCTGGGGCTTTCCGCACGCGGCCTGGTGTGGGCGCCGCTGGCGGCCGAATTGCTTGCCAGCCGGTTGGCAGGCGATCCCCTGCCGATGAAGCGTGAACTGGCGCGGGCGGTCGATCCCGCCCGCTTCCGCCTGCGCGCCCTGCGCCGCGGCACTAATACGGCTTGACGACGATGGGCGGCGGCAGGCCGAACGGCAACGCCGGGTCCGCCTGCCCCAGGGCGCCCACAGACCCCGGCGTTTCCGGAAGAACGGGGCCCTGCATCAGCGCGGCGATGCGCCGCGCGGATTCACGCAACTCTTCAGTCCATGAGGGTTCTTCAGGCAGCGCCGGGCGCAGGGCTTCCAGCTGATCGCTCACCTCGCGGCCATCCCAGCCGGCGGCGGCCAGCAATTTCATGGCGATCGATTCGGCCTCGCGTACCTGCTGCGGGCGATCGCTGGCACGCAGCGCGCGCGATCCGGCAAACGAAGCGGCCGAAGCGAACGCGGTGGACGCGACGGCGGAACCGGCGGCAGTCTGCGCCGCCGCAGTCGTCGCGGCACTGCCTGAAAAAAGCGCCCCCACGTTCAGCACCGGAAACAGCACCTGCGCGGCCACCGCCACGAGAATGCTGGTGGTGACGTTCTCATCGTGATGGCCGCCGATGACGTGGCTCATTTCCCGCGCCAGAACAAAAGCCAGCGCCGCATCGTCGAGATCCAGCCCACGTACGCCGCGATAGATCACCACCGTCCCCGCTGCGCTGGATGCAGCGCCGGGATCGGACTTGTCGGCGACGACGAACTCGAAGCGCGGGAAGCGCAAATGCAGGTCGGGGTACTGGCGATAGGCGACGTCGGCGAGACGCTTGCCAATCGCAAGAATGCGCTGGCCGAAAGCCCAGTCCGCGGCACACAGCGCTTCCTGACACGAAGGCGCATCCGTGGCGGTGACCAGTTGCAGGTGCATGTCGATTTCCGAGTAGACCGCGCTGAAGCCCTGCAAAGGGGCCGGCGCCGTCAACTGCCGGCGTCCCTCGGGAGATGTGGCGCAGGCGGCCAGGAAAAGCGCCGGAAGCAGGCAGTTCAGGACACGCGGCATGGAATTCATCCCGCTCTCGTCCGAGGCCGGCACCTGTCGATCGGCGTCAGCCCGGCAGCACCGCGGCCAGACGCGCCAGCACGCGCTCGCGGCCCAGAACCTCGAGCACCGCATCAATCGAAGGGGACTGGGGCATGCCTAGCAAAGCCACGCGCAAGGGAATCGCCAGCTGCGGCATCTTCAGGCCGGAGTCGGTAGCGGTCTGCTTGACGGTCTGCCCCAGTTCGGCCGCCTGCCAGGCACAGGCCGACAGGCGCTCACGCAACGCGCTCAAGCCTTTCAGCGCCGGCTCGGTCAGGTGCTGGGCGCGCATCTCGTCCGCGGGTTTGGCTGCCACGAAGAAAGGATGCACGGCATCGGCCAGTTCATTCAGGTTGGCGACGCGGTCGCGGTAGAGGACGACCACCCGCGCCATGTCGGGACCTCCGGCGACAACCACGCCCTGCCGTGCCAGACGGCGGGTGGCCTCGCCGGCGAGCCGCTGCGGATCGGCCTGCTTGAGGTAATGCGCGTTGAGCCAGTTCAGCTTTTCGGTATTGAATTGCGCGGCGGAAGCCGTGATGTGGTCGAAATCGAACCACTGCACGAACTGCTCCATGCTGAAGACTTCTTCGTCGCCATGGGACCAGCCGAGCCGCGCCAGATAGTTCAAAACCGCCTCCGGCAGATAGCCCTCCTCCTCGTACTGCATCACCGACACCGCGCCATGGCGCTTGGACAGCTTCTGCCCGTCGTCGCCCAGGATCATCGACAGGTGGCCATAGTGCGGCACCGGCGCGCCCAGCGCCTGCAGCAGGTTGATCTGGCGCGGCGTATTGTTCACGTGGTCGTCGCCGCGCAGCACATGCGTGATGCCCATGTCTCGGTCATCGACCACGACGCAGAAGTTGTAGGTCGGCGTGCCGTCGGCCCGCGCGATGATGAAATCGTCGAGTTCGCTGTTGGCAAACTCGATGCGGCCCTTGACCTGGTCATCCCACGCCACCACGCCGTCCTGCGGATTGCGGAAGCGCACCACGGGCGGCACGCCGTCCGGCGGCGGCGGCAGCGTCGTGCCCGGCTCGGGCCGCCAGCGGCCGTCGTAGCGCGGCTTCTCCTTCCTGCCTTCCTGCTCGGCGCGCAAGGTGTCCAGGTCCTCTTTCGACATGTAGCAGTGATAGGCCTTGCCCGCGGCCAGCATTTCGGCGATGACTTCCTTGTAGCGCGGCATGCGCTGCATCTGGTAGAACGGGCCTTCGTCATGCGCCAGCCCCAGCCACTGCATGCCGTCGAGGATCGCCTGCAGCGCCTGCGGCGTCGAGCGCGCGACGTCGGTGTCCTCGATGCGCAGGATGAAGGTGCCGCCATGCCGGCGCGCATAGGCCCAGGCAAACAGGGCGGTGCGAGCGCCGCCGATATGCAGAAAACCGGTAGGACTGGGGGCGAAGCGGGTGCGTACCTTCATGGGATTCCGGAGCTTGGGGAAAGTCCCGAATTCTACGCCACGCCGCGCCTGCCATTGACCGGCGCGGGCCATCTATGGTTAAATGCGCGCCTCTTTCGCGGGCGGTTAACTCAGCGGTAGAGTGCCACCTTCACACGGTGGAAGCCACTGGTTCGATCCCAGTACCGCCCACCATCAGACTTCCCAGACAGTCGCTTGATTTAGCAGTAAGTATTCCGCAGGTTTTTTCTTGTTTGCTACAAGAGAGTGCTACAAAGGCACTCGGATTGCGGAGTATGCCAAATCCCTACCTTATACGCAGAGGCGACTGCTACAGCTTCCGAATCGCCGTTCCTTTCGACCTGCGCGCCACGATCAAGATTCGGGAACTGGTGCGTGCCCTCAAAACTCCCGACCGGCGCATTGCCATACCGCGTGCGCTCTATCTGGCCTCGAAGGCGTTCGCGCTTTCAAAGCCACACTCTGCCGCGATCTGGGCTTGCGTCTTGTTGATTAGCGCGATGCTGTCGGCGAGAAATTCTGCGACGGTGGGGCGTGTGGGGAACTGCTTGGTCATGGTGGGGCTCCAGTTCATTCGTTGATTGCGACATGCAATTCGCGTGTCGTTGAATGAAGTATTGCGATCCCGTAGATAACTGATTAAGGCAGTTTTGACCAAAACCCCGTGATAGTTGGTCAAAGCCTCGCCATAAATGACCAAAGCCCCGCCAAAGGTGACAAAAACCCCGTCATTTGATCAAAATCTAGCTCAACAGCTCACAATTGCCAGATTTAACTTAAGCATATGATTGCTATGTGGAATATGACCACCTTAATGCGGCCAGCGTCTCCCCAGGGTCCCCCTGATGTCGCGTCCAGCGGGTTTTGTCAGAAAGGGGGTCATAAGTCTTAGGTATAAGAAGGAACCGCAAAGGTAGTGGCTCCATTAATCCAGGCCAAAAATCGCGGACTTACTTATACGAAGGACACCGACACTTGATGACGCGCCATGGCTACAGTATGGAGGCTTTGCTTGACCGTACTGAAAAGGTCGGTCAAGATGACACGCGGTGCTGCTACAAAAGCACTCTCAGTTCTGCGGAATAGTTCAATTAAATCAAGCCTGATGAGCGCAGTGATCCAGAGTGCCACCTTCACACGGTGGAAGCCACTGGTTCGATCCCAGTACCGCCCACCAACAGCAGGGGGTCAGACCAAGGTCTGATCCCCTTTTTTGTTCCGGCGCCCGATGTGAAAACCCTGCTCGTCGTATACCACTCGCTGACCGGCGGCACCGAACAGATGGTGCGCGCGCTGGCAGCCGGCGCCGCGGCGGAAGGCGGCGTCGCGACGCGCCTGCTGCATGCCGCCGACGCGCATGCCGCGGACGTGCTCGATGCCGCTGGCTACGTCTTCGCCACGCCCGAGAACCTCGCGGCAATCTCGGGGCTGATGAAGGATTTCTTCGACCGCTGCTACTACCCGGCGCTCGACCGGATCAATGGTCGTCCCTACGCGGCGCTGGTTTGTGCCGGCAGCGATGGACAGAACGCGGCACGGCAGATCGAGCGCATCGCCACCGGCTGGCGCCTGCGGGCTGTCGCCGATGCATTGATCGTTTGTACCCATGCCCAGACGCCGGAGCGGATTCTTGCGCCGAAGACCATAGCGGCGGCAGACCTCGATCGTTGCCGGGAACTCGGAGCAACATTGGCGGGCGGGCTCGCCATGGGAGTGTTCTGATCCCATCCGGGGGATACCGTCGCCGCCCAAAAAGGCGGAGACATATAACAAAAACCCCGGCGCAGGGCCGGGGTTTGTCTTGGCACGGCGGAAAGTTCAGGCCGGTTGCTGATCCAGTTCGAAGACCTTGTGCAGGACGCGCACGGCCAGTTCGAGATACTTCTCGTCGACCACCACCGAAATCTTGATTTCGGAGGTCGAGATCATCTGGATGTTGATGCCCTCCTCGGCCAGGGTGCGGAACATCTTGCTGGCGACGCCCGGATGGGAACGCATGCCGACGCCCACCGCGGAAACCTTGCAGATCTTGGTGTCGCCCTCGATCGCGCGCGCACCGATGTGCGGCTTGATCTGCTCTTCCAGAAGCTTCTTGGTACGGGCAAAATCCCCGCGATTGACGGTGAAGGAAAAGTCCGTCGTGCCGTCGTGGCCGACATTCTGGATGATCATGTCGACGTCGATGTTGGCGTCGGCGATCGGGCCGAGAATCTGATAGGCGATGCCGGGCCGATCAGGTACGCCGAGTACCGTGAGCTTGGCCTCGTCGCGGTTGAAGGCGATGCCGGAGATGATCGGTTGTTCCATGGTGGTGTCTTCCTCGAGAGTGATGAGCGTGCCGCTGGTCTCCTGGCCTTCTTCCTCGAAGCTGGAGAGCACACGCAATTTGACCTTGTACTTGCCGGCGAATTCGACCGAGCGGATCTGCAGCACCTTGGAGCCGAGGCTGGCCATTTCCAGCATTTCCTCGAAGGTGATGCGGTCCAGCTTCCGCGCCTCGGGCACGATGCGCGGGTCGGTCGTATACACGCCGTCGACATCGGTGTAAATCTGGCATTCGTCCGCCGTCAGTGCCGCCGCCAGCGCCACCGCCGAGGTGTCCGAGCCGCCGCGCCCCAGCGTGGTGATGTTGCCGTCGGCGTCAACGCCCTGGAATCCGGCGACGATGATGACCGTATCGTCGTCGAGATCGCTGCGCATATTGGCTTCGTCGATATGGAGAATGCGCGCCTTGGTGAAGGTGCTGTCGGTCAGCACCTTCACCTGGCCACCGGTGTAGCTCTTGGCCTTGAGGCCGAGATCGCGGATCGCCATCGCCAGAAGAGCGATCGTGACCTGCTCGCCGGTGGAAATCATCACGTCGAGTTCGCGTGCATCGGGCTGCGGAGACACGTCCTTGGCCAGAGCGATCAGGCGGTTGGTCTCGCCGCTCATGGCCGAGACCACCACCACCAGTTGATGGCCCTGCGCCTTCCAGCGCGCGACACGCCTGGCGACGCTGCGGATGCGGTCCGGCGACCCCATCGATGTGCCGCCGTATTTTTGAACTATCAATGCCATTGCCGTGGTTCGTCAGTTGGAAAGCCGAATATTTTACCCGATAGTCCGAATCCTCAAGCGCTCCCCGGCCAGTCAGCGTTTCCGTGTCGGCTTAATTCCCCCGTACTAATGTCGCGGCAATTTTTCTTGTATGGCAGGCGAATTTGTCCTATAGTTTTAGGCATATTACTTCGGTAATAGACGATAGACGCATGTGCTATCCCGATGTATTTGTTTGCCGATAATGAACTGAAGGAGCAGGAAGATGAAAGCCAACGAAAAAATCGATGCCCGCGAGATCCGCCGCAAGATGGGCATGAATCAGCAACAGTTCTGGTCCAGGCTGGGCGTCACCCAGAGCGGCGGTTCGCGCTACGAGAGCGGCCGCAACATGCCGCGCCCGGTTCAGCAGTTGCTGCGCCTGGTTCACGTCGAGCAAATCGACATCCAGAAGATCAAGCGCGACGACTACGAAGTCGTCGAGTATCTGCGCTCGATGAAGCCGGATCTGTTCCGGGAACTGAAGAAAGAAGCCAAGGCCGCTCTAAAGGCCAGGAAGGCCTGACGCCGGGGCGCAAGGCGCCCGGTTCACGGGCTGACGCGCACCGTCAGTCCAAGCTGGCGGATGCGTTCCGCCATGCCTTCCATCCATCCCGCATCCAGGCGCCCCAAACGGGGTGCTTCCTTTTGCAGGGAAGGACGCGCCAGACTGTACAGATGCACGCCGGCGAGAGCCGGCGCCAGAGGGGCCAGCAGCGCCAGATAGGCCTGGAGATCCTGCTCGGCGGGCAATTCGCCGTCGATCCGGAACATGCAAGTTTGCACCCAGGTCGGCGCCAGCGCCGCACAGACGACCAGGCGTCGCGCCACACGTTCCGGCCGGGCGCGGGTGCCATTGATGCGGGCGAATCCGGCCGCGCTTCCCGCATCGACCTTGAACCAGACCTCGCCTCCGGCGCGGCCGATGCCGGCAATCCCCTGTTGCACGGCTTTGCGGTCGAGCAGGCTGCCGTTCGTGATGACGCGGATCATCAGCTTGCCGGCCAGACCATGCGTGGCAAGCACCCGTTCGACCAGCGCCACGGCATCGGCGAATTCCGGTGCGCTGGTCGGCTCGCCGTTTCCGGAAAAGGCCACATCGACCAGGCGGCGGACGTCTGCGGGAACTCGCGTCGCCATGAAGTCACCCGCGATGGCCCAAGCCAGGAAATCGTTCAGTTCCCGTTCGAGCAGGGCCAGGTCGATCGGCGGCGGCCCGCCGCGCTTCAGATCGGGAACCTGGCAGTAGATGCAACGCCAGTTGCAGGCATTGTTCGGGTTGAGGTTGATGCCGACCGAAACGCCGCCGGCCCGGCGCGAAATGACCGGATAGACATAGCGCATGCCGGTGGCGTCGCGGGAATGGTCTTCGGTCCTGAGCAGGAGTCGGGGCATGGCAGATCGACGGTAACGAAACGGCTGGGAGTCGACGCTGGCGGGACGGCGCCGCAGGCCGGCTATAATGCGCGCCGACTCGTCTGCGCGCACCTGCGACCACTTTGCCACAAACACGGCACTCCTGACCATGCGTATAACTCGCCGCCTCGAATTCGATGCGGGCCACCGGATTCCGAATCATCTGAGCCAGTGCCGCCACCTGCACGGCCACCGCTACGCGCTTGAAATCACGCTCGGCGGCGGCGTCATCGACGCTGCGGGGCGACCGGACGACGGCATGGTGATGGACTTCTCCGAGGTCAAGGCCATCGCCAAGCAGCACGTGGTCGATGCCTGGGACCATGCCTTTCTGGTCTGGCGCGGCGACGAAGCCATAGCGAACTTCCTTGCCGGACTGCCGGGACACAAGACGGTTGCGCTCGACGCCGTCCCGACCGCAGAAAACCTCGCACGCATCGCCTTCGCGATCCTCGACCCGCTGTACCGCGACAGCTACGGCAACCATCTGCACCTCGAACGAATCCGCCTCTACGAGACGCCCAACTGCTGGGCCGACGCGACACGCGAAGACCTCGCCTGATCATTGAAGCCCGCCGCGCATTCCGCCAAGCGGAATCAATCGACGCAACCCAGGTTTCTCCGCAATTGCCAATTGTCTCCCTGATATTCCAGTGCTATGGTTGCCGTCGATTGGCGCACGACCAAGAACACAGAGAGGAGAACGACTAATGCAAGGCTTGATGATGAACCGGCAGCTGATGATTTCAACGCTGCTGCAGCACGCCAGCCGGAACCATAGCGATACTGAAATCGTATCCCGCCTGCCGGTCGGGGGAACCCATCGCTACACCTATCACGATGCCCACCACCGCTCGCGGCAATTGGCGCGCGCGCTGCTGGCCCTGGGCGCCAGGGCGGAGGACCGCATCGGCACGCTGGCGTGGAATACCCACCGGCATTTCGAGATCTACTATGCCGTGTCCGGCATGGCCGCGATCTGCCATACCATCAACCCGCGCCTGTTCCCCGAGCAGATCGCGTATATCGTCAACCACGCCGACGACCGCTTCATCTTCTTCGACGTGAACTTCGCCGGCCTGGCCGACGCGCTCGCCCCGCTTTGCGCCGGGGTCAAGGGCTGGGTCGCCATGTGCAGCCGCGACGAGATGCCGGCGGTCAAGGCGCCGAACCTGCTCTGCTACGAAGAACTGATGGCGGCGCAGAGCGACGACTACGAATGGCCGGAGTTCGACGAGAACACGGCATCCTCGCTGTGCTACACCTCGGGCACCACCGGCAATCCGAAGGGCGTGCTTTATTCCCATCGCTCGACGGTATTGCACGCCCTGGGATCAGCCCAACCGGACGGGCTGGGCGCCTCGGCGCGCGACTGCATCCTGCCCGTGGTGCCGATGTTCCACGTCAATGCCTGGGGCCTGCCCTATACCTGTGCGCTGACCGGATCCAAACTGGTGATGCCCGGGCCGCATCTCGACGGCGCCAGCCTGTATTCGCTGTTCGAAACCGAAGGCGTCACCATGTCGGCCGGCGTGCCGACCATCTGGCTCGGCCTGATGCAGTACCTGCAAGCCAACAAGCTCAAGCTGTCCACCGTCAAGCGCCTGGTGATCGGCGGTTCGGCGGCGCCGCCGGCCATGATTCGCACCTTCGACGAGCAGTTCGACATCACCGTGCTCCATGCCTGGGGCATGACCGAAATGAGCCCCCTGGGTACCGTCAATACCTACAAGCAGAAACATCTCGCACTGTCGGCCGAAGAACGTGACCGCATCCGCCTCAAGCAGGGCCGCAGCATTTTCGGCGTCGAAATGAAAATCGTCGACGGCAACGGCGAGACGCTGCCGAACGACGGCAAGGCATTCGGCGACCTGCTGGTGCGCGGGCCGTGGATCACCAGCGGCTACTACAAGAGCGAAGGCGGCGACCTGCGCAACGGCTGGTTCCCCACGGGGGACGTCGCCACCATCGACCCGGACGGCTACATGCAGATCACCGACCGCTCGAAGGACGTCATCAAGTCCGGCGGCGAGTGGATTTCCTCGATCGACCTCGAAAACATCGCCGTGGCGCATCCCGCGGTGACCGAGGCCGCGGTGATCGGCGCCCCGCATCCGAAATGGGACGAGCGCCCGCTGCTGGTCGTCATCAGGAAGGCCGGACAGGAAGTCAGCCGCGAGGAGTTGATCGCCTTCTACGAGGGCAAGGTGGCGAAGTGGTGGATACCCGACGACGTGATCTTCGTCGACGACCTGCCGCACACCGCCACCGGCAAGCTTTCCAAGCTGCAGCTGCGCGAGCGCCTGCGTGATTATCGTTTTCCTGGAGCATGAATTGACTACATCGATCACCCTCTGCGGCTTTGCCGTCAGCAACTACTACAACAAGGTCAAGCTCTCCCTGCTGGAGAAGAACGTGCCCTTCACCGAAGCGGTGGTGTATCCGTCGCAAAAGGAAGAGATACTGGCCGAATCGCCGATGGGCAAGGTGCCCTTTCTGCGGACGCACAAGGGCGTGCTGAGCGAATCGCAGGTGCTCACCGAATTCATCGAGGACAGTTGGCCCGAACCGCCGCTCTACCCGCGCGACACGTTCGATCGCGCCCGATGCCGCGAACTGATCGAGCACATCGAGCTGCATCTGGAGTTGCCGGCGCGCCGGCTGTATCTGGAGGCCTTCTTCGGCGGCACGGTATCAGACGAAGCCAAAAAGGAAGTCGCGCCGCTGCTCGAAAAAGGCCTCCGCAGCCTGGTCCGGCTGGCCCGCTTTTCGCCCTTCATCGCCGGTGACGCGTTCACCCACGCCGATTGCGCGGCCTGGGTGCATCTGCCCCTCGTCAGTCAGACCACGCGCAAGATCTACGAGCGTGATTTCGTCGATGAGTTTCTGCCCCGGGCCAAGGCCTACCTCAAGCTGATCAGCGAACGGCCCCATGCGCAGAAGGTCAATGCCGACCGCAAGGCGGCCATGGAAGCCTACATGTCGCGGCCGAAGAAATGAGCGATGCCGTCCGCACCGGACTCGCCGATGGCGTGTTCCGGATCGAAATGGCGCGGCCGGAGAAAAAGAACGCGCTCACCGGCGCAATGTACCAGGCGATGGCCGATGCGCTGGCCGCCGCAGAAGCCGACCCCGCCGTGCTGGTGATCCTGATTTCCGGCGCCGGCGGCAGCTTCACCGCCGGAAACGATCTGCACGACTTCCTGGAAAAGCCGCCTCTGGACGAAAGCGCTCCGGTTTTCCGCTTCATCAGGAGCTTCGCCAATTTGCAGAAGCCATTCGTCGCCGCCGTCGAAGGCGTTGCCGTAGGCGTCGGCACCACCATGCTGCTGCACTGCGACCTGGTGTATGCAGGGTCCGGCGCGCGCTTCGCCTTGCCCTTCGCCAATCTGGGCCTGACGCCGGAAGCCGCGTCGAGCCTGCTGCTGCCCCTGTGTGCGGGCCACGCCCGGGCCGCGGAGATGCTGATGCTGGGGGAAGCCTTCTCGGCGCAGCGCGCACTGGAAGTCGGCATCGTCAATGCGGTGCTGCCCGACGGGCAAGTGCTCGACCATGCGCTCGAGCGCTGCCGAAAACTGGCCGCGCAACCCGCCGCATCGCTACGCCTCACCAAGCAATTGATGAAACGCGCGCAGCAGGCCTTGATCGACGACACCATGAACTTCGAAGCCGACGTGTTCAAGCAGCGCCTGGTCGCTCCCGAAGCCAAGGAGGCCTTCGCCGCATTCTTCGAAAAGCGCAAGCCCGATTTCTCGAAGTTCAACTAGCGTCGAAGGAAGGGGCGGGCAGGCTGATAGAATTCGGCTCCCGATGGAAGCGTGGCAGAGCGGTTGAATGCACCGGTCTTGAAAACCGGCAACGTCGCAAGGCGTTCGTGAGTTCGAATCTCACCGCTTCCGCCAAATGACGTCGGCGCGAATTACTTCAGCATCCACTCGTCGCCGCACTTGCGGCATTTCGCCCGCAGCCAGACCCCGCCACCGTGATTTTCCAGCGCAGGGTCGCCGCCGTCCGGCAATGGTGCGGGCCCCGAGGACTGCACTTTGAACTTGCCATAGGCCTGGCAGCCTGGGCACACAGCCTGCTCGCCGAGGCGCTCGGCGACTTCCATCAGCAAGTGATAGCGCTTCCAGCTGTACAGGGTGACCGCCAGGCCGCCCAATATCAGCAAGGCCCCGGACATGCGCGACGCGAAACCCGCTCCGGCCACCTCAATCCCGCTGACAAGGACGATGACGCCGAGGAACCAGATCACCAGCCAGGCGTGGCATTCGATCAGCTGACGCTCGTACCAGCGCCGAAAGCCGTCTGTCCGGATGCGATCGAGGGAAGCCACGACATCTCCTGCCATTCCTATGGAATCAGCTTAGACTCACCCCGGCGCGCACGCAACCGCTTTGGCCAAGCGGCCATTCCGTATCCGCCGGACGGCCGAAGCAACCGGGCCGGCCGGCGATGTTTCGCCGCTATAATCTTTCGCACATTTGGATGCCCGCGCGCGTCGGGAACTCAACGACCCGCCGGCTGTCGAACGCATCGGACTCATCTCACAGGAGGGCTTCAAAGACCATGGAAAACGTCCATACCTATCCGCAAACTGCGACGCAGGACATTGCCCGAAAGCAGAATCGCGTCCTGCGCAATACCTATGCCCTGCTCGCGCTGTCGATGGCACCGACGGTTGCCGGTGCGTTGATCGGTGTGCAGTTGAAATTTTCGTTCCTGGCCGGCAGTCCGTTCATTGCGTTCCTGCTGTTCCTCGGCGTGGCATGGGGCTTCATGTGGGGTATCGAGCGCACCAAGAACAGCGGCATGGGCGTGGCCCTGCTGCTCGGCTTCACCTTCTTCATGGGCTTGATGCTCTCGCGCATACTGCAGGCGGCCCTGGGCTTCGCCAACGGCGGCACCCTGATCGCAATGGCGGCCGGCGGGACGGGGGCCATCTTTGTCTCGCTGGCCGGCGTCGCCTCGACCACCAAGCGGGATTTCTCCAACATCGGCAAGTTTCTCTTTGCCGGCGTGATCCTGCTGCTGGTGGCGATGGTCGCCAACATCTTCTTCCAGATCCCCGCCCTGGCGCTGGCGATCTCCGCCATCGGCGTCGTGCTCTTCTCCGCTTACATCCTTTACGACATCAACCGCATCGTGCAAGGCGGCGAGGATAACTACATCACGGCCGCGCTGGCCGTCTATCTGGATATCTATAACGTCTTCGTCAGCCTGCTGAACCTGCTGCTGATGCTGACCGGCGAGCGCGACTGACGCCGGCACAAGCAAGAGTCGACGCCGGCGGTACGGCGACCAGACAAAAAACGGCGACTTCGGTCGCCGTTTTCCATTATGTCCTCGCGCTTCGCCGGAACGGCATCCCCGGCGGGATTCAGCGGTCATTCACCTTTCGAACAGGGCGATCGATTCGAGATGCGAGGTATGCGGAAACATGTTGGCGATGCCGGCCCCGGACAAGCGGTAGCCTTTTTCATGCACCAGCACCGCCGCGTCACGGGCGAGGGTCGCCGGGCTGCATGAGACGTACACGATGCGCTGCGGCGCTCCTTCGGCCGGCAAGGCCTTGACCACGGCTATCGCACCTTCGCGCGGCGGGTCGATCAGCAACTTGTCGAAGCTTCCCATGGCGGCGAAGCTCTCCCCGGTCGCCTCGAAGAGATTGGCGACGGCGAACTCACACCGCCCCGCCAATCCGTTGTGCGCGGCGTTTTCCTGCGCGCGCCTGACCAGGGCGGCGCTGCCCTCGACGCCGAGCACGCGCGCCCCGAGCCGCGCGATCGGCAGGGCGAAATTGCCGAGGCCGCAAAACAGGTCGGCGATCCGCTCGCCGGCCTGCGGTTTGAGCAGTGCCATGGCGCGGCGCACCAGCATGCGATTGACGCCATTGTTGACCTGGGTAAATTCGGTCGGATGGAACAGGAGTTCGAGGCCGAAATCCGGCAGCTCGTAGCTCGGCATGGGCGCATCGGCCGGATGAAGCAGGGCTACGGTATCCAGCCCGCCGGACTGCAAATACCAGATGATTCCGCGCGCATCGGCAAACTGCCGCAGGCGATCCAGATCGTCATGCGTCAATGGCTGCAGATGACGCAGCAACAACACCGTCCGCGGACCGCCCACCGCGACCTCGATCTGCGGCATCCGATCCGGCTGCGACATGCCTTCGACCAGGATCTTGAGTGCCGGTATCAGCGCCGACACATGCGGCGGCAGCACGGCGCAGGAATCCATCACCGCCACATAGCTGCTGTGCTTTTCGCGAAAGCCGATCAGCGCGCCGCCTTTGCTCGCCACGTAGCGCACCGATAGGCGAGCACGCAGCCGATAGCCCCATGGAGTGCCGGCGATGGGCGGGAAAAGCTGTTCGGGCCTGAGCCTGCCGACGTGCCACAAGGCATCTTCGAGCACGCGCTGCTTGGCGGCGGTCTGTCCGGGAAGATTGAGGTGCTGCATCGAACAACCGCCACAGGTGCCGAAATGCGGACAGGGCGGTGCAACCCGCTGGCTCGAAGCGGTCAGCACACGCAGGGCCCGGGCCTTTTCGTAGCTCGGTTTGCGGCGATAGCTCTCGTATTCGACCACTTCGCCGGGCAGCGAGCCTTCGATGAAAATCACCTTGCCGTCAACGTGCGCAACGCCGCGTCCTTCGTGATCCAGGGATTCGATATGTGCAAGCGGCATGGCGAGTTTCAGGACCCGTTCGACAAAAGGGGCCGATTATAATCGGGCCATGAAGCTCGGTCGCGTTGCCCATATCCAGCGATGAGTACCGCCTACACGCTGCTTACCAGTGAAGCCGCATACCGTCAGGCCTGCGATACGGTGCTGTCCCTGGCCGAACGCGAGATTCTGATCTTCGATCGCGACCTTGCTGCGCTGCGGCTCGAGGAAAGGACGCGCCTTGAAGCACTGGCCGGCTTTTTGCGGGCGGACAGCCTGCGCAGAATCCGCATGGTGTTGCACGATCCCGGGCCCTTGGAGCGCAATGCGCCGCGCCTGATGCAGGTCATCGTCCGGTTCTCGCAGGCGATCGAGGTGCGGCAGAGTCCGGACAATCTGCGCCAACTGGCGGACACGCATCTGCTGGCGGACGGACGGTACGCCGTGCGTCGTTTCCATGTCGATCAACCGCGCAGCGCCCTGATCGTCGATGACCAAGCATACATTCAGCCATGGCACCAGCGCTTCGAGGAACTGTGGGATCTGTCCCTGCCCTGCCTGAGGTTCAACACGACCGGACTGTGAGCAGCGACCACGGGCGCCGGTCAGCGTCCCGTGTTGCACCACGCATTATGGTTTGGCGTGATAAAATATTCAGTTGATCGAAATGGAAACGTTCCGATCAACCAATTGGCCATGTACCTCCATAACGTTAAGGATCTCCTCAAATGAAGCAATCTCTCCTCGTAGTCGCCCTCCTCGCCCTGGCTGTGTCCGCCTGTGGCAAGACCGAAGCCCCCGCCCCGGCACCCGCTCCGGCACCCGCTCCCGCTCCGGCCGCTGCTCCGGCTCCGGCCGCTGCTCCGGCTCCGGCCGCTGCTCCGGCTGCCGAAGCTCCGAAGGCTGCTGACGCCGCCGCTCCTGCTGCTGGCGCTGCCCCGGCTGCCGCTCCTGCTGCTGGCGCTGCTCCGGCTGCCGCTGTTGCCGACAAAGCCAAGGAAGTCGCCGGCGCCGCCGCAAAGGGTGCTGTTGAAGGTGCCAAGGACGCAATGAAGAAGTAATTCTTCACCTGCCTTCGGGCAAGAAAAAGCCAGCCTTCGGGCTGGCTTTTTTGTTTTTCGGCAGCGGGATTCCTGATCCTGCCTCGCGCGCTCAGAGGTCGCGCCAATCGAATCCTTCATTCTGGGTCGCGATGCCGATCCAGTCCGGCGCGCAATCCAGAGCAGCCGACAAGGCCTCCTGCGCCAGCGCGGGGCTGTTGTTCTCCTCCGACAAATGCGCAGCCACCACGTGACGCAGGGGTGAACGGCTCAGCTGGGACAGCAGGGTCGCCGCCGCCGCATTGTCCAGATGGCCCCAAAGACCGCCGATGCGGCGCTTCAGAGCCTGCGGATAACTGCCGGCAGCCAGCATCCGCGCGTCGTGATTGCACTCCAGCACCATGGCATCGCAGGCATCGAGCATGGCCACCATATGCGGCGTGACGTGGCCCGCATCCGTCAGCACGCCCAGCCGTCCGGCACCATCGGTGAGGACGAATTGCACGGGTTCACGGGCATCGTGCGGAACCGGAAACGGATGGACGCACACATCGCCGACTGAAAGCGACTGATGGCTGTCGATGAGAGTAACGCATGCATCGGCGCCATCGTCGCGGCAGGCGGCCAAGGTACCGTGGGTCAGCAGGACGGGCCAGCCAAATCGTCGTGCGCAGGCGAAGACGCCGCCAATGTGATCGGAGTGTTCATGCGTGACCAGTACGGCATCGATATCGCCGGCAGCCAAACCCAGCCGCCCGAGCCGCCGCGACATTTCGCGCGGACCGAATCCGGCGTCGATCAACAGGCGGGTTTTCCCGGCCTCGACCACCAGGGCGTTGCCCCGGCTGCCGCTGCCGAGCGAAGCGAAACGCACCTGGCCTGCTTCCGCGCTTACTTCAGCTGTTCGTGCAGGAGCCCGAGAATGCGCCTGGAGACGTCCGACCGATCGACACCTCCCTCGCGGGTCAGTATCTGAACCGTGGTCGACTCGCCCGCCGTCTTGAGGTGGATCCGGTACTGGGCCTGAGCCGGCTTGTCCGCATCGCTGCCCTTCCAGAACATCAGCTTGGACAGCAAGCCCTTGTCGTCACTCGTCTTCTTACTGTCGAGTTCGGGATCGACGTAGCGCACGAAGTAGAGCCCCTGCGACCGGTCGCGGTCTTCCACGGTGAAACCGACGCGATCCAGCGCCAGGCCGACGCGACGCCAGGCCCGGTCGAAAGGCTCTTCCAGCAGCAGGGCTCCCGCGCCATTCTTCTCGCGGGAGAGTTTGGCGCGTTCCTGAGGCTGCTCGGCGGCGACCATGGTCTTGGCGCGCGACTCATCGACACCCAGACGGACCATCAGGCGCCGCAACATCTCGGCTTCGAGCTCCGGATCCGCCGGGCGTGGCTGCCATCTCGTTTCGCTCCTGCCTTCGCTGGCAAACACCTCGTACATGCCACGATGGCTGATGTAGATTTCAACTGTGCCGGGTTCCGTGCCCTTCTCCAGACGAGTGCGGAACTTGTCGCGTTCCGCCGTCGAATAGAGGCTGTCGAAGACTTTGCCTATGGTGCCGCGGATGATGTCCTGCGGAATCTTGGCCCGGTTTTCGGCCCAGTCGGTTTCCATGATTCCGGCCTCGGGCAGTTCCACATTCACCAGAAAGCCGAGTTCCTGCCAGAATTCCTTGACGCCGGGCCAGAGTTTGTCGGGCGAGCCGCCAACGACGAGCCAGCGTTGCGTGCCGGAACGCTCGATGCGCATCTTCTCGACCTGGGGCAGCACATCCTGCGCAGTCGTGGTGCGCGCCTGGCCGGCGCGCTCGCTGGAATACGCCGAGTATGTCGCGGAACCCTTGCTGGCGGAGACATCCGGCACGGCATAACGCTCGTCGCGGCTCTGCTGCGTCAGGTCGGGAGGAATCTCGAGCGGCGGCAGCTTGCTGGCTGACTTGTACTCGATCTTCTTTGATTCCGGGAGGATGCTGCCGCTACAACCGGCAAGCACGCCGATCAACAGCACGGACACGAACCACGACACCGGCGGGAATGAATGATTCATTGGTTGACGGCTTCCTGATCAGAGGGCGATGCCGGCTTCACGCATGGCAACGCGCAGACGCTCATGGAACTCGGGCGACAAGGGCGTCATCGGCAGGCGGATGCCGCCGCCGATCAGGCCCATCTGCCGCACGGCCCACTTCACCGGAATCGGGTTTGCCTCGTGAAACAGATTGCGATGCAGGCCCAGCAGGCGGAAATTCGCCTCCCGCGCAGTCGCCAGATCCCCGGCGACTGCCGCCGCGCACATCTGGTGCATCAGGCGCGGCGCGACGTTCGCCGTCACCGAAATGGACCCTTTGCCGCCCAGCAGCATCAGGGCGATGGCAGTAGCGTCATCGCCGCTGTAAACGCTGAAACCCGCCGGGGCACGCTTCAGAAGATCGGAACCACGCTCGATATTGCCGGTGGCATCCTTGATGCCGACGATGCCGGACACCTGCGCCAGGCGCAGGGTCGTCTCGGTTGCCAGGTCGGCTACCGTGCGTCCCGGTACGTTGTAGAGGATCATCGGCAGATCGACCGCTTCCGCAATTGCCTTGAAATGCCGGTACAGCCCTTCCTGCGTCGGCTTGTTGTAGTAGGGCACGACCGACAGATGGGCATCGGCGCCGGCCTGCCTGGCGAACCGCGCCAGCTCGATGGCTTCGGCGGTGGAGTTGGCGCCGGTGCCGGCAATCACCGGCATGCGCCCGGCGACATGCTTCACGGCCGTGTCGATCAGCGCGCAATGCTCTTCGTAGCTCACCGTCGGCGACTCGCCCGTGGTGCCGACGATCACCACGCCATCCGTGCCTTCGGCGATGTGCCAGTCGAGCAGGCGCTGCAGCGCGGGCAGGTCGAGCGAACCGTCATCCTGCATCGGCGTAAGTATGGCGGGAATGGAACCCTGTATGGTCTTCATGATCGTATCCGAAACGGGCTGCCGCCAGCGGCAGCCCGGTGAGAGCAAAAGAAGTCGAATTCTAACTGATGGCCATGCGCCGGCACACCCTGCAATCTTGGCTTACAAATCAGCCAGCACCTTGATATGCGTGGCAACGCTGCGCGCCAGCGCCGAAAGTGCGTACCCCCCCTCCAGCAGGGACACGATGCGCCCCTTGGCCGACTCGCCCGCCAACAGCTTGATTTGTTCCGTGACCCAAGCGTAGTCGGATTCCACGAGGCCCAGCGAGGCCATGTCATCTTCATAATGAGCATCGAAACCGGCCGAAATGAAGATCATTTCCGGCTTGAATTCGCGCAGGCGCGGCATCCAGATATCATAGACCACCTGACGGAACTCGTCGCCGCGCGTTCCGGCTGGCATGGGTACATTGCACATGTTCGGCGCCGGATTTTCGGTTCCGCAATAGGGGTAGAACGGATGCTGAAAGGTCCCGGCCATCAGGACGCGAGGATCGCCGGCAAAAATTTCCTCGGTGCCGTTGCCATGATGTACGTCGAAATCGATGATCGCGACGCGCGAAAGCCCCCACGCCTCGAGCGCATGCCTTGCCGCCACCGCAACATTGTTGAAGAAACAGAAACCCATCGCCTTGGCGCGTTCGGCGTGATGACCGGGCGGACGCACCGCACAAAAGGCATTTTCCACCTCGCCGCGCATCACCAGATCGGTGGCGAAACAACCCGCACCGGCCGAACGCAACGCGGCCTGCAGGGTGCCCGGCGACATCGCGGTGTCGGGATCAAGATGCACGATGCCGTGCGCGGGACTGCTGTTATGCAAATGATCGATGTACTCGCGCGGATGCACGCGGAGCAACTGCTCCACGTCGGCCAGCGGCGCATCGTGAAACTGGAGATAGGCATCGAGTCCGGAAGCGATCAGGCGGTCATTGATGGCCCCGAGTCGATCCGGACATTCCGGATGGTGGGTTCCCATGTCGTGCTGCCAGCAGTCGCGGTGGGTAATGAAGGCGGTGTGTGTCATGACGGGTGTCTTGCCTGATGAATTACAATGCTTCGCAAACGCATATTATCCACCAAAGCCCGCGCAAAACCCCCAACCCATGCGACTTCCCGAACTCGACGCCATTCTGGCGGATATCAACCGCATCATCCTCGGCAAGGAACGTCCGATCCGCCTCTCGCTGGCCTGCCTGCTGGCACGCGGGCACCTGCTCATCGAGGATCTGCCAGGCGTCGGCAAGACCACCCTGGCCCACGTGCTGGCGCGCGTGCTGGGGCTGGATTTTCAGCGCATCCAGTTCACCAGCGACATGCTGCCGGCAGACATCATCGGCGTGTCGATTTTCGACCGGGACAGCGGCGCCTTCCATTTTCATCCGGGACCGATATTCACCCAGGTGGTGCTGGCCGACGAAATCAATCGCGCCACGCCCAAGGCACAAAGTGCCCTGCTGGAAGCCATGGAAGAACGGCAGGTGACGGCCGAGGGGCTGACGCGGGCCCTGCCCGAACCGTTCTTCGTCATCGCCACGCAGAACCCGACGCATCAGATCGGCACCTTCCCGCTGCCCGAATCCCAGCTTGACCGCTTTCTGCTCAAGATCGAACTCGGCTATCCCGATCCGGCGGCCGAACGCGAATTGCTCGCCGGCGCCGACCGTCATCGACTGGTCACCGAGCTGATGCCGCGCATCACGCCGCAGCGATTGATCGAGCTGCAGGAAACCGTGCGGGCGGTGCATGCGTCGCCCGCGCTGATCCAATACGTACAATCCCTGGCGGCCTACACGCGGGCGGCACCGCGCTGGCAGGAAGGACTGTCGCCCCGCGCCGGCCTGGCCCTGCTGGCCGCAGCGCGCGCCTGGGCCCTGCTCGATGGCCGTGACCATGTATTGCCGGAAGACGTGCAAGCCGTGCTGCAAGGCGTTGTCGCGCATCGCCTGAGACCTGCCGACGATACCGCGCACAGAGACGCCGAGGCGGTCGCCGCCGCCCTGATCGAGGCAGTCCCGCTTCCCTGAGGCTCCCGATGCTCGCTGCCCTGCGCCACCGGCTGCACGAAGTATTCGTCCGCTGGGCCCTGCGCGTGCGTCCGCCGGAAGCGGCGCCGATTGTCCTCACTCAACGCCGCGTCTATGTCCTGCCGACCCGTGCAGGAATGGCGTACGGCGCGGCCCTCGTAGTCATGCTGCTCGGCGCGATGAACTACAACCTCAGCCTGGGCCATGCGCTGGTGTTCCTGCTCGCGGGTCTGGGCGTCGTCGCCATCCTGCACACCTTCCGCAATCTGGTTCATCTCTCGATTCGCCCGGGCCGCTGCGAACCGGTATTCGCGGGCGGCATGGTACAGTTCGGGCTGCTGCTGGAAAACCGGCGGCCGGACGCCCGCACCAGCCTGCGGCTGTTCATCGACGACGCCGATCCGGTCGAAGTCGACATCGCGCCGCACGCCAGCGCGGCGACCACGCTGGCTGTCCGTGCCACAAAGCGCGGCTGGATGCCCATGCCGCGCCTTACCATCGAAACCTCGTGGCCGCTGGGCCTCATCCGCGCCTGGAGCTACGCCGTTCCCGACCTCAGTTGCCTGGTCTATCCGACGCCGGCCGAAAAGGCGCCACCCCTGCCTTGGAGCAGCGATTCGGCGCGAGGGTCGACGAGGGACGGACGCGGCGCAGACGACTTTTCCGGGTTGCGCAAGCATCAGGTGGCCGATGCGCCGCGCCATGTCGCATGGAAGGCCGTGGCGCGACAGCAGGACGGGCCGCTGCTGACCAAGCTGTTCTCGGGAGCGGCTGCACAGCAACTGTGGCTGGACTGGACGGCGCTGCCGGACACCGTCGGGACCGAAGAGCGCCTGTCCATTCTCGCCCGCTGGATTCTCGACGCCGACGCCGCAGGACTGGCCTGGGGCTTGCGGCTGCCGACGCTTCGCCTGGCCCCCGACAACGGGCCGGCACAGCGCAGTGCCGGCCTGCGCGCACTGGCGCTGCACAATCATGGCGCGCAGTAACCGCCCCGTCAGCCTGCGCCAGGCCTGGTGGCTGCTGGCGAGCGCCCTGGCAGCCAGTGCGCCGCTGACGCCCCAGGTGCCGCTGTGGCTCTCCCTGGCCGCCGGAGTCGCGTACACCTGGCGCGCGGCAATCACCTGGCGGCAATGGCACTTGCCGCCTCGCTGGCTGCTGGTTCTGCTGGTCATCGCCGGTACCGCAGGCGTCGTCATGCAGTATCGGACGACCATGGGCCGCACGCCGGGCATCGCCCTGTTGCTGGTCTTTCTTGCCCTCAAGCTGCTTGAACTGCGTACTGCGCGCGATGCCGTGGTTACGGCGCTGCTCTGTTACTTCCTGGTCCTCGGCCAGTTCCTGTTTACCCAGACCATCCCGACCGCATTGCTGGCCGGCCTGACCACGCTGATCACCACCGCCACCCTGTTGGCGGCCAGCGACGACCGCCCGCAGCCGCTGCTGCAGTTGCGCCGTGCCGGGCTGATGCTGGCGCAGGCGCTGCCCTTCATGTTGCTGCTGTTCCTGCTGTTTCCCCGGGTACAGGGACCGCTATGGGGCATTCCGCAAGATCGCTTTTCCGCAATCTCCGGGCTGCCCGACACCATAGCGCCCGGCTCGATCGCACTGCTCTCGCAATCCGACGCCATCGCCTTCCGTGTGAAGTTCAAGGCAGAGGTCCCGCCGCAATCGCAGCTCTACTGGCGCGGCCCGGTGATGCCCGCGTTCGATGGTCGCAGCTGGCGCATCAGACAGGCGCTGGGCGCTTATCGCGAAGTTCCCTACGCCGGGCGTGGTGTGGCGGTGGATTACGAAGTCACGCTCGAGCCTCACGGAAAATTCTGGCAGTTCGCGCTGGAACTGCCGGCGACCTTGCCGGAGGGCGTTGCATTGACCAGCGACTATCAGCCCGTTTCGCGCCAGCCGGTGCGCAACCGCATGCGCTACACGCAGCGCGCCTGGCCCGAGGCCAACGCCGGATTGAATGAATCGCAGGGCATCCTGCGTGACGCGCTGGCGCTGCCCAAGGACGGCAACCCGCGCACGCGTGCCGCAGCCGCAAGCTGGCGCGCGCAACACGGCAGCGACGGAACGGCGATCCTCGCTGCCGCCGAGAATTTCTTCAATCAGCAGTTGTTGATCTACACGCTCAATCCGCCGCTGCTGGGTGCCGACAGCGTCGATGAGTTTCTGTTCGATACCAGGCGCGGCTTCTGCGAGCACTTTGCCTCCGCCTTCGTCTTCGCCTTGCGCGCCGCCGGCGTCCCGGCGCGTATCGTGGCCGGCTATCAGGGTGGTGAAGTCAACCCGGTGGATGGCTATCTGGTGGTGCGCCAGTACGATGCCCACGCCTGGACCGAGGCCTGGATTGCCGGACGCGGCTGGGTGCGCATCGATCCGACGGCAATTTCGGCCCCCAGCCGCATCAACCTCAACCTGGCTGCCGCCGTGCCGGCCGGCGAAGGCCTGCCCTTCCTGGCGCGCGGCGATCTGGCCTGGTTGCGGGAGCTGCGCCATCGGCTGGATGCGGTGACCAATGGCTGGAATCAGTGGGTGCTCGGTTACAACCCGCAGCGCCAGCGCGATCTGCTGGCCGGCCTCGGCATGAAAGAGCCCGATTGGCGCAGCATGACCGCCGTGCTGTCCGTGCTCTGCGGCGGCGTGATGCTGGGCCTCACGATCTGGATCCTGCGCAACCGCCTGCGCGTCGATCCGGCGTTTGCCGCCTGGCGGCGCTTTACCGCCAGGCTGGCCAGATGTGGCATTGTCTGGCAACCATGGGAAGGGCCGCTGGCGTTTGCCCGACGCGCCGCCGCGCAGGCTCCGCGTCATGCGCAACGCATCGGCGAAATTGCCGCGCTGTATGCGCGCATGCGCTACGGACGCAGCCCGCAATCAGGCGACCTGGTGCGGCTCAAGCAGATGATTGCGGCCTTTCGTCCATGAAACGTCTGCTGCTCTTGCCGGTGCTGCTGGCGTTCGCCTCGGCTCCGCGGGCGGAGACTTACGGGGATCGCGACGACGTGCGCGCCTTCGTCGAGGAAATGCACGACAGGCATGGCTTCGATGCAGCTCATCTGCTCGGGTTGTTCCGTCAGACCAAACCGATTGCCGCCGTCATCAAGGCCATCATGCCGCCCAGGGATCCCGCGGTGCGCTCGTGGACAGCCTACCGCGAACGCTTCGTCGAACCGAAACGGATCGCCGCCGGACGGCGCTTCATGCACGCCCATGCCACCGAACTCGCCGCCGCCGAGGTGCGCTTCGGCGTTCCGGCAGAGGTCATTGCCGCCATCATCGGCGTCGAGACCATCTACGGCAAGCACATGGGCCGCTTCGGTACCTTTGCCACGCTGACCACACTGGCCTTCGACTATCCGCCGCGTGCCGAACTGTTTCGCCGCGAACTGGAGGAATTGCTGCTGCTGGCCCGAGAGGAACATCGCAGTCCATTGGCCTACACCGGCTCCTACGCCGGCGCGCTGGGCCTGCCGCAATTTCTGCCTTCCTCCCGCCGGCGTTTCGCCATCGACTTCGACCACAGCGGCCGCATCGATCTCACGGCCAGCGCGGCCGATGCGATCGGCAGCGTGGCCAACTTCATGGCCGGACACGGCTGGGAAAGGGATGCGCCGATCGCCGTCGTCGTCACCGTCGCCGGCGACGGCGTGCAGGCGCTGATCGACGAAGGCATTTCGCCGCAACGCAAGCCATGGCAATTGCAGGCGGCCAATGTTAGCCTGGCAAGAGTAGACGCCGGCGACACGGCGCTTGCCGACCGTCCCGCCGCCCTGATCGACCTGGTCACTCCGGGCGCCGCCACGGAGTACCGACTCGGCTACAACAATTTCTACGTCATCACGCGCTACAACCGCAGCAGCTTCTATGCCGCAGCCGTCATGGACCTGGCCGCCGCACTGCGCGACTCAAAGTAGCGCGTCGGGGCTCAGTCCATCGCGCGTGATGCGCTTTCTAAGCTTGGACAGGGCTTCCATCTGGATCTGGCGCACCCGCTCGCGGGTCAGGCCCAGATCGGTCGCGATGGCCTCCAGCGTGGCCGGATCCTGCCCGCCGAGGCCATAGCGGCGCTCGACGACCAGGCGCTGCCGGTCGGTGAGCTGCGCCACCCAGTCGGCGACCAGCAGTTCGGCCTCCTGCTGGGCGAGGTGGGCAGCGGGATCTTCGGCGCCCTCGTCGGCCATCGAATCGGACATCGACAAGTCGGGGTCGATGTCGAGCGGCGAATCGAGCGAAGCGGAGCGCTCGTTGAGCATCAGCAACTGGCGGATCTCCTCCACGGGACGATCGAGCAGGCGTGCCACATCGTCGAGCATGGCGCCGGGCGGGTCGTCCTGCGCGCCGCGCTCGCGGTCGAGCTGGCGCATCGCGCGCAGCACGATGTTGAGTTCCTTGATCACGTAGATCGGCAGGCGCACGGTACGCGACTGGTTCATGATCGCGCGTTCGACATGCTGGCGCACCCACCAGGTGGCGTAGGTGGAGAAGCGGAAGCCGCGCTCGGGATCGAACTTTTCCAGCGCATGAATCAGGCCGAGATTGCCCTCCTCTATCAGGTCGTCGAGCGGCAGGCCGCGATGCTGGTAGTGGCGCGCGATGCTGACCACCAGTCGCAGATTGGCCTCGATCATGTGCTGGCGCGCAACGAAGTCGCCATCACGGGCGGCACGCGAAAGCCGGATTTCCTCGGTGGCGGTCAAGAGTGGCGTGGCGCCGATCTCGTGCAGATAGACCTGCGTGATGTCTTCGATGAAACCGGACTCGTGCGAGTCCGGACCGGCCTCGGCATCTTCGCGCTCCGGGAGAAAAGCGTCGCCGCCCATTGCAGATCAGCGGGCGGGCAGAAACTTCTGCGGGTCGGCCGGTTTGCCCTGGCGGCGGATCTCGAAATGCAGGCGCGGACTTTCGGCGTCGGTGCTGCCCATTTCGGCAATTTTCTGGCCCTTGGTGACGGTCTGCTTTTCCTTGACCAGGATCTTGCTGTTGTGGGCATAAACGGAAAGATACGTCGCGTTGTGACGCAACACGACGAGATTGCCGTAGCCGCGCAAGCCGGCGCCGGCATACGAGACCGTTCCGCTTGCCGCTGCCAGCACGGGATCTCCGGCCTTGCCGGCGATGTCGACGCCCTTGCCGCCGCTCTCGGCAAACGGTGCGAGCAACTTGCCACCGGCCGGCCACATCCAATCGACATCATCGCCGGCAACCGGCGACTTCTCGGCGGGGGCGGCTTCCGCGGGCTTGAGCTCGGGTTTGATTTCCGCCGGCTTCTCGGCCGACTCCACCTGCTGCGCTTTCGCCAGCGCCTCGTCGGAATAGGCGAGCTTGCCGCCCTTCGGTTCGCGCTTGAGGGTTTCGGTATTTGCGCTGACTGGCGCGGCCGTCTGCGCTGCCGATGACGCAGGAGCCGGCTTGATCTCTACCGGCCCGCCGAAACTCACCGGCTTCGCCACGGCCACCGGTGCGCCATTGTCGGGCGGCGAAACGCGCAACTGCTGACCGACCTTGATCCGGTTGGGATTGTCGAGACTGTTCCAGGCGGCCACGTCCTTGTAGTCCTGGCCGTTGTCGAGTGCGATGCTGTAAAGCGTCTCGCCCTTCTTGACGGTGTGATAGGCGGCATGCGAGCCGGCTGGCGTCGCCGCAGCTTTCGCCGCCGCGGCCTGCGGTCTGGCCGCTGCCGGCGCGGCGCCGCGATCTTCCACCGGAACGGGGGCATGGCTGGCGCAGCCGCCGATGATCGGCAGCAGCAAAGCGAGAATCAGACGCGCAGCGCTCATTCCACCCCCGGCAACAGCGGCACGAAGCGCACCGCATCGAATCGAGTTTCCACAAAGCCGCTCGCGCTGCGCTCCACCAGGCTGATCACCTGTTCCGCGCCGCCCAGCGGCATCACCAGCCGGCCGCCCGGCGCCAGTTGCGCCAGCAGGGTCTGCGGTATTGCCGCCGCCGCCGCCGCCAATATGATGGTATCAAACGGCGCGGCTTCCGGCAGTCCGAGGTTGCCGTCGGCGTGCTTGAGGCGGATATGCGACAGCTTGAGCTGTTTCAGATTGCCCCGCGCCCGCGTCAACAAGGGCGCAATGCGCTCGACGGCGAAGACCTGCTTCGACAGCACGCCGAGGATCGCCGCCTGGTAGCCGCAGCCGGCACCGATCTCCAGCGTCTTGCCCAGTTCACGCCCGGCGATCAGGATCTCGATCATGCGCGCCACCACATAAGGCTGCGAAATGGTCTGCCCGAAGCCGAGCGGCAGGGCCGTGTCGTCGTAGGCGCGATTCGCCAGTGCCTGCTCGATGAAGATATGGCGCGGCACCAGACCCATCGCATGCAGCACACGCGCATCGCTGATGCCTTGCGCACGCAGGCGCTCGACCATGCGCGAGCGCGTGCGCTGCGATGTCATGCCGATGCCGGTAAGCGCGGCGGCGTTCATTGGTCCGCGGCAATCCAGCTGCGCACGCCAGCCAGCTGCGCGCCATGGGTGAGATCGATCTGCAGCGGCGTGACCGACACCCAGCCATGCTCCACGGCATGGAAATCCGTGCCTTCGCCGGCATCGGCGGCCGGGCCGGCGGCGCCGATCCAGTACACCGTGTCGCCGCGGGGGCTGACCGACTTCACCGCCGGTTCCGCCTTGTGGCGGCGTCCCAGGCGCGTGACTTGAATTCCGCGCAGATCCTCGTAGGGAATATCCGGCACGTTGACGTTCAGCAGAACCGGCTCGACGAACGGCGTCCGGTTGAAGCGCTGCACCAGTTCGGCGGCCACGCGCCCGGCGGTAGCGAAATTCCGCCCCTCGAAGCTGCCCAGCGAAATCGCGATCGACGGCACGCCGAGCAGATAACCTTCGGTGGCCGCCGCGACTGTACCGGAGTAGATCGTGTCGTCGCCCATGTTGGCGCCGAGATTGATGCCCGACACCACCATGTCCGGCTGATGATCCAGCACGCCGGTCACCGCCAGATGCACGCAATCGGTCGGCGTGCCGCTGACATACATGAATCCATTCGCCGCCTTGCGCAGGTAGAGCGGCCGATCCAGCGTCAGCGAGTTGCTCGCCCCGCTGCGATTGCGCTCCGGCGCCACCACCGTGATGTCGCCGAGACCGGCAAGGCTGGTCGCGAGTTGGGCGAGCCCCGGCGCGAAATAGCCGTCGTCGTTGCTGAGCAATATGCGCATGGGGTCCGAGTCGCGAGGATCAAATAGCTGGTGCCCATTTTAGCCCATCGCAGCCCCTGCCGATGGCAGGATAAGAACGGAACTACGCCTCAATCCCGTGTGCGGCGATCGGCGATCCGGGCGATCGCAACGCTCGGACGGTCCGGGCTCGGGGTAGCATTGCGGGCAATGGAAACAGCCCTGCACAGCGCCGCTGCCGATATTCCCGAAGCCGACTGGAAGCTCCTCGACCGCGGCGACGACCCGTTCGCCAGCCGGGCTTTCCTCGGCACCGCCGAGAGAGTCGACGCCAGCGGCACGGCGATGGGCTGGCAGGCGCAGCATCTGGCGCTCTACGAAGGCGGCCTGCTGGTCGGACTGCTGCCGCTTTACCTGCGCACCCATTCCTTCGGCGACTTCTCGCGCGACTGGAACTGGCCCTCGGCCTGGCAGCGCGCCGGACTCGACTATTACCCGAAGCTGGTCAGCGGCATACCCTACACCCCGTCGCCGGGACCCCGCCTGCTGGTGAGGCAGGGCATCGAACGGGACACCGTGGCGACCGCGCTGATCGAGGCCGCGCTCGACGTTACCCGCCGCTTAGGCGCCTCTTCATGGCAATGCCTGTTCGTCGAAGAGGAGGATCGCTCCCTGCTCGCCGCGGCCGGGCTGCTGATGCGGCGCGGCGTGCAATTCCACTGGTTCAACCGGGGCTACGGCGATTTCGACGACTTCCTCGCCGGCTTCACCGCCGACAAGCGCAAGAAGCTCAAACGCGAGCGCCGCTCCGTGCGCGAATCCGGCCTGCGGCTGGAAGCCCGGCACGGCGACGAGATCGATTCATTCCTTTGGCATGTCATCCACCGCCAATATCGCGAAACCTTCGCCCGCTATGGCAATCATCCCGCCTTTCCGGTGGAGTTCTTCATCGAAGCGGGGGCCCTGCTCGCCCGGCAGCTGGTGGTCTTCATCGCCTTCATGAACGACACGCCGGTCGCTTCGGCCATCTGCTACCGCGACGCCCGCACGCTTTATGGCCGCCATTGGGGCACTGAAATCGAAATGCCAGGCCTGCACTTCGAGCTTTGCTACTACCAGGGTATCGAGTACTGCATCCGCCATGGCCTGCAAGGTTTCGAGCCCGGCGCCCAAGGCGAACACAAATTGGCCCGCGGCTTCGAACCCGTACCGACATGGTCGGCCTTCTGGATTGCCGATCCCGCCATGCGCCGCACCGTGACCGACTTCATAGCGCGCGAAGACTCGGCAATGCAGGACTATGCGGCGGAAACCGCAAGCCACCTGCCGTTCAAGCTGCCCGGCTGAAAGCGCGAACCGGCGTCAGTGATTCCCGGAGGCAATGGCAAACATCCGTTCGTTGCGTTTTTGGCGGGCCTCTTCGACGGTGAGGCCGACCAAACTTTCCGGCGGCAGGGGCACGTCCCAGTGCTGCTGGAACAGATCCATGTCCTCGCCGGTATCCAGATGTGCCCGGTAGATTTTTTCCTGCCAGGCAGGCGCGTTGGGCAGGGCGACCAGTTCGACGGATTCGATGCGCATTGGAAATATCCTCTTGAGACTCGGGTTTCCATCATCCTGCGCCCGGGATTGCCGCGCTGTAATCGGGAAATTGACAGGGAATGTCCTTTTGTTTCGACTTCCCAAACGGCCATGAACTCGTTCAAGGCCGGAGACTGTCAGCCGACGCGCCGCGCCGTCACTTGTCCTGGCGAAGTTCGTTCATGCGCCGCGCATGGCTCCGGGCTTCCGCCGTATTCATCGCCGATACCTCGCGGCCGAAGGCATCGCGCGCCTCCTTGGTTTTCTGCGTGGCCTGTATGCTGCGGACGCAGCGCCAGCGCTTGCCGGCCTTGGTTTCGATCTGGCGCATCTCCTCGACCGGGTGATGGGCGCCGCAGTGGTAGCAGAACTTGGTTTGATTCGTCATACGCGCAAACGTGAGTGAGAAAGAAAACCGGAATGGCGGTCATGCCGCCAAGAAAAAGGGTTTCCGGCGATTAACCGGAAACCCTTGGTATTACTGGTCGGGGCGGCGGGATTCGAACTCGCGACCCCTTGCACCCCATGCAAGTGCGCTACCAGACTGCGCCACGCCCCGACGGGCCGAATTATAACAAAGGAAACGCCCGTCGACGCTATGTCGGCACGCGAAGCGCAATTCCCGACATGCACGGCACGCGCCGGGAATTCCACTTCGCCGGCCGGCGTCAGGCGACACCGAGGAATTCGATGATGGAAGCGATTTCGGCACGCAGTGATGCCTGCCCCGCTTTGGGCGCGGGCTCCGCCACTTCATGGGGTTTGCCGGGGGCGTCCTCGAGACGGTTGCGCGCACCGCTGATGGTGAAGCCTTCCTGATACAGCAGTTCGCGGATGCGCCGCACCAGCAGGACTTCATGATGTTGGTAGTAGCGACGGTTGCCGCGCCGCTTGACGGGCCGCAGTTGCGTGAATTCCTGCTCCCAGTAGCGCAGGACGTGCGGCTTGACCCCGCACAACTCGCTCACTTCACCGATGGTGAAGTAGCGCTTGGCGGGAATCGAGGGAAGTTCGTCCCGGCTATGGCTGGCCGCTGTCACGTGGGAAAGCCTCCACCGCTGCCTTCAGTTTCTGGCTGGCGTGAAAGGTGACGACGCGGCGAGCCGTGATCGGGATCTCCTCGCCGGTCTTGGGATTGCGTCCGGGACGCTGCGGCTTCTCGCGCAACTGGAAATTGCCGAAACCGGAAAGCTTCACGCTGTCGCCCTTCTCCAGCGCGAGGCGCACTTCGTCGAAGAAGGCTTCGACCATATCCTTCGCCTCACGCTTGTTGAGGCCGACTTTTTCGAACAGCAGATCGGCGAGTTCCGCCTTGGTCAATGTCATATCAGCTCCGACTGCATCTATCCGCGCAACGACGCCTTGAAGTCGCGGCGGGCGATTGCCAGCAGATTGGCGATCACCGCCTCGACTTCCGCATCCTCGAGAGTACGTTGAGTATCTTGTATAACTATACGAAACGCAAGGCTCTTTTCGTTTTCCGCCAGCCCCTTACCCTGATACACATCGAACAATGCCACATCACGCACGATGGCCGGCGCGGCGGCACGCAGGGCCGCCAGCAAGGGGGCCAGTGTCTGGACCTGCGGTACCACCAGGGCCAGGTCGCGGACCACCGCCGGGAAGCGGGAAACCTCGACATAGTCGGGGAAAGGCGTTGCCAGCAAGTCGGCCAATTCGAGTTCGAAGACTACAGGAGCGGTACCCAGCTCGTATTTCTGCACCCAGCGCGGATGCAGTTCGCCGACTATACCCACCGGCCGGCCATCGAGGCCCACCGCGGCGCAGCGACCGGGATGCAGGGCCGGATGCTCCGCCTGGCTGAACTCCAGGCGGTGCGGCGCGAACAGGGCCTCGACGTCGCCCTTGACGTCGTAGAAATCCACGCGGCTGGCCGGTGCGCCCCATTGTTCGGGCACAGCCGGACCTGCGGCAAGGCCGCCCAGGCGCAACGGCTGGGCGAAGCCCGGAACCGGGCCGGCAGCCGCGTCGCGCTTGAAGCAACGGCCCAGTTCGAAGATGCGGACCCGTTCCGTCTGCCGTTTGCGATTGGCGACCAGGGTTCCGACCAGCCCGCCGATCAGAGAGGAACGCATCACGCCCATCTGGCTGGCAATCGGATTGGCGAGTACGACGGGCGCCGCGTTAGCTGCAAAATCGGCCTCCCACGCGGCATCGACGAAGCTGTAGGTCACCACCTCGTGATAGTCGCGCTCGGCGACCAGGCGACGCAGAACCATCGGCCGGCGGCTCGTCTCGGTCGCCGGCATCATGGCCATCAGGGCCACCGGCGGCCGCGACGGCACGTTGTCGTAGCCATGAATGCGGGCGATTTCCTCGATCAGGTCTTCCTCGATTTCGATGTCGAAGCGGAATGACGGCGGCGTGACGAGGAAATCATCGCCCTGTCGCTCCAGCGCAAGACCCAGGCCCCTGAGCATGCCTTCGATACGTTCCACGCCAAGGCTGATGCCGAGCACCCTTGCCGCGCGCGCCGTGCGCAGGCGCACCGGCTTGCGCGAGGGCAGATGCGCGGCGGAAACCGCTTCCGTAACCGGACCGGGCTGGCCGCCGCAAGTCTCGACGATCAGTTGCGTCGCGCGTTCGATGGCCTTGCGCTGCAGTTCGAAATCGACGCCGCGCTCGTAGCGGTGCGACGCGTCCGAGCTGAAGCCCAGTGCGCGGGCCTTGCCGGCGATCGCCGCGGGCGGGAAAAAGGCGCTTTCGAGGAACAGGTCTTTGGTCTGGTCACCAATACCCGAATGTTCACCGCCCATGACGCCGGCCATCGCCAGCGGCTTCTCGTCGTCGGCGATCAGTGCGGTGTCGGCCGACGGCGTCACGGTCTGTTCGTTCAGCAGCAGCAGCTGCTCGCCGGGTTTGGGCAGGCGCACATGGATCGAGCCCGAGAGTTCCGCATCGTCGAAGGCGTGCAGCGGCTGGCCGAGTTCGAGCATCACGTAGTTGGTGACATCGACCAGGAAGGAGATCGAGCGGATGCCGCTGCGCTCGATGCGCCGCTTCATCCATTCCGGCGTCGCGGCGCGGGCATTGACGCCGCGGATGATGCGGCCGCAGTAACGCGAGCATGAAGCGGGGGCATCGAGCACCACCTGGCGCGTGTCGGTCACGGTCGCCGCAACCGGCTTGACCTCGGGCACCAGCAGCGGCGCACCGGTCAGCGCCGACAGTTCGCGCGCGATGCCGAGCAGCGACAAACAGTCGGCACGGTTCGGCGTGAGCTTGAGGGTGATCAGGTGATCGTCGAGGTCCAGATGGCGGCGGATATCCTCGCCGACTTTCGCATCGGCAGCCAGCGGCAGCAGGCCGCCATGATCGTCGGACAGGCCGAGTTCGCGTGCCGAGCACAGCATGCCGGAGCTCTCGATGCCTCGCACCTTGGCCTTTTTGATCTCGATGCCCGGCAGCCTAGCGCCGACCCGCGCGCACGGAACCTTCATGCCCGCAGCGACATTCGGTGCGCCGCAGACGATCTGCAGCGGAGCGGCTTCGCCGACATTCACGGAACAGAGCTTGAGCTTGTCCGCATCGGGGTGCATATCGACGCTCAGAACTTCGGCGACGACGACATTCGAAAAGTCGGCGCCGGCGGGACGGCGCTCCTCGACTTCGAGGCCCGCCATGGTCAATACATGGCAGAGTTCCTCGCTCGACAAGGAGGGATTGCAGAGGCTGCGCAGCCAGGATTCGGAGAATTGCATGTCAGTTGAATTGCGCCAGGAAACGCAGGTCGCCTTCGAAGAACAGGCGCAGATCGGGGATCGAGTAACGCAGCATGGTCAGCCGGTCCGGCCCCATGCCGAAGGCGAAACCGGTGTACTTTTCCGGATCGAAGCCGCCGAAGCGCATTACATTGGGATGGACCATGCCGCAACCGGCGATTTCCAGCCAGCGGCCTTCCAGTGCGCCGCCCATGAAGGCGACGTCGATTTCCGCCGAGGGTTCGGTGAACGGAAAGAAGGAGGGGCGGAAACGCACCTTGAGATCGTCGGATTCGAAGAAGCGCCGCAGGAAATCCGCAACAACGCCCTTGAGGTCGGCAAAGCTGACGCTCTCCCCTACCCAGAGGCCTTCGACCTGATGAAACATCGGCGAATGCGTGGCATCGGAATCGACGCGATAGACGCGGCCGGGACAGATCACACGCAGCTCGGGCAGCGTTGCCAGATGCTTGTAGCGTTCCGTATGCGCCAGCATGGAACGGATCTGCACCGGGCTGGTGTGGGTGCGCAGCAGCACGTCCTCCTGCACCTTGCCGTCCTCGCCCTGCAGATAAAACGTGTCGTGCATGGAACGCGCCGGATGATTCTCGGGCGTGTTCAGCGCGGTAAAGTTGTGCCAATCGGTCTCGATCTCGGGGCCGTCGGCCACGTCGAATCCGATCGAACGGAACAACTGTTCGATGCGGTCCAGACTGATGGTGACCGGATGCAGGCTGCCGCGCGGCAAGCCACGGCCGGGCAGCGTGACGTCGAGCGCCTCGGTCGCCAGTTGGGCTTCGAGCTGGGCGTTCTTCAAGGCCTCGCGCCGTGTCGCCAGCGCCGACTCTATACGCTCCTTGGCGATGTTGATCGCCGCTCCGGCGCTCTTGCGCTCTTCCGCCGGCAGTTTGCCGAGACCCTTGAGCAGCGCCGTGAGCGAGCCTTCCTTGCCCAGATAGCGCGCCTTGGCGTCTTCCAGCTTGGCCGACTCGGCGGCGGCGGCGAAGTCGGACGTCGCAGAAGCTACGAGTTGATCCAGGTTATCCATTGATCAGAACAAAATGACAGCAATAAAAAAGGAGACCCCGAACAACCCTGGGCCTCCTTCTCCGGGTACAGCCAGCCTCAGGCCGTCAGCTTGGCCTTGGCCTGTTCGGCCAGGGCGGCGAATGCCGGCTTGTCGAACACCGCGAGGTCGGCCAGCACCTTGCGATCAACCTCAATCGAAGCCTTCTTCAGGCCGTTCATGAAAGTGCTGTACTTCATGCCCAGTTCGCGGGCCGCCGCATTGATACGGGCGATCCACAGAACACGGAACTGCCGCTTGCGCTGACGACGGTCGCGATAGGCATATTGCCCAGCCTTCATCACCGCCTCTTTGGCGATACGGTAGACCTTGCTGCGACGGCCGCGGTAACCCTTGGCCTGGTCGAGAACCTTCTTGTGGCGCGCGCGCGCCGTTACACCACGTTTTACTCTTGGCATGGTGCCTCTCCTTAAGCGTTGGGCAGCATGGCGCGCACGGACTTGACGTCCGAGGCGTGCACGGCGTGCACGCCGCGCAACTGGCGCTTGCTCTTGGTGGTTTTCTTGGTCAGGATGTGGCGCTTGAAAGCGCTACCCCGCTTGATGCCGCCGGAAGCGCGCACGACAAAGCGCTTCTTGGCACCGCTCTTGGTCTTCATCTTCGGCATCGAAGATTCTCCCTATTACATGGCTGCCAGGTGGTTTCCGCCTCGGAAACGCTTGGTGACCCGCAACCACTTCTTGTTTCCGCATGCCGGGCATGCGGAACAAATTCCTAATTGCTCAGTGCGGCTTTTTCTTGGAAGCGGCCAGCACCATGATGAGCTGACGTCCTTCCATCTTCGGCCACTGCTCGACCATCGCCTGCTGCTCGAGGTCCGCCTTGATTCTTTCCAGCATGCGCATGCCGATTTCCTGGTGCGCCATTTCACGTCCGCGGAAACGCAAGGTGATTTTTGCCTTGTCGCCTTCGCTCAGAAACTTGATCACATTGCGCAGCTTGATCTGGTAATCGTTCTCGTCCGTACCCGGACGAAACTTGACTTCCTTCACCACCACCTGCTTCTGCTTCAGCTTGGCCTCGTGCTGGCGCTTTGCTTCCTGATACTTGAACTTGCCGATGTCCATGATCTTGCAGACAGGCGGCACAGCGGTTGGAGCGATTTCCACCAGATCCACACCGGCTTCTTCAGCCAGCGCCAGCGCCTGACGAATCGGGACAATGCCCAGTTGTTCTCCGTCTTCCCCGACCAGACGAACCTCGGGGGTGGTGATCTCCTCGTTGAGACGCTGCGATTTATCCTGAGCGATGGTTCAAATCTCCAAAAAATTCAAAAAATCAGACCGTTGCGCTTCTGGTGCATATCTCATGCAACAGACGCTCGATCAAGGCCTGGGGGGACATCTGCCCGAGATCCTGATTGCCGCGGGCACGTAAAGCGACCAACCCAGCGGCCTTTTCCTTATCGCCAACAACAACGATATAAGGCCGCTTCAACAAGCTATGTTCGCGTATTTTATAGTTTATTTTCTCTCCGCGCAAATCGCTCTCGACGCGCAGGCCGGCTTCGCGCAGCATTTTCGCCACATTTTCGGCGTAATCGGTCTGCGCTTCGGAGATATTCATGACCACCACCTGCACCGGTGCCAGCCAGAGCGGAAAGGCACCGGCATGGTTTTCCACCAGGATGCCGATGAATCGCTCCAGCGAACCGAGGATCGCGCGATGCAGCATCACGGGCGTGTGCCGGGCGTTGTCCTCGCCGACAAACTCGGCGCCGAGACGCTCGGGCATCGAGAAATCGACCTGCACGGTGCCGCATTGCCAGGAGCGGCCGATGGCATCCTTTATGTGGAATTCGATCTTGGGTCCGTAAAAGGCGCCCTCGCCCGGCAGTTCTTCCCACGCCAGGCCGCTGGCAGTCAGCGCCGCGCGCAAGGCGTCTTCGGCCTTGTCCCACAAATGGTCCGCACCCACCCGGCTGTCCGGGCGCAGCGCCAGCTTGACGGCGACTTCATGGAAGCCGAAATCCGCATAGACCACTCGTACCAGATCGTTGAAGGCGGTGACCTCGGCCTGGATCTGGTCTTCGGTGCAGAAAATATGCCCGTCGTCCTGCGTAAAGCCACGTACGCGCATCACGCCATGCAGCGCGCCCGAGGGTTCGTTGCGATGACAGGATCCGAACTCGCCGTAGCGCAGCGGCAGGTCGCGGTAGGAGCGCACGTCGGTATTGAAGATTTGTACATGCCCAGGGCAGTTCATCGGCTTCACCGCGTAGTCGCGATTCTCCGACGACGTGGTGAACATGTTGTGGCTGTAATGCTCCCAGTGCCCGGAGCGCTCCCACAGGCTGCGGTCGAGAATCTGCGGGCAACGCACTTCCTGGTAGCCGTTGTTGCGATAGACGCGACGCATGTACTGCTCGACCTCCTGCCATACGGTCCATCCATGGGGATGCCAGAACACGAGACCCGGAGCTTCCTCCTGCAGGTGGAACAGGTCGAGTTGCCGGCCGAGTTTGCGATGATCGCGCTTCTCGGCCTCCTCCAGCATGTGGAGGTAGGCGTCCAGCTCATCCTTTTTCGCCCAGGCGGTGCCGTAGATGCGCTGCAACTGCTCATTCTTTTGGTCGCCACGCCAGTAGGCGCCAGCGACCTTCATCAACTTGAAGACCTTGAGCTTGCCGGTGGAGGGAACGTGGGGGCCGCGGCAAAGGTCGATGAAATCGCCCTCGCGATACAGCGACACATCTTCGCCCTGCGGGATGGCCGCGATCAGCTCCGCCTTGTAGTGCTCCCCGATGGACTTGAAAAATTCCACCGCCTTGTCACGCGGCCAGACCTCGCGACTGACCGGAATATCCTTCTTCGCCAGTTCGGCCATGCGTTTTTCGATGGCTTCGAGGTCTTCCGGCGTAAAGGGCCGCTTGTAGGCAAAATCGTAGTAGAAGCCGTTGTCGATCACCGGGCCGATGGTCACCTGCGCCTCGGGGAACAGCTCCTTCACCGCATAGGCGAGCAGATGCGAGGTCGAATGGCGAATGATATCGAGGCCATCGGCATCCTTCTCGGTGACGATGGCAACCTGCGCGTCGCGCTCGATCAGGAACGAGGTATCGACCAGCGCGCCATCGACGCGACCGGCCAGTGCCGCCTTGGCCAGGCCGGCGCCGATCGAGCTTGCGACCTCGGCTACCGTCAACGCTTGCGGATATTCGCGTTTCGATCCATCGGGCAGGGTGATCACCGGCATTTTCGCTTGCTCCAGAAAAGCAACAGGGCGCACGGTTCACGCGGGAATCACGCGGTGCGCCCTGCTTTCAGATTGCTGAAATTTTATCACAGCGCTTCATTGCCTTACGGCATGATTCCGCCCTCATTGCAAGCAAACAGGAGGAGTTATGGATATCGACGGATTCATGGAAAACTACAAGCGCGCCTGGGAAGCCAGCGACGAGAACCTTCTGGCATCGCTGTTCACACCTGATGGCACCTATCGCAACACCCCGTTTGCCGTCCAGCAGGGGCACGAGGCGATCAAGCAATACTGGCAGCGAACCAAGCTGCAGACCGACATCGAGCTCACCTACGAAGTCCTGCAGCGCCACGCCACCGGGGGCATCGCCCACTGGCACACCACCTATCAGGTAACGTCCGAAGACATGTTCAAAATGTGGGCAGCATCGACCGGAACCAACATGCTCGCCCGCAAAGCCGGCGATCCCTTGCCGCGCCTGGCGCTGGACGGTATCGCCGTGGTCGAATTCGATGGCAGCGGGCTCTGTCGCGACTTCCGTCTCTGGTGGCACAGCCGGATCGACGACTGAAAAAACAAAACGGCCGCAGGAATTGTCCTGCGGCCGTTTTGTGGTGTTGGTAGGCGCGATTGGACTCGAACCAACGACCCCCACCATGTCAAGGTGGTGCTCTAACCAGCTGAGCTACGCGCCTGCTGCCTGCAAAAGAGGCGCGAATTTTACCCGAATCGCGCCGGCGGTCAATCAGTTTCGGCGTTGCACGGAGCCGGGGAAGCATTTCATCCGATGCTCCCGCCATCGAATGCCGTGGCTCTATATTCCGCTGTCGCTGGGGTTGCTCAACAATTGCTTGAGCATGTCGCTCATCGGGATCCGCAAGCTGGTGTTTTTCGGAGGAATCGGCGACATGAACCACTTGTTGTAGAGCTTCTCGATCTCTCCGCTTTTCATCATCCCGATCAGCGTGGTGTCCACCAGTTTCTTGAATTCCGGATCGCCCTTGCGCAGGGCGATGCCATAGGGTTCGAAGCCGAAGTTCTCGTCCAGCAGCTTCAGCTTGTCCCTGTCGGGGGAATCCGCCAGCAAGCCCGCGAGAAGGGCATCGTCCAGCACAAAAGCATCGGCCTGCCGCGACACCACCATGGCAAATGATTCGGTATGGGTCCGTGCGTTCTTGGGCCGCGCCGAGACATTGCGCGCTGCCAGTGCTGTCTTGACGAGACGCTCAGTGATCGTACCTGCCGTGGTCACCACCACCTTGCCATCCAGTCCGGCAATCCGCTCGATGCCAGTGTCCCTGCGCGTCAGCGCCTTGACTCCCGACACAAAAGTCGTGACCCCGAAGGCAACCTGTTGCTGGCGTATTTTCGTATTCGTCGTTGAGCCGCATTCGAGATCGATGGCGCCGGTCATCAGCATCAAGAGGCGCGAAGAACTCGTTACCGGTACCCACACGACTTTCACGGTGGGATCGTCGAGTTCATCCTTGATGGCATCGACGATCCGGTCGCATAGTTCCTTCGAGTAGCCCACCACTTCGTCGCCTACGAGGTAGGAAAAGGGAATCGAAGCCTCGCGATGGCCGACATAGATCGCACCGTACTCGCGAATCTTCTCCAAGGTCGAGCCGCTGTAGGCTTGCGCCCAAGCCGCCGGGGCCGACCCCAGCAATGCCAGCACGGCAATGACAAGACGCCACCGGCCCACGATGCTCATTTCCCGGACCTGTGCCGATCTGCGGCACGCGAAGAAAGCGACTGCATGGCCTCCCGCTCGATCAGCCACTCGCCGCCCAGCTTGACCCAGCGCAGGGCCTTTATCGTCGTATCGCTGTAACTGTCGGAACTGTAGCGCTGCTCGAACTCGGCGATAAAGACGTCCTTTGCCACCTCATTCAGGCGGAAGTTCCGCACCTCGACTTGAACCCGATCCGGCTTGGCGAGCCGCTGGGCCCGCTGTTTCTCCCAACTCGCCCGACTCGACCCATCAGCCGGCACAAAGGACGGCGCATAGAAACCGGTGTAGGCGGCATAGGCCTTGGCCGACCAGGCGGCGGCCCAAGCCTTGACCCGATCGGTGAGTATCCGCCCCTGCGATGGCGCAGGAGCCGTCTTCTTCCCCTCACCAGCCATCGGCGGCATCGTCTCGGCAGATGCGAGTCCCAGCGCAGTCGAGGCTGCCAAAGGCGGCATCGGCACTTCGAGTGTCGCCGGCGGCGGCCTCGATGCCTCCGATTCCTTCGGCGGCGCACCCAGCACCAGGGACGACAGAACGAGCGGTGATACTGCTTGTGCCGACGAGCCCTGAGTTCGGGGGGGCATCGGCGGCGGATAGGAAAGCGGAACTGGCGCGTTGCGGGATGACGGAACAGCGGGCGCTACAGACGGTGCAACCGGCAATGGCGGCGGCGCAACTGGACGCGGAACCCCGGTCGCATCACCGGCTGGGCCAGAAGCATCCAGCAACGCCAGCGCCCGCACCGTCAGCGCGTCGAGATCGACCAGATAGTTTTTGGGCGCCTCCGGGGGACAAATATCCGACTCGACAACTGGCGTCAGTTCGCTGGCATCCGGCGCCTCCTCGTTATCGATCCGCTTCAATCCGAGAAACTGGAGCAGGCGACCGATTCCGGCCTGGGTACGCAAATACGCGAGCGCCAGATCCGCATCGGCATTGACGGCGGTGCGACGGGCGTTGAGGAGTTCATTCTCGGTATCCAGCAAGTCGAGCAGCGAGCGCTGGCCGATGTTGAACTGGGCCTTGTAGGCATCGCGGGTCTTTTCGATCGAACTGACCTGAAGATCGAGGTTGGCCAGTTGGGATCTCAATCGCAGCACATCGTTGTAGGCGATCGACGTCGTCTGCCGAACGTCGCGACACGACTTGTCGCGCAGGTCCACCGCCAGACTCTTGCGATCGGCATAGGCCCGCTGGCGCGCCATGTCGGCACCGCCGTTGAACAGGTTGTAACTGAGGACGACTTCGGCGACATTGTTCTCCCGGCTACCGGTCACGCCCTGATAGTTGCCGGTATTCTCGTTGCGCACGCGCAGGTCGAGCTTGGGATGAAACGCGCTGCGGCGAAGCTCGACATCGTGCTGGGCCGATTCGACGTTTTCCAGCGACGCGCGCAGGGCCGGATTGGTCTTGAATGTCGCTTTCAGGGCCTCCTGCTCGCTGGCGGGATAGTCGGCTCCCAAACGGGCCGGCCCGAACATCACCGGCGGTGGCCGGTCGCCGACCAGACGCAGGAAGCGCGCCATCACGTCGTGCAGATTGGCCGCCTCGGTGGTCAGATTCAATTCGGCCAGCGCCAGACGTCCCGCGGCGTGCTCCACATCCACCCGCCGTCCGGCGCCGGCCTGCGCCCGGCGGAGCAACTGTTCATAGCTGGCGCGATGCTCGATGAAGTTGTTCTCGGCCAGAAACATCAACTGACGATAGCGAATCACGTCGTAATACACGCGCCCGGCCTCCAGTGCGGCATTTTCCGCCGCGTCGAGCAGCTCGAAATAGCGCGTGAGTCGTGCCTTGTCCAGGCGCTTGACGTCGCTCGACGTCGCGAAGCCGTCGTACAACATCTGGTTCAGCGTCAGCGTGTAGCCGTTGCGGTTGTAGTCACGATCGGCAACCCCGGGCTGCCTCAGCTTTTCCCTGGCCGCCGCGGTGCTGTAATCGAGGCGAGGGAAAAACCCCGCCCGCGCCACGTCGACGTCGCCACCCGCCGCCTTGAACGCATGCCATTTCGACAGCACTTCGGGGTTGGTCAGCACAACCTTCTGCGCGACCTCCCTCAGAGTCAAATGAGCAGCGGGTGCCGCGGCCGATTCCTCCGCCCGAAGGAAAAGCAAGGCGACCGCCAGCAAAAGGGCCTTCTGTGACACTCCCATCCCGGTAATTTCAATCCCAATGCATGACTCGAGTCATGCGATTATAGTTAGCAGCATTCTCTTCGCAAGCGGCGAATCATAACCCACAAACCTGCCCACTTCCGGCCTATGCCTTGGTATCGCTGCGTCTTGCCATACCTGGCAGCTGCTTTGACCGTGTCGGCCGTCGCCGCCTATGACTTCGATCGCCTGCAGGAACGACTCAAGACACGCTTTGGCCCGACGCGGGTATCTCTGCTGCGCGACTGGCACGAGATGCTCGCCGGATCCAGGTCGCTGAACGAAAACGCAAAGCTGAAGAAGGTCAACGACTTCGTCAATCGACATATCGCGTTCGAGGACGACATGTCGGTCTGGAACCGGAGCGACTATTGGACCACCCCCCTGGAAGCCATCGGCCAGGGACGTGGCGACTGCGAGGATTTGGCGATCATCAAGTATTACTCGCTCAAGGATGCAGGCATCCCGCTGGCCAAACTGCGTCTGGTATACGTCAAGGCCACACTGAAAGGACCGTACGGTCCCTATCTGCAAGCGCACATGGTACTGGCCTATTACCCTACTCCGACCGCGGAGCCGCTGGTGCTTGACAGCCTCAGTCCCGAAATCAAGCCGGCCTCGCAACGCGGCGACCTGCACCCGGTATTCAGCTTCAACAGCGAGGCCATCTGGACCGGCGTCGCCGGTAATGCCGCCAGGGGTTCGGCCGGGACTGGCCAGCTTTCGCGCTGGCAGGACCTGCTGCAGCGAGCGCGGAACGAAGGATTCGATTGATCATGCAAGACACCGGAACGTAAGGAAGGAAGCGCCATGTCCATGTATCGCCAACTATGGCTTGCCATCATCCTCAGCATGCTGCTCGCGCTGGCGGGCAGCCTGCTCGCCTCGCTGCTGTCGGCTCGCGCCTATCTCGAACAGCAATTGACCATGAAGAATCAAGACAATGCGTCGGCTCTGGCTTTGTCCTTGAGCCAGCAGAATCCGGATGCGGTAACGGTCGAACTGACTGCGGCAGCTCTGTTCGACAGGGGCCATTACGAATCCATACGGATTCGCGACCCGCAGGGCAAACCAATTGTGAACCTGGTAGCCCCGGCAGGGAATCCGGGCGCCCCGGCGTGGTTCGTGGAGCGCGTGCCGATCAACGCCGATCCCGGCGAAGCGCAGATCACCAGCGGCTGGAAGCAATTCGGCACCGTCGAACTGGTCAGCAACCGCCGCTTTGCCTACGAGGCGCTCTGGGCCAGCACCCAAACCATGGTTGCCGCACTGACGCTGGCAAGCATCATCGGCGGCTATCTGGGCAGCCTGATCCTGCGGCGTCTGCGCCGTCCCCTGCAGGCGGTCATCGACCAGGCGAAGGCGATCACCGATCGACGCTTCATTTCCATCCCGGAACCGGACGTTCCCGAGTTGCGGCAACTCGCGATCGCGATGAACGCGACCGTCGCGCGACTCAATGCGATGTTCGAGGAGGAGGCGGCGCGACTGGAGACCTTGCGTCGCGAAGCCAATTGCGACCGCCTGACCGGACTGGCAAACCGTGAATTCTTCATCTCCCGCTTGCGCACTGTGCTGGAAGGCGAGATCTCGACCGGCGGCACCCTGTTCCTGATTCGTGTCGCCGATCTGATCGGGATCAACAAGCGGCACGGGCGGGAGGTCACGGATGACATGCTGCGGCGGTTTGGCGAGACAGTCGGCGACGGCTGTGCGGCGAATGCGGAAAGCCTCGCTGCACGCATGAACGGAGCAGACTTTGCGCTGCTGCTGCCGGGGCAGATTGCCACCCGCGCAAATGCGGAGATTCTGCTGCAGGCCTTGATCAAGACCATGGCTCCCTTTGTCGATGGCGGCCCCTCGGCCTATATCGGCATGGGCATCTTCAAACAGGGCACCGGACTGCGCGAGCTTCTGTCGCAGACCGACGCAGCGCTGATTGCGGCCGAGGCCGAAGGCGTCAATGCCATTCGGGAAGCTGCGATCGAGGCCGATGCCGACACGCCGATGAGCGCCGACGAATGGGCGCAGATCATCATCCGGGCGGTCGATCGGCAGTGGGTGCGCCTGGTCTCGTTTCCGGTCGTGGACATGCAGGGCCGGTTGCTGCATGTCGAATGTCCGCTGCGACTGAAGTGCGACGCGGCGGGCGAGTGGCTTCCGGCCGGCCGCTTCCTGCCCGTTGCCGAACGCCTTGGCCTTTCGCCGGAACTGGATTTGGCGGCAGTGGCATTGGGCCTCGCAGAGCTTGAGCAGCAGCCCGCGCTGAAAGGCCTGGGCATCAACCTGTCGGCCAGTTCGCTGACCGCGCCCGGCTTCCAGCAAAAGCTTGAGGCCCTTCTGACCGCGCACCGCAAGGCTGCGGTCCGGCTCTGGATCGAGGTCGCCGAAACAGGGGTCCTGAAGAATGTCGACGCCTTCCGCAGTTTGTGCAAGCTTCTCGGAACCTATCGCTGCCAAGTGGGGGTCGAACACTTCGGGCGACAGTTCAGCCAGATCGGGCAGTTGCATGATCTCGGGCTGAACTACATCAAGGTGGATGCCAGCTTTACCCGCCGTCTCGATACCAACCCCGGCAACCAGGCCTTCGGCAAGGGAATCAGCTCGATCGCGCACAACATGGGCCTGCTGGTCATCGCCGAAGGTGTGGCGAGCGAATCCGAGTTCCCCCTGTTGAGTGAGGTAGGATTCGATGGCGCGACCGGCCCCGGAGTGAAGGTCGCCGACAACGAGCCCGAACGATGATCCACTGCCCCCTGCCCCCTTCGTCAGAAAGGGGGCGACTTATGGTTCAGCCGCTGCGCGGCATCCTGTTACTTGGCCTGTCGCCTCCTTGGGACAGCCCGACGGAGGCGACATGAGCAAACCGCCGCGGCTGGAGCAGTTCAACGCCAGCTTTGTTTCCGAGCAGGACAGGCTGCTGCTGCGCGTTCGCAGCAGCGACGACGCCGAATACCGGTTCTGGATCACGCGCCGCTACCTGGCTCTGTTGTGGCCGATGCTGATGAAAATGGCCGATGCATTCAGCAGCCGCAAAGCGCCCGGCGATCCGCTAACGAGGAACACATTGGCCGAACTGGCTCACGGCGAAGCGGTCAGCAAGGCGGATTTCGGCAGCGCGTACCAGGACGGGTCGATATTCCCGCTCGGAGAAGAACCCGTCCTCCTCGCCCGCATCACGGTGAAACCCCTTGCGGGCGACACCCAGACACTGACACTTTTGCCGCAGCACGGTCAGGGCATCAACCTCGAGCTGGACGAAAAGCTGGTGCATATTCTGGCGCGCCTGCTGCAGGAAGCGGCGGCCGCTGCGGATTGGGGGCTCAACCTGCGCGTGACGACCGGCGCCACGACCACCCCCGAGGCGACAGACCCGACCGCACCCCGGTTGTTGCACTGAAAGTATCCACAACGGCCGACCCGGCATAAAACCCTGCAGTCGACGCCGTAGTACCAGCGTCGACTGCCGCCAACCCGCGTCAGTCGGTATTGAGCTTTCCTTTCGTCAGCAAGTCCTGAATCACCTGCTGGTCGGTGGTCAAGGTACCGATCAGATCGACTCCGGACAGCAGAATCTTCTGATCCTCTGCCCCGATGACCGTGGCAGACGGCGCGCCAACGGCGTGGGAATCGGCGGCGAAGCCCCCGGTCGTGCTGATGTGCACGATGGTATCGGCGCCGGACTTTTCAAAATGCAGGAAGTCCGCCAGATTGTCCTGTCCCAGCAGGGTGCCTGCCGACTCGCCCGTCAGAAGATCGCGCAGCTCCAGCACATCCCCGCCCGCGGAACGGGCGGCAACGCCGAAGTTGGTTACCGTATCGGTAACCGGCGCTCCCGCCGCGCCGCCGTCGTTGAACTTCCATGCGAAGATGTCTGTCGCCAGATCCCCCAGGCCGCCATCGAGGACATCTGTGCCCTGCCCGCCGGCAAGGTAATCGCTTCCCGCGCCGCCGCTCAGGCTGTCGTTGCCGGCACCGCCATCCAGGCGGTCGTCGCCCGTGCCGCCGGTCAGGGTATCCGCGCCCAAATTACCGAACGCAAAGTCCGAGTTCGCCGTACCGGCGAAGGTGTTGGCGGCCGCGGTCCCCTCGTAGGCGCTGGAGATGCTGACCAGGTTGAGAACCTGATCGATCTGATGAACGCCGTTGGTCGCGGTGATGTCGATCATCGCCGACTGTACAGCCGTCACCCCGGTCACGGTCAACGGACTGTCGAAGCTCCAGTTCGAAATATCGATGATGTTGGTGACACCGGTGCTGGTGGCGGTATGGCCACTGTCGTCGCTGAGGACCCAGCCGCTCTGCAAGCCCTTGACGACGAGCGTATCGAAGGCGCGCGCCGTGACATCGAACTGGAAGCTCGTGCCGTCGTTGGCGATACCGACATCGTGGTGATTGAGTTCGATCTCCCGGATCGAACGCACCTGCTCATTGGTAAGGACGCTGCTGTATATCCGCAGATCGTCGATGGCGGCATTCAGGTACTTGTCGTTGTCTATCCGGCGCGAAAAGTCGGCATTGACTCCGTTTGTAAAGCCGATGCCGAACACGTTGGTGATCGTCCCCTGGAGGCCGCCTGCGGTCACCGTGCTCTCGAGAACCCCGTCGACCCACATCTGCGTCTGCCCGGTGGTGGCGTTGCGGGTCATGGCGACGAAGTGCCAGTTGTTGTCGGCAATGACCGTGGTGCTCTTGGCGCCCGCGGTATCGCCCACGTTCAACGCAATATGCCCGGCATTGTCGATCCAGCCCCATTGCGCATCGTTGACCGCGCCGTTCTGCTCGGAGCCTATGACGCTAGGCCGGTTCCAGCCGATGTCGGTGCCGCCGAACTGGCCCGGGTCGGTCGCGAGGTTTTGCGCGGTCTTGATCCAGAAGGTGACCGTGGCGTTCTGCGTGATCGGGTTCAACTCGATCGGGTCGACCGACAGCGAGGCGCCCTTGCCGTCGAACTGCAAGGCGGTGGCGGAGGTTCCTGCATGGCCGGCGACCCAGGTCGGCGAGGCGTTGCCGTTGGTGGTATTGGCATCCGACAGGGTGCCGACGATGCCGCGGAACTCGTTCAAGGCCGGCACGCCGAATCCCTCGTCGAAAGTCCATTGACCCACCGGCCGTACCTGCAGGATGGGCGCGCTGTCGAGGTCGAGAATCGTGGCCGTGCCGGTGGCGACCGAATTGAGCGTCGGCCCGGAAGAAATCGTGGCCTTGAGGGTGAAGGTCTCCGAACCTTCGATGCTGCCGTCGATGGTCGTCGTCGCGCGCACCAGAATGTTGGATTTTCCGGAAGCGATGACCATGGCCCCGGTGTAGTCGGTCCAGGTCGTGCCGCCGTTCACCGAGTACTGCAGCCCCGTGCCGTAGTCGGCGCCTGTCGCGGTGCCGTTGGTGGTCTCCAGTACCACGGTCGCATCGCTGTTGAGCTGGGCGCCGAGGCGGATGTCGAACACCGCATAGTCGCCCTCGACGATGGTCGTGTCATTGACCACCGCCAGCAGCGGCGGATCGCCGGCCGCCATGCCCTGCTGGAAGATATGGAAGGTCAGCGTCTGCGAATTGGTGGCGGTCGAGTTGTTCGAACCCTCGGTCGCCGTCACATTGACGCCCAGATCGACCCTGCCGGAATAATCTTCCGGGAACATCAGGTAGGCGGTGGCCAGCGCACTGTAGGGCACCGTCACCTGTCCGTTGATCGGACTGTAGGTGGTGCCGCCATTCACGATGCGCGATCCGCCCGGCATGTTGGTGATGACCACCGAGAGTGTTTCGGAACCGTCGCTATCCACCAGCGCGGCAGTGATCTTGCCGGCCAGCGAGATACGGGTCACCGTGCCGTAGCTGGGACTCAGGTAGTTGTCCTGCATCGCACCCTGGGCTTCGATCAGGCGCAAATCGTCGAAATATCCGCCAACGCCGTTGCCGGTCTCCGGCGAAGTGGTGCGAATCGCGATGGTATGGCTGCCCGTGGTCGTGAAATTGAAGCCGGTGCGCACCGCCTGCCACACCAGGCTCGAACTGGTCGCGGATGTCGTGGAGGTATAGGTTCCGACCACCACGCCATCCACCAGCACCTGGAAGCCGGTATTGGCCGTCGGCGCTGCATCCGGAGCGTAATTGAGGGCCAGTTGATACACCTTGCTCGTATCGGTCACGTTGATGGTGCGCGTGATCGCCGGCGTCTCGTAACCCCCGGCGTTCAGGGCGTTGTCCAGATGCAGGAACACGCGCTGGCCGTCGGTACCCGTGGAGCTGCCGAGCATGCCGGCGGCGGTATACAAGGTACTGGTGTTCGAATTGAATATCTGGTCGCCGTCGCCGTTGAAATAGAACTGGTCGGTTCCCGCCGTATCCGCAACCCCGCCCGCTCCGGCAGCGGTGGGGGTAGTCAGCGACCAGCCTTCGATTGCGGCCGTTCCCTTGGCGTGCGTCGCGTTGTTGCTGTCGTTCGCCGTCGGCGTCAGCGCACCCACGGACTCCCATGTAGTGTTGAATATCTGCGTCAGCGAATTGACCGTGGTCAAAGTCGGCGCGTCGGCCACGGCGGTCACGTTCAGCGTGGCCACCGTACTGCTGCTGTCGTTTGCCGCGTTGTCGGTGGCGAAGAAATTGAAGCTTGTGCTGCCGGCCCAATGGGTATTCGGCCGGAAATACAGTGTCAGGCTGTCGGCAGTAGCAGCATAGGGCGTACCGGTTGCCAGGGCCTGCGTCATTCCCGCATCGGTGTACAGCGTGCCGTTGGCAGGCAGGCTGCTGACGGTGAAGCTGCTGACCGTTCCATTCGGATCGACGGCATTCAGGGTGATCGGAATGCCGGCGACGGCATCTTCGCTGTCCGTGGCGCTCGCTGCCGCGGCAATCGGGGCGCCCGAAGTGACGACATTGACCGTCGCGTTCGCCGTGTTACTGACCAGGGCGCCGTCGGTGACCGTCACCGTGAAATTGCGCGCGGTCAGACTGGCGGCCGGGTCGGCATTGGTAAAGGTGACCGCCTGCAGCGCCGCCTGGTAGTCCGCGACGCTCGCCGAACCGGATAGCGTGACGACATTACCGGCAATTGCCGCGCTGATGCCGGACGGCAGAGTACCGGCTGCCAGCACATCGCCGACTTGCACATTGGTCAGGGTGACCGTGGCGCCGCTGAGGTTGGCGCTATCCACATCGCTTACCACGTCATCGAGATCGGCAATCCTTACCGCGCTGGAACTTCCACCGGCCCGGATGAAGTAATTCGAGAACCCGGTTCCGGCCGCGCTGCCATCCAGATCGAGCACCGGCGCATCATTGATGGCCGCGACCGCGACCGTGGATGTTGCCACGCTGCTGTCGTACTCGCCGTCGTTGACCACAATGGTCAGCGTACGAGGCGTTGTGTCGGGATTTTCCGAGGTGTTGGCATAGGTGATCGCACGCAAGGCGACTCGGTAATCCTCTACCGAGGCGGAACCGGACAGTGTCAGGATGTTGTTGTTCGGGCCCGACAGGCTGTAAGCGATGCCGGCGGGAATCGAGCCGATCGACAGGACGTCGCCGTCCTTCCAGTTGCTCAGCTTGATTGTCGCGCTCGCCAGATTGGTCGCGTCGTCGGTCAGCACCTGATCGGAATCGGTGATCCGCACTGCGGCGCCGTCTTCGGTGAAGGTCGTTGCATAGCCGGTGCCCGCGACGCTGCCGTCGAGGTCGAGCACCGGAGCATCGTTGACTCCAGCAATATTGAGGATGACCGAGTCCGCATCGGTCAGAGTGCCCCCGGTCCCGGTATTGCCGTTGTCCGAGGTGACCATGGTCAGAGTCGCGGCGCCGTCGAAGTCAGCCGTCGGAACGTAATTGACGCTAGCACCCAGCGTGGCGTTGATCTGCGCAACCGTACCGGTCAGGGTCACCGTGCCGGTGCCGCTGCCGGCGATCGCGGCGCTTCCGCCCGATACCGTCAGGGTGCCGTTGGTGACACTCAGGGTCACGGTCATGCCGCCGCTGGCGGCATCGACGTCGGAGATCGACAGGCCGGTGATCGGCAGGGTCGTGTCTTCGTTCCCGGCTTGTGCGCCGGGAACGACGTTCACCGGTGCATCATTGATCGCCGTTACGGTAACCGTGACGTTGGCCGTTTCGGTGACGCCGCCGCTGGTGACGGTATAGCTGAATGCCGGCACCGCACCATTGAAGTTGGCGGCCGGCGTAAACACCAGTTGTCCGCCGACCAGCGCCACGGTGCCGTTGGTGACGGCAACCGCCGCCCCGCCGTCGGTGATCGCCGTGCCGTTGAGCGCCGTGATGACTTTGCCGGCATTCTCGAATGTGTCGTTGCCCAGCACATTGATGGGGGTCGGTGTGTCTTCGTTGATGGTTACCGTGTTTGCAACGATGTCCGCCACCGCCCCCAGCGTGATGGTTACCGTATCCACGTCGATCAGGGTACCGCCCGCACCGGTGTTGCCGTTGTCCGAGGCGGTCATGGTCAGCGTCGCCGCCCCATTGAAGTCCTGGGTGGGGACGTAATTGACCGTCGCCGCCAGCGTGGCGTTGATCTGCGCCACCGTGCCGGTCAGGGTCACGGTGCCGGTGCCGGTGCCGTCGATGGTGGCCGTGCCGCCGGACACCGTCAGGGTGCCGTTGGTGACGGCCAGTGTCACCGTCATGCCGCTGGCGCCGGCATCGACGTCGGCAATCGACAGCCCGGTGATCGCCTTGGTGCTGTCTTCGGTTCCCGTCTGCGCGCCCGGCACGGTGTTCACCGGTGCGTCGTTGACGGCGGCGACCGTGATCGTGCCGGTGGCGGTATTGCTCAGGTTGCCCGCGTTATCCAGCGCCCGATAGGAGAACGTCGGCGCACCGCTGTAGTTTGCATTGGGCTTGAAGTACAGCGTCAGGCTTTGCGTCTGCTGTGCCGTCACGGCGATGTTTGCATTGAGTACCACCGCCGTCGTCATCGCTGCATCGGTGTACAACGTGCCATTGGCCGGCAAGACGGTAATCCTGAAGTTATTGATGGTTCCGTTCGGGTCGCTTGCGGTCAGCACCACCGGGATGCCGGCAGGATCGTCCTCGTTGCCGGTGGCGCTTGCGTTCTGCGCAACCGGTGTAGTGGTGGCATTTGAAATCGTGATATTCGTCACTGCCGAAGCACTCGACGATGTGCCGTCGTTGACCGTCACCGTGATCGTGCGCGAGCTGGTCTGGTTGCGTGTAGTGGCGAAGGTAACGGCATGGAGCGCCGCTTGCCATTGCGCCAGGGTCGCCGTGCCCCCTGCCGAGGTGAGGGTCATCAGCCCGGTCGTCCCGTTGTAACTCCCGGCAATGTTGCCCATGGTCGCCGGTACGTTCGTGAAAGCGAGAGAATCATTTGCTGACCGGAACCCTCCGCCAATTTGCAAGGTGGCGCTTGCAAGCGTGGTGTGGTCGGGATCCGTAACCAGCGTATCAATATCCGCGACAGCCACGGGTATGTCGATGCCGTTGTAGAAATAGGTTGTCGCATAACCTGTTCCCGTCGCGCTGCCATCGAGGTCCACCACCGGCGCATCATTGACCGGGTTGACATTCACGGTCGAAGTAATCGACAGCGCCGTCGTATCCACGCCAGGTGCCGTGCCGCCATCATCGACTATTTGTGTCAGGGTAAAGACGCGGTTGCCGTTGGTCGGGTTGTCGATGCTGGTGTTCTGGTAGGTAATGCCGTTGACCAGCGTCTGCGCTGCAGCGTTGCCGAGGGCGCCGCCGCTCAACGTCACGGTCGCCGTCCCTGCGGCAATGCTCACGTTGTAGCTCAGGCCGTTGGTCGCGGTGATGCCCGATGAATCAGCCTCCAGCGTGATGGCGGTGCCATCGACCATAATCCTCTCGCTGGCGCCGTCGAGCAGGCCACCGACGGTGAAAGTCAGGCCGGCAATGGTCTGCCCGGCCTCGACCGCACTCGCAGCAGCACCGCTGAACACGGAAACCGCCGCCGCCTGCGTCGAGCCGGCACCTTCGGTGAAGGTCGGATTCAAAGCGGTGGCGGTGAGGGTCGGCGCATCATTGACCGGCGTGATGTTGATGTCGATGCTGTCGACGTCGGTCAGCGTGCCGCCCGTGCCGGTGTTGCCGCCGTCGCTGGTGGTCATGGTCAGCACCACGGTGCCGTTGGCATTGGTCGCCGGGACATAGGTGGGCTGGTTGGCGGCATTGCCCAGGTAAGTGTTGATGTTGGCCAGCGTGCCGCTCAGTTGCACGCTGCCGGTGCCCGAACCGGTCACCGTTACGCCGCCAGCGCTCGCCGCCGTGATCGTGCCGCTGCCCACCGCCAGGGTTACCGTGGTGGTGCCCGCGGCGACATCGACGTCGGCGATCGAGAGTCCGCTGAGCTTGAACGAGGTGTCTTCGCTGGTCGTGTAGCTTCCCGGCAGGGTGTTCACCGGCGCGTCATTGACCGCCGTAACCGTGATACCGACGGTATCGACGTCAGTCAGTACGTTGCCGGCACCGACGTTGCCGTTGTCGCTGGTGGTCATGGTCAGCGTCGCCGCGCCGTTGAAGTTCGCAGTGGGCACGTAATTCACCGTGGCCGCCAGCGTGGCGTTGATCTGCGCTGTCGTCCCGGTCAGGGTCACCGTGTTGGTGCCGCTACCGGCGATCGCCGCCGAGCCACCCGCCACCGTCAGCGTGCCGTTGGTAACGGCGAGAGTGACGGTCATCGAGCCGATGTTGCCGTCCGACGCATCGGATATCGCCAGGCCGGTGATAGCCTTGACCGTATCCTCATTGGTGGCTTGCGCTGCCGGCACGGTATTGACCGGCGCATCGTTCACCGGCGTGATGTTGATGGTGATGTTGTCGGTGTCCGTCAGCCCGCTGTTGGTGGTGGTCATGGTCATCACCACTGTGCCGGCGGCGTTGCCGGCCGTGGTGTAGCTGACATTGGATCCTGCGATGAAGGCGTTGATGTCGGCCTGGGTTCCCGACAGCACAAGGGTTCCGCCACCCGTTCCGGTCACCGTGACGCCACCGCCTGCAGTGGCCGTGAAGGTGCCGGCGGGAACGCTCAGGGTTACCGTTGTGGGGACGGACGAGGGACTATCGACATCACCGACGCTGATCCCCGTGATCGCGGTCGCCACGTCTTCCGTTACATTGATCGGCAGGGGATAGATGTTGGTCGGCGCATCGTCGACCGCTGTGATCGAGGTCACGGTGACGGTAGCGGTTTCGGTCGCACCGCCCGACGTCACGGTATAGCTGAATGTGGTCGGAGAAGCACTGTTGTAGTTCAGCGCCGGCGTGAAAATCAGTTGCCCGCCGGCATTGAGCGCCACCGTACCGGTGCCATTAAGCAGGGTGACGGCCGGGCCTCCGGCAGTGATCGCAATCCCGTCGACCGCGGTAACGGTGCGGCCGGCGTTCTCGAAACTGTCGTTGGTCAGAACGTTGATCGTGACCGGCGTGTCTTCCACCGTTGCCGTCGAGTCCGCCGTGATATCGACAACGCCGCCCACGTTGATGGTCACCGTGTCGACATCCGTCAAGGCGCCACCGGCCCCGGTGTTGCCGTTGTCCGACGTGGTCATGGTCAGCGTCGCCGCACCGTAGAAGTCGGTCGTCGGGACGTAAGTCACAGTCGCCGCCAGCGTGGCGTTTATCTGCGCAGCCGTGCCCGTCAGGGTCACGCTGCCGGTGCCGCTGCCGGCAATCGTCGCCGTGCCGCCGGATACCGTCAGCGTACCGTTGGTGACATCCAGGGTTACGCTCATGCTGCTGCCGGCCGCATCGGCGTCGCTGATCGACAACCCGGTAATCGCCTGGGCAGCGTCCTCGGTTCCCGTTTGCGCGCCCGGCACGGGCAGGATATTCACCGGCGCATCATTGACCGCGGCGACGCTGACGGTGACGATGTTGACCGGGCTGCTCAGTGCGCCGTCGCTGACCACGATGTTCACCGTGCGATCCGTGGTGGTCGGCGTGTCGCTGCTGTCGTTGTATTGAATTCCCTGCAGGATCGTCTCGTACGTCGCCTTGGAGGCAGACCCGCTGATCAGCAGGATGCCGGTAGTTGCCGTGTAGCTCACCGTCAAGCCGGCGCCCGAAGCCGCGGCGGTCGCGCCGGCATCAAGCGACAGCGATTCGACCGCGTTGCCGTCCGGCCGCGCCGTCAGCGTCACAGTCATCGAACTCAGATTCGCCGAATCGACATCCGAAATGGTTGCCGATGGTGCAATCAGCGCCGCCGTCTGTTCGGTAAAGGCTGCCGCGTTGCTGCTTCCTCCCCCGCCGGCATTCAGGTCGGTTGTCGGTCCGTCGTTGGTACCGGTGATGGTGAAGCTGAGCGTCGCCGTGCTGGTGGCACCGGCCGTGTCGGCGACGGTGTAGGTGAAGCTTTCGTTGGCGGTCTGCCCGGCCCCCAGCGTCTGTGCCGTCGCCGTGTCGGCGACGTAGCTGTAGCTGCCGTCGGCATTGAGCGTCAGTGTGCCGTAGGTGCCCGTCAGCGGATTGCCCACGCTGCCGCCGGCGATCGCCGAGACGACCTTGGTATCGCCGCTATCGACGTCGGTGTCGTTGACCAGGACCCCGGCAGCGGCATTCGCCGTGACGGTGGCGTCTTCATTGACAGCCGCCGTGTCGCCAGCGCCTACTGGCGCGTCGTTCGCACCCTGCACCGTGACGGTGAGGGTCGCCGTGCTGGTGGCGCCCGCCGCATCCTGCATGGTGTAGGTGAAGCTGTCGGTCAGGGTGTCGCCACTGGTCCTCAGCGCCTGCACCGTGGCATTGCTGTTGTCCACGG
>JAOTRV010000019.1 GCA_030247575.1 Sulfuritalea sp.
GCGTCACCGTCTTGCCGCTGCCGGTCGGGCCCGTCACCAGGATGATGCCGTTGGGCTGGGCGGACATGGCATGCCAGGTCTTCGCTTCGTCGTCGGCGAAACCGAGTTCGGAGAAATCGCGGACCAGCACTTCCGGATCGAAAATCCGCATCACCAGCTTTTCGCCGAAGGCCGTCGGCAGGGTCGACAGGCGCAGTTCGACCTCCTGCCCGTCCTGCGTGCGGGTCTTTATACGGCCGTCCTGCGGGCGGCGCTTTTCCACCACGTCCATGCGGCCGAGGATCTTGATGCGGCTGGTCATGGCGTTGAGCACCGCCATCGGCATCTGATACACCTGATGCAGCACGCCGTCGATGCGGAAGCGCACGATGCCGAGGTCGCGCCGCGGCTCGACGTGGATGTCCGAGGCGCGCTGCTCGAAGGCGTACTGCCAGAGCCAGTCGACGATGGTGACGATGTGCTGGTCGTTGGCGTCGAACTGCTTGTTGCCCTTGCCCAGCTCCACCAGCTGTTCGAAATTCGAGGCGCCGCCGGCGACTTCGCCCTTGCCCAGCGCGCCCTTGATCGACTTGGCCAGGTTGTAGAACTCCACCAGATAGCGCGTGATGTCCTCGGGACTGGCGATGACGCGGCGGATGTCCTTGCGCAGGATCGGCTTCATCTCCGCCTCCCACGCGCGCTGGAAGGGCTCGGCGGTGGCGACCACCACCTCGTGCGGCTTCACCTCCACCGGCAGGATGCGGTAGCGCGTCGCATAGGTGTTGCTCATCACCTCCGTCACCGCCGAAAAATTGATCTTCAGCGGATCGATGTGCAGGTAGTCGAGGCCGGACCATTTCGCCAGCCATTGCGTCAGGCCGTCGAGGTCGAGCACCCGGTTCGGCGGCTGCAGCGATTTCCAGCGCTGCTCGGCGATCACGATCAGGGGATGCACCTCGCCCTTGTAGTAGCGCCGCTCCTGCTTGAAGCGGGCGCCTTCCTCGGCGGCCACCAGCCCGTCGGCGACCAGGGCGTCGATGGTTTCAGACAGGGTCAGGCGGTGTTCCTTGGACGCAGCTTGGTTCATGGCGGACAGTCGACGCTGATGACACGGCGAACTATAGCCGACAGCCGGCCCCGCCTCAATGCCGGAGTATTATCGCGGCTCCGATTTCGTCCGGACTACGGGGAGAAACCGCATGAACGCACTGCTGGCGCTGGCCGCAAGCGCCTTGCTCGCGCTGCCCGCCTTCGCCCAGTCCGCCGCCGACTACTGCGCCAAGGCGCGCGACCCGGTCCGTTGCGAGGCGCGCCAGGCGGCCCTGAAGAACTGCGCCGACAAACGCGGCAAGGAAAAGCAGGCCTGCCTCGAAGCGGGCATCCCGCCCCCGGATTGCAGCCGGGCGCAGAACCCCGGGCGCTGCGAAGCCGCGCAGAAGGCCAGGGAAATCTGCAAGGACAAGACCGGCAAGGAACTGAAAAAGTGCCTGCGCGACGAACAGCCGAAAAGAAACAAGGCCCCGCCGCCGAAGCACGGGACACAAGCCGGGCCGCAACCCGGGAACTGAGCCGGGACTGAATTCAGCGAAACAAGGACACCCATGATTGAAGGCATCAGGAACTTTTTCACGCAGATGATCGAGCCGGGCGCCAGGGAGCCCGCCGCCTCGCAGCACGCGCTGCATCTCGCCACGGCCGCGCTGCTGCTGGAAATGATGCGCATGGACAGTGCCGTCACCGCCGCGGAAACGGCGGCCGTGACGCAAGTGCTGCAGAGCCGGTTCGGCCTCGGCGCCGACGAGGTCGAAACACTGATGGTGCTGGCCGCGGACGAGGCGCGCCAGGCGACCGACTACTTCCAGTTCACTTCGCTGATCAACAGGAGCTTCAGCGCCGAACAGAAAATCCAGGTCGTCGAATACCTGTGGCAGGTGGCGTATGCCGACGGCCATCTCGACGCCCACGAGCAGCATTTCATGCGCAAGATCGCCGACCTGCTCTACGTGTCGCACGCCGACTACGTCGCCGCCAAGCAGCGCGCGCGGGAAAAGGACTGAGGCCCATGGCACTCTGGCTGCGATTCGAAGCCGCGGGCGCGGAACATTTCGGCACCCTCGACGACGACACCGTCACCGCCTGGCGCGGCGACATGTTCGACCGCCCGCAACAAACCGGGCAGCGCTTCGCGCTGGCCGAGGTGCGCCTGCTGACGCCCTGCAAGCCGGGCAAGATGCTCGGCCTGTGGAACAACTTCCACGAGCGCGCGGCGAAGGAAGGTCTGCAGCGCCCCGCGCATCCGCTCTACTTCCTCAAGGCCGGCACCTGCTTCGCCGCCCATGGCGAAACCATCCGCCGCCCGGCGGGCTACGCCGGCATGGTGGTGTTCGAAGCCGAGCTCGGCATCGTCATCGGCCGCCGCGTCGCCGCCATCGAGCCGGCGGACGCGCCGGCCGCCATCTTCGGCTACACCTGCGTCAATGACGTCACCGCGCGCGACCTGATGCGCCTCGACCCGGCCTTCGTGCATTGGACGCGCGCCAAGAGCTTCGACTCCTTCGGCCCCTTCGGCCCGGTCATCGCCACCGGCCTCGACCCGGCCGGCCTGCGCGTGCGCGCCGTGGTCTCCGGCCAAGAGCGGCAGGACTACCCGGTGAGCGACATGTTCTTCAAGCCGGCCGAGATCGTCAGCCGCATCTCGCACGACATGACGCTGGAACCGGGCGACATCATCGCCTGCGGCACCTCGGTCGGCGCGGGCGAACTGCGCGAGGGCGATACGGTCGAAGTGGCGATCGACGGCGTCGGCCGGCTGGTCAATCGCTTCGCCTGAAGCTCAGCCTGGCCTTCCTGAATCGCCGTGCCGCCAGCGCCAGCGCGGCACATCCCTTCGGGAGCCTTTAGCGCTGCGCCGACGACGCGAGCTTGAGCCCGAGGCCGATCATGATGCCGCCGGCCAGGCGATCCACCCAGGTCTTGCAGCGCAGATAGACATTGCGCGGCCGCTCGGACGCCAAGGCCAGCGCCACCAGCGCGTACCACCCGGCTTCGACCAGGAAGACCAGCACGACGAGCGTAATGTCGAATGCCAGCGACTGCGCGCTGGGCAGGAAGGCGGCGAAGACACTGGCATAGACGAGCGCCGTCTTCGGGTTGCTGATCTGCGTCGTGAAACCCAGGGCCAGCGCCCGCGTGGTCCGCGTCGCCGGCCGTTCGGCGAGGTCTCCGATCATCAGCGGCTGCGCCGCCGAGATCCAGATGCGCCAGCCCAGATACGCCAGGTAAAGCCCACCGATCAGCTTCAGCACGAGATAAAGCGACGGCACCGCCAGCAGCAGCGCATGCAGGCCGAGCAGCGCGGCGACGGCAAACACCACGCCGCCCGCCCCCATGCCGAGCGCCGCGGCGATGCCCTCGCGCCGCGAAGCGCAGACCGCCGTCCGCGCCACCATCACGAAGCTGGGGCCGGGGCTCACCACGCCGACGCTGAGCGCCGCGAGGATTCCGATAAGGGCAGGCAGGTCTTGCATGATTCGATCAGCTTATGTTGCGGGCAAGTGATGCGCCTGGAAACAGCTGAATACCGCGATGCGATGATCAGGCCGCCGACTTCATTACGAAGTCCGCGCGAATTTCATCGAAAGGCACGGCGAGCTTGCCGTCCGCAGTTTTTTCCACCATACCGACCTCGATCATTGCCGAAGCGTCGTCATGAACCCGTTTCACGTCGCGACCCAGGGCACGCGCCAGAGCGCGCACCCCGAGCGGCCCGGTGTTTTGCAGACACTCGATCAGCTCCCAACGCTTGGGCGTGAGAACGCGGAACAAGGCGGAAGGCGATTCGAAATCGAAATGCTCGCCCTTGTATTTCCCGCTCTTCCAGGCCGAAAGGAAGCCGGCGCGCAGCCCCTTCAGCGACTCGTCTGCGTTGCGGATACGGATGCTTGCGGTTCTCATCGTTCTGCCCTCCTGTCTTCAACCTCGCGCAAAAAATCATCGATCAACTTTTCCGGACTCTCGAAGCGGTAAGCCTGCTCGCGATCCCCTTGCTGACTGTCTTTCCCATTCGACACCTCCAAAGATATTGTCTACCTTCAAATGTGTCCGGGAAAGCCGGTCTATCTCAGCCCGACCCCTATCGATGATCCATGGTTCGAAAGTGAGAAGTAGCGGGTCGGGTTGCGCGCCGCGTCAGGCACGGAGTTCGAATCGCTGTTCATTCACCTCGACGCCCCATTGTGTGCCGCGTTGCTGGGCTGCCAGGCGAAAGCCGAACTTCTCATACAGATGCCTTGCGGCAGCAAGGCCTTCGAAGGTCCACAGATATACCCGTTCGTAATGTCGTGATTGACAGAATTCCATCGCCGACGCGAGCAAAGCGGTTCCGACGCCTGTTCCGCGCGTGGTATCCGAGGCGATGAACCAGCGCAGATGCGCCCCCTCCTGCCCGGCACGGGAACCGTCGATTGCAATCGAGCCCTCGACATTGCCATCCTGCAGCGCGAGCCAGAGACCGTCGCGTTCGTCGACATGGCGCTCGCAGAATTCGGAAAGCTCGCGCGCCACCCTGCTCTCGAACGGGAGCCCGAATCCGGCGAGTTCGCGGTAATAGCGAGCGTGAAGCTCGACGACTCTGCCGATGGAGCCGGGCAGGTAGCCTTTGTGGATTGCAAAAGTCATGATGAAACTCAAGGAGCCCGATGTTCAAAACAGCCGGTCTGCGCTGCTCTTTGCGCAGGCCCCGTGATTGTAGAACGCGATAAAGCGTCGGCTTCGGTTTGGATTGGCAACGCCGGGGGCATCCGATAAGTCGGCGCTGGCGGGACGGCGATTTTTGCGGTCATGGAAATCAACTTCATTGCGGCTCCGCCAGGTTGCGCCTCAGCCAACTTCCTTGCGCGCGGCACCGATGCCGATTTCGGCCGCGCGCTTCATCTCCCCCGACTCGAACATCTGCGGCTGATCGATGAAGGCATTGCACCAGGCGATCGTGTCGCTGCCCCAGAAGTTCCGGCCGCGCACCGCCAGCGTCGGCACCCCGAACACGCCCTGCGCGACCGCGCCCGCGGTGTTGTCCATCAGCTTCTTCTTGACCGCGGGATCGGCGATCAGCCTTGCCGCTTCGTCCTCGCCGACCCCGACCCGTTCGCAAAACAGCGGCCATTCGGCGCCGACGTCGCGCCCCTCGCCGAAGACGAAATCGAAGGCGGCGTCGACCGCCGCGCGCGGACTGCCGAGCCCGACCAGCAGGCGCAGCGCATGCAGCGGATTGAACGGATGGCGCGGCGGCATGCGGAAGGGAATGCCATGCTGCGACGCGGCCCAGACACAGCTGCGATAGGTGTGCAGGCGCTTCGGCGCCATTTCGGCAGGCCCCTTGTTGTCCCAGTGCTTGAGCAGGCCGGCGAAAAGCACAGGGACCGGCTCGACATCGAAGGCCGGGTGCAGCTCGGCAAAGCGTTTGAGATGCAGGTAGGCGAAAGGCGAGACGAGGTCGAAGTACCAGCGGGCGGGGATGGATTGGTTCATCGGTCTTCTCTCGATTCGTGGCCGTCAAGCCAAGGGGGACTTGCCTCGGTCTGTGTCGTTCGAGCTATGTCGAACCCGGCCCCTTATCACTCACATTGAAACGCAGCGCCCCCTGGAACGACGGGTTCGACCCCATTTTCTGCACGGACTGTGCTTAGGCGGCCAACAATTGACAACGGGTAATACGCGAGAGGACGTCGCCCATGTTTTCGCGCGCGATCGCGGTGTCGTAGTTGGCCTGCCCGCGAAGCCACCATCCATCGCTGAGCCCAAAGTACCGGCACAGTCGTAGATCCGTGTCTGCGGTGATCGCCCGCTTGCCTGCCACGATATCGCCGATTCGTTGCGGGGGCACGCCGATGTCCTTGGCCAAGCGATACTTCGTCAGGCCAAGCGGCTTCAAGAACTCTTCATCCAGCATTTCGCCGGGAGAAACAGGGGGAACAGTACGCATGTCAAAACTCCTTCAGTGGTAATCAACGATCTCCACGTTTTTCGGGCCTTCCACAGTCCAAACGAAGCACACGCGCCATTGATCGTTGATGCGAATGCTGTATTGCCCCTTGCGTTTTCCTTTTAACGCCTCCAGTTGATTGCCAGGGGGAACACGCAAATCCTCCAGCACCGTAGACCAGTCCAGTTGCTCAAGCTTACGCAAGGCAGGCCGCTCGATGTTTACCCAGCGGCGAACCCGCTGACCAAGAAATAGCGCGTGAGTGTCTTTGCATTTGAAGCTCTTGATCGGCATGTGCGGATATTAACGCTAGCCGTGCATAACGTCAAGCATTAATAGGCGCAGACGGACCGGGAATATCTCGCGGGGTCGAATGTTCAAAGGAAACAGATAGCGAGTCTTTTCATCAGAACTCTCCAAATGTCCGACATTTCTTCAACCTCGCGCAAAAAATCGTCGATCACCTCTATCGCCGTGCAGCCAGCGCCGACTTTCGGGGAGCGACCAATGCCGCTCAAACTAAACCGAACCCGACCCCTTATCGATCTCGATTCGTGGCCGTCAAGCCAAGGGCGACTTGCTCCTCGGTCTGTGTCGTTCGAACTATATCGAACCCGACCCCTTATCGCGCAGGCCCCGAGGGGAACGGGATCGACAGGGTTAGAACGAACTGCAGTCCGCTCCGTAGGCAATTCGCGGATATGTGGCCTGTATTGAGTACAGCAGATTTACGCATTGGCCGACCTCGAATCCCCGCGCTTCGCTAAGTACTTTGGTAAGAGTTCCTTCCTTCTCTTGGACCAGATACTCGTACACGGGAGTCGCCGTCAACCGATCTCTTGTGACGATACCCAATCCCGCAAGAACTCCGGAATTTGTTTCGGCAGTTTCACGTACAACTGCGCTAACCATCTTCTTGCTGGTTATTCGGGCCGGAGTTTCGCGCGCATTTGGGTCAAATGACGGGACTGACGAGCAAGATGCCATGAAGAGCAACCAGAGCGGTAGTAGTAGTCGCATATGAATTCTCCAACATTAATTAGCCCAACTAAAAGACGGAAAGCACTCCATTCGAGCCATTGCCATCAATGGCTTGCCTTCATTTGGCAGGGTCTACAAAGAGAACTGCTACCCGCAATGCATTTAACGATTTATCCGGCATTTTCGCAAGTAGCATTTCGTGGAGCGCCGCAGAATCGCCGTCTCGCCAGCGCCGACTTTCGGGGAACGACCAATGCTGCTCAAACTAAACCGAACCCGGCCTCATATCACCATGGGCTAGCTGCACGGCGATTAGAACAGAGGGGCAGCTTTCATTTGGGACCATATGAGCCTCGATCCAAGTGATGGCTCAACAGCCTCTACGATCATCTGAACTGCTTCAAAGAAATACTCTGGCGCGTACGGATCAACGTACACGCGTTCAACTCTTGCAGATGAATCCCAAGGAATTGAGACCACTTCTGGGCAGCCTCCAGGAGAAGGGGTACGAGACGTCGCCGGCGAGCTGACCAGTCGAACTTCCTTTTCATGTGCAAACGCGAGTCGCTTATGCATCACTGGATGGAAAACGTTGGCATCGGGGAACCACTCGCGGTCGTAGTCGATGTACTTAACGCAGCCGAGATAGACCTCGTACTCCTTTTCAATAGCACCCACCAGATGGTCATATGTTGTCTGAATCGCGACGCCGCTTCCATATCCGCAGTACAGCCTCCACATCGCCTCTGACTCTTGTTCATTAGCGTGCCAGCAACAAACGTACGTGGTGGCTTGATTCCTTCGGTACATTTCGGATAGCTCATTCCAACCGACTTTTGATCCATGTTGCCGAAGGAAAGTATCAATACCTTCGATCGTTTTTGCGGTGAGCGAACCTTCGTATGGATCGGCCAGTTTGTCGAGGCGCGACATAAACAATCGCCTCTATTTCAGTAGCCAGACAAACTTCGCAAGATCCATGTACCGCCAAACCTTCATGCGGGGATCAGCGGGTTGCCGAAAACTGGGATGGCTCAAACGCTGCTCGAGCCAATGCGATTCAGGAATTTCCTCAGTCACAGAACTCTCTATTGCGCAATGAATCGTAGATTAATGGTTCTAGCTCGATTTGTTCGCCGTCCCGCCAGCGCCGACTTCTGGCCGCTCATGCCACCGGCCGCGGCATCGGTTCCACATTCCAGATCGTCTTCGCGTACTGCCCTATCGTACGGTCGGAGGAGAACTGGCCCATGCCCGCGACATTGAGGATGGCCTTCCGCGTCCAGGCGGCGGGGTCGCGATAGAGCTGGCCGACTTTCTCCTGGCAGGCGATGTAGGAGGCGTAGTCGGCCAGCAGCAGGTAGTTGTCGCCCTGCGCCGTGAGGCTGTCGAACACCGGCTTGTAGCGCTCGCGGTCCTCGGGCGAGAAGAAGCCGTCGCGCAGCATGTCGAGGGCCTGCTTCAGCTCGGCGTTGCCGTTGTAGCAGTCCCACGGCCGGTAGCCGGAGGCGCGCAGCGCGGCGACTTCGTCGGTGGTCATGCCGAAGATGAAAATGTTTTCGGCGCCGACTTCGTTGCGGATCTCGACGTTGGCGCCGTCGAGCGTGCCGATGGTGAGCGCGCCGTTCATCGCCAGCTTCATGTTGCCGGTGCCGGAGGCCTCGGTGCCGGCCGTGGAGATCTGCTCGGAGAGGTCGGCGGCGGGGATGATCAGCTGCGCGTTGGTGACGTCGTAGTTCGGGATGAAGGCGACCTTGAGCAGGCCGCGCACCAGCGGGTCGTTGTTCACGATGTCGGCGACGTCGTTGATCAGGCGGATGACCAGCTTGGCCATGCGGTAGCCGGGCGCGGCCTTGCCGCCGAAGACCACCGTGCGCGGCGTGGCCTCGCCGCCGGCACGGACGCGGTTGTAGAGCGTGACGACGTGCAGCAGGTTGAGCAACTGCCGCTTGTATTCGTGGATGCGCTTGATCTGCACGTCGAACAGGGAATCGGGATCGACATCGATCTTCAGCCGCTGCCGGATGATGTCGCCGAGGCGCAGCTTGTTGTCGCGCTTGACGCGAACGAACTCCTCGCGGAAACCGGCGTCGTCGGCGAGCGGGGCCAGCTGCCGCAACTGATCGAGGTCCTTGAGCCAGTCGCGCCCGATGTGGGCAGTGATCAGCTGCGACAACTCCGGATTGGCCTGGTTGAGCCAGCGCCGCGGCGTCACGCCGTTGGTCATGTTGACGATGCGGTCGGGCCACAGGCGGTGGAAGTCGGCGAAGATGGTTTCCTTCATCAGGCGGGTGTGGATTTCGGCGACACCGTTGACCTTGTGGCTGCCGACGATGGCCAGGTGCGCCATGCGGATGCGCTTGCCCCTGGCTTCGTCGATCAGCGACATGCGCTGCCACAGCACCGGATCGCCCGGGTAGTGGTGCATCACGTCCTTCAGGAAGCGGTGGTTGATTTCGTAGATGATCTGCAGGTGGCGCGGCAGCACGCGCTCGAACAGCGGCACCGGCCAGGTTTCCAGCGCCTCGGGCATCAGGGTGTGGTTGGTGTAGGCGAAGGTGCGTGTGGTGATGTCCCAGGCGCGCGACCATTCGAAGTGATGCTGGTCGATCAGGATGCGCATCAGCTCCGGCACGGCGATGGCCGGATGCGTGTCGTTGAGCTGGACCGCCACCTTGTCCGGCAGGCTGTCGAGCGGCGTGCCCGATTTGTCGAAGCGGTAGAGCATGTCCTGCAGCGAGGCGGAGACGAAGAAGTACTGCTGCTTGAGTCGCAGCTCGCGGCCCATCTCGGTGGTGTCGTCGGGGTAGAGCACCTTCGACAGGTTCTCGGATTCGTTCTTGTCTTCCACCGCGGCGATGTAGTTGCCTTCGTTGAAATACTTGAGGTCGAAGTCGCGGCTGGCCTTCGCCGCCCACAGCCGCATGTTGTTCACGGTGCCGGTGTCGTAGCCGGGAATCGGGTAGTCGTAGGCCATCGCCATGACGTCGTCGGTGTCGACCCACTGGTGGTTCTTCTGCCCGTGCTCGTCGGCGTAATCGACGACGCGGCCGTGGAACTTCACCTGGTACAGCACTTCGGGGCGCGGGAATTCCCACGGATTGCCGTAGCGCAGCCAGTTGTCCGGATGCTCGACCTGCTGGCCTTCCTCGATGCCCTGGTGGAACATGCCGTATTCGTAGCGGATGCCGTAGCCGTAACCGGCGATGCCCATGGTCGCCATCGAATCGAGGAAGCAGGCCGCCAGCCGGCCGAGGCCGCCGTTGCCCAGCGCCGCGTCCTGCTCCATTTCGCGGATGTCGTCGAGGGCTAGCCCCATGTCCGCGAAGGCCTCGCGAAACTGCCGGTCGCAGCACAGGTTCAGCATACCGTTGACCAGCGTGCGGCCCATGAGGAATTCCATGGAGAGGTAATACACGCGCTTGCGGTCCTGCAGGTAGTAGCTGCGCATGGTTTCCATCCAGCGCTCGATCATGCGTTCGCGCAGCACCGCTGCCGCGCTGTAGAACCAGTCGCGGTCGGTGGCGGTGATGGGGTCCTTGCCGATCGAGTAGGTCAGGCGATGGTGCAGCGAACGCTCGATCGAGGCGGTGTCGAGGCCCGGATGATCGATTTCGGGCAAGGTGGCAGGCTTTTTCATGGCAGGCTCCCGCGGGATACGCTGGAAGCATGATACCCGCCGCGCCGCCTGCGGCGCAAAGAGACTGATCAGGGCCTCAGCGCCTCGCGCCAGCGCGCGAGTTTCTCGGCGAAGCTCATGCCGGCGTGGGCCGGGCTGGTCGAGGGCAGCACCACGGCCTCGAATCCCATGGCCTCGACCTCGCGGATGCGGCGCGCGGCCATGCGGCCGTTGAAGCAGATTCGCCGTAGCGCGGGCGTCGACTCTCTGAGCCCGGCCAGCGGATTCGGCGCCGCATCGCGGATTGCCGTGTCGAGGCTGCCGGCGCGCTCGCAGGAGGCGAACACGTCCCAGATGGCGATGCCGGCGGCTTGCACCGCTGCGATGCGCGTCGGGTAGCCCATGTCCTTCAGCGGCTGCCCGATGACTTCGCCGAGGATGCGCCAGAACTGGTTTTGCGGATGGGCGTAATACTGCCGCGCGGCGAGCGAGGCCGTGGACGGAAACGAGCCCAGGATCAGCACCCGGGCCCGGTTATCGACGATCGGCGGCAGGCCGGTGAGAATCAAAACCAGTTAGCTGAAAGACGCTCCCTCCCCTTCAAGGGGAGGGCTGGGGTGGGGATGGGGTCAAAACGCATGGGGCAATACCAACAACTCACTCCGCCACACCCCATCCCCCTCCCAACCTCCCCCTTGAGGGGGGAGGAGAAAACAACATCGTCATTTATGCGACCACCCTGTCTCTAACTACCGCTCATTTCCAGCATCAGCTGGTTCATGCGCTTGACGAAGGTGGCTGGATCGTCGAGCTGGCCGCCTTCGGCCAGCAGGGCCTGGTCGAACAGCACCGCGGCCCAGTCGTCGAAGCGCTTCTCTTCGTACTTGAGGCGCAGCACCACGGGGTGATGCGGATTGATTTCGAGGATGGGCTTCGAGGCCGGCGCCTTCTGCCCGGCGGCCTTGAGGATGCGCGCGAGGTTGCCGGAAACGTCGTGTTCGTCCGCCACCAGGCAGGCCGGACTGTCGGTCAGGCGGTGCGTGACGCGTACTTCCTTGGCGCGCTCGGCGAGGCTCTTGGCGATCTTCTCGGTCAGTTCCTTGAACTCGCCGGCCGCCGATTCCTGTTCCTTCTTCTCGGCCTCGTCTTCGAGCTTGCCCAGGTCGAGGCCACCCTTGGCCACCGAGACCAGCTGCTTGCCTTCGAACTCGGTCAGGTGCGACACCACCCATTCGTCGACGCGATCGGACAGCAGCAGGACTTCGATGCCCTTCTTGCGGAAGACTTCCAGGTGCGGGCTGTTCTTCGCCGCGTTGAAGGTCTCGGCGGTGACGTAGTAGATCTTTTCCTGCTCGGGCTTCATGCGGCCGATGTAGTCGGCCAAGGAGACGGTCTCGTCGGGCGTATCGGCCTGCGTCGAGGCGAAGCGCAGCAGTGCGGCGATCTTGTCCTTGTTGGCGTGGTCCTCGCCCATGCCTTCCTTGAGCACCTTGCCGAACTCGCCCCAGAACTTGGCGTACTTTTCCTTGTCGGCGGCGTCCTCGCTGCCGGCCAGGCTTTCCAGCATGCCGAGGACCTTCTTGGTGCAGCCGTTGCGGATCGCCTCGATGTCCTTCGATTCCTGCAGGATTTCGCGCGAGACGTTGAGCGGCAGGTCGGCCGAATCGACGATGCCGCGCACGAAGCGCAGGTAGAGCGGCATCAGCTGCTCGGCGTCGTCCATGATGAAGACGCGGCGCACGTAGAGTTTCACTCCATGCCTCGCGTTGCGGTCCCACATGTCGAAGGGCGCGCGGGCCGGCACGTAGAGCAGTTGGGTGTACTCGGTCTTGCCCTCGACGCGGGCGTGGGTCCAGGTCAGCGGGTCTTCGAAATCGTGGCCGACGTGCTTGTAGAACTCCTTGTACTGCTCGTCGGTGATGTCGTTCTTCGAGCGGGCCCACAGGGCGGAGGCCTGATTGACGGTCTCGTCTTCATCGGTGGCGACCTGCTCCTTTTTCTCGTCGTCCCACTTTTCGCCCTTCATCACGATCGGCTGGACGATATGGTCGGAGTACTTGCGGATGATGGACTTGAGCTTCCAGGCGGAGAGCAGGTCGTCCTGGTCGGCCTTGAGGTGCAGGGTGATCTCGGTGCCGCGGCTGGGCCGGTCGACCATCTCGATGCTGAATTCGCCGGTGCCCTCGGATTCCCAGCGCACGCCCTGGTTCGGCTCGGCGCCGGCGCGGCGGGTCAGCACCGTGACCTTGTCGGCGACGATGAAGGAGGAGTAGAAGCCGACGCCGAACTGGCCGATCAGGCTGGCGTCCTTCTGCTGGTCGCCCGAGAGCTTGGAGAAGAACTCGCGCGTGCCGGACTTGGCGATGGTCCCGAGGTTAGTGATCACTTCCTCACGGCTCATGCCGACGCCGTTGTCGGCGATGGTCAGGGTTTTGGCGTCCTTGTCGAAGGAAATCCGTATCTTGAAATCCGAATCGCCCTCTAACAGGCCGGCGTTGTGCAGGGCCTCGAAACGCAGCTTGTCGCAGGCGTCCGAAGCGTTGGAAATCAGCTCGCGCAGGAAAATCTCGCGGTTGGAGTACAGCGAGTGGATCATCAGCTGCAGGAGTTGCTTGACCTCGGTCTGGAAGCCGAGGGTTTCTTTGGAAGTGTCTTGAGTCGCGGCGGTCATCGAAAATCCCCTGAAAACGAAATGTACCGGCCCGATATGGGGGCGGTAAAACCCTTTTCAAGTGCGGGGGCTTCCTTCGTTTTTCGGTTCGGTGGCAATCCGGAAGCGGGTTGCACCAGGCGAGCAGCGAATCATCCGCTGACCGGAATCCCCGATCCCGCCGCCGGCGGCGGGATCGGCGCGGACCTCCATCAAAAAGTCGACGCCGGCGATACGGCGCGGTACGCGCCGATCACTTCAGCCGCAGCCACACATCCCCGCCTTCCAGCTTGACGGCGAAGGTTTTGGCACAGCCCTTGTCCGGCGCCACGGCTTCGCCATCCTTGAGGCCGATCTTCATGCCGTGCAGCGGACAGGTCACCGCGTTGCCGTGCACGATGCCCTGCGACAGGGGGCCGCCCTTGTGCGGGCACTTGTCGTGCAGGCCGAAGACCTGGTCGGCCGCGGTGCGGAAGATGGCGATGTCGCCCTGGCTCGACGCCACCACGCGACTGCCCTGCGGCGCGATCTCGTCGAGCGCGCAAACCCTGATCCAGCCAGTCACGACACCACCTCCACTTCCTTGATTTCGATGACCTGATACTCGCGGCGCACCTCGGGCTTTTCCACCGCCTCCCGCCACGGGTCCTCGTAGTCCTTGAGGGCGAACAGCAGGCGCTCGTACAGCGCCCTGCGCCGCGCCGGGTCGGCCACCACCGCCGCCTTGACATGATCGAGGCCGACGCGGGCGACGTAATGACAGGTGCGTTCGAGGTAGAAGCCTTCCTCGCGGTAGAGCTGGAGGAAGGCGGCCGAGTATTCCTTGACCTCGTCGTCGGTCTTTACCTTGCACAGGAACTGGGCGACCTCGGTCTTGATGCCGCCGTTGCCGGCGACGTAGATCTCGTAGCCGGAATCGACGCCGATCACGCCGATGTCCTTGATGCCGGCCTCGGCGCAGTTGCGCGGGCAGCCGCTGACAGCGAGCTTGACCTTGTGCGGCGCGCCCATGCCGAACAGCATCTTTTCCAGCTTGACACCCATCTCCATCGAGCGCTGGGTGCCGAAGCGGCAATGCTCGGCGCCAACGCAGGTCTTCACCGTGCGGATGCTCTTGCCGTAGGCGTGGCCGGAAACCATGCCGGCGGCGCCCAGATCGGCCCAGACCCTGGGCAGGTCTTCCTTCTTGATGCCGAGCAGGTCGACGCGTGCGCCGCCGGTCATTTTTACCGTCGGCACCTGGTATTTCTCGGCGATGTCGGCGATCACGCGCAACTCCGCCGGCGTCGTCAGGCCGCCCCACATGCGCGGCACCACCGAAAAGGTGCCGTCCTTCTGGATGTTGGCATGCGCCCGTTCGTTGACGAAGCGCGACTGCGGATCGTCCTTCGCTTCGCCCGGCCAGGTGGAGATCAGGTAGTAGTTGAGCGCCGGGCGGCAGGTGGCGCAGCCATTGGGCGTGTTCCATTCCATGTAGTGCATGGTGTCGGCAATGGTGAGCAGGTGCCGCTCGCGGATGGTCTTGCGCACCGCGCCGTGCGAATGGTCGGTGCAGGCGCAGATCGGCTTTTCCTTGGCGTCCGTCGGCGTGTAGGCGCCGCCGATGGTCGAGGCCAGGATCTGCTCGACCAGGCCGGTGCAGGAACCGCAGGAGGAGGAGGCCTTGGTGTGCTTGCGCACGTCCTCCAGGGTGAACAGGCCCTGGCTCTTGATCGCCTTGACGATGTCGCCCTTGCACACGCCGTTGCAGCCGCAGACCTCGGCCTCGTCGGGCATCGAGGCGGCCTTGGAGACGCCGGCATGCCCGCCGTCGCCGACGTGGTTTTGCCCGAACAGCAGCTGGTCGCGCAGCTCGCGGATGTTCTGGCCGTCCTTGACCAGCTGGAAGTACCAGCCGCCGTCGGCGGTGTCGCCGTAGAGCACAGCGCCGACCAGGGTGTCGTTCTTCACCACCAGCTTCTTGTACACGCCGCCGGCGGCATCGTTGAGCACGATCTCGTCGGTGCCCGGTCCGCCCATGAAATTGCCGGCGGAGAAGAGATCAATGCCCGTCACCTTGAGCTTGGTCGAGGTCACCGAGCCGGTGTAGCGCGCGATGCCGAAGTTGGCCAGGTGGTTGGCGCAGACCTTGGCCTGCTCGAACAGCGGCGCCACCAGGCCGTAGGCGATGCCGCGATGCGCCACGCATTCGCCGACGGCGTAGATGCGCGGGTCGTAGGTCTGCATGGTGTCGTTCACCACGATGCCGCGGTTGCAATGCAGCCGCGCCGATTCCGCCAGCGCGGTGTTGGGGCGGATGCCGGCCGCCATGACGACGAGGTCGGCGGGAATTTCGAGGCCGTCCCCCGGGTCGTAGCCCGGGGCAGGCTTGAAGCGAATCGCGGCTACCCGGCCGGACTCACCACCGAGCAGTGCTTCGGTCTGCTTTTCCAGCAGGAACTTGAGCCCACGCGCCTCCAGCGATGCCTTGAGCATGTCGGCCGCGGCCTTGTCGAGCTGGCGCTCCATCAGCCAGGGCATCAGATGCACCACGGTGACATCCATGCCGCGCAGCTTGAGGCCATTGGCGGCTTCGAGGCCGAGCAGGCCGCCGCCGATCACCACGGCGTGCCTGTGCGTGGCAGCGGCGGCGATCATCTCGTCGGTGTCCTTGATGTCGCGATAGCTGATCACGCCGGGCAGATCGTTGCCGGGCACGGGCAGCATGAAGGGCGTGGAACCCGTGGCCAGCAGCAGGCGGTCGTACTCTTCCTCGGTGCCATCGCTGGCGACCACCTTGCGCGCGGTGCGGTCGATCTTCGTCACCATCTTGCCGACATGCAGGCGGATGCCGTTGTCGGCATACCAGCCGAGCGGGTTGAGGATGATGTCGTTGATGGTCATCTCGCCCGCCAGCACCGGCGAGAGCAGGATGCGGTTGTAGTTGGGGTGCGGCTCGGCGCCGAACACGGTGATGTCGTAGAGGTCGGGCGCGAGCTTCAGCAGCTCCTCCACGGCGCGCATGCCGGCCATGCCGTTGCCGACCACTACCAGTTTCTGCTTCTTCATTTTTTGCACCCTTTGCGAAGATCGATTGACGTCGCTTGTCTATCAGCAAGGCGTGTGCCAGCACGAAAATGCGCGGAATTGGCGCGAATCCGCGCGCGCGGCAAGTCCGTCCGCACTACATCGACTCATTTTCGTATTGCGGCGCACCACGAACGTGCGCAAGTCCGTCGTCGATCGCCGCCCGATTCCGTGCGCAGCGGCGGGAAGGCCGCCAGATCAGGGTTTTCGCGCGTGGCACGATCCCTGCTGAAGCGAAGTCGCACTGGCAAGGGTGCCGCACCCGACCGTCCCGCCGCACATCGGCGAAGCGGACGCTGCAAGCCGCCATCACCCTGTCATTTCTTCGATTCCACGAAAGGAAACATCATGGCTTATCTGGCACCTTCCGAGTTCGTCACCAAAATGGTGGATGCGGGCGAATCCAAAATCTACATGGCGACACGCGACGTGCTGATCCGCGCCTACATGGCCGGCGCGATACTCGCGCTGGCCGCCGTGTTCGCGATTTCCGCCACCGTCATGTCGGGCTCGGCGCTGGTCGGCGCCATCCTGTTTCCGGTCGGCTTCTGCATGCTTTACCTGCTGGGCTTCGACCTGCTCACCGGCGTCTTCGTGCTGACGCCGCTGGCCTGGCTGGACAAGCGCCCCGGCGTCACCATCAATGGGATCCTGAAGAACTGGGGCCTGGTGTTCACCGGCAACTTCCTCGGCGCGCTGACCGTCGCTTTCATGATGGCCTTCGTGTTCACCTACGGCTTTTCGACGCCGCCCAACGACATCGGCACCAAGATCGGCCACATCGGCGAGGCGCGCACGCTGGGCTATGCGCAGTACGGCCTGATGGGTTGGCTGACGATCTTCATGCGCGGCATGCTGTGCAACTGGATGGTGTCCACCGGCGTGGTCGGCGCGATGATCTCGACCACGGTCAGCGGCAAGGTGATCGCGATGTGGATGCCGATCATGCTGTTCTTCGCCATGACCTTCGAGCACTCGGTGGTGAACATGTTCCTGTTCCCCTCCGGGCTGATGCTGGGCGGCAACTTCTCGATCCTCGACTACTTCATCTGGAACGAGATTCCGACCGTCCTCGGCAATCTGGTCGGCGGCCTGGCCTTTACCGGGCTGACGCTGTACTCGACGCACATCAAGACCGCACCCAAGCGCAGCTTCAGCTGATCGCCGCATGGGCGCCGAACTGAGGCTGTCGATCGGCCAGCACTCGGACAGGGGGCGCAAGGAAAGCAACCAGGATTTCCACGGCGCCTGCCTGCCGCGCGAGCCGCAACTCAGCGCCAAGGGCGCGGCGGTGGCGCTGGCCGACGGCATCAGCAGCAGCGATGCCGGCCGCGCGGCGGCCGAGTTCGCGGTCGGCGGCTTTCTGGAAGACTACTACTGCACCTCCGATGCCTGGTCGGTCAAGACCTCGGCGCTGCGCGTGCTGGGCGCCACCAACTCGTGGCTGTACTCGCAGACGCAGCAGGGCCAGGGCCGCTACGACAAGGATCGCGGCCATGTCTGCACCTTCAGCGCGCTGGTGCTCAAATCGACCACCGCGCATGTGTTTCATGTCGGCGACGGCCGGGTCTGCCTGCTGCGTTGCGGCGCCCTGGAACAACTGACCACGGATCACCGGATCTTCGTCACCCGCGAAGAAAGCTACCTCAGCCGGGCGCTGGGCATCAATCCGCAGCTCGACATCGACTACCGGACCGAAGCCGTGGAACGGGGCGACATCTTCGTCCTGAGCACCGACGGCGTGCACGAGCACGTCGCCCCCGTGCTGATCGTCGATCTGATTGCCCGCCATGGCGACGACCTCGACTCGGCGGCGCGGGCCATCGCCGACGCCGCCTTGCGCCAGGGCAGCCGCGACAACCTGACGATTCAACTGGTGCGGGTGGATGAACTGCCCGCCGGGAGGATCGATGAAATCCGCCACCAGCTCTCCGAACTGCCGCTGCCGCCGCTGCTCGAACCGCGCATGGCGTTCGACGGCTACACGATAGTCCGCGAGGTGCACGCTAGCAGCCGCAGCCACATCTATCTGGCGGTGGATCAAGACACCGGCGAGCGGGTCATCATCAAGATCCCGTCGATCGACCTGGGCGGCGATCCGGCTTATCTCGAAAGCTTCCTGATGGAAGAGTGGATCGCCCGCCGCATCGACAGCGTGCATGTGCTGAAGGCGTGGCCGCAGACCCGCAAGCGCCATTTCCTCTACGTGGTCACCGAATTCATCGAGGGGCGGACGCTGGCGCAATGGATGGTCGACCATCCGGCGCCCGACCTGGAAACCGTGCGCGGCATCCTCGACCAGATCGCGAAGGGCCTGCAGGCCTTTCATCGCCTCGAAATGCTGCACCAGGACCTGCGTCCGGAGAACATCATGATCGACGCCGCCGGCACGGTGAAGCTGATCGATTTCGGCTCGACGCGCGTCGCCGGCATCGCCGAGGCGGCGAACACGGCGAATCCCGATGAACGCAAGCAAATGGCGGGTACGCTGCAATACGCTGCGCCGGAATATTTCCTCTGGGAAGAAGGCTCGACGCGCTCCGACCTGTATTCCCTGGGCGTGATCGCCTACCAGATGCTGACCGGACGCTTTCCCTACGGCACCGGTGTCGCCAAGTGCCGCACCCGCGCCGAACAGAACAAGCTGAAGTACGCCCCGGCGCTCGAAAGCCGGCGCGATATTCCGCCCTGGGTCGACGGCGCGATCAAGCGCGCCGTCCATCTCAATCCCGACAAACGTTACGAGGAGTTGTCGGAATTCATCTTTGACCTGCGCCATCCGAACCGGGCCTACCAGACCGACCGGCCGCCGCCGCTGATCGAACGCAATCCGCTGCTGTTCTGGAAGGGCCTGTCGCTGGTTCTCGCGATTCTGCTGGTGCTGGCACTGACCGCGCGCCCCTGACCGGAAACCTCAGCCCGTGCTCCAGCCGCGCGGCCGCCGCATGCCGGCGATCTTGCAGGCCTGCTTGACGTAGCCGTAGGGAAACAGTTCGAAGATCAGGTTGCGCGAGCCGCCGATGCTTGCGGTCAGGTGGCGGGTGACGAAGCGCACGTCGGGGATGACCTGGTGCTCCTGGTAGAAATCGCGCATGAAGCGGATCGCTTGCCAGTGGGCGTCGGTCAGTTCGATGTTTTCCCGGGCGGCCAGAACCCCGGCCAGTTCTTCGCTCCATGCGGCCGGATCGATCAGATAGCCTTCGTCATCGTTCGCCGGCATTCTCATTGTCACTTCCATCGAGCCTCTCCAGAAGGTTGGGGAACAGGATATCAATCAACCAATACATCACGCTGTGATATACGCACAGTATGATACTTTAGGTGCGCTGCCCTCTGTGGTGGCCGACGATACCCCCTTTGGAGTATTGAAAAAGGCAATTCGGATGTTTCTGACATGGCGAGACCACCCTTGAGCAAGCGCGAATTCGAAGCACTTTCGCAATTTCGCTACCAGTTGCGCCGCTTCCTGCGCTTCAGCGAGCAGGCGACGCGCCAGCGCGGCATTACGCCGCTGCAATACCTGCTGCTGCTGCACATCAAGGGTTTCCCTGCGCGCGACTGGGCCACGGTGGGGGAGCTGGCCGAACGGCTGCAGGCCCAGCACCATGGCGTGGTGGCGCTGATCTCGCGCTGCGAGAAACTGGGCTGGGTGTCGCGCGAGCAGGGCAAGACCGACCGCCGCGAGGTGGAAGTGCATCTCACCGCCAAGGGCGAGCGCATGGTGGCGAAGATGGCGCAACTGCATCGCGACGAACTGCTCAACCTCGAAGGCAATTTTCTGCTGCCGCAGTTGCAGGAACTGCAGCAGGACTGACCGCCAAGGAGCGCATGCCGTGACCGAGCCGATCGAAATTGCCCAGGCCGTGCGCAGCGCCTGCGTGCAGGCCGCGCTGGACGGCTACGAACAGGCGCAGATCGCCGGCCTGTGCCAGGAAGGCGCCTGGGAAGTCGCCGTCGATGCGATACGCAGGGTCGACCTCAAGGAAATTCTGCGGAAGAAGGCGGCGGAGTCGTCCCCACCGCTTCCTCGCGGGCCTTCTTCTGCCTGAGCCGCTCGTTCTTGTCATCGTTGGCGAAAACAAAACGCCCATGCAGAACGCAACCCTTCATGCCCGGATCGCAAGGCAGATTATTGACTTTCGAACACAGGTCGTTCGCTTCGTGCGGGCAACCCCAGGAGCCGGCCATGATGAGTCCTTTGCGGTTTGATCGGAATGGCGCTAACGATGCAACAGAATCGCTTCCAGCGCGCGTGGCGTCTTCACCAGATCGGCCAGGGTGTAGTCGTCCAGCGCCGCATACAGCGCGTCGAAGGCGCGCACCAGAATTTTCGTCAGCCGGCAGGCCGGCGCGATGCGGCAGGTTGCGGTGTCGCCGGAAAGGCATTCGACGATGGGCGCGTCGCCCTCGCTGGCGCGAACGACCTGCCCCAGCCGGATGGCCTCGGGCTCGTGCGCAAGGCGGATGCCGCCGCCCTTGCCGCGTACCGATTCGATGACGCCGGAGCGCGCCAGTTGGTGCACCACCTTCATCAGGTGGTTTTCCGAAATGTCGTAGGCAGCGGCGATCTCGGGAATCGTCGCCAGCCGCTCGCGGTTGAGCGCGAGGAACATCAGCACGCGCAGGGTGTAGTCGGAAAAGGTCGTCAGTTTCATGTCCGGCAGTTTACGCCTATAAGCAGTAAAAAAGATATTGCTTTAACAAAAAGGCGGTGGTACGATAAAGCTGTATTAATTTTACTGCTTTAAAGAGCCATGACGACAGACGCCTCCGAAGCCGCCGTTTCACTCGCCATCGACGAGCAGCAGGTACGCGACATCCTGCGCCGGGTCATCGACCCCGAAGTGGGCCGCGACATCGTTTCCCTCGGCCTGGTCTATCGCGTCGAGGTCGCCCCCGGCAACCTGGTGATCGAGATGACCATGACCTCGCCGGCCTGCCCGATGGGCGACATGATCGTCGGCGACGTCCATGCCGCGCTGGCGAAAGTCCTGCCCGCCGCGATCGAGCCCGACATCCGCCTGGTCTGGGAGCCACCCTGGAACCCCTCGATGATGGACGACGCCACCAAGCAGCATTTCGGCTGGACCCCCGAATAACAACAGCGACGCATCCCGAACCCCATCCGTATTTCAACCCCGCCACAGAGGAGCACAACCATGACCACGACACAGAGCTTCAAAGCCACCATCGACGTCCGTCACATCATTCCGCGCGAGCGCCATCCGCTGATTTTCAGCACCTTCGACCATCTGGACGCCGGCGAGGCCCTGCTGCTGGTCAACGATCACGATCCGAAGCCGCTGTTCTACCAGTTCCAGGCCGAGTCGAAAGGCGAATTCACCTGGGATTACCTGGAGAACGGACCCGACGTCTGGCAGGTCAGGATCGGCAAGCCCGTCGCCGAGGGCTCCGCCGCGCCGGTCGGCGGCTGCGGCTGCAACCACTAACGCAGACCATCCGATCATGGCCGATCTGCGCCCCGCCGCCCGCGTGCCGCTGCTGGTGCTCGGCATGCTGTCCCTCGTGGGCGGCGTGCTGGCCGGTCTGGCGCGGCTGGACTGGGGCGTGCCGGCGACCGCGGCCAACGCCGCCGGCTGGCATGGGGCGCTGATGATTTCCGCCTTCCTCGGCACCGTCATCAGCCTCGAACGGGCCGTCGCGCTGGGCCGCGGCTGGGCCTACGCGGCGCCGGCGGCGGCCAGCATCGGCGGCATCGCCCTGCTCGCCGGGGCGCCGCTGATCCTGCCCAAACTGCTGCTGGTCGTCGCCGCCGCGACCCTGGTGGCCGCCAGCATCCAGGTGCTGTACCGGCTGGTGGCGCCCTTCACCGTCATCCTCGGCGCCGGTGCCCTGTGCTGGCTGATCGGCAACTTCGCCTGGCTCGCCGGCGGCCCGCTGACGGCGGCCGTGCCCTGGTGGCTGGCCTTCCTGGTGCTGACCATCGCCGGCGAGCGGCTCGAACTGACGCGCTTCCTGCCCACGCCGGTCGCGGCGCATCGGCTGTTCTTCGCCATCGTCGGCGGCATCCTCGCCGGCGCCGCGCTCAGCCTCGGCGAGGAAGACGCCGGCCTCGCCCTGTTCGCCGCCGGCCTGCTGGCGCTGGCGCTCTGGCTGCTGCGCTACGACATCGCGCGGCGCAACGCGCGAACCACGGGGCTGACGCGCTTCATCGCCCTCTGCCTGCTCTCCGGCTACGCCTGGCTGGTGCTGGCCGGCCTGCTCGGCCTGGCCGGCGGCTTCCTGCCCGGCCATCCGTGGCGCGATGCGACGCTGCATGCGGTCGGCCTCGGCTTCGTCTTCTCGATGATCTTCGGCCACGCGCCGATCATTTTTCCGGCCGTGGTGCGGGTGAAGATTCCCTATCACCCGTTTTTCTACCTGCCGCTGCTGGTGCTGCACGCCTCGCTGGCGCTGCGCATGCTCGGCGGCCTCGACGACGCCTTTGCGCTGCGCCGCGAAGGCGGCATGCTCAATGCCGTCGCCCTGCTGCTGTTCGTCGCCACGATGATCGCCAGCGTCGTGCGCGGCCGCCGCGAAACCCCGGGAGCCGCATGATGGGCGCGATACAGGAATCCGGCCTGGCAATGTTCGGCAAGCCCGCCGCCGGCCCGCAGGACAAATGGACCACCGAGCGCGTGCTGTCGATCCGCTGGTGGACGCCGACGCTGGCGACCCTGCGCACCACGCGCTATCGCGGCTTCCGCTTCACGCCGGGCCACTACACGCGGCTCGGGCTCGGCGCCGCCGATGACATTGTCTGGCGCCCCTTCTCGCTGGCCTCGGCGGCCTACGACGACTACCTCGAATTCATCGCCGTGCTGGTGCCGGGCGGGGCGTTCTCCGGGCAACTGCAGCACCTGCGCGCCGGCGACAGAATCCGCGTCGACAAGGCCAGCTACGGCTTCCTCACCGTCGATCAACTGGCCGCCGGCCGCGACCTCTGGCTGCTGGCCAGCGGCACTGGGCTCGGGCCCTTCCTGTCGATCCTGCGCGATCCTGCCGTCTGGCAGAACTACGAGCGCCTGATCGTCGCGCACAGCGTGCGCCATTCGTCCGAGCTGGCCTGGCGCGACGAAATCGCCGCCATGCCCAAGGGCGAACTGTTCGCCGATGCCGAGGCCGCGCTCACCTACCTGCCGGTCGTCACCCGCGAGCCGGGCGCGGCCGCACTGGCCGAACGCATCCCGCTGCTGCTTGCCGACGGCCGCCTTGAAGCCGCGGCCGCGACCCCGCTCGACGTCGCGACCTCGCGCGTGCTGGTCTGCGGCAATCCCGAAATGACCCGCGAGCTGCGCCAGGCACTGGCCGCGCGCGGCTTCGCCACCAATCGCCGCGGCGTGCCGGGGCAGATGGCCTTCGAAAAATACTGGTAGCCGCGAGACGCCGCCGCGATGAAGCGCCATCCCGATCTGCTGCAGCTCTCGCGCGAGCACTACGCTGCGCTGAAACTGGCGCGCGACGCGCGGCGCGCCGCCGGATCGGGCGAAGCGGATGAGGTGGCGGCGCTCGCGCAGCGCGTCGTCGCCCTCTTCGCCGCCGAGCTCGATCCGCACTTCCGCGTCGAGGAGCAGGGCATCCTGATTCTCCTGGCAGAAGCCGGCGAGCATGAGCTGGCGGGGCGCACCCTGGCCGACCACGCCGAGCTGCGCCGCCTCGCCAGGCGGCTGGCCACGCCCGATGCGGAGACGCTGCTGAGTTTCGCCGAGCTGCTCGGCGCGCATGTGCGCTTCGAGGAGCGCGAAGTCTTCGAGGCGGCCCAGGCCCGGCTCGATAGGCTTACCGTCTGAACAACGCCATGACCCGGCAAGCCGTCGCCAGACGAGTCATCGAGATCAAGCCCTACGGCGATCCGGAGGCCAAGGTGTACCCGCGCTCGATCAGCGGCATCTACGCGCGCTGGCGCTGGATTTTCGTCTGGCTCACGCAGGGCATCTTCTACGGCCTGTGCTGGCTGCCGTGGCGCGACCGGCAGGCCGTCCTGTTCGACATCGACGCGCGTAAGTTCTACATCTTCGATCTGGTGCTCTGGCCGCAGGACACGATCTATCTCGCGCTGCTGATGATCATCGGCGCGCTGGCGCTGTTCCTGTTCACCGCGGTCGCCGGGCGCCTGTGGTGCGGCTATGCCTGCCCGCAAACTGTCTACACGGAAATCTTCCTGTGGTTCGAGAAAGTCATTGAAGGCGAGCGGCGACAGCGCATCATGCTCGATGCCGCGCCGTGGTCGCTGCGCAAGCTGTCGATCAAGACCGCCAAGCACGCCGCCTGGCTCGCCTTTTCCTTGTGGACCGGCTTCACCTTCGTCGGCTACTTCACGCCGATCCGCGAACTCGCCCACGATCTCGCCACGCTGTCGCCGGGCGGCTGGTCGGCCTTCTGGGTGCTGTTCTACGGCTTCGCCACCTACGGCAACGCCGGCTTCCTGCGCGAACAGATGTGCCGCCAGATCTGCCCCTACGCGCGCTTCCAGTTCGTCATGCTCGATCCCGACACGCTGATCATCGCCTACGACGCCAAGCGCGGCGACGCGCGCGGCCCGCGCGCCAGGGGCGTCGACCCGCGCCAGCAGAATCTCGGCGACTGCGTCGACTGCGGCATCTGCGTCCAGGTCTGCCCGACCGGCATCGACATCCGCAACGGCCTGCAGAACGAATGCATCGGCTGCGCCGCGTGCATCGACGCCTGCGACCAGGTGATGGACAAGATGGACTATCCGCGCGGCCTGATCCGCTACTCCACGGAAAACGCCGTAAGCGAGCGCCTCATGCCGCTGGATATCCTGCGCCGGGCCTTCCGGCCGCGGGTGATCATCTACGCCGCCATCCTGCTCACGCTATCGGCCGCCACCGCCTGGTCGCTGTCGATGCGCATCCCGCTGAAAGTGAATGTGCTCAAGGACCGCGGCGCGCTGTCGCGCGAGGCCGACGACGGCACCGTCGAGAACATCTACCGGCTGCAGATCATGAACACCGGCGACCAGACCCGCACCTTCCGCATCCGCATCGCCGGCGTCGACGGCATCCGCCTCCACGACGACAAGCCGATCACCGTGCCCGGCGGCGAGATCGGCAGCCGCACCGCCAGCGTCCGGGCCGACCCCGGCGCGGCGAAATCCGGCGCCATCCCGATCCGCTTCAGCGTCGAGGACGTCGCCGACGCCGCGGTGGCCGTCACCGAACAGTCGAAATTCTGGATGCCCTGACGCGATTTGACGCGGGATTTGACGCAAACCCGAATTCCTGTTCCGATAGATTCATGGCGAAGAAATTTCCCCTGCACCCGAAGCACCCCGAGCGCATCTGCTGGGGCTGCGACAAATACTGCCCGGTCGGTTCGCTCGAATGCGGCAACGGCTCGGACCGCACCCAGCACCCGATGGAACTGCTTGGCGAGGACTGGCTCGACTACGGCGACTGGGACATCGATACCGCAACGGAACCGCCCCGCACTACCGGCGGCACCGACAAGGGGCCGGCTTCGAAGTAGCTCCGGAGGTGCCTCCGCTGCAAGAGTCGGCGCTGGCGGGACGGTAATCAAAACAAAATCGAACCCGACCACTTATTGCTGGCTATTGGATAGCAAATTGAAACCAATGCTAGCGCTTCGTTGCTTCTTCATAGCGAAGTGAGGCGGTGTACAACAAACCTTCGTCCCCCTCGGGCGTTTTGGAAGGGTCTGGAAGTAGCCCGCCAAAGCTTGGGTCTTTTCGTCGATCCTCTTGGGCATGCCGAAGAATTGCAGCGACCGTCTTATTCATGCTTCGCGGATCGAGAATTGCCTGAACTATTGAAACGAATTCGCGCTGCACGCCGATGAGGGCAGCCTTTCTATCTGGAAAGGCGAACAAATCGATCGCGCCGTCCAAAATACGTTCCGCCGCAACAAGGGCGTCAAGAGCTGGATGTCGATAGCCCTTGTATGCACTTGCCTTGTGATCACCGTGCTCTCCCTCACGCTCGTTGGGCAATAGAAAACGTCCACGGTCTATAAGCGCAGATAGCCGGTAACGACAGCGAGTAGCGATTGCCTGTTCGCTTGATGACAGCGTTGAATCGCTTCTTCTACACATATAGGTCGACTCGGCTAGAACATCTACTGCCTCGGATGCCCACGCTCTTAGGTCTCGCAGCCAATCAGCGGCAATGCTTGTCGCGGTCAAGCGATTCTGACGAGTGGCGGCGTAGTACGCGGCTAGTGCGCCAAGCCCTGTGAGAATGCCGGCGAGTGCGCCCACGATGAAAGTCAGGAATTCCAGCGTCATCGGCTTGATCTCTCTTTCTTTTCACCCAACGATTAGCGACGATTAGCGGGGTAGCGATTAGGGGGCGGAGTCATTTGCGTTTTGCCAGAAGTCGGCGCTGACGGGGCGGCGATTCGGGCCGCCGTCCGACCGCACCGCAAGGTTCAGGCCGCCGTCAACTCCGCATCGCGTCGCCTCCGTGCCGCCTTCGGCTTCCTGATCGTGACATGGGGCTCCAGACCGGCGACGGCGGCCATGTCGATCAATGCTTCCAGCGAGAACAGGCTGATCTTGCCGCGCATGAGGTCGGACATGCGCGGTTGCGTAATGCCGAAGAGGCCGGCGGCCTCGGCCTGGGTCTTGCCGCTGGTCTTTACCCAGGCCTGCATGGCCATCATCAGTTCGGAGCGCGCGCGCATGCCGGCGGCTTGCTGCGGCGTATCCTCGATGGCGTCCCAGACGCTGGCGAATCGTTGTCCCTTGCTCATGGCTGTTTCCTCATCAATTCCCTGAAGCGGCTGCGGGCGAGCCTGATGTCCTTCTCGCTGGTTTCCTGCGTCTTCTTCTGGAAGCAATGCAGGACATACACCGCATCGGCCAGCTTCGCCAGGTAGATCACCCGAAAGGCGCCGGCTTCATCCCGTATGCGAATCTCCCTGACGCCGGCGCCGATGGCGGTCATGGGCTTCCAGTCGTCGGCTTCTTCGCCTCGCTGCACCTTGTCGAGCTGGAATCCGGCCTCCTGGCGGGCGTTGCCGGGAAAGGCGCGCAGAGTCTCGATGCTGTCACCAAGGAATTCGACCGGCTTGACCGTCATGGCCGGAATATACAAGAACTTGTAACTCCGGCGCAAGAGGGGGCTTCCTCCTCGCGTCGACTGCACCACCCCGCAAGAGTCGACGTCGGCGGGACGGCGTTTCGGCATTGGCCTTAAGGCGGATTCTTTTCCGCGCCCGTCCCGGCAATCAGCGTCTTCAATCCGACATAGGGCTTCTCCGCCGGCGTTGCGTTCGCAGGCGCCGGGGACAGGCGCGCGACTTCGGCTTCGAGTTCGCGGCTGCGCTGCTGCTGCGCGGCCAACTGGCGCTCGAGATCGGATACCTGCTTGCGCAGGCGGCCCATGGTCCATTGGCCCCGGATCACCGCAGGCGAAGACAGCAGGCCGGCGATCAGTGCGCCGAGGCCGAGGGACACCAGCAGCACCAGCGCCAGCGAGCCTTCGAAGCGCCACAGCGCGATCGCCACGGCCACGGGCAGGTTGTTCTGCAGGGCGAAGACCACGGCCCCGATGGCGACGATGATGCCGAGAATCAAGGTGAGCTGCATGTTCGTCCTTTCGAGTGCAATTGATGAAACCGTTGCCGGCACAGGGCCGGACGCGAGCTAGTGTAGCGGCAATCTGTCGCGAAAGTCATAGGAATCCGGCCCCGGCCCGCCCCGGCTCGCCGGATAACGCGAAGCAGGTATTGCATTTATCATGCACTGATCCATAATCGCGTTCAGCATATGTGAAGTCTGTCACGGATGACAGCAGGGCGATCCGATAGGATCGATCGGCTCAGGAGAAGTTCATTTCCGATCGGGAAGATGCCATGGACCACGACCCCCACTTTCGCACGCCGGAAGATGTTCGCACCTACATCAAGGAAGACACGGCGGAGCAAAACGCCCTCTGGCAGGAGAAATACGAGCACATCCTGCGCGCCAAGAATGCCGTGTGGCTCCTGCTGCTGGTGGTGTTTTGTTTGCAGGTCTACATGATCAACGTCATGATCGAGGCGACCCGCCTGGAGACGCGCGCGATGCAGAATGCCGCCGGCGTCAGGCTGATCAACTGCCGGCCTGCGGGAGCTGCGGGAGTAGACGCCGGCGGGACGGCGGCGCCACCCGCCGGCAAGTCGATCTAGACCGGCCGCCTTCACCGGGGAGCCGCCGGGACGGGGCTTCGGTCCCGGCGGTTCTTGCTTGCTCCTATTTCCCCGCGACGCGCCCGATGTCCTCGATGGCATCGACCACCATGCGGGTGCCGATGGCGATCAGCAGGATGTCCGAGGCCACGCGCACATAGCGGTGTTCGGGCGGCGGCGGCGGCAGGTGCGAACGAAGATCACGGGGCAGATCGTAGAAGCGCAGATCCTTGGGCAGCGGCTGGCCCGTCGTCCACTTCTTGGCCTGGCCCGGCGGCATGCAGCCGTTGTGCTTCTTGGCCAGGCCCGGCGGGCACTTGCCCTTGCGGAACTGCGATCCGTAATAGTCGTTGACGTAGCGCCGGACATCGTCGTTGAAGCCGTATCCCGTCGCCGCCGCCGGCGCGCCCGCCGGCCGGCCGGCTTCCTGGCCGTTCTTGTTCGCCTTGGCCGGCTTGCCCTGTCCCGCCCACTCGGGCTTGTCGGCCCATGCGCTGCCGGCGGCAAGCCCGGCCAGCACGGCCAGCATGGCCAGGCGCGGCACAACGTTGAGTCTTTTGATCATGGTTGACCTTCCGATGATGAGAAGCGATGGTCGACTCTACCGAGTCGCGTGCGCCGCTGCCAGCGCCATCGCCCGGCCGCCGTGACATCAGTCACGCCCGCCGGCAATTGGCCTTGGCGGCGGCTCGCCCGGTCAGATCGCCAGTGTCAGGCCGCCATCGACGACGAAGATGTGTCCGGTCGCATAGCGGGTGCGCAGCAGGCCCAGCGCGGCCTCGACGCAATCGTCGGGCGTGGCGGAGCGTTTCAGCGGCGCCCTGGTCTTGACGGCTTCGTGCTGCGCCTGCCAGTCCGCGGTCCAGGGCGTTTCGACCAGTCCCGGCGCGACCGCATTGACGCGCACCGGCGCGCAGGATTTCGCCAGCAGGCGCGTCATCTGGTTGAGCGCGGCCTTCGCCATCGAGTAGGCGATCGAGCTGCCCGCCGGGCGCACGCCGGCGATCGAGGTGATGTTGATGACATTGCCGTCCTCGCTCTGCATCAGGTGCGGCATCGCGGCCTTGGTCAGCATCCAGGTGCCGGTGACGTTGATGTCGAAGGTCTTGGCGAAGATCTCGTCGGTCAGCGCCGCGAGATCGGTGTGCGGCACGACCGTGGTCCAGCCGGCATTGTTCACCAGGATGTCGAGCCTGCCGAAGCGCGCGATGGTCGCCGCCAGCAGCCGCTCGCCGGCGGCCTTGTCGGCGATGTCGGCCTGCACGTAAAGGGCGTTGGCGCCGAGCTCCGCGGCGATGCGCTGCCCGGCTTCCACCGAACTCGCCGAGTTGATCACCACCGAGGCGCCGAGCGACGATAACCGGCGCGCGATGGCCTCGCCGATGCCGCTGCTCGATCCCGTGACCAGGGCCACTCTGTTGGAAAACTCGCTCATCTCTTCTCCTTGGGTTGTTGTTATTGACGCCGGCTCAGCCGGTCAGCTTGCGGTAGATCTCGGCAATTTTTTGTGGCAGTTTTTTCGCGTCGTCGATCACCGAATAGTGCGCGGGGCCATAGAGCTGAGGCAGGTAGTCGGCGCCGTGGCGGTCGATGGTGACGCAATAGCTGCGGATGCCCTTTTCGCGCGCTTCGAGCAGGGCGCGGCGGGTGTCCTCGATGCCGTAGCGGCCGCGGTATTCATCGCCGTAGTCGTCGGGGCGGCCGTCGGAGAGCGTGACCAGCAGCTTGTGGCGCGTGTTCTGCCGCATCAGCAGGCCGGAGAGGTGGCGCACCGCGACGCCCATGCGCGTGTAGTCCTTGGCCTCGATGCCGGCGATGCGCTGGCGGGTTTCGGCGTCATAGCGGTCGCCGAAACGCTTGACGCGGTAGATGTCGCAGTGCGTGCGCGTCCAGCCGGAAAAGCCGTAGATGGCGTAGCTGTCGCCCAGCGCCTCGATGGCTTCGCACAGCAGCACCAGCGATTCGCGCTCGGCGTCATTGACCCAGCCCTTGGTCGAGCCGCTCATGTCGACCATGAACATCACGGCCAGCGAGCGCTCGATGCGGCGGCGATGGATGAACAGGCGCGGCGACGGTTCGGCGCCGCTCTTGCGGTCGGCACGCGCTTCCACCTGCGCATCGAGATCGATTTCCTCGCCGTCGAACTGGCGTTTCTGCGGCTTGTCTTCGCCGCGTAGAGCCTCGAAGCGGCGGCGGATGCTGCGGATCAGGTGGGCGTGGCGAGTGCGCACTTCATCGACCCATTCCGGATCGCCGGACCGCGCCTCCATCTCGTACAGATGGCACCAGCCGCGCCGCCATGAGGCGCGCCGGTAGTCCCATTCATCATAGAAGGCATCGGGCTGGGTGGTGACGCCGGGCGCGATGGATTCATCGACGCCATCGACCGGCTGCCACGCGCCCGGCCCGGCCGGGTGCAGGGCTTCGGGAGGAATCTCGCCAAGATCCTGCAGCAGCGACTTGGCCGCCTCGCGCGCGGCGGGCGGCAGCGCGAGCAGGTCGGCCTGCGGGTCGGGCACCTGCAACTCGCCTTCCGCGGCGAGCGGCGGGTAGTCGGAATTTTCGGCGGCGCCGGCCTTGGTATCCGTCGCCGCAATCACGTTGAGGGCGCGGCGCACGACGGCCAGCTCGCGCGTGATGCGTGCGGCGCGCACGCGCCGTGCCGCGACCGGATCGAGCGTGCCGATGTGCGGCAAAGTCGGCGCTGGCAACACGCCGATTTCCCGCAGCGCCGCCATGCAGGCGAGGCTGTCGGCGACCGTGGCATCGGGTCGCGCCAGCTTCGCTGCGGCAGCCGCCAGCTCGGCCGGCCACGGCCCACGCAGGCCGGCGATTTCCTGCGCGAGGCCCGGCAGCTCGACCGCGATGCAGGCTTCGAGGCGCATGGCTTCGAACACGGCGAACCAGGCCAGCGCACGCTCGCGGTCGGGCCACAATTCCAGCTCGGGTTCGGGATCGAGATTGAAAGTGCCGAAGCGCGTCTGCGCCCAGAGCAGGGCCGCGATGGCTTTGTAGAGCCGGCGGTTGCCGGCAACGTCGGTCGCCGCGTCGAGCCGTTCCGGCAGCCACAGGGTTTCGGTATCGGTCCAGGCCTTCGGGCCGCTGACCAGCCGCAGCGGGCGGCCGTCGAGCGCCTGCAGGAAGCGAGAGAGGCGCCCTTCGATCGCCCCGAATGCAACGCTGTCCTGCGAACGCAAGGTGCTGGCCTTGTGCGTATCAGTGAACTCGTTCAGGGCCTTGCGCGTGGCGGCGAGGCCGCTGCGGTCATAGGCATCGAGCCCGGCGCGCGCCCAGTCGTCGAGCTGCGCGCCGAGACCGGCCGCCTGCGTCGCGGCCAGCGAGGCGATCAGCCAGCCGAGGTCATCCGAGGTTTGCGCCGCGACGCCGGCCCAGTGCAGCACGCGCTCCTGCAGCTCGCGTGGCAGGGCTTCGAGCAGCGCAGCCGGCTCGGCTGCGGAACGCTGGCGCAGGGAAAGCAGCAGCAGTTCGTCGAGCCGTGCTTCGAGTTCGTGAGCGAAGAGCTTGCGTTCGCTCATGCCGATTTAAAACACTGCGCGGATCAGGTCGTCCAGCGCATCGCGCGTGTCGGTCTCGTCGGCCAGCGGGCGGGCGATCGCGGCGGTGCAGGCGATCGCCGGCGCCATGCCGCTGGCGATCAGTTGCGCGGCATGCACCAGCAGGCGGGTGCCGGCGCCTTCGTCGAGCCCGGCGCCCTTGAGCTTGCGCGTGAGCCCGCCGAGCTTGACCAGCCTCTGCGCGGTATCGGCGTCGACGCCGCCTTCATGGGCGACGATGCGCGCTTCGGTCGCGGCCTCCGGATAGTCGAAATCCAGCGCGACGAAGCGCTGCCGCGTGCTCGGCTTCATTTCCTTGAGCACGCTCTGGTAGCCGGGGTTGTAGGAGATCACCAGCATGAAGTCCGGCGGCGCGGTGATGTACTCGCCGCGCTTTTCGACCGGCAGCGCGCGGCGCGAATCTGTCAGCGGATGTATCACCACGGTGGTGTCCTTGCGCGCCTCGACGATCTCGTCGAGATAGCAGATGGCGCCGGCGCGCACGGCAGCGGTGAGAGGGCCGTCCATCCAGACGGTTTCGTCGCCGACGATCAGGTAGCGGCCGACGAGGTCGGCGGTGGTCAGGTCGTCGTGGCAGGCCACGGTGACCAGCGGCCGCTTCAGACGCCAGGCCATGTGCTCGACGAAGCGCGTCTTGCCACAGCCGGTGGGGCCTTTCAACATCACCGGCAGGCCGCTTTTGGCGGCGGCCGCGAAGACGTCGAGCTCGTCGCCGGTGGCATGGTAGTAGGGCTCGCTGGCGAGGTGCACCAGCGGTGTGGAAGGTGCGTGAGCTTCGGCGCGGCTGGCGGGTTTGGCAGTATTCATATGTCTATTTTTTTGCTTCCCTGGCCAGTTTGGCGTCGTCGGCCATACGTTTTTTCATTTCGCGCAAACGCGAATCCACCTGCGATTGTTCGTAGAAATTGCCGTCGCCGGCCTTTTGCGCCAGCTCGAGCTGTTCCACCGCGGCCGGCACCTGGCCCAGCAGGGCATAGGCTTCGGCCTGGGCGCGATGCTGTTGCAGGCGTTTGCCGAGCACGGACCAGGTCTTGGCCTGCAAGGCGTGCATCTTCGGGTCGGACGGGTAAGACAACAGTTCGTCTTCGGTGACCTTGATCGCCTCCGCGGGCAGGCGGGCTTCCAGTAGCGATTCCACCAGGCCGTAGGCGATCGCGCGTTCCTGCGGAAAGCGTGGCTGCGCCGCGCGCAGGATCTGCACCGCCGTCGCGGGGTCGCCCTGCTTGAGCCGCAACTGGGCCGCGAGCGTCTCGATCATCGGTGACTGGACCTTCATGCGGCGCAACTCGCCGATCTCCTTTTCGGCGGCGGCGGGATCGCCGTCGCGCAGACGCGCCTGTGCCAGGCCGTAGCGCATGGCGGCTTCGCTGCCGGAAAAGCTGTGATCCTTGAGCCGGGTGTCGAACTCCGTCACGGCGTCGCGCGAGCTGCCTTCCTGCGCGCGCAGCTTGGCGCGCACCAGCTGGAACTCCAGCGAATCCGCCACCTGCTTGTAGGGCCGTCCCTGGATGCGGTTGCCCATGTCGGCCAGCCGCTCGGTGGTCAGCGGGTGGGTCCGCAGGTAGCCGGGGGCATTGTTCTCGTAGAGCCGCCCCTGCTTCTGCAGGCGCTCGAAGAAGCTGCTCATGCCGCGAATGTCGAAGCTGGATTTTTCCAGCAGGCGCACGCCGATCCGGTCCGCCTCGCGTTCGAAGTCGCGCGAGTAGTTGAGCTGGTTCTGGATCGCCGCGCCCTGCCCGGCCATCAGCGTGCCCATCGCCAGATCGGGACTGCTGCGCGCGGCCAGGATAGCCACCGCCAGCGCCAGCAGGCTGGTGACCTGGCCCTGCCCCGACTTGTTGACCAGGCGCGCCAGGTGGCGCTGCGTGACGTGGGAGATTTCGTGCGCCAGCACCGAGGCGAGTTCCGATTCGGAGGCGGCGGCAAGGATCAGCCCGGTATGCACGCCGATGTAGCCGCCGGGCAGGGCAAAGGCATTCAGCGTGGGGTCGCGCAGCGCGAAGAACTCGAATTCCTGCCGGCCCTCCTCGCTCTGCGAAGAAAGCCGGCTGCCGATCCGGTTGAGATAGCTGGTCACCTCGGGATCGTCGAGCCAGGCAGGATCGCGGCGGATCTCGAGCATCACCGATTCGCCGATGCGGCGTTCCATCGCGGGCGAGAATTCGGTTTGCGCCGCTTCGCCGAGATCGGGCAGGCCTTCGGCCACGGAAAGCGGCGCGCAGAGGATGCCGAAGCCGATGACGGCGGCGCTGGCAAGCGGATAAAATTTCATACCGCTATGATAGCGGCTTCGCCAGAACGAGTTGTGACAGCGTATTTCATGAAGCCATCTCCGAAGCCATCCCTCAAGCCGTCTACCCAGCCTCGCGCCACACCGCTGACCCATTTCGATGCCGCCGGCCAGGCGCACATGGTCGATGTCGGCGCCAAGGCGGAAACCAGCCGCGTGGCGCGGGCGCGCGGCCACATCCGCATGGCGCCCGCGACCTTCGCCCTGATCCAGAGCGGCTCGGCGAAAAAGGGCGACGTGCTGGGCATTGCGCGCATTGCGGCGATCCAGGCCAGCAAGCGCACCTCCGAGCTGATTCCGCTGTGCCATCCGCTGGCACTGACCCGCGTCGCCGCCGAACTGACGCTGGACGCCGCCCGCCATCGCGTGACGATCGAGGTCACGGCGGAAACCTTCGGCCGCACCGGCGTCGAGATGGAGGCGCTGACCGCTGTCTCGGTCGGCCTGCTGACCATCTATGACATGTGCAAAGCCGCCGATCGCGGCATGATCATCGAAGACATTCGCCTGCTGGAAAAAGCCGGCGGCAAATCCGGGCATTGGCTGGCAGATGCGGACCGCAAATGAACACTGATAACCAACAACGCGCCGTAGCCTGGTGGCTGTTCGCCTGCTGCGCCATGGTTTTCCTGACGATGGTGGTCGGCGGTGTGACGCGCCTGACCCATTCGGGCCTTTCCATCGTCGAATGGAAGCCGCTGATCGGCGCCCTGCCGCCGCTGTCCCACGCCGACTGGCTCGAACTCTTCGCCAAGTACCAGCAGACGCCGGAGTTCATCAAGCGCAATCACGACATGACGCTCGACGGCTTCCAGTTCATCTTCTGGTGGGAATGGGCGCACCGCCTGATTGGCCGCAGCATCGGCGTGGTGTTTTTTGTTCCCTATGTGTGGTTTCTCATTCGCGGAAAACTGCGCGGCGCGCTTGCGGCCAAAGTGTTCGGCTTCTTCATCCTCGGCGGCCTGCAAGGCGCCATGGGCTGGTACATGGTGCAGAGCGGACTGGTGGATGATCCGCGCGTGTCGCAATACCGGCTGGCGGCGCACCTGGGGCTGGCCTTCCTGCTATTCGGCCTGATGGGCTGGACCGGGTTGGGCATGATGCAGCGGCGCGCCGTACCGCCAGCGCCGACTTTCACCATGCGCCTCGGCAACTGGCTGGTGGCGCTGGTGTTCATCATGGTGCTCTCGGGCGCGCTGGTGGCCGGCATCCACGCCGGGCTGGCCTACAACACCTTCCCGCTGATGAACGGCGACTTCGTCCCGCCCGAGATCTTCATGGTCGAGCCCTTGTGGCTGAACTTCTTCACCAACATGGCCACCGTGCAGTTCGACCACCGCATGATCGCGTGGTTGTTGATGGGCTTGATTCCATGGTTCTCCTGGCGCATCTGGAAGGAAACCCCGGAGGCGCGGCCGGCGGCCGTGCTGCTCACGCTCTGGCTGGCGGTGCAGGTGAGCCTCGGCATCGCCACGCTGCTGCTGCAGGTGCCCGTGGCGCTGGCGGCCACACATCAGGCCGGGGCGATGGTGCTGTTCGGGCTGGTGCTGTGGGCGAATCACGCGATAAGGCGCGCCTGAAGACGAAGACTGCGCACACTTGAAATGCCGGCGGCAATTGGTTACCAATGGCTACCAATGGCCGCCGCAGACGAAATGCCAAGCGCGCCACCCCGGCAGGCCGAAAGTCGGCGCTGGCGGGACGGCGATTCTGAAGAATCAGGAGAAGTTAACCTCCAAGTTCGCCCGCCGCAACATCAAGGAGACTCTTCTTGCTCTGGATCGCCCCCTCCGAAAAAGACGCCGCTTCCACCTCGCTCGAAAAGCGCCTGTGGGATGCCGCCGATCAGTTCCGCGCCAATTCCGGCCTCAAGGCGCAGGAATACTCCGGCCCCATCCTTGGACTGATCTTCCTGCGCTTTGCCGAAGTGCGCTTTGCCATTCAGCGCGGCAAGCTCGAAGGCGCCAGCGCCTCATCGCGCCGGGGTAGCCGCATCGATGAACCCGCCGCCTACCACGCCGAAGGCATCCTCTACCTTGCCACCGAGGCGCGCTTCGACTACCTTCTGACGTTGCCCGAGGTGGCCGACATCGGCGCCAGGGTCAACGCCGCGATGCGCGAGATCGAGAAGCACAACCCGCAGCTCGCCGGCGTGCTGCCCAAGACCTACAACCTGTTCACCAGCACCCTGCTGAAAGAGTTGCTGAAGAAGGTCTCCGAGATTCCGGCCACGCTCGACTACGACGCCTTCGGCCGCATCTACGAATACTTCCTCGGCGCCTTCGCCATGACCGAGGGCCAGGGAGGCGGCGAGTTCTACACGCCCTCCAGCATCGTCAAGCTGTTGGCCGAGATCATCGAACCCTTCCACGGCCGCATCCTCGACCCCGCCTGCGGCTCTGGCGGCATGTTCGTGCAGTCGGCGCGCTTCGTCGCCGAGCATCAGAAGAACCCCGCCGCCGAGCTCGCCATCTGCGGCGTCGAAAAGACCGACGAAACCGGCCGCCTGTGCCGCCTCAACCTTGCCGTGCATGGGCTGGAAGGCGACATCAAGCACGGCGGCAACGTCAACAGCTACTACGACGACCCGCACAGCGCCACCGGAGCCTTCGACTTCGTCCTCGCCAATCCGCCCTTCAACGTCAATGCGGTGGACAAGGAAAGGCTCAAGGACATGGTCGGCGCCGGACGCCGCTTCCCCTTCGGCCTGCCGCGCACCGACAACGCCAACTACCTGTGGATACAGCTCTTCTACTCGGCGCTCAATGCCACCGGTCGCGCCGGCTTCGTCATGGCCAACTCGGCCTCCGACGCCCGCTCCAGCGAGCAGGAACTGCGGCAGAAGCTGATCGAAGCGCGGGCGGTGGATGTCATGGTCGCCGTCGGCCCCAACATGTTCTACACCGTCACGCTGCCCTGCACGCTGTGGTTTCTCGACAAGGGCAAGGCTTCACTCCCCTCGCCCCTTGCGGGAGAGGGGCCGGGGGAGAGGGGACATCCCAACCGCCGCGACACCGTGCTCTTCATCGACGCCCGCCATATCTACCGGCAGGTCGATCGCGCTCACCGCGACTGGACCCCGGCGCAGATCGGCTTCATCGCCAACCTCGTCCGCCTCTATCGCGGCGAAGCGCTCGAAGCGCCAAGAGTCGGCGCTGGCGAGACGGCGACCAAGCTACTTGAGGTTTTCCCTCCCCTTCAAGGGGAGGGCCAGGGAGGGGATGGGTTGGTCTACCGCGACGTGCCCGGCCTGTGCAAGGCGGCGACCATCACCGAGATCGAAGCCCAGGGCTGGTCGCTCAACCCCGGCCGCTACGTCGGCGTTGCGCCGGGTGAAGAGGTCAGCGACGAGGACTTCAAGGAGCAGCTCGAAACCCTGAACGAGGAACTGGAATCGCTGAACGCCCAGGCGCGGGAACTGGAGCAGACCATCGCCGCGAATGTGGCGGGGATTCTGGAGGCGTGATGGTGGCGGCGTTTCCGACCGTGAAACTCGCTGACTGCGTTGATCTTCTCGCGGGCTTCGCCTTTAAAAGCCAGTATTTCACCAACAGACCCGATGACATTCCGCTGGTCAAGGGTGAGAACGTCAGCCAAGGCGGCATCCTCTGGGAGATTTCAAAGCGGTGGTCGGCCGCTGATTGGTCGAACTTGGAAAAGTACCAGCTTCGCTCAGGCGACGTTGTGGTGGCTATGGATCGGCCTTGGGTTCCGGCCGGTCTCAAATGGGCGTACATCCGAAGCGATGACCCAAAGGCCTTACTGGTCCAGCGGTGCTCGCGTCTCCGAAGCAACACGCCGAAGCTTGACCAAGATTTTCTCCGTTTCGTCATTGGCGGGCCGGGCTTCGAGTCATACGTAATGCCCATCACGACCGGTGTGAATGTCCCGCACATCAGCGGGAGTCAAATTCTCGATTACGAGTTCGCGCTTCCCCCGCTCCCCGTCCAACAACGCATCGCGGGCATCCTGTCGGCCTACGACGAACTCATCGAGAACAGCCGGCGGCGCATCAAGATTCTGGAGGCGATGGCCCGCGCCCTCTACCGCGAGTGGTTCGTCCACTTCCGCTTCCCCGACCACGAAAACCACCCCCGCGTCGCTTCCCCCCTCGGCGAGATTCCGCAGGGGTGGGAGGTGAAAAAGTTGGGCGACATCGCTGAAAACTTCGACCGCATGCGTAAGCCTCTGTCGAAAATGCAGCGATCCCAGTTGCAAGGTGAGTATCCGTACTACGGCGCCGCCAAAGTCTTCGATTACGTCAATGGCTACATCTTTGACGGCGAATACCTGCTACTGGCTGAAGACGGTTCAGTTATTACGCCCGAGCGTGCACCGGTACTCCAATTGGTCAATGAAAAATTTTGGCCAAACAATCACACGCACGTTCTTCGGGGCAAGTCTCCATTCTCGACACATTTCCTGTACCTCGGCCTTTCTGAGGTGGACATCTCCCCGTACATAACCGGCGCTGCCCAACCGAAGATCACGCAAGAGAACATGAACCGCATTCCGTTCTTTTGTGGCCCCGAGTATTTGCATATTGAGTTCAACCTGCTGGTGGAGCCAACGATTCGACAGAGCCACATTCTGCAGCGCCAAGTCCAAAACCTCCGCCGCACCCGTGACCTGCTGCTGCCTCGCCTGCTTTCCGGCCAGATAGACGTTTCCAACCAACCCGAACCGGTGCCCGCATGAACGCCCAGGACCTCCCGCTCACCCAATTACTCGATGGCGCCAAGCAGTTCATCGTGCCAATCTTCCAGCGCGATTACTCCTGGGGCACCAAGCACTGCCAGCAGCTCTGGAACGACATCTTGCGGGTCGGGAACGATCCGAATGCACGCGCGCATTTCCTCGGTTCCGTTGTCTATATTGCGGCCGAGGACAACCAGGCCGCCATTCCCCGCTGGTTGGTGATCGACGGGCAGCAACGCCTGACCACTGTCACGCTGTTGCTCACCGCCCTGCGTGATCAACTGAAGGCAGCGCCTTCCGACGACGAGGCGCTACCTTCGCCGGAAGAGGTCGAAGACCGCTTCCTGCGCAACCGTCATGGCAAGGGTGAGCGCAGGAGCAAGCTCATGCTGCGCCGTGCCGACAACGACGCGCTATCCGCTCTCATGTCTGGACAGACAGCGGCCGCGGACACCGCCGAGGTGGTGCGTGAGAACTATGAGTTCTTCCGCGAGCGTCTGGCCGACGCCGATGTGGGCCGGGTCTATGCCGGAATCGCCAAGCTTGTCATCGTCGATGTCAGCCTGACACGCGGACACGACGATCCGCAGATGATCTTCGAGAGCCTCAATTCGACGGGGCTTGACCTGACACAGGCCGACCTGATCCGCAACTTCGTCCTGATGCGCCTCGACGACGAACTGCAAACCCGACTCTACGAAGACTACTGGCGCCCGATCGAGCTTGCCTTCGGCAACCGCTACCGTAGCGAGTTCGACAAGTTCTGCCGCGATTTCCTGGTCCTGAAACTCAAGCCGAGCAAGCAGCTCCGCGCCGACGCGATCTACCATCACTTCCGCGGGTTCTTCCATGCCGAATCCGCGCATCGGTCGGTCGAGGACGTGCTCGGGGAGTTGCGCCGTTTCGCCGGCTACTACGTCCGTTTCAGCCTGGGCCGGGAGGCCGATCCCTTGTTCGCCGGCGCGGCGAACCGCCTGCGCGGACTGGTCGAGGTGGCGTCACCCTTGATGCTGCGCTTGCATGACTGTCACGAGCGGACAGGGCAGTTCGACAGCGCCGCGTTCAAGGAGGCCATCGAGCTTCTCGAAAGCTACGTCTTCCGTCGTTCGGCCTGCGACATGCAGACTCGCAACCTCTACCAGGTCTTCGCCAGCCTGGCCTACAGGATCCGCGACAACGCACCGCTCTTGAGCCTGAAGGTGGCGATATATCGCGGCGGCAAGAAACGCCGCTTCCCCTCCAACATCGAATTCAGCGATGCCCTGGAAACGCGCGATGTCTATGCGATGCGAACCTGTACCTATCTGCTCGACCGCCTCGAAAACGACAGCAAGGAAAAGATCGACACCAGTTCCTTCACCATCGAGCATGTGCTGCCGCAGAACGAGAATCTTTTGCCGGCGTGGCGGGAGATGCTCGGGGACGACTGGAAGACGATTCAGGAAACCTGGCTGCACCGCCTGGGCAACCTGACGCTGACCGGGTACAACGCCGAGTACAGCGATCGCTCGTTCGACGAAAAGAAGGCGATGCCCAAGGGCTTCAACGACAGCCCCCTGCGCCTCAACCGGTTCGTCCGCGAACAGGCACGATGGACCGCTGCGGAAATCGACGCCCGAGGCAAGGCGCTGGCGCAGCAGGCCGTTGGCGTCTGGCCAGCGCTGGTGGTCGATATGGCAGCCGTTCGCCAGGCCGATCTGGAAGAACGGCGGGCCGCTGCAGCCCAGTACAGCATCGACACGGTCGGCTTCGATGCCGAGAGCCGGACACTTTTCGAGGCCATCCGCCCGCACATTCTCGCGCTGGGCGAAGACGTGATCGAACTCTGTGGCGCGAAGAGCGTGGTTTACCGCGTCTATGACCACTTTCTGGAGATCCTGCCACGCACGAAATACATCCTCTTGCTGGCGAACATCGACTTTGATGAAACGGACGATCCCTCGGGCCTCTCGCGTGATGCGTCGGACTTCGCATTCATCACCCATGCCAGCGAATCCGGGGATGTGATCTTTTCGCTCAAGGATGCATCGCAAGTCCATGCGGCCATGCACGTCGTGATGCAAGCCTATGAGCGGGTGACCGAGTAGCCATGTCCAAAAACCTCCGCCGCACCCGAGACATGCTGCTGCCGCGCCTGCTCTCCGGCCAGATAGAGGTCGCGGCGGCCTGAGGTCATTTGACAATCCCTACTAATCTTTAAGCAATTTAGTAGACTTTGCCTGCCTTCCCTGTCTATACTAATCTCTACTAATTTGATTAAGGTTTAGTAGACAATGCGTCTCCCGGAGCACGCTCCCCCGCTGGAAACCAGCTTTGCGAACCTGACGCCGACCCGGATCGAGGCGCTGATGCGGCACGCCAACCCGTTGCCGACCGGGAAGTATCTGCACTGGGACGAATTGCGGCGGCGTTTGGCACCCGAAGGGCTGACGCATGCGGAGTGGTGGGCGGCGGTGACCCTCGGCCGCATGCCCTCGTTTCAGCCCTTGCCCTTGCTGGACAAGCAGGGCCAGCCCTTCGTGTTCACCACGCCGGCGCCGGTGGCGATCGACCTGCACCATATCGACCGCGATGCGGCCGGGCACATCCGCACCGCGACCGGGGCGCCGCTGCGGGAAGATTCCCAGCGCTACCTGATCAGTTCGCTGATCGAGGAGGCCATCACGTCGAGCCAGCTGGAAGGGGCATCCACCACCCGCAAGGTGGCAGCGACGATGCTGCGCAGCGGGCGCAAGCCGCGCGACCTCTCCGAGCGGATGATTTTCAACAACTACCGGGCCATGGAACACCTGCGCTCGCTGCGCGAGGTGAAGCTGACGCCCGGGCATGTGCTGGAACTGCACCGGATGCTGATGGAGGACACGCTGGAGGACGCGGAAGACGCCGGCCGTTACCGGCGCGATGACGCGGTGCATGTGGTCGATGTGCGCGACAACACCGCGCTGCATGTGCCGCCCTCGCACGCCGAGCTGGCGCAACGCATGCAGCGGCTTTGCGATTTCGCCAATGCCGACGAGGCCTCGCTGCCCTTCGTGCATCCGGTGCTGCGCGCCATCCTGCTGCACTTCATGATCGGCTACGACCACCCCTTCGCCGACGGCAACGGCCGCACGGCGCGCGCGCTGTTTTACTGGTCGATGGCGCGGAGCGGCTACTGGCTGATGGAGTACACCTCGATCAGCCATATCCTGCGCAAGGCACCGGCGCGCTACATGCGCGCCTACCTGCACACGGAAACCGACAAGAACGACACGACCTACTTCCTGCTGCACCAGTTGCAGACCATCCGCCAGGCCATCGCCGCGCTGCATGATTACGTGGCGAAGAAATCCCGCGAACAAAAGGAGACCGAACGCCTGCTGGCCGCATCGCCGACGCTGCGCGGACGTTTCAACCACCGGCAGACGGCGCTGTTGAACCATGCCTTGCGCAACGCGGGTGAGGCGTACCGCGTGGATGCGCACCAGCGTTCCCATGCCGTGGTGTACCAGACGGCGCGGCACGACCTGCTGGCGCTGGAGGCGCTGGGACTACTGGAAAAAACCCGGCAAGGCAATGCCTATGTGTTCTTTGCGCCGTCGGACTTGCGTGATCGACTGAATGCCCTGGCGAAGTCCGGCACATGAGCCCCCACGCCTACACCGAAGACCAACTCGTCGAACAGCCCGCGATCGGGCTGTTTGCCGCGCTTGGCTGGCAGACGGTGTCGGCGCTGGAGGAGAGCTTCGGTGTTGGTGGAACACTGGGGCGCGAAACCCGGGGCGAGGTGGTGCTGGTGGAGCGCCTGCGCGCCGCGCTGTGCAAGTTCAACCCCGAACTGCCGCCGGAGGCGATCGGCAACGCCGTCGATGAGCTGACGCGCGACCGTTCGGCGATGAGTCTGGAGGCAGCCAACCGCGAGCTGTATCGGCTGCTCAAGGAAGGCATCACGGTGTCGGTGCCCGACCGGGAGCGCGGTGGGCAAAAGACAGAGCGCCTGCGCGTGGTGGATTGGGAACATCCCGAGAACAACGACTTCCTGCTGGTCAGCCAGTTCAGCGTCACCGGCGCGCTCTACACTTGCCGGCCCGATCTGGTCGGCTTCGTCAATGGCCTGCCCTGGGTGGTGATCGAACTCAAGAAGCCCGGCGTGCCGGCGCGGGCGGCCTTCGCCGAAAACCTCACCCATTACAAGCAGCAGATTCCGGCGCTGTTCTGGAGCAATGCGCTGCTGATCGCCAGCAACGGCACCGACAGCCGCGTCGGTACGCTGACCGCCGACTGGGGGCGCTGGGTGGAATGGAAGCGTATCGAGCGCGAGGACGAACCGCGCCGGGTGTCGCTGGAAGTGATGCTGCGCGGCACCTGCGCGCCGCAACGCCTGCTCGATCTGGTGGAGAACTTCACGCTGTTTTCCGAACACAAGGCCGGGCTGGTCAAGGTCATCGGCCAGAACCACCAGTTCCTCGGCGTCAATAACGCTGTTCGCAAGATGCTCGACGCCCGCCAACTGGGCCACGGGCGCGGCGGCGTGTTCTGGCAGACACAGGGCAGCGGCAAGAGCTTTTCGATGGTGTTCTTCGCGCAGAAGGTGCTGAGGAAGCTCCCCGGCAACTGGACCTTCGTGGTAGTCACCGACCGCGTGGAACTGGACGAGCAGATTGCCAAGACCTTCAAGACCACCGGCGCGGTATCTGATGCCGAGGGCGACGCATGCCACGCGGCCAGCGGCGCCCATCTGCGCGACCTGCTGCGCGGCAACCACCGCTACGTGTTCACGCTGGTGCACAAGTTCCAGACACCGGAGTTGCTGTGCGATCGTTCCGACGTGATCGTTCTGACCGACGAGGCGCACCGCAGCCAGTACGACACGCTGGCGCTCAACATGCGCGCCGCCTTGCCCCGCGCGATGTTCCTGGCCTTTACCGGCACGCCGCTGATCGCCGGCGAGGAGCGCACCAAGGAAGTGTTCGGCGACTACGTCTCGATCTACGACTTCCAGCAGTCCATCGAGGACGGCGCCACCGTGCCGCTGTTCTACGAGAACCGCACGCCGGAATTGCAGCTCGTCAATCCCGACCTGAACGAAGATATCTACCGCCTGATCGAGGACGCCGACCTCGACGCGGAGCAAGAGGCCAAGCTGGAGCAGGTGCTGGGGCGGCAATACCACCTGATTACCCGCGACGACCGGCTGGAAACCGTGGCACAGGACATCGTGCGACACTTCCTCGGCCGCGGCTTTGTGGGCAAGGCGATGGTGGTGTCGATCGACAAGGCCACCGCGCTGCGCATGCACGACAAGGTGAAGCTGCATTGGGCGGCGGAAACCGCGCGGGTGCAGCAGGAACTGGGCGAATTGCATTACAAGCTTGACGGTAGCGGCGGCGGCATGACGCCCGAGCAGGCGCGACGCGACCTGCGCATGGCCGAACTGAAACAGCGGCTGGAGGTGCTGACCAGCACCGACATGGCATTGATCGTCTCGCCGGGGCAGAACGAAATCCAGCAGATGCAGACGCTGGGCCTGACCATCGAGCCGCACCGCAAGCGCATGAACGAATCACAACCGGGGCTGGACGAGAAGTTCAAGGACACCGACGACCCGCTGCGCCTGGTCTTCGTCTGTGCCATGTGGCTGACCGGCTTCGATGCGCCGAGTTGCTCGACGGTGTATCTCGACAAGCCGATGCGCAACCACACTCTGATGCAGACCATCGCCCGCGCCAACCGGGTCTTCCCCGGCAAGCACAGCGGGGTGATCGTCGATTACGCCAATGTCTTTGCCTCGCTGGAAAAGGCGCTGGCCATCTACGGCGCCGGCAAGGATGGAAAAAGTCCGGTCAAGGACAAGCAGCAACTGGTCGGGGAACTGCGCAAGGCGGTGGTTGATGCCACGGCCTTCTGTGCCGCGCACGGCGTGATGCTGGGCGAGATCGAGGCCACGGCCGCAGGCAGCATGGAGCGCCTGTCACGTATCCAGGACGGCATGAACGCCCTGATCTCCCCCGATCCGCTACGCCGCGATTTCTTCGCCCATGAGCGACTGGTGAGCACGCTCTACCGCGCCGTGAAACCTGACCCGGCAGCGATCGAATTCGCCAGTCGCGTCGCCTGCCTGACGACACTGGCCGAAGCCATTCGCGCCACGCTGAACCCGAACCCGCCGGACATCTCGCAGGTGATGAACCGGATCAACGGCCTGCTCGACGAATCCATCACCGGCCACGAGATCCGCCAGTCGGGACCGCCGGCGCTCGACCTGTCGCAGATCAACTTCGAGGCGCTGGCAAAACGCTTCAAGGAATCGAAGCACAAGAACACCGACCTCGAAGTGCTCAAGGCCGCGATTCGCGCCCAACTGGAAAGGATGATCCAGTTGAATCGCACGCGCGCCAACTTCGCCGAAAAATTCGAGGCGCTAATCGAAAGCTACAACGCCGGCAGCCGCAGCATCGAAGAGCTTTTCGAGGAACTGGTGAAGCTCTCCAACAGCCTGAACGACGAGCAGCAGCGACATGTGCGCGAGGCCATGTCTGAGGAAGAACTGGTTATCTTCGATATCCTGACGCGACCGGCGCCGGAGCTGTCAGCAGAGGAACGGGCTGAGGTAAAGAAGGTCGCCCGTGAACTGCTGGCGCGCTTGAAGGCTTTGCTGGTCTTGAACTGGCGGCAAAAATCGACGGCGCGCTCACAATTGAAGCTGGCCATCGAGGACACGCTCGACAGCGGCCTGCCGCGCGCCTACACGCCGGAGCTATACCACCAGAAATGCTCGGCTGTGTTCGAGCATGTGTATGAGAGCTACCCGGAGCGGAATGCCGGCGTGTATGCCGAAGTAGCCTGACCGCACCGCGCTACTCGTATCGCACTTCGATGATGTCGATTTCGCGCAAGCCCCCGGGGCTGTCGAAGCGCACCGTGTCGCCTTCGCGCGCCTTGAGCAGGGCGCGCGCCAGCGGTGAAATCCAGCTGATGCGGCCTTCCATGGCATTGGCTTCGTCGATGCCGACGATCTGGTAAGTCGCTTCCGTGCCGTCGGCGTCGCAGACGGTGACGGTGGCGGCGAAAAACACCTGCTCGCAATTCTGCTGCTCGGCCGGGTCGACGATCACCGCCGACTCCAGCCGCTTGGTCAGGAAGCGGATGCGCCGGTCGATCTCGCGCAGGCGTTTCTTGCCGTAGATGTAGTCGCCATTTTCCGAGCGGTCGCCGTTGCCCGCCGCCCAGGACACCACCTGCACCATGGCCGGCCGCTCGACCTTGACCAGGTGCTCGAATTCGGCGCGCAAGGCCGCGTGACCGCGCACCGTCATGTAGTTTCTGGTACCGGCGGGAATCGCGGACTCGGGGGCTTCCTCCTCGTCGACGTCGTCGGATTCTTTGACAAAGGCCTTGTTCATCTTGTGGCAATCCGTAGCGGTTTCAAATGTTAGCATTCCAACCATGACAAATCCCTCCCCGCCACTGGCGCAGCGCCCGCTCGCCACCGTGCTCACCTTTGCCGCGCTGATCGTCTGCGTGGCGATGGGCATCCGCCATACCTTCGGCCTGTTCCTGACGCCGATGAGCATGGAGCACCAGTGGAACCGCGAAGTGTTTTCCTTTGCGCTGGCGCTGCAGAACCTGTTGTGGGGCGCGACGCAGCCTTTCGCCGGCTGGCTCGCCGACCGCTACGGCGCGCGCCGCGTGTTGTGGAGCGCCAGCGTGCTGTATGCGCTGGGCCTGCTCGGCATGGCCTACGCCGCCACCGGCACCGGGCTCGCCGCCACGGCCGGCCTGATGATCGGCGCGGCGCAAAGCGGCTGCACCTACAGCGTGGTGTTCGCCGCGATGGGCAAGCTGGTGCCCGACGCCAAGCGCGGCTGGGCGATGGGCGTGGTGGCCGCCGCCGGCTCCTTCGGCCAGTTCCTGATGATCCCGGTGGCCTCCGGCCTGATCGGCGGGCTGGGCTGGTTCGGCACGCTGCTGGTGTTCGCCGCGTCCGCCCTGCTGATCATCCCGCTCGGCGGCGCGTTGACCAAAGGACTGGTGGCGGGCGCCTCCGGCCACGGCCAGACGGCGCGCGAAGCGCTGGGCGAGGCCATGCGCGAAAAGAGCTTCGTACTGCTGATCGCCGGCTATTTCGTCTGCGGCTTCCAGGTGGTGTTCATCGGCGTGCATTTCCCGACCTACCTGATCGACAAGGGCATGGGCGCCAGCGTCGGCATGACGGCGCTGGCGCTGATCGGCCTGTTCAACGTGTTCGGCAGCTACGGCGCGGGGCATCTCGGCGGCCGCCTGCCCAAACGCCACGTGCTGGCCGGCATCTACGCCGCGCGCAGCCTGGTCATCTCGCTTTTCCTCTGGGCGCCGCTGACGCCCGCCAGCGTCTATCTGTTCTCGGCGGCGATGGGCCTGCTCTGGCTGTCCACGGTGCCGCTGACCAACGCCATCGTGGCCCAGGTGTTCGGCGTGCGCTTCCTCGGCATGCTGTCGGGGCTGGTGTTCTTCAGCCATCAGGTCGGCAGCTTCCTCGGCGTCTGGCTCGGCGGCAAATTGTTCGACGCCACCGGCGCCTACGACACGGTGTGGGGCATCTGCATCCTGCTCGGCATCCTTTCGGCCCTGATCCACCTGCCGATCGACGAGCGCAGCCTGGAAACGCGGCGCCTGGCCACGGCCGGCTAAACCATCCGGATCGCCCGCACCGCGCCGATCTGCACGGTGATTCGGCCGCAATTCGGGGCGTATACCGCCGCTGCGGGCAGCCCCGGAGCGCCCGGACAGAAATAGCCGATGATCCTGCCGCAGCTTGCCGCAACGCCCTGCCGCAGGATGGCTAGGATGCTCCGGATGCCTTCCCGAATCGAACTCTACGAAGAAATATGCCTGCTTTCGTCGCGCATGGCCGCGGCGGCGCGCGCCAGTGCCTGGGACAGCCTGGTCGAGCTGGAGCAGCGGATTGCCGCCTTGCGCGACAGCCTGCTGGCGGCGGCGGAAGACGGCAACGCGCCGGCCGCGGAGCTGGCCCGCAGGCACAGCCTGATCCAGCGCATCCTCGATGACGACGCCGAGGTGCGGCGCCACACCGAGCCCTGGATGGAGCATCTGGGCCAGCTCCTCGGCGACAGCACCCGTCGCCGCGACATCCTGAAGGCCTATGCGGCGGGCGCCGGCAGCGCGCCGTCCGACGGCGCCGGCGCCTGAACCCGAAGCGCCGTCCCGCCAGCGTCTACTCCGCCCGGTTTGCCTTGCGTGCCGCCAGATAGAGCGGCATGACCTGCGGCAGGTGCTTCTCGATTTCCTTGATGCGATGTTCGCCCGCCGGATGGGTCGAGAGGAATTCGAGCGGCGCCTTGCTGTTGGCGGCCGTCATTTTCTGCCACAGGCTGACCGCCGCGCGCGGGTCGAATCCGGCGCGTGCCGCCAGGTCGAGCCCGACCACATCGGATTCCGATTCGTCGTCGCGCGAAAACTTGAGCGACAGCAGGTTGCCGCCAAGCTGGAAAGCCCCCGTGTAGCGCCCGCCGCCCACCAGTTCGCCGAGCAGGCTGGCGCCCAGCTGGGTGAGCTGGCTCTTCGCGATGCGTTCGCGCGCGTGCTCGCGCAGCGCGTGGGCGATCTCGTGGCCCATGACCATCGCCACCTCGTCATCGGTCAGCTTGAGCGTGTCGAGTATCCCGCTGTAGAAGGCGATCTTGCCGCCGGGCATGCAGAAGGCATTGATCTGCTTCGAGCCGATCAGGTTCACTTCCCACTGCCACTGGCGGGCGCGGGGATTGAAGCGATCGACGAAGGGGATCAGGCGCGCCGCGATCGCGCGCAGCCGCTTCACCTGCGGATGGTCGTCGGGCCCCAGCGCCCTTTTGGCGGCGGCCTGGCGCTTGAGCTGCGAATATTCCTGGGCCGCCTGGTTTTCCAGCGCGCCGGCCGGCACCAGGTTGCGCATGCTGGAAGGCTTGCCGACCTCGACGCCGTCCGCCAGCGCCGGCAGGCCGGGCAGGAAGAGCGCCAGAACGAGCAGCGCGCGCAGCAATTTATTCGCCCTCGCCGCCCAGCACGTCGATCAGATGCGCCAGCAGTTGCGCCAGTTCGCCGCACATCAGGGTGAAGTCGGCCGCGAACAGGTCGTCGGCGTTCTCGGCCTGGCGCTCGGCGTCCTCTTTCAGCAGATCGAGGAAGGCCAGTTTCTTGACCTGCAGCTGCTCGGTCAGCACGAAGGAAATACGGTCGTTCCAGGTCAGCGCCAGACGCGTGGCCGACTTGCCGCCGGCAATGTGGGCGCGCACTTCGTCGCTATCGAGGTTGTGCCGAACATAGCGTACGGCGGCCCGCTCTTCGGCGGCGGCACGCAGTTCGCAATCGCGGTCGATGCCGAAGCTGCCGGGGGCCTCGCCCGCCGCCAGCCACTGCGTCATTGCCGTGGACGGCGCCAGTTGCGTCTTGATCAGGGTCACCGGCAGTTCACCGAGCGACAGCTTGAGATGCTCCATGACTTCGTCGGCGCGGGTGCTCGACGAGGCGTCGACCAGCAGCCAGCGATTGACCGGATCGATCCAGACGTAGGTCAGGCCGCGCTTGGCGAAGGCGCGCGGCAAGAGTTCGGCCTCCGTCTGTTCGACCACCTCGCGCACCTGCTTGCGCCCCGGCTTGTAGCCTTGGGCCGCTTCGATCTCGATCAGCTTGGCCTGCGCATACTGGCGCACCACCGAGGCCGGCAGCAGCTTCTGCTCGACGCCCAAAGCGATCAGTTGCTGGCGCTCCATGCTGAACACCAGTTCTCCCTCCTCGCCGCGCGGCGGCACCCAGCCGCGCGCGACGCGATCGCTCGCGCTGCAGCCGTGGAACAGGCCCTTGTGCAAGGCGGCCGAGAGGGATTCGGTGCTATAGGACCACTCGGGAGTGAGCCGGAAGATCTGGAGATTGCGGAACCACATGGGAAGGACGCTCTACTTTCGGGAAAGGAAATGCCGGCTTCGCGCCGAGGCGAAGGGGCATGAATTGTAATCACAATGGCGGGCTGGGGGCGGAAGCCGGCGGGAATCGGGAGTCGACGCCGGCGGTACGGCGATTTCCACCGGCGCGGGGAGTGCAAAGCAAACGCGCCCCTTCCACCGTTGCGGAGGAGCGCGTCGGGATGCCGCCCGGGAGTCGGCGACGGCTAGGCGGTGGCGCCCGCGGCGATCGCCGCCGCGGCTTCGGCCGCGCGCCGCGTCTTGCCGGCGCGCGCCGGCATATGGCACAGGCCGCAGACGTAGCCGCGCGTGGGATCGTAGGCGTGGGCGACGAAGTCGCCGCCGCACTCGCGGCAGGTGGCCATTTGCAGCATGTTGGCGTCGAAGAAGCGCACCATGGTCCACGCCCTCGTCAGCGACAGCACGGTATCCATGCCGCCGCGCTGGACCTGGTCGAGGTACATCCGGTAGGACTTGATGATCAGTTCCAGACCGGTCAGCTCGGTGTGCGACTTGAGGAAGCGGAAGTAGGCCATGAACAGCGAGGCGTGGATGTTCGGCTGCCAGGTCATGAACCAGTCGGTCGAGAAGGGCAGCATGCCCTTGGGCGGCGACTCGTGACGCACTTCCTTGTAGAGCTTGAGCAGCCGCTCGCGCGAAAGATTGGTTTCCGCCTCCAGCAGTTGCAGCCTGGCGCCGAGTTCGATCAGCTCGATGGCCAGACCGATATCCTTCGCTTCAATGATGACCGACTTGTTCCGCATATGGAGCCTCCGCAGCGTGATGCTTGATCTGGAATGACGCCTTCTCAGGCAATCGTGGCGACCGGCCGGCCCGCAGCCAGGATCGTGGCATGCAGATGCCCTACGCCGCGATCGCGTTCGTGATTGGCGAGAAGATCAAGTAGCAGCGCGTCGTCGAAGCGGAAGCTGCACAGCAGCATGTCCGAACTGGCCATTTTCAGAACCTGGCCCGGCGTGAGGCGCCCAAGCACATCGGCAATCTCGGCGCTGATGCCCAGACGGAAAATGGCGGCTTCGCGATCCGAGCGAACCATGTTCTGCGCCAGCATCAGATAGGAGAGATTGACTTCCTTTATGTCGTTGTAGGTGTCGGTCGATTTCATCTTGCACTCCTTGTGAGCGCCGGTCGGACCCGAATTCGAGCCCAAATCACGGCGAATACATGATCACACAGGGCATGACAAGAAAGAAATCAGCGGAAAAACCATTCTATTGTAAGAATTAGATAGAGCGTCTTTGTAAGAGAAAACATTACAAAGGCAGGATAACAGGCTGTTTAATTGCTGTTTTCCGGACCCAAACCGGCCAGCAGCTTTACTCGCAGGGCATCGGCGCTTACCGGGTGTCCGAAGAAATAGCCTTGGCAACGGTCGCAGCCTTCGGCCTGCAGGAACCGGGCCTGCGCTTCGGTCTCGACGCCTTCGGCCACGGTGCCGAGCTTCAGCGATCGCGCCAGGGCGATGATGGCGCGGGTGATCGCCGCATCCTCGCCGCCGTGCGGCAGGTCGCGGACGAAGGACTTGTCGATTTTCAGCACGTCGATCGGCAGGCGCTTGAGGTAGGACAGCGAGGAATAGCCGGTGCCGAAATCATCGACGGAAATGCGCAGGCCCATGTTCTTCAGCGCCCGCAACATGCCCACCGCCGAACCGGCGTCGTGCATCAGCACCGATTCGGTGATTTCGAGTTGCAGCTTGCCCGGCGCGAAGCCGGATTCATGCAGAACGCGGCTGACCAGTTCCAGCGTCCGCGGCTGGGCGAACTGGACGGCGGATACGTTGACCGACAGGTAGATGTCGAAGCCGGCATCCTGCCACAGGCGTCCCTGGCGGCAGGCCTCCTGCAGCACCCATTCGCCGATGCCGACGATGATCCCCGACTCGTCGGCGACGGGAATGAAATATTCCGGGCCGATCAGACCCCGTTCCGGATGCTGCCAGCGCAACAGCGCCTCGACGCCGACCAGTTTCCCGCTCGCCGCCTCGACGCAGGGTTGATACTCGATAAACAGCTGATTGCGCTCGATGGCATGGCGCAAGTCGGCTTCCATCGCCAGGCGCTCTCCGGAATGGGCATTCATCACATGCTGGTAGTACTGAACGCCGTTGCCGCCGAGACGCTTGGCGTGCGTTACGGCCGTCTCGGCGTTCATCAGCAGTTCGTTGGCCTCGATGCCGTCGTTCGGCAGCATGGCGACACCGAGGCTGGCGGTGACGAAAAGCTCGATGCCGTCCTTGTCGAAGGGCGCATCGAAACAGGCGCGGATGTTGTGCACCACCTCATCGACCGTGCTGCGGCCGACCGGTCCCGGCAGAAACACCGCAAATGAATCGCCGGCAATCCGCGCCAGTACCGCCGAAGCCGGCAGGACCTTGCCCAGGCGGGCTGAAAACTGGCGCAGGATGTCGTTGCCGGCCTCGAAGCCGAACGAGGAATTGATCCGCAGGAAGCGGTCGAGGTCGAGGCCGATGACCGCGCCGCCGGGGGTCTTCCCCTCCTGCTGCGCCTGCGCCACGGCCTCTTGCACCTTGCTGCAGAACAGGGCGTGGTTGGGCAGGCTGGAGAGCGGATCGAACAGCGCCAGTTCGCGAATCCGGGTATCGGCCTGGCGTGCCACATGCCGCGCCGAAGCGTTCTTCAGTTCGCGCTCGATGACCGGAATGAGCCGGCTGTAGTTGCCCTTCTCGACATAATCCTGCACGCCGGCGTCCATCGCCGAAAACGCCAACTGATCGCTGATGCGGCCGGAATAGATGATGAACGGTACGTCCTTGCCCGAATGTTGGGCGACGGCCAGCGCCGAACCGGAATCGAAGCCCGGCATGTTGTGGTCGCAAAGAATCAGGTCCCAGTCTTCCTGCGCCAGCGCTACGGCCATGTCGTGCTTGGTGTCCACCCGCGCCCAGTTCAGCGACAAGCCGCGCGAACGCAGTTCGGAATACAGCAGGAAGGCTTCGTCCTCGGAATCCTCGACCATCAGCATGCGAATCGCGGCGCACATGTCGGTTGGTCCCTATCAGGCCGACATTGCCGAAACTGCCGGTCTGGACTGCACGGCGGCGACGGTGTTGCGCCGGCGCTTGGCGAGATAGACGCTCTGGTCGGCCAGCCGGATCAGGGCCTCCGGATCGGCCGTCGCGGCATCGCGCACGGCGACGCCTATGCTGACGCTGCCGCGCAGGCTCTCCGCGGCGGAAACGACGGGCAAGGTCTCGATCACGGCGCGCATGCGCTCGGCACACGCGAGCGCGGCTTCCAGCGTGGTGTCCGGACAGATCACCATGAACTCGTCGCCGCCGGTGCGGGCCAGCACGTCCTGCGCGCGCATCTCATCCTTGAGGGCGCTCGCCACGAGTTTCAGCATGGTGTCGCCGGCCGCATGGCCATGCATGTCGTTGACCAGCTTGAAGTCATCGATTTCGACGGCCATGCAGGCCAGCGGACGCAGGCTGCGCGTCGCCATCGCCCATTCCTGCTGAATGCGGTCCATCGCCGCGCGGTGATTCGGGCAGCCGGTCAGCATGTCGGTCATGCCCACCGCCTGCAATTGCTGGTTGGTCGCCGACAGCTCGGCGGAAATGCGCCGGATCTCTTCCTGATCGCGGGCGAGCTCCTCCTGCAGCCTGACCACGCGCTGACCGGCGCGCAGGCGTGCCGCCAGCACGCGCGGCTTGATCGGCATGACCAGGAAATCGTCCACCCCGGCCTCGAAGGCCTGGACCAGCGACTCGTCGTCGTCCGCCCCGCTCAGGAGATTGGTTCCGGTCAGCAACAGAATGTAGATGCCGCGCCCGACCTTGAACTGGCGCAGGCTGTCGGTCAGCTTGATGCCGTCCATGCCCCCGGGCTGCAAGTCGACCAGCATGACCTGGGGCAGCAGTTCGAGCGCCATGGCCAGGCCCTGCCGGCCATCGGCCGCCTCGGATACCGAATGTCCGACCGCCGTCAGTACTTCGCAAAGCTGCTTGCGCACCCGCTCCTGATCGCCGACCACCAGGATGCGCAGACTCTTGCTGCTGCCTCCGTTCGGCGCGGGCTCCGCCTTCTCCGCCTTTTTTGGCGCTGCCGCGGGCTTTTCGAGGGCGGCCTCGACAGGCGGCAGCGGCATGCGACGGCTTACGGCCTCCCTGGGCGGGGTAGCCTGTTTGGCGGCGGGAGCGGCCTCTTTCGCGGGGATCGCGGCCCTGGCCGGAGCACCCGCCACGACCGGCGCAGCCGCCTTGGCAGGAGCGGCCGCCACGGCGGGGACTGCCTGCTTCGCCGGAGCAGGCCTGACCGGCGGCGGGCGCGCGGTTTCCAGTTCTTCGGCAGAGACTTCCTCGAAGCGCGGCATGGGGCCGGTGTCGACCTCCATCGTCGGCCCCCATTCACGCCATTCGTGGGCGATGCGGTTGCAGATCGCGATCAGCGCGGGCGCGTCCAGACCCAGGCGGGCGCCCAGCTGGAACAGCCTCGGCATCAACCAGCGCCATTCCGCCTCGGGCGCCACGCAGATGTCGGCGACGCGGTCGGCCACGGCCAGCAAATGCCGCATCACGAACGCTTCGGAGCCCTTCTCCAGGGGCTGCTCCTCGCAGCCCTCGAACAGTTTGGCCGCCTCGATGCAATCCTCGGGCAGGCCGCAGTCGACCAGCATCGACGCCGTCAGTTCGTCATGATTTGCGCCGAAGGCCTGCTGCTCGAGGTCGGCCAGGCGATTCGACGGCTCCTGGCGGCGGCGTTCGAGGATCTCCGCATACGGCTCCGGGAACACCTCGGCCAGCGCCAGTTCCCCCGTGCGGGCCAGCAGCCCGACACTGAAGGCCTCCTCGGACTCGCTGCGGTGGACTGCCCCGTTCAACAACTGCAGGCCGACGGCGCGCGCCATGGAATGCGACCAGAAGCGCGGGTAGTCGAATCCGCCGCACTTGCCGCTGCGATGGATCGACAACAGCGAGAATCCGAGGGCCAGCGCCCTGACCGCCGGAACGCCCAGCACGCTGACGGCGTCGCGCAGCGAAACCACCGGCGGCTTCTCGGTGCCGTTCGCGCCGTTGGCGACCTTGATCAACCTGACGGAGAAGATCGGATCGGCCTTCAAGGCATGCGCCAGCACACCCAGCGACGTGGATTCTCGCTGGGTCAGGCGGATCAGCGCCATCGCCGGCCCCTTGGCCACCGGGAAGTCCTCCATCGCCTTGATTTCCTGAATGCGATCAGGGGCGACGGAAGCAAACGTCAGGTCGAGTTTCTCATCGGTCATCCCGCGACTTATATCACATCACCCTGCGGCTGCGGGCGATGCCGGAATGGCCGTTCGGCAAGCTACAATAAATCATGGATCCGGCGATGAATTTTTGCAGTGTCTGCGGCGCACCCGTCATATTGAAGATTCCCGCGGGGGACTCCCTGCCGCGCCACGTCTGCGATGCCTGCGGCGCGATTCATTACCGCAATCCGCGCCTGGTGGTCGGCGCCCTGCCGGAATGGGAAGACCGCATCCTGCTTTGCCGGCGCGCCATCGAGCCGCGCCACGGCAAATGGACGCTGCCGGCCGGCTTCATGGAAAACGGCGAAACCGTCGGCGAGGCGGCGCTGCGCGAAACGCTGGAAGAGGCCTGCGCGCGGATCGAGCTGGGCGACATGTACACGATGATCAGCGTGCCGCAGATTCATCAGGTGCATGTGATCTACCGCTCGCGGCTGCTGGATCTCGACTTCGCCCCCGGCATCGAAACCCTCGAACTGCGGCTGTTCGGCGAGGACGAGATACCGTGGGACGAAATCGCCTTTCGCACCATCGCCATCACCCTGAGGCATTACTTCGCCGATCGCCGTGCCGGCGAATACCGTTTCCGCGCCGAAAACCTGACGGCGCCGCCCAAGCCGGCTACTGCTCATCGAGACTGAAGAATACCGGCAGCACCACGGCGAAGGCCTTGCCGCGCAGACTTTCGGGCAGGCGCGCGCGCAGGGCGCCGGCATCGATCATGGCCAGCGCCGCGCGATCCAGCGGTTCGTGACCGCTGGAGCGGGCGACCGTGGCGGCCCGCGGCCGGCCGTCGCTGCCGACTTCGACGCGGATATCGGCGCTTCCCTCCCAGCCTGAGGCCATCGCCTGTGCCGGATAGCGCTTGAAGCGTCGCGCCTGGACGGCGACCGCCATCCGGTAGGTACGCAGGCTATCCACCGTTTCTCCGGTCGCGCTGGTTTCCGTCAGCAGCACGCCGCTGGTCGATCCGGCGGGTCCGGCCGGCGCCGAAGGCGCTGCCGCAGCGGGCGCCGCGGCGGGGCCGGTGGCGGGCTTCGCGACCGCTTCGGCCGGCGCGGCGGGCGCTTGCGGAACCGGAACCGGCTTGGCCTGCTCTGAGGAACTGGGCGCTGGTTTAGCCACTTGGGGCACGCTGGGCACCGGAGCCTTCGCCGGCGCCGGCAGCGGAGCGGGTGCAGGAGTCGACGCCGGCGCTACGGCGCGTGGCGGCACTTTGGCCGGTGCAGGCTCCGCCGGCAGCGGCGAGCGCAAGGTTGCATGGAGCACGGAAGGCGTATCCTTCGTCAGCACGCGCGGCGGGCCGGACCAGAACATCGCCAGAACGTGAATCAGCAGCGAAGCGACAAGTGCATGACGCAGCCGTCGATACGCCAATTCCCTCTCGTTCAAGCTATGAAAAGTCATTCCGCTCTGCTAAATTCTCGCCAATACAGGATTCTATAGAGATGAGTAGCCATCCGCTGATCCTTACCCTCGACCAGCACGGCGTTCCGCACCGCTGGGTGAGCTGGCAGCATGCCTGCATATACGTCGCGCGCGATCTGGTCGCGTGGGACGCGGGCGATACTCATTTTGTTTTCTACGGCGGCACCAACCGCGTTACCGGCGAACGTTCCGCCCTGGCCACCAGCAGCATCATCGCGATCCGCGGCAAGGCCCTCTCGGGCAAGTCCCTGCATCCGACGCCACCGCTGTCCAACCGCGAACTGTTCCACCGCGACCGGCACATCTGCGCCTACTGCGCGCGCGAGTTCGCCTCGCAGCGGCTCACCCGCGACCACATCCTGCCGGTTTCGCAGGGCGGGCGCGACACTTGGATGAACGTGGTCACCGCCTGCCGTCACTGCAACCAGACCAAGAGCGGGCGCACCCCGGAACAGGCGCGCATGGAACTGGTCTATGCGCCCTACGTGCCGAACAAGGCGGAATACCTGATCCTCTGCAACCGGAACATCCTCGCCGACCAGATGGATTTTCTGGCCCGTCACGTTCCTTCCCAAAGCCGCGTCCGCGCGGCCTGATTCTCCCGCAATGGCCATCACCACCGTAGCGGCCAAGCCGCTCACTTCCTATCGCAAGTACTGGGCGCTGCGCTTCGGCGTCGCGCCTTTCCTGCCCATGTCGCGCGCCGAAATGGACAAACTGGGATGGGACGAATGCGACATCATCCTCGTCACCGGCGACGCCTATATCGACCATCCCAGCTTCGGCATGGCGCTGGTGGCCCGGCTGCTCGAAGCGCAGGGCTTTCGCGTCGGCCTGATCAGCCAGCCGGACTGGCACTCGTCAGATGATTTCAAGCGCCTGGGCAAGCCCAAGCTGTTCTTCGGCATCACCGCCGGCAACATGGATTCGATGGTCAATCGCTACACCTCGGATCGCAAGATCCGCTCCGACGACGCCTACACACCCGGCGCCGCGCCGGACCGCCGCCCCGACCGCGCCGTGATCGTCTATTCGCAGCGCGCCCGCGAAGCCTTCCCCGACGTGCCGCTGGTGATCGGCGGCATCGAGGCCAGCCTGCGCCGCATTGCGCACTACGACTACTGGTCGGACAAGGTGCGGCGCTCGATCCTGCCGCACTCGAAAGCCGACCTGCTGCTGTTCGGCAATGCCGAACGGGCGCTGGTCGACCTCGCCCACCGGCTGGCCCATGGCGAGAAGATCGCCGACATCCGCGACCTGCGCGGCACCGCCTTCATGGTGCCGCACGGCTGGCTGCCGGGGCCGGAGTGGGCCGAAGCGGATTCGACGACGGTGGATACGCCGGGGGCCGTGCATCCCCATCCCGACCCCTACGCCATGGAAGCCGACAAGCAGACCCCGAAAGTCGGTGCTGGCGACACGGCGGTCGTGCGCGTCGTCAGTCGCGCCGAACGGCTCGCGGCAACCAAGGAAGCACGCGCTCACACCGCGATTCGCCTGCCATCGTATGAGCAGGTGCGCGACGACCCGGTGCTCTACGCCCACGCCTCGCGTACCTTTCATCTCGAATCCAATCCCGGCAATGCGCGCGCGCTGATCCAGGCCCACGGCGAGGGCGCCAGCCGGCGCGACCTATGGCTCAATCCGCCGCCGATTCCGCTGACCACCGAGGAGATGGACCACGTCTTCGGCCTGCCCTATGCCCGGGCGCCGCATCCGAGTTATGGCGACGCGAAAATTCCGGCCTGGGAGATGATCCGCTTCTCGATCAACATCATGCGCGGCTGCTTCGGCGGCTGTACCTTCTGCTCGATTACCGAACATGAAGGCCGCATCATCCAGAGCCGCTCGGAAGCCTCGATCCTGCACGAGATCGAGGAAATCCGCGACAAGACGCCCGGCTTCACCGGCGTGATTTCCGACCTCGGCGGGCCGACCGCCAACATGTACCGCATGGCCTGCAAGGACCCGCAGATCGAGTCCTCCTGCCGCCGCCTGTCCTGCGTCTATCCCGGCATCTGCGAAAACCTCGGCACCGACCACGCGCCGCTGATCTCGGTCTACCGCAAGGCACGCGCCCTGCCCGGCATCAAGAAGATCCTGATCAGCTCCGGCCTGCGCTATGACCTCGCGGTGCGCTCGCCCGAATACGTCAAGGAACTGGTGACCCACCATGTCGGCGGCTACCTGAAGATCGCGCCCGAGCACACCCAGGAAGGCCCGCTGTCGAAAATGATGAAGCCGGGCATCGGCGCCTACGAACGCTTCAAGCAGATGTTCGACAAGTTCTCCAAGGAAGCCGGCAAGGAGCAGTACCTGATTCCCTACTTCATCGCCGCGCATCCCGGCACCACCGATGAAGACATGCTGGAGCTGGCGCTGTGGCTGAAGAAGAACGGCTTCCGCCTCGACCAGGTGCAGACCTTCCTGCCGACGCCGCTGGCCATTGCCACGGCGATGTGGCACACGGAGAAAAATCCGCTGCGCAAGGTCACGACGGATTCGGAAGGCGTTGCCGTGGTGCGCGGCGGACGCCAGCGCAAACTGCACAAGGCCTTCCTGCGTTATCACGATCCGGAAAACTGGCCCCTGCTGCGCGAAGCCTTGAAAGCCATGGGCCGCGCCGACCTGATCGGGCCGGGCAAGCGCCACCTGATTCCGCCCTGGCAGCCGGCCGGCACGGGGACTTCGTCGTTGCCGCACCGCCAAACGACCCACGCCGGCAAGCGCCCGCAGAAGTTATGCAAAGCGGTATCCCCTGGTGGGACGGCGCCGGCGACACGGCGAACCACGCCTGCCGCGCCGGCCAAACCCGGCAAAGCCCCGCCGGCGCGCCGCCATCCGGACGTGCCGCGGCATCCGCTATCGCGCCGCAAGGGCGGCTGAGCGCAGAATAATCAGGGGAAATTGGGGTAGCTAGGGAGCAGGTAGAATCGGGTGGCGGGAGGGTGTCTGTCACATTATGGCTTGAAAGCCGCGCCATCACTAGGCTTCTGCATAGCTTGATATTGCAGTTACCACGTTTCTTACCACGATTTAGCGCGCGCTACCCCCTGTTTTGATGTTGTGGCGCAGGATCAACAGATCGGCACGGCCGGACCGGTGTTTCCTTTCCACCCAGCGCGCAGCGCCTGAATAAACAGCCGCAGCGAAGCAAGCCAGCATAGCCATTGTCCGGGCCGGGGCGCGAGACATAACCGACCATTACACGAACCCGCAGGGCGCGGCAGCGGCAGGCCATCAAGCGAAGCCCAGCGCAGCGGCTGGCCTGCTTTGTGTAATGCGCGGTTATGTTCAATCGCTTGCGATTTACCCCGGCCCGGCCGCGTGCCATGCGCGCAGGGCGCGGTCATCGAGCTTTCCCCGGCGTAGCTGCCTGCGCCGTGGGCAGCCCTACCGCCGACGGCGCAGGCAGCGGACAGGACGCGCCCATGCTGGCCAGGGCAATAGTCGGCGCTGGCGGGACGGCGATCGCCAAAGGCACGAAGCCGTGACGCGGCCTTATCGCGTGACGGCGCGGCGCAGCAGGCGAGGCGGTAGCGATGGCGCGGGGCTTGCGGGTTTATTGCAAGCGCCGTGACTGAGCGGGCAGAGCACCCGACCGCCTAGCATTGGATCGCGCTCGCGTCGTCGGCTACGGCGATCCGGCCGGCGTTGCCTTGGTGCAAGCGTTCGCAGAAATCCGCCACCCGGTGAGGGTGCGCCGGGGCGCACCTTCGCGCCAGAAATCGAGGGGCACGGACGCGGACGCGGGCGATCGGTCGCCATTGGCGGCCGGGTTGATCGCCGCCGCTCGATCCAAGCGCGATCCGCAGGCCTCGCGCCTGGTAGCGGATGGCCGGCCCATGTGCCCAGCTTCCACCAGGGCGAAGCGTAGCGACGGGGACCGCCATTGCCGGCGAGCGGTGGCAATCCGGCCGGCGTTGCGTGGTGCAGACGTTCGCAGAAATCCGCCACCCGGTGAGGGTGCGCCGGGGCGCACCTTCGCGCCAGAAATCGAGGGGGACGGACGGGGGCGCGGGTGAGGGTCTGCACCCGTCCAGGTGGAAAACCGGGGCACACTTTCCGCCCGGAAACCGGGGATATCCCCATCATCCGGGGTGCACTTTCGTCATTACCGGGGATCGCTAGAGCAAGTCATACCAAGGGTTCCCGCGATCAATCCCCGGAATCCCCGGTATCCCCGGTTCAATTTTGGGGGATGGACTTGAGGCGGCAAAATCCCCGGTCCCTATATGTCTGACTTGATGGCTCTATTTATTCCAACAACATAGAGAGGTTTCCTGCTGCAGGGAGCTTGACCCTACCCCCCCCTCGGAAACCTCCGCTCACAAAAATTTGATTAAGCGCCCGGTCCTGCGCTATGACGCTGTAGAGATTTTCCACCCCCACCCCTATGCGAAGTGCGGGTGTGCGCACGCAGTTAAGCGCCCGGTCTAGCACCATCGCAGCCCAGGGATTTACCCCCCCCTACCAGGTCAGCCCCGGCCATCGCTCCCGGCCTGGTCGCTGGTCGGGATCGTCGGCCGGTGGCGCGTATGCCTCGCATCGCTTTGGCATGTCGCAGATCGGCTGATAGTTCCGGCTGGCGACGATCTCACGGCGGGCGGCTGCATCGCAGCGGCCGGCCTCCGTCAGGTTGCCGCACAGCTCGCACGTGCGAAGGTCGCCCAGCGCCCGGAATATCGTTTCTCTGGCGCAGTTTGGTTTCTCCCCACCCACACCCCGCGCGCTCGGTTCCATGTCCGTCCGGTGTTTTTGAACCGGGGATACCGGGGATTCCGGGGATTGATCGCGGAAACCATTGGTATGACTGGTTTCAGCAATCCCCGGTAAAGGTGAAAGTGCACCCCGGATATCGGAAATATCCCCGGTTTTTGGGGAAGAAATCCCCGATTCTGACGGCATGGCCACGTCGGTGGACGGTATCAAGGCATCCCAATCGAGCATGATCGCGCCCCTATTCCAGGTCGAAGATCGCCGGCAGGATGTGGAACATCCGTTGGTAGGCTTCGCCCGGTGGCTTGATCTTCACGGCGAAGTGTTCCTTCTCCGTTTTCAGGTAGCCACGGCCGGCCAGCAGCTTCGCCACAGTGCGAGGATTGAAGCCCTTGCAGACTTCATTCTTGAACACCTGCGACAGCACCAGGTATTCGGTCACGATATCGTCACTCAGGTAGCCGCCCTCGTCCGGTGCCGCATCAACCAGGCGCCCGCTATCCTTGTCCATCAGCCGCCGCCATCCGGCCCGGTTCATCACGCGGTTCGCGTGCGTGTCCTTCGCCACCGATCGCCGCCAATCGGAGAACCGCGCTTCGCCGTGCATCTCCAGGAAGCCGCGTACCTGCATCAGCATCGCCCGTTCTTCCTGGTTGCCTTCGCCGCCCCGGTGATGCAGCCACGCCTCGAAACACGTGCCGGCCTGCTTTATTGCCGCGCCGGCTGTCCAGCCGGTAATCCCCCAGCGTGTCGCCAGCTCGCCGGCCGCGCCGACCAGGGCGCAGCGATCGGCAACCCTCAGCACCTGGTTGCCGGCCTCGTGCGTCAGGTAGCGCTCGGCAAACAGCTTGCGGGCCTTCAGCAGGGTTTCCCGGATCTCGTCGGTGTCGCGCTTCACCAGCTCGGAAAGGAAGGCGGGAAAGGCGGTGCCGTGGTGTTTCTTGACGGCATGCGCCAGGCGTTGAGAGAGCGCCTTGGGCGATGCTTCGCCGTGCAGCGCCTCATAGATGCCGGGTGGGTTGTCGCAGACGCGGGCGGGGATCTCCGCCATGCGGCCTTCCATGCCTGCCGTGGTGGCCATGCCGACCGATGCGACGTGCGCCGCCATGCCGACTTCGCCGGTCGAGAGGAACAGGATTCTGAACTTCGCTGTTTCACGCAAGCCGCCTTGCGCCCGCGCCCGGTTCTTTCCGTTCGCGTTGCCCAGCATGTAAATCGTATCGCCCAGCACCTTGGCATTGATCTGTGCCAGCTCGTCCATTGCCAGCAGTGCATCGCAGTGCTGTAGCGCCAGGTATTCCATGCTGTTGTCGCTGGCCCGCCATTGCTTCATGTACTCCGGCCCGCCGCAGACGCTGGCAGCCACGCGCAGCGCCGTGGTTTTGCCGTCGCCGGACTCGCCCGAATAGTGAATGCCGCCCGATTCGCCGCCGACCAGATCGAGCAACGGCGCGGCGAAGGCCAGGCAGACAGCGAAGGTCAGGCGGCTGTTATCCAGGCACAGGGCGGCAACCTCCTGCCGCCATTCGTCCAGGGTGCCGCGTGCCCGGTAATCGGCCGCCGCCGCGCCATCCTCGAACAGCCACACTTCGTCAGCCTTGCCGATGGCGCGATCGGGCAACACGAACACGCGGCCATCGCCGCTTTCATGCCAGCCCGTGCGCGCCGTGGTGCGGGCGCGTTCCTTCGGCTGCTGGGTCATCAGGTATTCCAGCAGCAGCGGCCGGCCCTTGGGGGCGATCTGCAAGCCCCAGCCCCGCAGCAGCTTTTCCAGCTCGGTGCCGTCGCCGCTCAGCATCGCGTCAGGGATAACCTCGCGGTGCGGCTGGCGATCCGGGTCAAGGAACTGCACCAGCTTGCCCCATCCCTTGTTTGCCGGGTCGCGCACCATCGCCACCACGTCAAGCGTGCGGCATACCCAGCGCGGCGCGATCAGTTCCCCCTCTTTGCTGACGCCTACATACCAGGTGCCACGGGCGTCGACGTAGAAGTGCGGGCGCGGCCCGGTGTTGCCGTCGCTTGCCGTGTCGCCAGCGCCGACTTTCGCGGCATCGGCCGCAGCGGGCGCGGCCTTCTCGAACACCGGGAAGGCCTCCGGCAGTGCCGCCAGGCGCTCGGCAACCAGGGCAGCGGTGTAGCCCTCGGCTACCGCGTTGGCGGCGTCCCAGCCATCGGGCAGCGCCTCGCGTTGCGTGCCGTCAGGCAAGCTCAGGAAGCCCGCCGCATTCAGCCGGCGAACATCGGCCGCGCCTGCCACGTGCAGACGTTTGCACACTTCAGCGGCATACGCTTCGCCGGCCGCGTCGGCATCTGGCCACAGCACGCAGCGCCGGCCCGCCAGCGCCGACCAGTCGGCTTTATCTGCCGCCTTAGCCCCGTTCGGGCTGGTGATGGCCACATGCTCGGGAAACAGCAGCGCCGCCGCGTCGGCGGCCTTCTCGCCTTCGGTAATCACGACATCAGCACCAGGGCGAGCGGCGAGGCGATCAAGCCCATAGGGCGGGCGCAGCGGATCAACCCCCAGCCATCGCCATTCCAGCTTCCCCGCTGGCGTGCGGCGCAGGCTCAAGGGGCGGATTTCCTTGCCACCTTCTGCCTGGTCGAAACGGCACACCAGGAACAGCAGCCGGCCGGCTTCATCGCGGTATTCCCAAGCATGCGACGGTGCGCCTAGCTTGGGATGGCGCGCCGGTCGGGCCGGCGCATCGTCGGACACGGGTAGCACGCATTCGCCGGCCGAATGGGCCGCGCCGTTTTGCGGGCCTTGGCGGGGTTTTCGTGGGGCGGCCGGTGCCTTCGCCTTGCCGGCCTCGCCTGCGGCCTGCGGTGCCGCGCCCTTGCCAGCCGGAACCGCAATGCCGAAGTGTTGCGCCAGTCGGCGCGCCGCGTCGGACTGCTTTTCGTCAGCCAGGTATGCCGCCAGGGAAACCAGGTCAAGGCCACTCGCGCCGATGGCGAAATCACCCCATGCGCCGGATGTGGTGTTGATGCTGAAACTCCCCGGCGAGTTGTCCGGCCGGCGAGGATTCAGCGGCAGGTATTCCGGCCCCTGGTGCTTGCCGCCCGCCAGTCCGAGAAATGACATCGTGTCGGCGAAGCTCGCCAGGGCCGCAGCAGCGACACGCGGAATCCAGGAATCGGAGTTCATCCCGCTTCGCCTCCGCCGATCAGCTCGCCGCGCTCGCGCTCCAACAACCCGTCGACGGCGTCGTCAAGTGTATCGAGGCGCGTCGCCAGCAGATCGGCGACGGTGGCCAGGTTGTCGGTAAGGGCCGTGTCGCCGCTCAGGCGTTCAGCCAGGTAGAAGGTTGCACACGCCTGCACGCAGCCGGCGAGCATGGCCGGATGCTTTGCCGCGTAGCCCTCGCCGAATTTTCCGTCTATCAGATCCTGCAGGGTGCCGAGAGATTCATACACGGACTGCATGGCGGCATCTTCAAGCTGTGTAATGTTCACGCCGTCCGCGTTACTCATGGCGCGCACCTTCGGCGGGTGCGGTTGCCCAGGCCGGCCGATCTTCAATCCACAGATCGGATACGCCGGGGTCAATGCCAGTCAGCAGCGTTTCCCGCGCCCGTTCGGTCAGGCGCGCATTCGTGAGCGCGTCAATATTGGCGATGATCGCCGGCAACCGGCCGGGGTGATGCAGGGCGATTTCCAGAAACTCACCCATGCGGCAGATGAAGGAAAACCGCACGCCTGTAGCGACAGGAGGCAGCGGCAGCAAATCAGCGATATCGAGAATCAGGGACTGCGCCGGATCGGCGGCGAAGGCATCGCTGCCGTAGAGCGGCCAAGGGCGCAGCAGCTTCAAGGCAGCATCGCCGATCAGCGCACCCAGCGAATACACCCCCATGCCGATTGGGTCGACATGAATGACGGGCGTCAGCATGGGCGCTTTGCCAATGACATGAAACGCCATCGCCCGGAAGCTCGGAAGCTGGCCTATGTGGGCATGGTTGTTTTCGCCGATATGGAAATCATGGGGCGGCAGCGGCGCGGTTGCCTGGTTGAAAGTCGGCGCTGGTGGCACGGCGAACAGTCGGCGCGGTGGTGTTGTGCGGTCAGTCATGATTGCCCCTCCGCACTACGCGATGCAGCAACGCGCTCACGCAGCCAGGCGTCGATTTCAGACGCCAGCCAGCCCACAGACTGCGCGCCTAGTTGTATCGGCTTGGGGAAGGTGCCGGCAGCAACCCCGGCATAGATGGTGGAACACGAAAGCCCCACACGGTCTTCTACTTGCTTGCGCCGGAGTATTTTCAACTCGGCATTTTCTGGTGATGCGGTTTCGCTACTCGCTCGCATGATTGCGTCCTTTGCAGAGCGTTCCGTTACGCACCATGCGCAACGCAACGACTGGACGCAAAACTAAAATGGGTATCCAGCTATCCGCCAGACGGCACGCGCAAGCGCGGCCTCTATGGGCTTCCGCCGAAATGGGTAGAACCGCTACCCGCCTTTTTTGAAGTTGGCGAGCGCAGAAAATTGATTCTTTGAAGGTGCAAGCGGGCCGGATTGCCCTTCCTGTTTTCTGGCGAGGGCCAGAAGGCGCTTGATGTTATCGGCAGAGCACCCCTCTTTAACGGCCCATCGCTTTTGAAAACCGACTGCGGTAAATTTTTCTCCGCGTGCAACATAGTCGCCCCTCTCCCTCTTTAAGGATTCCATAAGGCGCCCGGCCTTCTGTCTATCCGTCTCCTTAGGCTGAAGCGCTGCAACGCCTACAGCGGTCTTTTCGATGCTCGGCTTAATGCTCTCAAGTAGGTCAGAGATACCCTGCAATTTGGCTGTAATAGCTTCGCTAGCGCCATCGGTGCCCGCCTGTTTTTTGGCGGTCCGCAATTCGTCGGATACGTCAATCAATGCATCATTTGTTCGCTCGAACCAAAGCCAGGTCTTTTCAAGCTGCCGCCCAACTTCCTCGGTCGCCATGCGCAGCCGATCCGCCATCAGGACATGGCCGCATTCGTCTTCCAAGCGAAGCAAATCGGCGGCGCGGGCTAGTCGGTCGGTCGCCGCCGTTAGCGGCCCTGACGGCTTAAAAAAATAGATCATCAGAGTGGCCAGGCACTGCGCATAAGCGCGATGCCAGCTACCTCGTGGCGATTCATAGACCAGAAACCAATTGACGATATCGCTCGTGTCTGCGATCTGGTGGGCTTCCACGCCATCAGCAATGAGACCTGCCCGCAATAGACCAGCCAAATAGCGGGCGGTCGGCATCGGCTCTGTGTCTGGCTCTGTTTGGTCATCTTGGCGGATTAGGTCAAGCACGTGCTCAAGCTCGATTTCATCACCAAATATCATTTTCATACCGCACCCCTTGTGCGCCCCTCAATGCAGGATCGCCGCGCCGGCCGGGTAAGGGTGCCCGGTGTTCGCCCTTGGGGATCAGCCGCAGGCTAGGCGCAGCGAAAACACTCACAGCAAACCACGTTCCGCAAATGACAGCGGCACACCCCGGCCGGCGACAATGAAATGGTCAAGCACCTTGACGTCCACCAAGGCCAGGGCGGATTTAAGCGAGCTGGTCAGTACCTCGTCGGCACGGCTTGGCTCGCTCAGTCCGGACGGGTGATTATGGGCGAATATGACAGCGCCGGCATTCAAGCGCAGCGCCACTTTCACCACTTCACGCGGGAAAACGCTTGTCTGCGTCAGGGTGCCCCGGAACAGTTCTCTGTACTCGATTAGACGATTTTGAGCATTGAGGAACAGCGCCGCGAATGCCTCATGCTCCAGCTCGGCAAGGTGGAGCATGAGCAGGGCGCGAACTTCGCCGGGAGAACCCAGGCACTTGCCCGGTTCACGCAGGCGCGAAGTCAGGACAGCCAGCGCCTTGAGGATAACGTCATCGCCCCGGCGACGGGGGCGGGAGGGTGCAGCGGTAGAATTGCTAGTAGCCATGATTCACCTCGTGTATAGGTGGGTTGCGGTCAGGGGTCGCTTGGTGCGCTAACACCTTGCGGCCCCGCTTTTTTGCCTTGCGGCGAAATCAGTTCATCATCACCCCGTGCCAGGATCAACGGTGCCGCCGCGCTTTGCTCGATCGCGCTTCAGCCAATCGAACAGCAGGGGCAAGATTGCCTGCGCTGTGATATCCGGGTCAGGCTTGTTGATGGATTTGATAACTATCGGCGGGCGCGCTCGATTGGATTTTCTTGCTGCCCTGGTCGGGTTTGCTTTGGTCATTTCTTGCCCTCGAACAAGTCAGGCTCTGCCTTGATCTGCTTCGCCAAGGCAGCGGCACGGCCGCGCAGCGGGGCGGCATTCTCGCGGGCCGGCGCCGGTGATGCGGCCGGCTTGGTCGGCAGGATGAAGGTCTGATGCAGCCGTGCAATCTCGCCCATCGCCGCCAGGTAGGAATCCACCCACAGCGGGACCGGCTCGCCATTGAGCCAGCGGCTCACGGTCGAAGTGCCAACCCCCACCTTGCGGGCCAGGTCGGACCCCTTCCAGCCGATGGCCTTGAGGGCTTCCCGTAATTCGTCTGCCGTCATAATTGTTCCCATAACCGTTATGCGCTTCGCGTGTGCGCGAGCAATGTAGGAATGTTATCGATAATGTTCTGAAATATCAACGAATATTTAATAATACATTGCAAAGTGGGAAGTACATAGTTTACATAACGCTAGTTATTTGCAGTAGTTTTTGCGTGTGGGAAATACACGCTGCTTTCGGGCTGGTTTTGGCGGTCAAGTGGGGAAATCTCCGAAAGCCTTGATATCAGGGGCTTTGCAGGGTGCCGCATTTATGCCGCGTGCCCATGCAGTGGGATTACTTGAGCGCCGGCCTTGATCTTGTCCAGGTAATCGGCCCATGCCTGCATCATTACAAAGCGCTGCGGCAGGTATTCCGCCCTGTTGTAGGCTCCCCGCACTTCGTCCCGCTCGCAGTGTGCGAGCTGGCGCTCTATCACGTCGGGGCGATAGCCCTGCTCGTTCAGCATGGTTGAGGCCACGGCGCGGAAGCCGTGCCCGGTCATCTTGCCTTTGTACCCCAGGCGGTAGAGCGCAAACAGCATGGTGTTGTTGCTGATCGGTTTATCCCGGTTCCTGCCAGGGAACACGAAGCGGTTGCGGCCGGCGAGAATCTGCAGCTCGCCAAGGATCGCCAGGGCTTGGGTTGAAAGCGGAACAATATGCTCTGACTTCATTTTCATTCTGGCGGCAGGGATAACCCATAGCGCGGCCTCCTGGTCGAACTCCGACCACTCCGCGCCGATCAGTTCATTCGTTCGCACAAAGGTAAGCGCGAGCAACTGCAGGGCGAGCATGGTTTGCTTGTCGCCCGTCGCGCCATAGGTATCGATGGCCCGCAGCAGCTCAGGGACTTCCTCCGGCCTGACGGCGGCCTGGTGTTTCTTGACGTGCGGCGCCAGGGCGCCCCGCAGATCGGCGGCCACGTCCCGCTTGCAGGCGCCGGTGGCGATGCCGTAGCGGAACACCTGCCCACACGCCTGCAGCAGCCGGTGCGCCAGGTCATGGGCGCCGCGCTTTTCGATCTTGCGGGCCATTTCCAGCAGCTCCGGCGCCTCGATCTCGGCAATCGGCCGCGCCCCGATGATCGGGAAGGCGTTCCGTTCGAACCGGCGCAGAACATCGTCGGCGTGTTTCGGTGCCCAGGTATGCAGTTGCTTGGCGTACCACTCGCGGGCAACCGCCTCGAACGAGTTTCCAGCCGCCAGGCGCTCGCGCCGTTTGGCGGCCTTGCGCTCTACTGCCGGATCAATGTCCCCATCCATCAGCCGGCGGTTATCGTCCCGGCGCTGGCGGGCTTCCTTCAGCCCGATCTTGGGATAGACCCCCAGGGAGATGGATTTTTCCTTGCCGCCAACCCAGTAGCGCAGGCGCCAGTATTTCCGCCCATCCTCATAAACCCACAGGTAAAGCCCCGCACCATCGTGGAGCTTGCGTATACTCGCCCCGGCGCTGGTGGCGTTGTCGCATTCCTTCGCCGTCAGGGTATTCAGTTTCGCGGCCATCGTGGTAACTCCCGATACACGGTTTTGAGCTACCACCATTTTTACCACGGTATTACCACGGATTCAATAGGGCTAGTTCGGAACGATTGGGAACGCGCTACACGTAAAAAAGCCCGCAGTGGCGCGGGCTTTCGGAATAATCTGGAATGGTTCGGTAGTGTGGGTGGCGGAGAGGGTGGGATTCGAACCCACGGATGCCTTGCGACATCGCCTGATTTCGAGTCAGGTACATTCGACCACTCTGCCACCTCTCCGCGAGGCGCGGATTATACCCGCGAAGCGGCCGTCGGTCACAGCACGCACGGAGGAAAAGCGTTGTCGAAGCTGCTTCGCCTGATCTGCTGTCTTGCGCTGTTCTGTGCGGCTGCCTGCGGCCGTTTGGACCCGCCCGAAGCAGACGGCAGGCTGGTGGTCGCGGTCCGTGAAACGCCGGCCTTCTTCCAGCAGCGGGAAGGCGCCACCGCGAGCGGTTTCGAGCACGACCTCATCGCGGCCTTTGCCGACAGCCTCGGCCTCAAGGTGAAGTTCATCAAGGCCACCGACGCCTACGAACTCAACGACTTGGCCCTTGCGGGCCGGGTGCACATCGCCGCGTCGATGCCGCTCGGCAACGGCGCATTGCAGTTCTCGATGCCGATCCGCACGGTCAACCAATGGATCGTCGGTCACGACGACGTGCTCGGGCCGCAGCGCCTCGGCGACCTGGCGGGGCGCACCGTCGAAGTGATCGCAGGTTCGCCGCTGGCGGACACGCTGCGCGGGCTGGACGAAAAATCGCGTCCGCAGGTGGTCGAGGTTTCCGGCGTGAGCGAAATGGAGCTGCTGGCGCGCGTCGCCGAAAACAAGGCCGAACTGACCGCCGTGCATGACATCCATCTCGATCTGGGCGTGAACTTCCACCCGGAACTGAGCCCCTTGCTGCAACTGCCGGGCAAGCTGGAGATCGGCTGGGCCTTCGGCGGCGAAGGCGCTGCCGAGCTGCGCGCCAAGGCCGATGCCTTCATCGCCGCCGCGCGCGCCGACGGCACGCTGGCGCGCATCCATGACCGCTACTTCGGCCACATCAAGCGCATCGATGCTGCCGGCATCGAGAAGTTTCTTGACGACACGCGCAGCAAGCTGCCGGTCTGGCGCCGCCACTTTCAGTCGGCGCAGGACCTGACCGGCATCGACTGGCGCCTGCTTGCGGCGCTAGCCTATCAGGAGTCGCACTGGAATCCGCTGGCCACCTCGCCCACCGGCGTGCGCGGCATGATGATGCTGACCGAGGACACCGCCGACTACCTGCGCGTCAAGAATCGGCTCGACGCCCAGGAAAGTATCCGCGCCGGCGCCCGCTATCTGGCGCAACTGGTGGAGCAGATTCCGGACAGCGCAAAACATCCCGACCGCCTGTGGCTGGCCCTGTCGGCTTACAACCTGGGCATGGGGCACTTTCGCGGCGCGCGCGCCATCGCCAAGAGAATGAAGCGCGACCCGGACGTCTGGTACGAAATGAAACAAGTCCTGCCGCAACTGGCGCGGCCGGAGATCTACGCGCGGCTGAAGAGCGGCGCCGCGCGCGGCGGCGAGGCGGTGATCATGGTGGAGAACATCCGCACCTACTACGACATTCTCAGCCGCTTCGAGCCGGCCTACGTCTCGCCCTACCCGGCGCAGTCGGCACTCAGTCAGCGCCTCGGACCGAACTAAGCGGCGCCGATCTTCTCCGTGCCGCCCATGTAGCCACGCAGGGCGGCCGGCACCGTGATGCTGCCGTCCTCGTTCTGGTAATTCTCGAGCACGGCGACCAGGGTGCGGCCTACCGCCAGGCCTGAGCCATTCAAGGTGTGCAGCAGCTCGGGCTTGTTCTTCTCGTTCCTGAAGCGCGCCTGCATGCGCCGCGCCTGGAAGGATTCGAAATTGGAGCAGGACGAAATTTCGCGATAGGTGTTCTGCGCCGGCAGCCAGACTTCGAGGTCGTAGGTCTTGGCCGCGGAAAAGCCCATGTCGCCGGTGCATAAGGCCACCTTGCGATAGGGCAGTTCGAGCTTCTGCAGCACGGCTTCGGCATGGCCGGTGAGCTGCTCCAGCGCGTCCCACGACTGATCGGGGCGCACCATCTGCACCAGTTCCACCTTGTCGAACTGGTGCTGGCGGATCATGCCGCGCGTGTCCTTGCCGTAGCTGCCGGCCTCGGAGCGGAAGCAGGGCGTGTGGGCGACGAACTTCAGCGGCAGCACATCGCTCGCGAGGATTTCACCGCGCACGAGGTTGGTCACCGGCACTTCGGCCGTCGGAATCAGGTAGAGCCTGCTGCCGTCGCTCCTCGGCACCATGAACAGGTCTTCCTCGAACTTGGGCAACTGGCCAGTGCCGAACATGCTCTCGGGATTGACGAGGTAAGGCGTGTAGACCTCGGTGTAGCCGTGCTCCGTGGTGTGCAAATCGAGCATGAACTGGGTCAGTGCCCGATGCAGGCGCGCGATCTGCCCTTTCATCACCGTGAAGCGGCTGCCGGAAATCTTCACCCCTGCCTCGAAATCCAGCCCGCCCAGCGCGGTGCCGAGATCGACGTGGTCGCGCGGCGCGGCGATGGCGCGCGGCGTGCCCCAGCGCAGGATTTCGACGTTGCCCGTTTCGTCACGGCCAGTCGGAACGCTTTCGTGCGGCAGGTTGGGAATCAGTTCGAGGAAGGTATCGAAGCGCGGCATCAGCTCCGCCAGCGCTGCCTCGCCGGCCTTCAGCGCGTCGCCCAGCCCGGCGACTTCCGCCATCACGGCGGAAGCGTCTTCGCCCTTGCCCTTCAGCATGCCGATCTGCTTGGACAGCGTGTTGCGCTTCGCCTGCAGGTCCTGCGTGTGCACCTGCAAGCGCTTGCGCTCGGCCTCCAGTGCTTCGAAGGCGGCCGTGTTCAGTGTCATGCCGCGCAAGGCCAGGCGTTCGGCAACGAGGGGAAGATTGCTGCGGAGAAGTTGAATGTCCAGCATGGTGTTTCCTTATCGTTTCTTCTTCGCCTGCGCATCAAGCTCGCGCAGGTGGGCAAGTTTTTCGGCGATCTTCTGTTCCAGTCCGCGCGCCACGGGTTGGTACCAATGCACGGCCGGCATGCCTTCCGGCAGGTAGGTTTCCCCGGCGGCATAGCCTTCGGCTTCGTCGTGGACGTAGCGGTAATCGGCGCCGTAGCCGAGTTCCTTCATTAACTTCGTCGGGGCATTGCGCAGGTGCTCCGGCACGCCGCGGCTCTTGTCTTTCGCCACGAAGGCGCGGGCCGCATTATAGGCGACGTAGGCGGCGTTCGACTTGGGCGCCACGGCCATGTAAAGCACCGCGTTGGCCAGCGCCAGCTCGCCTTCCGGGCTGCCCAGGCGCTCGTAGGTGGCGCAGGCGTTCAATGCGATTTCCCAGGCGCGCGGGTCGGCCAGCCCGACGTCCTCGATGGCCATGCGCACGATGCGCCGCCCCATGTAGAGCGGATCGGCGCCGCCGTCGAGCATGCGCACCAGCCAGTACAGCGCGGCATCCGGGTCGGAGCCGCGCACCGACTTGTGCAGGGCCGAGATCTGGTCGTAGAAGGCGTCGCCGCCCTTGTCGAAGCGGCGCAGGTCGGCGGCCAGGGTCTGTTCCAGAAAGTCGGCGCTGACGACACGGTGGCCGGCAGTGGCCGTCGCCGTTCGTACCTGCTCCAGCACGTTGAGCAGGCGCCGCGCATCGCCATCGGCGTAACCGATGAGGCGGTCACGCGCCTCGACCTCGAATTCCAGATCGGCCAGGGCCGTGGCCTGGGCGCGGTCGAACAGTTCGCCCAACTCCTCCTCGTCGAGGCTCTTCAGCACATAGACCGAAGCGCGCGACAGCAGCGCGGAATTCACTTCGAAGGACGGGTTCTCGGTGGTCGCACCGATGAAGGTCACCGTGCCTTTTTCGACGTAAGGCAGGAAGGCATCCTGCTGCGACTTGTTGAAGCGATGCACTTCGTCGACGAACAGGATGGTGCGCCGGCCCTGCTGGGCCATGACCTCGGCCTGCTGCATCGCCTCGCGGATATCCTTGACGCCTGAAAACACCGCCGACAGGGCGATGAACTCGGCATCGAAACTGTCCGCCATCAAGCGCGCCAGCGTGGTCTTGCCGACGCCGGGTGGGCCCCAGAGGATCATCGAATGCGGCGTGCCGGAAGCGAAGGCGAGACGCAGCGGCTTGCCCTCGCCCAGCAGATGGCGCTGGCCGATCACCTCATCGAGCGTGCGCGGGCGCATCTGCTCCGCCAGCGGCGCATGCGGGTTCACCGTCTCGAACAGATCAGTCGCCGACAACGTCAGCCCCGGCCGGTGCGACAAAGCGAAACAGCGAAGGCGGCAGCACGGGGTTGGCCTCGAACTGGGTGAAGCGCAGCACCGTCACCTGGCCGAAGCTGTCGTGGATTTCCATGCTCACCGGGCGATTGGCGGCGAAGCCGATCTTCATGCTCTCGAAGCTGGCGTCGCCGCCCTTGGGCTTGGCTTCGACGAATTCAAGGCCATCCGCGGCAGCGCCCTCCTTGAGTTCGAAATGCTTGTCGAGGTCCTGCCCGGCGAGCAGTGCGGCCGGACTGGCGCCGAAGGCCGAGCCGAGCTTCTTCACCGCAACCTGATTGAGTTCGGGGTCGTAACTCCACAGCTTGTTGCCATCGCTGACCAGCAGCTGCTTGTAGGGCTTTTCGTAGGACCAGCAGAACTTGCCCGGGCGCTGCAGGGCGAAAATGCCCGCCGACTGCTGCGGCTTGCGACCCGATTTGGAAATCGCCGTCTGCGCGAACACGCCGCGCGCGCTGCGGTTGGTTTCGAGGAAGGTCTTGAGCTGGTCGAGGCCGGCAGCCGATGCCGGTACAGCGAGGCAGGCAAGGAGGCCAAAAAAACAGAGTAGTCGCTTCATGGGGCAATTATCCCCGATGCCACCCCGGTGCGGCACGCTTTATTCCGCGCTTTACTCGGACCTGCTTGGCGCGATGACCTCGCGCCCGCCCGCGCCGTTCATGGGCGTGACGAGTCCGGCCTTTTCCATGGCTTCGATCAGGCGCGCGGCGCGGTTGTAGCCGATGCGCAGATTGCGCTGCACCAGCGAGATCGAGGGCCGCCGCGTTTTCAGCACCACTTCGACAGCCTGGTCGTACATCGGATCGCTTTCCGCGTCGCCCGCCGCCGTGTCGCCGGCGCCGACTTCCGAGTCCTCGCTCGTGGGACCATCGAGCAGGCCGTCAATATAGTCGGGCGGCCCGACCTTCTTCAGGTGATCGACGACGTGATGCACTTCCTCGTCGGCGACGAAGGCGCCGTGCACCCGGATCGGCAGCCCGGTGCCCGGCGCCAGGAACAGCATGTCGCCCTGGCCGAGCAGCGCTTCGGCGCCCATCTGGTCGAGGATGGTGCGCGAATCGATCTTGCTCGATACCTGGAAGGCGATGCGCGTCGGGATGTTGGCCTTGATCAGGCCGGTGATCACGTCGACGCTGGGCCGCTGCGTGGCGAGGATCAGGTGAATACCGGAGGCGCGCGCCTTCTGCGCCAGGCGCGCAATCAGTTCTTCGATCTTCTTGCCCACCACCATCATCAGGTCGGCCAGCTCGTCGATCACGACCACGATGTAGGGCATGGTTTCCAGGGGCTCGGGGCCGATGTCCGTATTTGCGGTCAGCGAGAAAGGATTGGGGATGTGCTCGCCGGCCTTCGTCGCCTCGTTGATCTTGCTGTTGAAACCGGAAAGATTACGCACGCCGAGCGCCGACATCAGCTTGTAGCGCCGCTCCATTTCGCCGACGCACCAGTGCAGCGCATTGGCGGCCTTGGTCATGTCGGTCACCACCGGCGCCAGCAGGTGCGGAATGCCTTCGTAGATCGACAGCTCCAGCATCTTGGGGTCGACCATGATCATGCGCACGTCCTTGGGCTCGGACTTGTAGATCAGCGAAAGGATCATCGCGTTGACCCCGACCGACTTGCCCGAGCCCGTGGTGCCTGCCACCAGCAGATGCGGCATCTTCGCCAGATCGACCACCACGGGCTGGCCGCCGATGTCCTTGCCGAGCGCCACGGATAATGGCGAATGCATGCCGTGGTAGGCCTGCGAGCCGATGATTTCCGACAGTCGCACGATCTGCCGCCGCGGATTGGGCAATTCCAGCGCCATGCACGACTTGCCCGGCACCGTCTCGACCACGCGGATCGACACCAGCGACAGGGCGCGCGCCAGGTCTTTCGCCAGGCCGACGATCTGGCTGCCCTTGACCCCGACCGCCGGTTCGATCTCATAGCGCGTCACCACCGGCCCCGGATGGGCCGTCAGCACCTTGGCCTCGACGTTGAAGTCGGCCAGCTTGCGCTCGATCAGGCGCGAAGTGAATTCGAGGGTTTCGGGCGCCGGCATGTCGGCCGGGTTGTGCACCGGCTCGGCGAGCAGGTGCAACGGCGGCAGCGCGCCGCCGGGTGCGTCGAAGAACAGCGGCTGCTGGCGCTCCTTCTCCGCCCGCGCGACCGCCTTGGGTGCAACCGGCACGACGATTTCGACCGGCTCTATCCGCAGCGGCGGCAGCGGACTTTCCTCGACCTTGCGCCGCTCCGTCTCGACCACTTCCTCGCGCTGTTCGGCCACGGCGCGCCCGTAGCGACGATCCTGCCAGCCGTCCCACAGGCTGCGCAGGCCGACATAGGCGCCTTCGAGCAGGATGCCGGCCTTTTCGGCAATGGTTATCCACGAGGCGCCGGTAAACAGGCTGAATCCGATCATCGCCAGTGCCAGCAAAATCAGGGTGCCGCCGGTGTAGCCGAGAAACAGCGTCATGTAATGACTGACTTCGCTGCCGAGCATGCCGCCGGGAGCAAGCGGCAGCGCGAGTTTCAGGCTCCAGAAGCGCATCGCTTCCAGCCCGCAACTGGCCAGCAGGAGCAGGACGAAGCCTGCCAGGGCAATCAGCAGGGAACGCCGGTCACCGCCGAACAGGTGGCTCAGGCGGTGGTAGCCCCATGCAAGGAGGAAAAAAGGCAGGGCCACCCACCACCAGGCGGAAAGCCCGAACAGATACAGCAGCAGATCGCTCAGCCAGGCACCGAAGCGGCCGCCGGGATTGGCGATGCGCTCGACCGTCGCCGCATGCGACCAGCCCGGATCGGTCCGTTCGAAACCCCAGAGCACGAGGCCCAGATACAACCCGACGAGACCGACCAGCAGCCAGCGCGCCTCATGCACCAGCAAGGCGATTTTCTCGGGCAACGGAGTCGGAACGGATTCGGATGCGCTGACGGCACTCATGGCAACGGGCCGGTCCGGGAGTCAACCCGGACCGGAATGACGGACAGTGACGAATTATGTCCGGCTGCCGGGGTCTCCAAGGCCCAAAAAGCTGCCCAAGTCGCCCCCTGTTCCACACTTGCCGGGAGGCGTCAGTCGCAGATGCCCTTGTTCACGCCGCCGGAGGTAACGGTTTCGACCAATGACGACTGAGGAATGGCGCCAATGCCGGGATCAGCCGGCAGGAGCTTCGGCAGGACATTGTTCGCGGCGATGAAGCCGAACTGCCCGGCCCCGATGGACAGGGCACCGGCACTGTTGGCTACCCGGACTTCGCCGTCGCGCACGCTGACATAGACGCCTGCCTCGTGCGTGGCATCGCTGCCTTCCTTCTTGCAAAGACCTGTCTTGCAGTCATCGACGTCGAATATCGTGCCGCGAATACCTATCGTGGCCGTCTCCGTCTTCATCTCGTAGGCATCCTGATCGCCGCGCTTGCTGATCAAGCCCGATACCGCACGCAGACCGCCCTTCAGCAGGGCGAATACCGCCTTGTCTTCCTGAGGCTTGGCTTGAACGAAGGTGTAGGCCGCCACGGTGAACTGGGTATTCGGCTTCAGGGTGATGGTTGCGCCGTCGGTGAACTTGATTTGCGCGTAGCTCCCCTTCTGCGTTTCCAGCGTGTCGCCGGGGATGACCTCCGACTTCATCGACAGAATCCGCGTCGAACCATCGGCCCGCTTGACCGAAAGGGTCCCGGAAAGCTGGATGACCGTGCCGTTGGCGAAAGCGCTGCCTGCAAGCAGGCAAGCCAGTACTGCAACAACATATCGACTGAATTTCATGGTTCTCTCCTTAGCTGCATTGTCCTGCGATCTTGCGCTTGTAATTGCCCTGATCCGTCGCGCCGCGCCGACTCTGGGCAATCGTTTCGGTGTTGATCGAGAAGTTGATGTAGCCCAGCAGGGACTCATCTACCCCGATCGCCGTCCGTGATTTGACAATTCCAACCGAATGATTGGTCATATCGGTGATTACCGTAAAGGCCCCTCCGCCTGTAAACCGGTAGGTGATCGGGTAAACATTGGCAGTCACGGGATTGTCGTAGACATCATAGAGACCCGACCCCTTGCCACCGGCGACTATCAGCCCGCCCGAGACGCCCGGACCCAGCAGTGCGGCAACTGCGGCATCCGGATGGACGAAGCTGCCCGAGCCGGCGATCGTGAAATTGATCGGCCCTTCATTCTGAATGCTGGCCAGGGCCAGGAGGTTTGCCGAGGAGGACGGACTGGTGCCGCCGACCACCGCGACACTGCCCCCGGTCTTGATCTCCAGCGCCAGCTCGGGATCGAATACCGCCAGTGCCGTGGCCTTCGTTCCGCTGCCAGTGATAGTGCCGCCGGTCAGCACAAAGTCTCCCGTGACATCGAAACCCTTGCCGGATTTCACGAAGACGATGGAACTCGCGTTGGCCTCACCGCCACCCAGGTTGGCTGTTCCGCCGTTGATGTAGAAATTGCCGCCGACCTTGAGATCGAGCTTGTCGGCGCGCAGGAACGCGTTGGCTTGCGCCTGGGCCGTGCCGTCCGATGTGGTCGCCGTACCGCCCTCCAAGGTCAGATCGCCAGAGGTCTTGATCGACAGGAGTCCGCCCGTCTCGATGACCGCATCATTCTTGAGACTCTGCCCGAGACCAGCGATCGCCGTGCCGCCCGATACTTTCATGCTGACCGTGTCTACCTCGAGATTGCCGCTGGCTTTGATCGAAAGGTCATTCGATACACCAGGATTCAGTACATTGCTGCCGCCGCTGAGATTGACAGCGTTAGCCGACTTGAATTTGATGTTTCCGGCAACCACCTTGCCCGGTCCGGTCACTGAAATGGCGGAACCAAGCCCGGTCGTGGTGAGCAGGACGTCGCCCGTCCCCGCATCGACATTCAACGGCCCGCTCCCGGTAACCGGCGCAAGATTCAGGTTCCCGGCCGACGAGAAGTCCATGCCGCTGCCCTTTGCCTCGACCACCGTATATGCCGCGTTCTGATGGTAGGCCAGCAATCCCGGAGCCTCGAGATACAGATTCGTGACGGTATTCAGGTTGTCCTGCAAGGTAATGCCGCCGGCGCCAGTGACGATGGCATGGAGGGCTCCTGCAGCAATGGGGCCACTCTGGCTGATCGGCCCGGTGGCGCTATAGAACACCTGTCCGCCGGGACTGTTGACTCCCGACAGCACCAGTGCCCCGATTTTCCCGATGTAGGTGAAGGCGTTCCCCGCCTCGGAGCTGGTGATCAGCGAAATTGCGTTGGAGCCGATGTGGACTGGCGTCGTTGAATCGCCGATATCGCCATAGGACCTCAGCATGACATCGTCCGCCACGTCGATGAGGCCGGCCCCGCTGTCCCGTATGCGCCCGACCGTCGGCCCGCCGGAAAGATCATAGCCGTTGTTGATGGTGAAGCCGCCCGAGGCACCAGCCAGCGGATTGATGGTTCCGCCGACTACTATGTCTCCGGTATGTGCGGGATCGCCGATCATCAAACCACCGGTCGTCGTCACCGAATCCAGGTCGGCTTGCGTCAGCAGCAGTCCCGAGCCTGCGCCGAGGCCGATCGTCCGCGCTACCGTGCCCGAGGTCAGGGTAACCAGGGCCGCATGGCCGGTGATCGTTCCCCCGGCAAGGGCCATGCTGTCTCCCTTCAGCGCGATCGGCGCCGAGGTACCGGTGCCGTTTGTGACCGTGCCGCCGCTATTGGTCAGGGTCCCTGTCCCCGCATCGACGGTAACGCTGGTCGTGCCGGTAATCGTGCCGGTATTCGTCAGGCCGACACCCGTGAGGCTCACAGTCGTACCGGCAATATCCCCTGCCGAGCTAAACGCGCCGCCGCTAACGATATCCACCCCGGCACCAGAGCTGATGTCGCCGGCCGCAGCCGTAGTGACTGTGCCTGATTCGGTGATCGTGACCGCACCGCCGCCGGTAGTCGTGATACCTGCATTCACCGCCAGATTGGTACCCGCAAGGCTGACCCCTCCCGCCCCGTTTGTGTTGACAGCCCCATTCAGTGTGGTGGTCCCTGTCCCGGCACTTTGAGCCAGACTGGCTACACTCACGCTGCCGCTGAAGCCAAGATCCGTCGCGCTGGAAATGGTGATGGCACCAAGCCTGGTGCCGCTGCCAACCGGGCCCACAAACGAGACATTGCCCGTACCCGCGATTGCGGTCAGCGTTTCCACCGCCGCGCCCGCCGTGCCGTCGGTGCTGCCGCTGATCAGGATGTTGCCCGCCGTGCCGGCGCCGGTCGATAGCGTCGGCGTGGCCCCTTCGGCCAGCACCAGGTTGCCGCCGA
>JAOTRV010000020.1 GCA_030247575.1 Sulfuritalea sp.
CGGCCTCGGCACCAAGTAAGGACATCGCCATGGAATTCTTCCGCATCAGAAAAGATATCCCCTTCATGCGCCATGCGCTGGTGTTCAACGTCATCTCGTTGGTCACCTTCCTGCTGGCGGTGTTCTTTCTGGCCAGCAAGGGATTGCACTTTTCCATCGAGTTCACCGGCGGCACCCTGCTCGAAGTGAATTACGCGCAGGCGCCCGATCTTGACAAACTGCGCAAACAGATGGAAGCGGACGGCTTCACCGATACGCAGATACAGAACTTCGGTTCGTCGCGCGATGTGCTGATCCGGGTGCCGCTGTCGAAGGACGCGGAGACCTCCAAGGTGGGCGAACGCGTCATGGCCTCGCTGGCAAAAGTCGGCGCTGGCGGTACGGCGGGCAATCAGGCCGATGCCGCGCCGACCCTCAAGCGCGTCGAGTTCGTCGGTCCGCAAGTCGGCAAGGAGCTCGCGTCCGACGGTGCGCTGGCACTGCTGCTCGTCGTCTGCGGCATCGTGATGTATCTGGCGATGCGCTTCGAGTGGCGCTTCGCCGTGTCGGCCATCATCGCCAACCTGCACGACGTGGTGATCATTCTCGGTTTCTTCGCGCTGTTCCAGTGGGAGTTCTCTCTGCCGGTGCTGGCGGCGGTATTGGCGGTGCTCGGCTATTCGGTCAACGAGTCGGTGGTGGTGTTCGACCGGGTGCGCGAAACCTTCAAGAAGAAGCGCGGCATGACGACACCGGAGGTGCTCGATCACGCCATCACCAGCACCATTTCGCGCACCATCATCACCCACGGCTGCACGCAGATGATGGTCACCTCCATGCTGATTTTCGGTGGTCCGGCCCTGCATTACTTTGCGCTGGCGCTGACCATCGGCATCCTGTTCGGCATCTACTCCTCCGTTCTGGTGGCCAGCCCGCTGGTGATGTGGATGGGCGTTTCGCGCGAGCAGTTCATCCAGGTCAAGGTTGAGAAGCAGGAAGCCGTGGTCTGATGCGACGCTTCCGCGTCTGGGACCTGCCGACCCGGAGTTTTCACTGGGCACTGGTTGTTTGCGTGGTTGCATCGTTCGTCACCGCGAAGATTGGCGGCAACGCCATGATCTGGCATGGCCGTATCGGCGTCGCGGTGTTCGGCTTGCTGGTGTTCCGCCTAGTGTGGGGTTTTGCCGGTTCGACCTACGCGCGTTTCACGCAGTTCGTGCGGGGGCCGCGTACGATCGGGGCCTACCTGCGCGGGCAGTGGCAGGGCGCGGGACACAATCCGCTGGGCGCGCTTTCGGTGCTGGCGATGCTGGCAACGCTGTTGCTGCTGGTGACGACGGGCCTGTTCGCCAACGACGACATCGCGTTCGAGGGCCCGCTCTATGCGTTGGTCGGCAAGGAACTTTCCGATCAGGTGGTCGGCATCCACCGTCTGGTCGAGCCGGTGATCATCCTGCTGGTGCTGGCGCATCTGGCCGCCATCGCCTTTTATGTCCGGATACGGAAGGAAACCCTGATCATGCCCATGATCACAGGGGAAAAAGTTGGCGCTGGCGAGACGGCGAAGGGCGGGGGGGCAATTGCTTTTTGCGTGGCACTGGTCGTTGCCCTGGCGGCCGCGTATGGCGCCAGCGGTGTCTGGTTGCCGGAGCCACCGGATGCTTCCTCTGCGCCGGCCGGGAGCGCCCCGGCTTTTTGACAATTCGGGGCTTGCATCATCCAAACAAAAAGGCCGCTGTTCGAGCGGCCTTTTTGCTGAGCTTCCCGCGCTGCGGGAGAGTCTCATTCGTCCTTGCGGAACTTGTCGTGGCAGCCCTTGCAGGTCTCGCCAAGCTTGCCGAACTGGGTCTTGATCGCTCCGAGGTCGCCGGCCGCTGCGACCCTGGCCATTTCGTTGGCGGCTTCCATGTAGGGTTTGGCTACCTTGCCGACACCTTCCCGGTCGGAGAACATTTCACCCTTGACGCGGGTTTCCTTCCATCCCTTGCCCTTGTCGGTACCCGGCTGGAACAGGATGCCCATGCCCGAGTTGGCGATCGCCTGAATCACGTTCGCCGCCTGAATGACCTGATCCTTGTTGTAGGTGCCGTCGATGTTGGCCTTGATGCGGCCCATGTTCCAGGCCATGGTGAGATAAGCCGACTGCCGCCAGCGAATCTGGTCCTCGGGTTTGCCGATGGATTGGGCCAGCGCTGCCGTGGACAGGGCTGCAACCAGGGCTGCAATGACGACGTTCTTGAGTTTCATGAGTGCTCCTTGTTCTGTCGAAGGGGGAATTCCAGTGTCTACCAGCAAGGGGTATACGAATGATGCCGGAGAATTATTCCATACTTCACCGCCGAAGCAGGGCGGGCCCATGAGCCCCGGCAGGGTAGCTATTCATCGCCCGTGGCGAACACGTGCTTTACGCGCAGCAGGCCTTTCCCATCCGCCGCCAATGCCAGCAGGCGGTCGATGTTGGGATGTTTGCCGGGATTCTGGCGCGCATCCTCCGTGTACTCGGCATAGAGTTCCAACCCCTTCCTGGCAGCTTCGGCCGTGATGGCCCCGTAGATTTGCCCCAGATGGTTGTAGATCGACAGCGAGCCGACCTGTCCCGGCTTGTTTTCTATCGTGGCGGCAACGGCGCCCTCGCTGTCGAGCAGCTGGATTGCGGCGAGGTGCGAGATGCGCGGCAGTTGTTTGAGGTTGTCGGCAAATGCCATCTCAGATTCGCTTCGCCAACTCAGCCGCCTTGCCGAGGTAGGACGCAGGTGTCATATCCAGCAGGCGTTGGCGGTCGCCTTCCGGCAGCGGCAGTCTGGCAATGTACTGGCGCAGTGCGTCCTTTTCGATGCCCTTGCCGCGGGTCAATTCCTTGAGTTGTTCGTAAGGGTTGGGAACGCCGAAGCGGCGCATTACGGTCTGCACAGGTTCGGCCAGTACTTCCCATGCCTCATCGAGATCCTCGGCCAGGCGCTGCGGGTTGGCCTCGAGCTTGTTCAGCCCGCGCAGGGTCGAATCGAAGGCCAGCAGCGTATAGCCGAAGGCCACACCCATGTTGCGCAGCACGGTCGAGTCGGTCAGGTCGCGTTGCAGACGGGAGATCGGCAGCTTTTCCGCGAGGTGACGCAACATGGCGTTGGCGAGACCCAGGTTGCCCTCGGAGTTCTCGAAGTCGATCGGGTTGACCTTGTGCGGCATGGTCGACGAGCCGATTTCGCCCGCCTTGAGTTTCTGCTTGAAATAGCCCAGTGAAATGTATTGCCAGAGGTCGCGGTCGGCGTCGATGAGTATGGTGTTGGCGCGCGCCATGGCATCGAACAGTTCCGCCATCGCATCATGCGGTTCGATCTGGATGGTGTAGGGATTGAACTCCAGCCCGAGCGATTCGATGAAGCGACGGTTGAAAGTCTCCCAGTCGACCGCGGGGTAGGCCGAAAGATGCGCGTTGTAGTTGCCGACGGCGCCGTTGAACTTGGCGGTGAGCGACACGGCGGCAATCTGGCTTCGGCTGCGCATCAGGCGCGCGGCGATATTGGCCATCTCCTTGCCCAGCGTGGTTGGCGTCGCCGGTTGGCCGTGGGTGCGGGCCAGCATCGGGAGGTCCGCCAGTTGGTGCGCCAGTTCGCGCAGGCGCGCTATCAACCCGTCGAGTTCGGGCAACAGGCTGCCGGCGACGGCATCCTTCAGCATCAGCGCGTGCGACACGTTGTTGATGTCTTCGGAGGTGCAGCCGAAATGTATGAATTCGCTGACATGCATCACTTCGGCATTGTCCGCCAGGCATTCCTTGAGCCAGTATTCCATGGCCTTGACGTCATGGTTGGTGCGCGCCTCGATGGTCTTGATGGCCTCTGCATCGGCGACCGAAAAATCCGCGATGACGCGGTCGAGACGGTCGATCGTGGCATTCGAAAATGCGGGGCATTCGGCGATTTCACCAGCGGCTGCAAGAGCCTTGAGCCATTCGATTTCGACCCGGACGCGATTGCGGATCAGACCGTACTCGGAGAAATGGATGCGCAGGTTCTCGACCTTCGCGGCGTAGCGCCCATCGAGCGGTGAAAGTGCGGTGAGTGCGGTGAGTGTCATGTCGTTGGCGAGTGAGGGAGGATGCGAGCGAAGCGCCGACCGTGTGCGGATTTTAGCATGCAGGGTCTCGCTGCCTGATCGCGACGCTGCGGTTGGCTCGAGGCGCCATGGTATAGTTTCCGAGCCCTGAAGAACGGTGATTTGACCAAATGAAACTGATCGCTTCCCTCACCAGTCCCTATGCCCGCAAGATTCGCGTCGTCCTGGCGGAAAAGAAGATCGAATACGACCTGATTGTGGATTCGCCTTGGGTCGCGGGGACTCAGGTGCCGACGTTCAATCCGTTGGGCAAGGTTCCGGTGCTGGTGCTGGACGACGACAGCACCCTATATGACTCCCGCGTGATTGCCGAGTATCTGGATACCGTGGCTCCGAATAATCGGCTGATTCCTGCATCCGGGCGCGAGCGGATCAGCGTCAAGCGCTGGGAGGCTCTGGCGGATGGCATCCTGGACGCTGCCGTGGCGGCGTTCCTCGAGTCGCTGCGCCCCGATGGAGAGCGCAGTCCATCGTCGATCGAAAGACAGCGCGGCAAGATCACGCGCGGGCTGCAGGCCATGTCCGATGAACTGGGAGAGCAGCCCTGGTGCCATGGAAACAACCTGTCCCTGGCGGATATCGCTGTCGGTTGCGCGCTGGGTTATTTGTCCTTCCGGATTCCCGATATTCGCTGGGGTGAGCAGCACGCCAATCTCGCGCAGCTCTATGAGAAGCTCATGCAGCGCCCTTCGTTCGCCGACACGGTGCCGCAGGCCTAGTCCGAGATACTGCTGCAGCACCTGGCGCCTCGGTCCGCAAGCGATGGCTTCGCTGAAACTCGGGGTTATTTCTCGGGCTTGGACTGGGCCGCTGTGCCGTCAAGGCGCGCGATCAGGCGCGGCAACAGGTTCTTTTCAGCCTGTTCGGTGAGTTCGCCCATCAGTTGGTCGGCCAGTCCGTCCGTGACCTTGAGCACCGCGTGGGGCAATTCCTGAATCAGCCAGCGTGAAAGCTCCTCGCGCAAGGCGTCGAGATGCTGTTGCATGTGCGGCGGCGCAGTCGCAAGCGCCGCGTCGTTTTCGTCGACGATGTCAGTGAGTACGGGCAAGTCGTCCTCGGGCACTGCGGCGGGGGTCGTCGCTCCCGGCGACCCCGCAACAAATATGCGGGTACGTCGGATCAGCGCATCGGCTTTGCGCAGGACATCGCCTGTATCGTCGTCTGCCATCTCTCAGATCCCCGTCGAGATATCCTGCGCGTCCAGCGGATAGCCCCGTTCGCGATAGAAGCGGAAGCGCTCGCGACCCGGCAGCCTGTCCTGGTCTTCCACACTGATGATCTCGATCAGTTGCCGAAAACGGCTGAAACCGGGCGGGACCTCGTCCGAAAGATTCAACAGACAGTCGTCGTGGGGCGGATTGTCGAGTTCGGACGCAAGCAGGATCGGAGTCTCCGAGGCCAGCTTGTCATCCGCCCGGCAGTGGGGTGTGAATCCGGTAGATGGGTGTAACCACAGCAAACGGTCCAGTTGCTGGCTACGCTCGGCGACAGGCGCATATACCAGCACGCGGGTGCCTTCACTGCTGGCGTTGGCGAGCCAGGCGGCGATCGCCCGCAGTCGATCCTGTGCGCCATGGAGAAAGGTGATCTGTGTCATCCCCGCTTACGCTTGCCGGTGGGCTTCGGGACGCGACTCGCGCGATCCATCAGAAAATGGGTGAGCAAGGGCACTGGTCGGCCGGTTGCCCCCTTCTCCTTGCCGGAACGCCACGCCGTGCCGGCGATGTCGAGATGCGCCCAGCGGTACTTCTCCGCAAAGCGGGACAGGAAGCATGCCGCCGTAACCGTTCCGGCCGGGCGGCCGCCGATGTTCGCCATGTCCGCAAAGTTGCTTTTCAGTTGTTCCTGATAGTCGTCCCACAGCGGCAGTTGCCAGGCGCGGTCATAGGAGTCGTGGCCGGCGTCAGCCAATTCCTTTGCCAACCCTTCATTGTTGGCGAGCAGACCGGTGGCTACATGTCCAAGGGCGATGACGCAGGCGCCTGTCAGGGTGGCGATATCGACCACGCACTCCGGTTCGAAGCGCTCGACATATGTCAGTGCGTCGCACAGTATCAGCCGGCCTTCGGCGTCGGTGTTGAGTATCTCGACGGTCTGGCCCGACATCGAAGTAATTACGTCGCCGGGCTTTGTGGCCGCGCCCCCTGGCATGTTTTCCGTGGATGGAATGACGCCGACCACATTGAGCGGCAGTTTCATCATGGCAGCCGCTTTGAGGGTGCCCAACACGCTGGCGGCGCCACACATGTCGTATTTCATTTCATCCATTTCCGCGCCGGGCTTGAGCGAGATGCCGCCGGAATCGAAGGTGATGCCCTTGCCGACCAGCACTACCGGTTTTGCCCCGGTGGCACCGCCGGAATGACGGAGGACGATGAACTTCGGGGGCTCATGTGATCCGCGGGCGACGGAGAGCAGGGTGTTCATGCCGAGCTTTTCCATGTCGGCGCGGTCGAGAACATCGACGCCGAGGCCGTGCGCCTTTGCGAGCTGTTTCGCCTGGTCGGCGAGGTAGGTTGGCGTGCAGATGTTGCCCGGCAGATTGCCAAGGTCCTTCGCCAGCCCCATTCCTGACGCAATCGCCAGTCCTTCGGCCAGAGCCGCTTCGGCGGCGGCAAGTTCGTTGCGCCGGGTGACGCAGAATGTCAGCTTTCGCAGCGGGCGACGGACTTCATCCTTCTTCGACTTGAGGCGATCGAATCGATAGAGTGTTTCCTGCACGACGAGCGCAGCCTGCCTGATCTTCCAGGCGACATCGCGCTTCTTTACCGCGAGTTCCGTCAGATAGACCGTGCCGTCGAAGCCGCCGGTTTCATTGAGCTGTCGAACTGCTGTGGCCAAGGCTGCGCGGTACTCCTTTTCCCTGAATTCCCTTTCCTTGCCAAGCCCGACGAGCAGGATACGGTCCGCTTCGACACCGGAAACGCCATGCAGCAACAGACTGGTGCCGGCCTTCCCCTCCATGTCACCGCGTCGCAGGATGTCGCTGAGAAACTGATCGGCGGCGGCATCGATCACTTCCGCAGCCGCGGACAGCTTTCTCGGTTCGAAGATGCCGACGACGACACAGGCGCTGCGCTGCTTTTCCGGGCTTCCGCTTTTTATGCTAAATTCCAAAATATGCTCCTCGGGGACTGCGGGAATTCGGGGAAATTGTTCTGTTTCGGGCGATTTCCGCTGCTAGCGCGATTATTCCCCAAGTTTTCACCAAAAGTCAAAGCAGAAACCCTCATATACGATGATTTTTGAACGCGCCGCGATCCGGGAGTTCACCCATACGGCAGCGGGGGTTTTTGTCGCTCTCTTCGCGATTCTGATGACCACCCAGTTGATTCGCCTGCTGGGCGACGCGGCGGGGGGCAAACTCGCTTCGGAGGCCGTGATTGCTCTGCTGGGCTTCCGTGCCATCAGCTACCTGCCGGTGCTGCTTTCCCTGACGCTCTTCATTGCCGTGCTGATGACCCTTTCGCGCTGGTATCGGGATTCAGAGATGGTCGTCTGGCTGGCATCGGGCATCCCTTTGACGGCATGGGTCAAGCCGGTATTGAAGTTTGTCGGACCGCCGGTTGTGGTGATAGCGGCCTTGTCACTGCTGTTGGCTCCCTGGGCGACGCAGAAAAGCGAGGCGTACCGCCAGAGCATGGATCAGCGCGACGACGTGGCTCGTGTGTCGCCAGGTACATTCAATGAGTCAAGTGCGGCTGACAGGGTATTCTTCGTCGAGAGCATGGCCGGCCAGGATGGCAGGGTAAGGAACGTCTTTATCAGTTCCATTCAGCAGGGCCGCTTGGGCGTGATGGCGACGGCGCAAGGCCATACGGAGACCATGCCCAATGGCGATCGTTTCTTGGTTCTTGATCAGGGACGACGCTACGAAGGCACGGCGGGAACGGCCGAATATCGCGTGATGGAGTTCGATCGTTACGCCTTGCGCATTGAGACCAAGGAGGCCCGCGGCTTCGAGGACTCGCCTCGGACCAAGCCGCTGTGGGATCTCGTGCGGGATCGGCAACCGGCAAATCTTGCTGAACTCCTTTGGCGCCTCGGGCTGCCCCTCGCCGCGCTGAATCTGGCCGTGCTGGCGATACCCCTGGCGTTCGTCAATCCGCGTGCGGGACGCACCAACAATCTTGTTTTTGCCCTGCTCACCTACATGATCTACAGCAACCTGCTCAGCGTCAGTCAGGCATGGGTCGCTCAAGGGAAGCTGCGTTTCGAGATCGGCGTCTGGGCGGTGCACATCGGCATGTTCCTGCTTCTGGTCGTGCTCTTCTACCGACGGCAGAACCCCCTGGCGTGGGGAAAATTTCGGTGGCGCTGAAGCTTTACGAGCGGCATCTGGCGCGCGAAATCTATGCGTCTACCGGGTTGGTGCTGCTGGCCTTTCTTATGCTTTTTGCATTTTTCGATCTAATTCACCAACTCGAAAGCATAGGCAAAGGCGGCTATCAATTACAGCATGCGCTGGGCTATGTGACATTGACACTGCCCGGTCGCTTGTATGAGTTGTCCCCGATCGGCGTTCTGATCGGTACCCTATATGCGCTGACGCTTCTCGCTCGCCACTCCGAGATCACGGTTTTGCGCGCGGCCGGCCTCTCCACGAGGGATTTGTTGCTTGCATTGTTCAAGATCGGCATGGTGTTTGCCGCCTTGACGCTGGTGGTCGGCGAGTTTGTTGCCCCCCCGGCTGAGCGGGCCGCCCAGCAACTCAGGCTCAAGGCCATGGGCGCGCTGGTCGCACAGGAGTTTCGTTCCGGTCTTTGGGTGAGAGACGAGCACTCGTTCGTGAATGTGCGCGAGGTGCTACCTGATACCACGTTGCAGAGCGTACGCGTATTCGAGTTCGACGAACGGTTTCAACTGCTGTCGATCAGCCAGGCCGATCGCGGTCGTTACGTCAGCGCCGGTACCTGGTCGCTGGAGGGTGTGGTTCGCACCGTGTTTGAGGGGGATGCGGCGCATGTGGAACGCTACGGCCAGCTCAATTGGAAATCGGCGCTTAGTCCGGATCTGCTGGCGGTCCTCCTGGTGGTGCCGGAGCGCATGTCGCTGGTGAATCTCTATCTATTTATCCGCCATTTGAGCGGAAACCAGCAGAAGACCGATCGCTACGATATCGCCATGTGGAAGAAGCTGATTTATCCCTTGGCAACACTGGTGATGATGGCCTTGGCGCTCCCCTTTGCCTACATGCAGGACCGTATGGGAGCGGTCAGCATCCGGGTGTTTGCCGGCATCATGCTCGGTATCGGTTTCCACATGCTGAACGGCTTGTTTTCCAGCCTCGGCGTCATCAACAGCTGGCCCCCCTTCTTTTCTGCAATAACCCCCAGCGTGCTTTTCCTGCTGACTGCAGCGTGCATGCTCTGGTGGGTCGAGCGGCGCTGACTGACTTGAATCGGCGCCCCTAGTCGCGCTTGAACACGATCCGCGTGCCGGCCAGCCGGTCATGAAGGAATTGGCGGTCGCGATCAAGCAGCGCCCAGAGCACGCCTGCACCGAGATAGATGATGCTGGGCCAGGCCAGGACGTACCGCAGCGCCAGGCGGGCGAGGGACGGCGGTGCTCCACTCGGCGTTGACATCCGGATTTTCCATGTCTGCATCGCCAAGGTCTGCCCGCCGTGATGCCAGTACCAGATGAAGTACACACCGAGCACCACGAAAACGTGACTCATCAGCGCCCAGCCCGGGAAAACGACGCTGAATCCCATCCCCATGGCAAGGTGCGGCAACATGAAAGTCACCGACAGCACTCCCAGCAACAACAGGCTTTCATAAGCCATGCTGGCTATGCGCCGGCGTAAGCTGGGCAACTGACCGCTGGACGTGGTCACCGGGGCTGGCATGGCTGCGGGATCAGCGCGCTGCGGTTTGGTCGCTTGGAGTGGTCGCCGGTGAAGCGCTTGGCGCTGGTGGCGGCGGCTTGGCTGCAACTGCCTGCTTCGAGGGCGCGGGGCGCGGGGTTGGTTTGCGACCGGCCTCCGCCTTAAGGCGGATCTTCTCGCTTTCGGGCAATTCCTTGTACTCCTGCCACTTCTGTTTCACCGCGTTCTTCTGTTCGGGAGGGGCCTTTTGCAGCGATTTGTACTTGTCCCTCGCCTGCTTGCGCTCATCCGGCGTAAGTTTGGCCCAATCAGTCATGCGCCGCTGCAGGCGCGCCTGTTCTTCGGCATTCAGGGACGGATAGCGCTGGGCGATTCCCAGCCATTTTTTTCTCTGGAAGCCGCTTAACTTGTCCCAATGAGTAGCCAGCGGAGCCAGTGCGCGCTTCTGTTCCACATTCAGTTCAGCCCATGATGGCTGGGGGAGCGGAGGAAGAACGACTGCATGGCCAAGTGGCGAGGCCAGCCAGAGCGCTACTGCGAGGATAAGTTCGAAGCGTGCTCGAGCCATGCGTGGAAGCCTCGATCAAGATAGGCGGAAGGGGGAAGTTCGTCGACAAGCAGGGCGCTGTCGATTTCCTCGAATTCCTGAACCTGCTCGAACGCGTTCCAGTAATAAGTCCCCGTCGCGCCGACAGTCAGCGCCATGACGGCAAGCAGGCTGCGGGCGTTGGAAAAAAGCGCATTCTCAATATCCAGGCCGATACCCACAAAACGAAGCCGGCTTACGGACACTCGCTGCTCGTTCAAAGCCGCCTGACGAGCCTGATGAAGGCGACCAGCCACTTCACGATCAAGAACATCCAAACCTTGATTGAGAATCTGCCTTGTCTTATAGCCGAATTCAGTTTCGCCGTTCATATCTCTATGCCTTTCGCCCTAAGTGCTGCGGCCAGAGTGTGCGTGGCGCGCGAACAGTGTGTCTTCACGCTGCCTTCCGAGCAACCCATCGCCGCCGCCGTTTCGGCAATATCCATTTCCTCCCAGTAACGCATCAGGAAGGCTTCACGTTGACGTGGCGGCAGCTTCTCGATCTCTTTTTCAATCGTAGCAAGGAGTTGCGAGCGCTCCAGCTCCCGGTGCGGAGTCAGCAAACCGTCTGACTCAGTCTCTGCCGCAAAAGTTTCAAGCGGATCGGCATCTTCGTCGTCACCGGGGGAAAGTGATGACAGCAGAGTTGTCCACAGCGATCTGACTTTGGATCGGCGGTAGCAGTCCCGAATGGCGTTTTGCAGGATTCTCTGGAACAGCATTGGCCATTCCGCGACCGGCCGATCACCATATTTTTCCGCGAGGCGCATCATCGAATCTTGGACGATGTCCAAGGCGGTTTCCTCGTTTCGAATGGCGAACATGGCCTGTTTGAAGGCACGTCGCTCAACGCTGGCAAGAAAATCGGACAGTTCGGTTCGGGAACTCAGGGGTGGCTCCTGCCAGCTTTCAGCAGCTTTTTACTGCGAATGACAGGCTATAAATCTTGACCATTCGCGGACGAGTCAGTAAGGTTATACGTTTCACTCGAAAAGTGTAACAGGTGTAACCAATGCAGCTAACCGGCGCAGAAATTGTAATCAGGTGCTTGCAGGAGGAGAAGGTCGAGTACGTATTCGGCTATCCCGGCGGCTCGGTCCTCTATATTTACGACGAACTCTTCAAGCAGGACAAGTTCAAGCATGTCCTGGTTCGCCATGAGCAGGCGGCCGTTCACGCGGCGGATGCTTATTCCCGCTCGTCCAACAAGATTGGCGTCTGCATGGTCACCTCGGGGCCGGGCGTCACCAACGCGGTAACGGGAATCGCCACAGCGCACATGGATTCGGTGCCGATGGTCATCATCAGCGGCCAGGTACCGACAGCCTATATCGGACAGGATGCCTTCCAGGAGTGCGACACGGTCGGGATTACCCGCCCCTGCGTCAAGCACAATTTTCTGGTCAAGGATGTCAGGGATCTGGCGATCACCTTGAAAAAGGCCTTCTACATCGCCAAGACCGGCCGCCCCGGTCCCGTGCTGGTCGATATCCCGAAGGACATCACCAACCAGAAGTGCGAGTTCGAATACCCCAAAGCCATCGCCATGCGCTCCTACAACCCGGTGGTCAAGGGTCATAGCGGCCAGATCAAGAAGGCGGTGCAGATGCTGCTGGAGGCCAAGCGGCCGATGATCTACGCGGGCGGCGGGGTGATTCTCTCGGATGCCGCGGAAAAACTCGCGAAGCTTGCTCGCACTCTCGGGTATCCCGTGACCAACACCCTGATGGGTTTGGGTGGCTATCCCGCGACCGACAAGCAGTCACTGGGCATGCTCGGCATGCATGGCACTTATGAAGCCAACATGGCCATGCAGAACTGCGACGTCCTGATTGCAGTCGGCGCGCGGTTCGACGATCGGGTGATTGGCAATCCGGTGCATTTCGCCGAGATCCCGCGCAAGATCATCCACATTGATATCGACCCTTCCTCGATTTCCAAGCGTGTCAAGGTCGACGTGCCCATCGTCGGCAACCTGCCGGATGTGCTCGACGAACTGCAGAAGCTTCTCGAAGCTTCCGCCGGCGTACCCGATCCGAAGGCATTGGCGGCCTGGTGGAAGCAGATCGACGAGTGGCGTGGCAAGAAGTCGCTCAAGTACAGACAGGGCAAGGATGTCATCATGCCCCAGTACGTGGTGGAAAAACTCTACGAAGTCACGGGCGGCGAGGCCTTCGTTACTTCCGACGTGGGTCAGCACCAGATGTGGGCCGCGCAGTACTACAAGTTCGACAAACCCCGGCGCTGGATCAACTCCGGTGGCCTTGGCACCATGGGTGTGGGTTTGCCTTATGCGATGGGCGTGCGCTTCGCCAATCCCAAAGCGACCGTTGCATGCATTACCGGCGAGGCCTCGATTCAGATGAATATCCAGGAGTTGTCTACCGCCAAGCAATTCCGCCTGCCGATCAAGATCATCAATCTCAACAATCGGTATTTGGGCATGGTGCGCCAGTGGCAGCAGATGTTCCATGGCAACCGCTACGCCGAGTCCTACGTCGATGCTTTGCCGGATTTCGTCAAGCTGGCTGAATCCTACGGTCATGTCGGCATGAAGATCGAACGTCCTGCCGATGTCGAGCCGGCTTTGCGCGAGGCATTCACCAAGCACAAGAATGATCTTGTTTTCATGGATTTCCTCACTGACCAGACGGCCAACGTGTATCCCATGGTGGCGGCCGGCAAGGGTTTGTCGGAAATGATTCTGGCCGAGGAACTGTAAGCATGCGACACATCATTTCCATTCTCATCGAAAACGAGGCCGGCGCGCTTTCCCGTGTCTCCGGCCTGTTCTCCGCCCGTGCTTTCAACATCGAATCGCTGACGGTAGCGCCGACGGAAGACGCCTCCCTTTCCCGCATGACCATCGTCAGCACGGGCTCGGACGAAGTCATCGAACAGATCACCAAGCAGCTCAACAAGCTGATAGATGTCGTCAAGGTGGTGGATCTGTCCGAAGCCGCGCATATCGAGCGCGAGCTGATGCTGGTCAAGGTACGCGCCGCCGGCAAGGATCGTGAGGAGATGAAGCGTATCGCCGATATATTCCGCGGCCGCATCATCGATGTCACCGATTCGACCTACGTTATCGAACTGACAGGCAATGGCTCCAAGCTGGATGCCTTCCTCGAAGCCATCGATCGCGCGCTGATCCTCGAAACCGTTCGCACTGGCGTGTCCGGCATCGGACGCGGCGATCGCATTCTCAAAGTCTGAACTCTGAAATCAAGGAAAAACAATGAAAGTTTATTACGACAAGGACGCAGATCTGTCCCTCATCAAGGGTAGGAAAGTCACCATCGTCGGCTACGGCTCGCAAGGCCATGCTCATGCCCAGAACCTCAAGGATTCGGGCGTCAAGGTAACCGTCGGTTTGCGCAAGGGCGGCGCTTCGTGGGACAAGGCCAAGAAAGCCGGTCTCAAGGTCGAGGAAGTTGCCAAAGCGGTGAAGGATGCAGACGTCGTGATGATGCTGTTGCCTGATGAGACAATTCCCTCGGTTTATTACGGCGAAGTCGAATCCAACATGAAGAAGGGCGCAGCCCTGGCTTTCGCCCATGGCTTCAATGTTCATTACAACCAGGTGGTCCCGCGTACCGACGTCGATGTGATCATGGTCGCTCCGAAGGGCCCCGGCCATACCGTGCGTTCCGAGTATCTGCGTGGCGGCGGCGTTCCCTCGCTGATCGCCGTTCATCAAGACAAGTCGGGCAAGGCCAAGGATATTGCGTTGTCCTATGCCGCAGCCAACGGCGGTACCAAGGGTGGAGTGATCGAGACCAACTTCCGCGAAGAAACCGAGACCGACCTGTTCGGCGAGCAGGCTGTCCTTTGCGGTGGCCTGGTTGAATTGATCAAGGCCGGCTACGAGACCCTGACTGACGCCGGCTATGCGCCGGAAATGGCGTATTTCGAGTGCCTGCATGAGGTCAAGCTGATCGTCGACCTGATTTTCGAAGGCGGCATTGCCAACATGAATTATTCCATCTCCAACAATGCCGAATATGGCGAGTACGTGACCGGCCCGAAAGTGATCGGTGCCGAAGCCCGTGCCGCAATGAAGGATGCCCTGAAGGCGATTCAGGAAGGCGAGTATGCGAAGAAGTTCATTCTCGAGGGCCGTACCAACTATCCTGAAATGACTGCCCGCCGCCGTCTGACCGCTGCTCATCCGATCGAACAGGTCGGGGAGCAGTTGCGGGCGATGATGCCATGGATCAAGAAGAACAAGCTGGTCGATCAGACCAAGAACTGAGACCGCGGCGCAACTCAGGCAAGGCGTGGCGGTGCCATGCCTTGCGCCGCACGCTGTCGCCTTCGCCTGTTCGACAGTTGGCGAGTTCAATGGCCAGGGTGTCCGGGGCACTTGTCGCATGCCCGGCTTGAGCCGTTAGAATAGGATCCGTTCCTTTCCGCCACTTCACCATGCCGGCAATCCCACCTCGCAAGGCGCTGATGAATCCTGAACTGCGTCGGCGCGGAATTTATGTGCTGCCCAATCTGCTGACCACCGCAGGGCTGTTCTCCGGTTTTTACGCCATCGTGCAAGCCATGACGGGGCGGTTCGAGCATGCGGCGGTCGCTATTTTCATCGCCATGGTGTTCGACGGCCTCGATGGCCGTGTAGCGCGCATGACTCGTACACAGAGTGCGTTTGGCGCGGAGTACGATTCCTTGTCCGACATGGTGTCTTTTGGCGCCGCTCCGGCGTTGATTGTCTTCGAGTGGGCGATGAAGGGCATGGGCAAGTGGGGCTGGATCGCTGCATTTGTCTATTGTGCGGGGGCGGCACTCCGCTTGGCCCGCTTCAATACCAATCTTGGCGTAGTGGACAAGCGCTATTTTCAGGGCTTGCCAAGTCCGGCGGCGGCCGCGCTGGTCGCCGGTTTCATCTGGATCATCAACGACCTGAACATTCCGGGAGAGGACGTTCGGTGGTACGCCTTTGCCCTTACGCTTTTTGCCGGCATCACCATGGTCAGCACGCTACGCTACTGGAGCGGCAAGGACATCAATTTGCGCCGCAGTGTGCCGTTTATGGTGGTTCCCGCCATCGTTCTTGTCTATGTCCTGGTGGTTTCCTATCCGCCCGGGGTGCTGTTCGCGCTGTTTCTGGCCTATGCCTTGTCGGGCTACGTGATGGCGGCATGGAGTTGGCGTGGCCGGCGGAAGCGCAATCTTGGCGACGGCTGACGCCGGTCGCGGTCGCATTGACCCTGACACGCCCTGATAAAACCTGTTGCGCGGCCGGAATAAAATCTTTATAGTCATTGCCATGGCTACGGCAATCATCTTTTCCGCGATATTTCTTGCCCTCTCGGGCGCGCTGATCGCGCGCCAGCCGCTGCGTGCCAAGCTGCTTCCGCTGCTGCGCCGCGCGCGCTAAGTACATCCCCCCACAATCCGGTTGTTCATAGTGCCCGCCCTGCGAGGGGCGGCATAGGCTATTTTCGATTTTCCCCAGGAGACACTCATGTCCAAGGACCATTTGATCATTTTCGACACGACCTTGCGCGATGGCGAGCAGAGCCCCGGCGCTTCCATGACCAAAGAGGAAAAGCTGCGGATCGCCCGTCAGCTTGAGCGGATGCGCGTCGACGTCATCGAGGCGGGTTTCCCGGCGGCATCCAACGGCGATTTCGAGGCGGTCAGGGCAGTCGCCGAAGCCATCAAGGACTCGACGATCGCCGGGTTGTCCCGCGCCTTCGACAAGGATATCGCACGGGCGCTCGACGCCATCAAGCCGGCCAAGTCCGGACGAATCCACACCTTCATTGCGACCAGCCCGATCCACATGGAGAAAAAGCTGCGCATGGCGCCCGACGATGTGCTGGTGGCGGCACGGCATGCGGTGCGCTTCGCGCGCAACGGGATCGACGATGTCGAGTTTTCCTGCGAGGATGCGGGGCGATCCAACCTCGATTTCCTCTGCCGCATCATCGAAGCGGTGATCAAGGAGGGCGCTTCCACCATCAATATCCCCGACACCGTGGGGTACAACGTGCCCGAACAATATGCGGAGCGAATCCGTCAATTGCGCGAACGGATTCCCAACTCGGACAAGGTGATCTGGTCGGTGCATTGCCACAACGACCTTGGCCTGGCGGTGGCCAACAGCCTTGCCGCCGTGATGGCAGGAGCGCGCCAGGTCGAATGCACCATCAACGGTCTTGGCGAGCGCGCAGGAAATGCCGCACTCGAGGAAATCGTCATGGCAGTGCATACGAGGCAAGACGTGTTTCCCTGCGTCACCCGGATCGATACCACGCAGATCGTCGGGGCATCGAAGATGGTATCCAGCATTACCGGGTTCCCGGTGCAGCCGAACAAGGCGATCGTCGGCGCCAACGCGTTCGCTCACGAATCCGGCATCCATCAGGACGGCGTCCTGAAACACCGCGAAACCTACGAAATCATGCGGGCCGAAGACGTCGGCTGGAACGCCAACAAGCTGGTGCTGGGCAAGCATTCCGGACGTACCGCGTTCAAGGCCCGCTTGAAGGAACTCGGTATCGAGGTGGAAAGCGAACAGGTGCTGAATACGGCATTTGCACACTTCAAGGAGCTTGCCGACAAGAAGCACGAGATCTTCGACGAAGACCTTCATGCACTGATGAGTGATGAGATGGTTCCGCCAGACGACGAGCATTACAAACTCGTGTCGTCGATGTTCCATTCGGAAACCGGCGAGGCGCCGCAGGCCCGCCTGACGCTTTCGGCAGGTGGCGCGGAGAAGCAGGCGGCGTCGAGCGGCAGTGGTCCTGTCGATGCCACCTTCAAGGCGATCGAAAGCGTTGCCGCGAGCGGATCGGAACTGTTGCTTTATTCGGTTAACGCCATCACCACGGGCACCGATGCTCAGGGCGAGGTGACGGTGCGTCTGTCGAAGGACGGCAGGATCGTGAATGGTCAGGGTGCCGATACGGACATCGTGGTCGCTTCGGCGAAGGCTTATATCAATGCCCTCAACAAGCTGTGCTCCGGGCAGGAAAAGCTCAATCCGCAGCTTTGACGTGCCTTGACGGCGCGGCAATACGGGCGTGGCCGAGGCAGCCGGCGAACAGTAGCGTCGCCAGGACGGTCTCGGCCATTGCCAGTGTCTGGCTGGCGCCCTGATCAGAAGCCGCGCGCACCAGGCCTTCCGTGAGATAGGCCAGAGCCAGCATGGACGTCCATTGATGGGTGTAGCGCTTGCCGCGCAGGATGCCGAACAGTGGCAGCAACAGCGGCAAGGCTTTCAGAGCCAGCATCGAGCCGCCGGGACGCAGCGGCGCGAGCCAGAGTTCCCACGCCAGACAGAGAAACAGCAGCATGATAAGGCTGGCCGCTGCCAATCGGTTGAACCAGGGATTCACGCCGCGAGCTTCTTCGCAGTCTCGGCCAGACGACGCCCGAGTGCGACGGCCAGCAGCTTCTCATGCTCGCTGGCGGCGGTCGTGCCATCGCTGCCGCTGACGTGGCTCGCGCCATAGGGTGTGCCACCCTCACGGGTCTGCGATAGCGCCGCCTCGGTGTAGGGAATGCCGAGAATCATCATGCCGTGGTGCAGTAGCGGCAGCATCATCGACAGCAGAGTGGATTCCTGGCCGCCGTGCATTGTCGTTGTTGAGGTAAACACCACCGCCGGTCTGCCCGCCAGCGCGCCTTTCAGCCACAGTCCGCTGGTGGAATCGAGGAAATACTTCAGCGGTGCGGCCATGTTGCCGAAGCGGGTTGGACTGCCCAGTGCGAGGCCGATGCATTCTTCGAGATCGCGGGCCTCGACATAGGGGGCGCCTTCATCGGGGACGGCGGCTTCCGTTGCTTCGCAGACTGCCGAAACCTTGGGCACGGTGCGTAGCCTAGCGACCATGCCGGGCGTTTGTTCGATGCCACGGGCGATGTGACGCGCCAGCTCGCGTACCGATCCATGGTGACTGTAGTAGAGAACGAGAATCTCGCGCGCGGCGCCTGCCTTCTGCATCTTTCGACCTCCAGTAGAATTGCATTATATGTGGCTCCTTGCACCCTTTCGGCTGATCGTGCGCACTGCCCGCCGGTTTCAAGGCGAACATTGCGCACAGACTGCAGCGGCGCTTTCCTTTGCCACCTTGATCGGCCTGGTGCCCATGATCGCAACGGCGTTTGCGCTGATCTCATTGCTGCCGGTCGGCGTCGGTCTCGGTGCGGCGCTGCAGAAATTTCTCATGGCCAATCTTCTACCTGACAAGGCGGGCATCATCATCGCGAGATACATCGGCCAGTTTGCGTCTCGTGCCGGGCAGGTGACCTTTGCCGGAATCGCGGTGCTGGGAGCGACTGCGTTGATGCAGATGTTGACCATCGAACGGGCTTTCAACCAGATCTGGCGTGTCAAGGCCAGCCGGCCGTTGCTGCGGCGCCTGGCCATTCATGGCCTGGCTCTGCTGCTTGGGCCGCTGGCATTCGGTGCCAGCATTGCTGCGATTTCGTTTGTGGCCGGCGTATCGCTTGGCTTCGTCGATGAGCCGTATTGGGTGACGAAGCTCGTGACCAGGGGGTTGTTGCCTTTCGTGTTCATGACGGTCTTGTTCGGTCTGCTGTATTGGGGCGTACCGAACAAGCCTGTAAGCGCATGGCATGCTGGTGTTGGCGGCGGGATGGCGGCGCTGGGTTTTGTCGGGCTGCAGAAGCTATTCACGCTGTATATCGCGACCGGATTTACAGTCAATGCGGCTGTCTATGGGGCCTTCTCCGCCATCCCTGTATTCCTGGTCTGGCTCTATGCGTCATGGAGCGTGATTCTGATCGGCGCATTGCTGGTCGCGGAATTGCCGCAATCCGCTCGTGCTTAACTGGCAGTGGGGTTGCGAATGAACTCGAATACCTCGACGCTGGAGGTTTCGATGAGGCTGCGGTGCGGCATGCATTCGACGATCCGCAAGCGAGTCTCGTGCTCCTGCAGCAATGTGAATGGACGCGCGTTGTAGTTTCCGCGCACGGCCAGAATCGCTTCACCGCGGTTGAGGCTAGCCAGCGCCGGCAGGAGCAGCGCCGGTATCGGGGGCTCCGGATTTCGCGTGCTAAGGGCTTGTATCCGAATCGGCTTTGCCGATGGCGCCACGACTTCCAGACCCAACTCGACATGGCTGCTGCTCTTGCTGCGAGCCCAGCGCACAAGGCAGATCTGCCAGGCAGCACCGGCGCCGGTGCGCAAACCCACGGCACAGCCCGGCACGATGCCGGCGACCTCGCCTACGATATGTACGATCGCATAGCCGGCAGGGCTTTCGTTGAGCAGGGTCCAGTCACTGTATGTCAGTTCGCATTCACGGGAAGCGGGCTCAAGCTGGGAATCGCTGTCCAGGGCGGTCCACAAGGTGCTCATCTGCGTGCAGACCTCCACTTGCAGGGCTTGCGGGCGGCGATTGAAGCTGCGCCGTCGCGGCGCGGTCCAGTATTGCCGGGCCCGTTCCAGAGCATTGCGGTAGTCGGCGCCGGCTGCCTGAAGCGGCAGTCCGAGTGTCAGTGGCGGCACGCCGTCGCCGAGTTGGTCCACATGCCGGGCAGCAAGGTTGGCGAGTTCGCCAAAACGGAAGTAGAGGCAGGGCCCCCCGTCAGGTATGACGCGTTCGAGGGCAATCGGAGGTTGGTCGATATTGGCATTGAGCCAGTACCAGTCGCCGGCTTTTTCGGGACGGATCATGTCGATGCGGACGGCTCCGGCGTTAGCGTCGAGATACTCCGCGAGAAAGGCTATTTCGCGCGGTGCGAGCCCTTCGGGTTGCGCCGCGGTGAGCGCCAGCATCGTCTTGAAGCGGGCATCGATTGCGCCCATTTCGGCGGGAAGGGTCGCTGTCGGGTCGACGGACTCGTGGGCGCGATGATAGAGAGCTTGCGCATTGCGCCAGAAGCCCATGGGTGCAGGTGTCGCCGTCAGCAAGATGGCGAGGAGCTGCCGCGACAGATTGAACATTCCTTGCAGGCAGATTTGCGGACCGCTGCGACGGATATGGGAAAGATTCTGCGGGGTAATGTCGTCGGCAATCTTCAGCCAGGCTTCACCCAGCTCCGCCCGCAAGCCGATCAAGCCCTGGGCTACCGTGCCGAGGTGGATCGGCAACGGCAGCTTGACGTCGAGCAGCATCGGAATCAGCGCCGCATCGATCCGTTCGGCCCGCCGCTGGAGCAATTCGTCGATCTTGATCCGGCTTCGCAACGGAAGTTTCAGGAGGCCAAGCGCGGCGATGTGCTTTCGCAAGGGCACCAGATCGAGCAGCGGATCGCCCTCTTGCGGCTCGGCGAGCCAATCCAATGCTTGTTGCAGCTGGATCGGCGGCGGAGGGATCTTTCTGCGGCGCATGATGAGCGAACGGCCTAGAGTGAAACTCGATTCTAGTAGAATCTTGAAGCATTTTCTTTTGCCGCATTGCGAGGACTCCGAAATGACCAGCCTGCTGTCTGCCAAGCCCATCGAGCCGATGGACCGCTTGATCGTTGCTCTCGATGTGCCGGATGCTGCGGCCGCGCGCGATCTGGTGATCGAGCTGGGCGATGCGGTGGTCTTCTACAAGATCGGGCTGGAACTGTTCATGACAGGCGGCTATTTCGAACTGCTGCAGTGGCTGGTCAGCCAGGGCAAGAAGGTGTTTGTCGATCTGAAGTTTTTCGATGTGCCCGAGACGGTGCGTTCGGCGGTGCGGGCACTGGCCAACAGCGGAGCCACGTTTGCGACCATTCACGGCAATCAGGCCATCATGGAAGCGGCGGTGAAGGACAAGGGCGACCTCAAGATTCTGGCGGTCACGGTGCTGACCAGTCTTGATCGCGGTGATCTGGATGACCTCGGATTCTCCTGCGATGTCGGGAAGCTGGTGTTGTCGCGCGCTCGCCGGGCGCTGGCCGCGGGGGTGGATGGGATTGTTTCGTCGGGCCTCGAGGCGCCGATGATCCGGCGCGAACTGGGCAACAAGCTGATGGTCGTCACCCCCGGCATTCGGCCGGTCGAGAACAAGCCGGTCGATGACCAGAAGCGTACGGTCGATGTGGCCCAGGCCTTCGAGAACGGCGCCGACTATATCGTGGTCGGGCGGCCGATCCGCCAGGCGGCGAACCCGCGCGAGGCGGCGCTCGGCATACAGCGGACCATCCGCGAGGTCTTCTCCGCGTCCGGCACCTGAAGGGGGCGGATGATTCCGGGATCCGGGGCGGCCGATAGTCGAACGCTACGCCTTGTTTTATCCGGCTTTTTGAAATAAAATCGTCGGCTTTCCCGCTTTTTCAAGAGAACATCATGGTTGTCATTCGTCTCGCCCGTAGCGGTGCCAAGAAGCGCCCTTTCTTCAATATGGTGGTAGCCGACTCGCGCAATCGCCGCGATGGCCGCTTCATTGAGCGCATCGGTTATTACAACCCTGTCGCCGCCGCCAACGAAAACGGCTTGGTAATCAATGCCGAGCGTCTGGCATTCTGGCAGGGACATGGCGCACAGTTGTCGCCCACCGCCGCACGTCTGGTCAAGCAGGCCGCGGCGACAAAGGCCGCCTAAGCCGCATGATTGTTTTGGGGCGCATCGTCGCCCCGTTTGGAGTGCAAGGCTGGCTGCGGGTTCATCCCTTCGGTGATGACCCCGGGGCATGGCGGAAGATGACGCAGTGGTGGCTTTCTGCGGACGTCCATGCTCCCGCCGAAAGCTGGAAGGTGCATGGTCTCGAGGCCGTCAAACTGCACGGCGATGGCGTCGTGGCGAAGCTTGCCGGCATCGACGACCGGGATGCATCCGAAGCGCTGGGCAGTTGTTTTTTTGGCGCCCCGCGCGAGGCGTTGCCGGCACCGGAACAGGATGAGTACTACTGGGCCGATCTGATCGGTCTGGCTGTTGTGAATATGCAGAACCAGCCCTTGGGCCGGGTCAAGTCTCTGATCGAGACGGGCGCGAACGAAGTGCTGGTGGTAGTGGACGGCGACCGAGAGAGATTGCTGCCCTTCGTTGAACATGTAGTGAAGGCGGTGGATGTTCCGGGTGGGATAATCCACGCCGACTGGGAAAGCGACTGGTGAGTTTGCGCTTCGATGTCATCACGCTGTTCCCCGAGATGTTTGCGGCGCTGACGGCATCGGGAATTACCCGGCGGGCGCTGGATCGGGGACTGTGGCAGATCGAATGCTGGAATCCTCGCCAGTGGACGCAGGACGTGCATCGAACGGTGGATGACCGGCCCTACGGCGGCGGCCCCGGGATGGTGATGATGGCCTCCCCGCTGGAGCAGGCGATAGCGGCGGCAAAAGAGGCAGCAAAGGCGGCGGCAGGAGTCGACGCTGGCGGTACGGCGAAAGTGATCTGTCTTTCGCCACAGGGCGCGCGGATCGATCAGCGGCGTGTGGCGGAACTGGCGGCAGGCGAAGGGGCGATTCTGCTCTGCGGCCGCTACGAAGGAATTGACGAGCGGCTGATCGAGCGCTGTGTGGATGAAGAACTGTCGCTGGGAGATTTTGTTCTTTCCGGCGGCGAACTGGCGGCGATGGCCCTGATGGATGCCTGCATCAGGCAACTGCCGGGGGCGTTGAACGATGAGGCTTCGGCAGTGGAAGATTCGTTTGCCGCAGGCTTGCTGGACTGTCCGCACTACACGCGGCCGGAGGTATATGAAGGATTGGCGGTGCCGGATGTGCTGTTGTCCGGCAACCACGAAAGAATCCGGCGCTGGCGCCTGAAACAGGCGCTGGGCAGGACCTGGCGGAGGCGTCCTGATCTTCTTGAGATCAGGGAACTGAGCCGGGAAGAAGCCGAGCTGCTGGCGGAATTTCAGCGGGACGGCAAGTAGAAAAGGCGTGCATCAGGGCGCAAGCCCTGCGCTGTACGAGAGGTTGGCGGGTGTTATCCGCAGCCATAACTTGATGGAGTAAAGCAATGAACCTGATTCAGCAACTCGATAACGAAGAAATCGCCCGACTGGGCAAGACCATTCCGGCGTTCGCCCCGGGCGACACCGTGATCGTCAATGTGAATGTGGTCGAAGGCGACCGCAAGCGCGTCCAAGCCTTCGAAGGCGTGGTCATCTCCAAGCGCAATCGCGGCCTCAATTCGAATTTCATCGTGCGCAAGATTTCGTCCGGCGAGGGCGTCGAGCGCACCTTCCAGACCTACTCGCCGCTGATCGCCAGCATCGAGGTCAAGCGCCGCGGCGACGTGCGCCGCGCCAAGCTCTACTACCTGCGCGATCGCTCCGGCAAGTCGGCCCGCATCAAGGAAAAACTTACCCGCAAGGCTTGATCCGACGTCATTCGATCGGAGAGAGCAAAAAGGGCCGCCCGGCATGCCGGGCGGCCCTTTTTGCTGGGACAGCGCGAAGATCAGTAGCGCTTCTTGTTGTTTTCGATCAGCGCATAGGCCGAGTGGTTGTGGATGGACTCGAAGTTCTCGCTTTCCACCACATAGGCGTCGATGCGCGGGTCGGCGTTGAGGGCGCCGGCAACGTCGCGCACCAGATCCTCGACGAACTTCGGATTGTCGTAGGCGCGTTCGGTGACGTATTTCTCGTCGGGGCGCTTCAGCAAGCCATAGAGCTCGCAGGAGGCCTGGGTTTCCGCCATGCGGACGATGTCCTCGATCCACACCAGCTGGTTCGTGGTCGCGGCGATTGTGACGTGCGAGCGCTGGTTGTGCGCGCCGCGGTCCGATATCTTCTTCGAGCAGGGGCAAAGGCTGGTGACAGGGACCACGACCTTGATGGTCTGCCGGTAGCGGCCGCCTTCGATGATTTCGCCGATGAAGGTCACCTCGTAGTCCATCAGGCTCTTGACGCCGGAAACAGGCGCGACCTTGTTGATGAAGTACGGGAAGCTCATTTCGAGATGGCCGGTTTCGGCCTCGAGGCGCTTCACCATTTCGCGCAGCATGGCCTCGAAGCTCTCAACCGAGATTTCATCTTCGTGCACATTGAGAATCTCGACGAAACGGGACATGTGGGTGCCCTTGAAATTGTGGGGCAGTCCGACATACATGTTGAACGTCGCAATGGTGTGACGTACGCCGCCGCTCTTGTCCAGCACCTTGAAGGGATGCCGGATGTCCTTGATGCCGACTTTGTTGATCGGCAACTGGCGCGAATCCGCGGTGCTCTGAACGTCTGCAATGGCTGTTTTTTGGGGTGGGGTCATGGGATCCCTGCAATTCATTATGGCTTCTCGATCATGGAACAGTCTAATTGCAACTATACCATTATCCGACAGATTTACTCAACTATTGCTTTCCGCAGCAAGTCGCGCTGCCACGCTGCGCACGATGCCGGTGTCGTCCAGTCCGGCTTCCGCCAGCAGCAGGGCCGAGTCGCCGTGGTCGATGAACTTGTCCGGCAGGCCAAGGCGCAGCAGCGGGATGCGCAGGCCGGCTGATTCGAGAACGCGGGCCACCTCGCTCCCGGCGCCGCCGATCAGGGCATTTTCCTCGATGCTGACCAGCAGATCGTGGTCTGCCGCGAGCTGCCGCACCAGTTCGGCGTCCATCGGCTTGACGAAGCGCATGTTCGCCACCGTGGCATCGAGGGCTTCCCCGGCTTTCAGCGCGGGCGCCAGCATGGAGCCGAAGGCCAGCAGGGCCACCTGTCTGCCCTGCCGCCGGAGTTCGCCCTTGCCCAGCGGCAGAGTCTGCAGGCCGGGTTCGATGGCGGCGCCGGGCCCGCTGCCGCGCGGGTAGCGCACGGCGCTCGGACCGTTGAACTGGAAGGCCGTGGAGAGCATCTTGCGGCATTCGTTCTCGTCGCTCGGTGTCATCACCACCATGTTGGGAATGCAGGTCAGGTAGGAAAGATCGAAGGCGCCGTTGTGTGTCGCGCCGTCGGCGCCGACCAGGCCGCCGCGGTCGATGGCGAACACCACCGGCAGGTTCTGCAGGGCGATGTCATGAATCAGCTGGTCGTAGGCGCGCTGAAGGAAGGTCGAGTAGATCGCGACCACCGGCTTCATGCTCTCGCAGGCAAGGCCTCCGGCAAAGGTGACGGCGTGCTGTTCGGCGATGCCGACGTCGAAGTAGCGCTGGGGAAATTCATGGGCGAAGCGCACCATGCCCGAGCCCTCGCGCATGGCCGGCGTGATGCCCATCAGGCGCGGGTCGGCCGCGGCCTGATCGCAGAGCCAGTCGCCGAACACCTGGGTGTAGGTGAGCTTCCCGGGGCCTTTGGCCGGCTCGATGCCGCTGACGGCGTCGAACTTGCCGACGCCGTGGTAGAGAATCGGGTCCGCTTCGGCGAGCTTGTAGCCCTGGCCCTTGCGCGTGATGACGTGAAGAAACTGCGGACCCTTGAGGTTGCGCAGATTCTGCAGCGTCGGAATCAGGGCATCGAGGTCATGGCCGTCGATGGGGCCGAGGTAGTTGAAGCCGAGCTCTTCGAACAGGGTGCCTGGCGATATCATGCCCTTGACATGTTCCTCGACGCGATTGGCGAACTCCAGCACGGTGGGCATTGCCGACAGCACCTTTTCACCCGCGCGCCGCGCGGCGTTGAAGGTGCCGCCCGACAGCAGGCGCGCCAGATACTTGTTGAGCGCGCCGACCGGCGGCGAGATCGACATGTCGTTGTCGTTGAGGATGACAAGCAGGTTGGCATCGATCACACCGGCGTTGTTCAGCGCTTCGAAGGCCTGGCCGGCGGACATCGCGCCGTCGCCGATGATCGCGGCGACGCGCCGCTCCTCGCCCCGGTTGCGCGCCGCGACCGCCATGCCCAGCGCCGCGGAGATCGAGGTCGACGAATGGCCGACGCCGAAGGTGTCGTATTCGCTCTCGACCCGGCGTGGAAAGCCCGAGACCCCGCCTTTCATGCGCAGGCGCTCCATGCCGGCGCGCCGGCCGGTCAGCGCCTTGTGCGGATAGGTTTGATGGCCCACGTCCCACACCAGGCGGTCTTCCGGTGTGTTGAACACGTAATGCAGCGCGATCGCCAGTTCGACGGTGCCGAGGTTGGAGGAGAGATGCCCCCCGGTCTTCGATACCGACTCGAGCAGGAAGGCCCGCATTTCGTCGGCTACCTGGAACAACTGTTCGCGCTCCAGCGCGCGCAGATCGGCAGGGGAATGGATGCTGTCGAGCAGGAGATGGGTCATCAGAAAGTCCGCTCGACGATGAAGTCGGCAAGTTCGTGCAGGCGAAGGGCGGATTCGCCGAACGGCGCCAGTGCTTCGTGCGCGTCCTGTCTCAATTTGCTGGCCATGTTTTTTGCTTCACTCACGCCGAGGATGTTGACATAGGTTGGCTTGTTCTGGGCAGCGTCCTTGCCGGCCGTCTTGCCCAGTGTCGCAGTACTCGCTTCGGCATCGAGGATATCGTCGACCACCTGGAACAGCAGGCCGATCCGGTTGGCGAAGCGGCCGAGGCGTTCCAGGGCGTCCGGCATGGCTTCGCCGCAATGGGCGCCGAGCAGCACCGCGGCGCGGATCAGCGCGCCGGTCTTGTGGATGTGCATGAATTCCAGTTCGCCGATGGTCAGTTGCTGGCCGACCGCAGCGAGGTCGATCGCCTGGCCGCCGGCCATGCCGCGCGACCCCGAGGCGACCGCCAGCAGGTGCAGCATGTCGAGCTGCCGGGTCGCCGCGATGCCCGCAAGGCGATTCGACAGCGTGTGGAATGCCTGGGTTTGCAGGGCATCGCCGACCAGCAGCGCGGTCGCCTCGTCGAACTGGACGTGGCAGGTCGGCTTGCCGCGGCGCAGGACGTCGTCGTCCATGCAGGGCAGGTCGTCATGCACCAGCGAATAGGCGTGGATCAGTTCGACGGCGACGGCGGCCGCGTCCAGCACGCGGCTGTCGGCGTTGAAGATGGCGCCGGCGGCATGGCACAGCAGCGGGCGTACGCGCTTGCCGCCGCCCAGCACGGCGTAGCGCATCGCCTCGTGCAGGCGCGCGGGGGCGATTTCGGCCGCGGGAAGAGACGCTTCCAGGGCCGATTCGGTGCGCTGCTGGATGGCGGACATCCAGGTCGGGAAATTCATGAGGGTTTCAACCTTCCTGTTCGCCGCCGGCCGCATCGCCCGCAGAGGCTTCCTCTTGGGCGTCGAAGTCGCGCAACCCGTTGGCGTCGAGGATACGTATCTGTTGTTCCGCCGCGGACAGGGTTTCCTGGCACTGGCGCAGCAGCGCCATGCCGCGTTTGTAGGCGTCCAGCGCTTCCTGCAGCGGCATCCGGCCGGCCTCCATCGCGGCAACGATGCCTTCCAGCTCGTTGAGGGCGTTTTCGAACGACGGAGCGGTTGCCGTTGCTGAATCGGTGTCGGGAGCAGTGATCGGTTTAGTGGCCATGAGTGAAGCCTTGGCCGAAAGCGGTGACCAGCGGCAAGGGAAAACCGTAAAAATAGCCTAAGGTGCGCCCTCTGGTCAAATTGGCTACAATTGCGCGGCTGGTTTTGACCCGCAGTTTGTCTCTTCTGACGGTATGTTCCGTCCGTTTCCGGTTTCCGGGTAAACCCTCTTGGAGGTTCGGAATAATGTCCGATGTCGGCTCCCGCGCACTCCTCTCACCTGGGGCGTCGCAGTTTCCGGTTGCGTGGTACTTCGATGAAAAACTCTTCGAACTGGAGAAGAAGCTGATCTTCGATGCCGGCCCGGGCTATGTCGGGCACGAGTTGATGGTTCCCGAGGTGCACGACTACCGCTCGCAGGAGTGGCATGACCACGCGCGCATGGTCGTCCATCAGCCGGACGGCTTCTACGAGATGTCCAACGTCTGCCGTCACCGCCAGGCGATCATGCTGCAAGGCGCCGGCAATGCGAAGAACATCGTCTGTCCGATCCACCGCTGGACCTATGACGCGGGGGGCGAACTGATCGGCGCGCCGCATTTTCCGGCCAATCCCTGTCTCAATCTGGCCAAGCAGAAACTCGAAAACTGGCAGGGCCTGCTGTTCAGGGGGCCGCGCTCGGCGAATGCCGACCTGGCCGGCATGAAGGTCGCGGGCGAACTGGATTTTTCCGGCTACAAGCTGCATCACGTCGAACTGCACCAGTGCAACTACAACTGGAAGACCTTCATCGAAGTGTATCTCGAGGACTATCACGTCGCGCCCTATCACCCCGGGCTGGGCGGCTTCGTCACCTGCGACGATCTGACCTGGCAGTTCGGCGGCTGGTATTCGGTGCAGCGCGTCGGCCTCACCTCGCTGGCGAAGCCGGGTTCGGCGACCTATCAGCGCTGGCACAAGGCCGTGCTCGATTACTACAACGGCGAGCTGCCCAAGCACGGCGCGATCTGGCTCACCTATTTCCCGAACATCATGGTCGAGTGGTATCCCCATGTGCTGGTGGTGTCGACGCTGGTGCCGCAGGACGTGGACAAGACCCTCAACGTGGTCGAGTTTTATTATCCCGAGGACATCGCCCTGTTCGAGCCGGACTTCATCAAGGCCGAGCAGGCCGCCTACATGGAGACGGCGATCGAGGACGACGACATCGGCGAGCGCATGGATCGCGGTCGTCGCGCGCTGATGAAGCAGGGGCGCAGCGAAGTCGGCCCCTATCAGTCGCCCATGGAAGACGGCATGCAGCACTTCCACGAGTTCTATCGGCGCGTGATGGCCGAGCACATCTGAGAGCTTGTGAATAAATCTACTGCGCGTGCCGGATCGGGGCTTGGGCGGCTTAGTTGGCAAACCCGGCTATCCTCATGTACAGAGACGTACATTCCGGTAGCTGCGCTGCGGCCGCACCCCGCTGCGGCCCGCTCGCTACGATTTCTTCGCAAGCTCTGAGCTCCGCATACTCACTCCGGCGCCGGCCTCTGGCCGGCGTCTGTTTTTTCAGGACCTGAAGCGCATCATGCAATCGCTCTGGATGATCGCGGCAAGCCTGCTGTTCGCCTGCATGGGCGTCTGCGTCAAGCTCGGCTCGGCGCAGTTCGCGGCCGCGGAACTGGTGTTCTGGCGCGGCTTCATCGCCACGCTGCTGATCGGCTCCTATGTGCTGGTGCGCCGGCTGCCGCTGGCCACGCCGCATGCGCGGACTCACGTGGTGCGCGGCTTGTCGGGCTTCATCTCGCTGGTGATGTACTTCTACGCGATCAGCCTGATCCCGCTGGCGACGGCGGTGACGCTGAACTACACTTCGCCGCTGTTCCTGGCGCTGCTGCTGGTGCTGTGGCTGAAGGAGCCGGTGCGCCGCGGCTTTTATGCCGTGCTGGCCGCGGGTTTCGTCGGCGTCGTAATTCTCCTGCAGCCGACGCTGGAACGCGACCAGTGGCTGGGTGCGGTGTTCGGCCTCGGCTCCGGGATCATTTCCAGCATCGCCTATCTCAACGTGCGGCGCCTGGGCGAACTGGGCGAGCCGGAATGGCGTACGGTGTTCTATTTCTCCGCCCTATCGGCGCTGGGTGGCCTGCCCTGGCTGCTGGCGGCCAAACCCTTCCATGCCATCGACCTGCGCGGCTGGCTGCTGCTGTTCGGGGTGGGCGGCTTCGGCGTGCTGGCGCAACTGTGCATGACCGCCGCCTACAAGCGCGGCAAGACGCTGGTCTCGGCCAGCCTCGCCTACAGCACCGTGGTGTTTTCGAGCGCCTTCGCCATGCTGCTGTGGGGCGAAACGCTGCCATGGGCCGGCTGGCTGGGCGTGATCCTGATCGTCGCCAGCGGCGTCTTCGCCACCGCGCTGTCGCGCCGCACCGATACCGAAGCCGTCACCGACTGAAGTATCGCTTCGCGGGCCGGCGTCAGCCGGTGATTTTCCGCTTGACCGCGCGGGTCACCATGCGCAGGCGCTGGGCCAGCGGCAGGCGCTTGAAGTTGGTCTTCACGGCCCCCTGCGTGAAGGCCGTGCGCTTCGAGTAGTCCATGATCAGGTCTACGATCACCGGCCGCCCGCCGGCGGCCAGTTCGCGGGCGCGGGCGATCGCCTGCAGCACGTCGTCGTTGCCTGCCACCGGGATGTACTCGGCGCCGGTCGCTGTGGCGACGCCGCTGAAATCAATGCCGCCAAGGTCGGTGCAGGGCTTGCGGTTGAACGGGATTTCCTGCGCCTGGGCGATCTGCGACAGTTCGCCGTCGTGGAACACGTAGAACACCAGGCCCAGACCCAGCCGGGTGGCGGAAACGATTTCCATGCAGGTCATGGTGAAGGCGCCGTCGCCGACGATGGCAAACACTTCGCGCTCGGGATTGGCCAGTCTGGCGCCGATGGCAGCCGGTACCGCATAGCCCATGCTGTTGAAATCGGTCGGCACGATCAGCGCCTTGGGTTGCCGCACCGGGAACAGTTCGGCGGTCAGGTAGGTGTGGTTGCCGTCGTCGACCACGGCGATCGCATCGTCGGGGACGGCCGCGCGCAACGCGTTGAAGAATACCGCCGGATTGACCTTGCCGCCGCTGTCGTGGCGCAGCCATTCTTCGATGTAGGCGAGCTTGTCGCGCTGTATGCGGTCGTGCAGCTCGATATTCGCCGTGCGCCCAGCGCCGACTTTCCGCAGTTCCTCCAGCAGCGCGGTCAGCACCATGGTCGCATCGCCTTCGAGCGCCACTGCCGCGGGGTAGTTGGCATTGAACACGGCCGGATTGATGTCGGCGTGGATCAGGTTCGGCGGCACCGTGACGCCGAAGCTGCCGGTTGCGATTTCGGCGAAGCGGGTGCCGACCGCCAGCAGGCAGTCGCAGTCGGCAAAGGAGTTGCGCGCCGCCGGCACGGCCGCGGCGCCGAAGCTGAAACCGGTGTGCAGCGGATGGGCGGCGGAGAACACCGACAGCCCCTGCAGCGTGGTCGCCACGGGAGCCTGGAGGAACTCGGCGATGGCGCGGGTTTGCTCGCTGGCATCGCGGGCGCCCCAGCCGAGAAACATGGCGGGACGTTTTGCGGCGAGCAGCATTTCCGCCGCGCGCCGGATCTCGTTCGGCGTCGCGCGCTGCGGCCTGGCGATGAGCGGCCGGCCGGGCATTTCGTCCACCTCGCCGGGGAACATCTGCAGGTTCACCGGAATCTCGACGAATACCGGGCCCGGCTCGCCGGAGTGGGCGATCTCCCAGGCCTTGAACAGCATCGGCACGATTTCGGCGTGGCTGGTGACGTGGAAGGTCGCCTTGGTTAGGGCTTTCAGGAAGGCGTGCTGGTCGAGCTCGTGCAACTGGTAGCGCTTGTCCAGATCGGTGCGGATGCCGCCGCAGATCACCAGCATCGGCACGCCGTCGAGGAAAGCCTCGCCGATGCCGCTGGCGGCATGCGTCGCCCCGGCGGCGGGGACGATGACCAGCGTGCCGGTCAGGTCCGAGGTGCGGCTCATGCCGTCGGCCATGAAGGATGCGCCGCCTTCGTGGGTCACCAGCACCGGCGTGATCTGCTCCGAGCTGTTGAGTTCGTCGTACAGCTCCGTGTTATGCACTCCGGGAATGCCGAAGGTGTATTTGATGCCGAGGGCTTCGAGGGCTCGCACTGCAATCCAGGCGCCGGTTCGTTTCATGCGGATGTCTCCGTGCTCAAGGGTTCAGGTGTTTGCGGCGGCAGCCTGGCCGGCGATGCGGCCGGAAAGAATGCAGCCGCCGAGGAAGCTGCCTTCCAGCGCCCGCAGGCCGTGCATGCCGCCGCCGCCGAAGCCCGCCGCTTCGCCGGCGGCGAACAGCCCGGCAATCGGCTGGCCGGCGTTGTCGAGCACGCGGCTTTGCAGGTCGGTCTGGATGCCGCCGAGGCTCTTGCGGCTGATGATGAATTCGCGCACCGCGATCAGCGGCCCGGCTTTCGGATCGAGGATCTTCTGGAACTTGCAGGTGCGGATGCGGTCGCCCTTCCAGTGCCGCACATAGGCGATGCGCCGCAACTGCTCGTCGTTGTGGAAGGTCTGGCCGCGGTCGATCTGCGCGTCGTAGGCCTCCACGGTGGCGCGCATGGCGTCGAGGCTGACCGCATCGTCGCCCTGCAGCGCATTCATCTTGTCCACCATTTCCGGCAGGTCGCGGCCGACCACGAAGTCCTCGCAGTTCGCAATCATCTCGTCATGGAGCCAGGTGTTGCCGAAGATCAGGTCGCGCAGGAAGGCGAGTTTCTTCTTGTCGCGAATCGAGGGGTTGAACTCGGCGCCGGAAACCGCGAGTTCCTTCACCGCGATGCGTCGGTTCATCAGTTGCCAGGAATACTGCCGTTCCTGGGCGCAGACCCGGGCCACCAGGTCGCGGGTGTCGAAGCCCGTCACCAGCGGCATCGGGCCGATGCGCCGGCCCTGCCAGTCGAGCCACAGCGCCGAGCGCGGCGGCACCAGGGACAGCCCATGCCCGGGCTTGCGCGGCCGCGGATGATGCACCCCGGCGGCGTAGTTCCACATCGCGTCGAGACGGGTCAGTTGCCCGCCGGTCGCCGCCACGGCGTCGTGCAGCCGGCCGTCGGCATAGCGGTGCGAACCGTTGAGGATCACCGGCGGTGGCGCGCCCCAGTCGCGGTGCCAGTTTTGCTTCACCCGCTCGATGTTGCCGTTGAAGCCTCCGGCCGCGACGATCACGCTGCCGGCATTCAGTTCGAAGGGCCGCTGGTCTTCCTCGCCGATGCCGCGGCAACCCGTGACGGCGCCATTCGACGTCAGCAGGCTTTCCACGCGCTGGCCGAAGCGGATTTCCAAGTCGGCGCGACGGGGATGCCGCTCCAGCGTGTCGATCAGGCGCAGCGCCAGTTCGCGCCCCGTGCCCCAGACGATATGAAAACGCGGCACCGAATTGCCCGGCGTGTACAAGCCGCGCTCGACCCAGTGCGGCGCGGGCAGGAAGCCCACGCCGCGCTGGCGCAGCCAGACCCCGACATCGTCGTGGCAGCGCTGCACATAGGTCTCGGCCCAGGCGCAGGGCCAGCGGTCGTTCGGGTCATCCGGGTCCAATGCGCCGAAGGCATGCCAGTCGGCCAGCGCCAGTTCGGGCGTGTCGCGGATGCCGGCACGCCGTTGCTCCGGCGTGCCGACCAGGAAAATGCCGCCGAAGCTTTCCTTCGCCAGGCCGCCGAAGTTTTCAGGCGCGTCGCGTTCGAGCAGCAAGACGCGGCGTCCGGCATCGAGAAGTTCCAGTGCTGCGCAGATTCCGGCAATGCCGCCGCCAATGACGATGACTTCGCTCACTGTCAGGCTCCTCCGTGGTTTTTTTAATGCTTCGCTTGACGCGGAAACCTTGTTTTGCGGAGTGTAGCCCGAAAAGGGGCGGGCTCAGGAGTAGACGCCGGAGCCACGGCGACATCGACCGGATTTGCGGCCACCGGCGCAATGGCAAACGGCCATGGAACCCGCTAAGCTGTTTTCTTTGCAAGGAGAACCCGATGTACATCAGAAGTCTGCTGGCTCTCGCCCTCGTGCTGGGTCAAGGCTGCGCCGCGGCGCAAACGCCCGCCGTGGCGCCGGCCTTGTCGCTCGAAGAAGCCCGTGCGCAGCGGGCGAAAGCCAGGACGCTCAAAGCCGAGGCGGTACAAGGATTCGAAGCCGACAAGGCCGCATGCCAGAGCAAGGTCGTTGCCATCAACTGCATGAGTTCCGCGAAGGAGCGCTATCTCGCGTCCTTGCGGGAGGCGGATGCGCTCGAACAGGCGGGGCGCCAGGTCGAGCGCGAGGAGCGCAAGCGCGCGGCGGAGGCCAAGGCCGTGAAGCGTGAAGCCGAGGCGTCGGAGCGCGAAGCCGCGCAGCAGACGGCCGTCGCCGGTTATCGGGAGAAGGAAGCGCAACGCGCCGCCGAACGCGAACGCAAGCTGGCCGATGAAGCACAACAGTTGGAGAGTCGCCGCGGCAAGGCGGCGGCCGAACGCGCCGAGCGGGAACAGCGGCTTGCGGCTAGGCGCCAGGAAGATGCGCAAAGGGCAACACAGACGCCGGAGAATGCGAGGAAGGCCGAGGAGCGCCGGCGGCAGCATGCCGAACGGGTCAGGAAGATCGACGAGCGCAAGCAGAAATATGCCGAAACGCTGAAGCGGCGGGAGGCCGAGCAGGCTGCGCACCAGGCGGCCCAGGCCAGGCGGGATGCCCAATGAGCGCCGTCCGGCGGCGTCCCTACTTGCGTTCGAACTGGTCGTAGACCGCCGTCGCGATGCGCGCCAGCCTGCTCTTGTCGATCCCGGCCGAGAGGGCGTAGCCGAACTTGCCGTCGATCCAGTAGAAGACATTGACCTGGCCCTCCTTCGCGAAGCGGAAGGCGGTGTCCTGGTTGGCCGCGTTTTCGGTGGAGACATACAGCGTCAGCCGCTGCCCCGTGGCGTCCTGATACATGAATTGCGCGACGGGGCCGCTGTTGCCGGGCAGCAGGCGGCCGCCGACCAGTTCGAAACCGAGCGCCCCCAGCTTGGGCGGCCGCACCGGCGTGCCGAGGCGCTTGGACAGCCAGGCCACGAGCTGGTCCTCGTTTTCGGCGCCGACTTCCACCGGGCGGCGCACGTCGGGGCTGAACACCGCGTGGGCCACGGCGGCCTGATGCGGCAGCGGCGACGTTCCGGCCAGGTTCTCCGCCGGCGGGTAGCGGTCATGCACCATCCAGCCGGCAAGGCCGCTGACCAGCGCAATGAGCACGCCGGCGGCGAAGCGCTGCAGCGACCAGCGCTCCAGCAAAGGCTTCGGCGGCCGCTCGATCGCGCCGGCAGGCGGCGGCGACGCCAGTGCGCTCAGCCGTTCCGGCAGTGCTTCGTCGAGCACCGGATCGAACAGGGACTTGAGCGCCTGTTTCTGCTCCTGATAGGCGCGCAGGCGCTCGGCTTCCGCCGGCTGTGCCGCCAGCCAGTCCTCCACCTCGCCGCGCCGCGCCTCGGGCAGGGCGGCATCGACCCAGGCTTGCAGGTCGACTTCGGTGACCGGCAGCGCGCTCATCGCACGACCCTCAGCCGGGTGCTTGCGTGTTCGCCGTTCATGATCAGGCGCAGCCTTTCCCGTCCGCGCGACAGGCGCGACATGACGGTGCCGATGGGGACGCCCAGCGTGGCGGCGATGTCTGCATAGCGCATTTCTTCCAGGGCGACGAGCAGCAGGACTTCGCGCTGCTCGTCGGGGAGGTGGTTCAGCGCGGATTCGATGTCTCTCAACTCCAGCTCGTCGGTTTGCGTGGGGCGTGTCGGTACATCGAAGTCGTCCTCGTCGATGGATTGCGTGGCCAGCCGTGGCCGGCGCAATTGGTCGACCCGCAGGTTGTGCATGATGCCGAACAGCCAGGCCCGTAGATCGCTGCCGGCCCGCCACTGAAAAAGCCGCGACCAGGCCCGTTCCAGCGTGTCCTGCACCAGATCGTCGGCCGCCGCGCGATCGCCGAGCATCGCCCGCGCATAACGGCGCAGGCGGGGAATCTCGGCGAGGATCGCGCGGCTGTCCACGCTGCGTCAGGGCTTGGCGACGTGCCAGACGCCGTTGAAGCCATCGCCGGTCGTGTCGCCCGGCTTCTGGTCCTTGACCCAGTAATACAGCGGCTTGCCCTTCAGCGCCCACTGCTTCTTGCCGTCGTCGCGGGTGATGATGCTGTAGTCGCCGCTGGCGGCATCGCTGTCCATGGCCATGAGCGGCGGCCAGTTGGCGGCACAGGGGCCGTTGCAGGCGCTCTTGCCGCCGGCGTCCTTGTCGAAGGTGTAGAGCGTCATGCCGTTGCTGCCGGTCAGCATGCCCTTCGACACCATGGCCGGCGCGGCGGCAAAGGCCGCGAGCGAAGCGGATGCAAGCAGGGCGAAAACGAGTTTGTGAATTGTCATTTTGATCTCCGTTGGGGTTTGGGGTGCTACCCCTGCATTAACGAAGAAACGCCGGTGTTTATTCCCGGCGCTGCAAAACAGTTTTTCCGGCTCAGCCCGCGTCCGGATAGTCGGCGCCGAGCGAAACCTCGCGCCACTTCTCCATTTCCGCTGCGAAATCCTTGAGCTTCGCGGCGGTCAGGTCGTAGGCGGGCTTTCCGAGGAGCAGGTGCAGCGGCGGTTCCGGCGATTCGACGGCCTGGATGATCGCTTTCGCCGCGCGCACCGGGTCGCCCTGCTGCGTGCCGCTGTAGCGCTGCACTGCCTCCCGGCGGGCGCCGGCCAATTTGGCGTAGTCGGCGATGGGGTTCTTCGGCACCTTGAGCGAGCGGCCCGCCCAGTCCGTGCGGAAAGGTCCCGGCTCGACGATGGTGACCTTGATGCCGAGTGGCGCGGTTTCCTTCGCCAGCGCTTCGGACAGGCCCTCCACGGCGAACTTGGTGGCGTTGTAATAGCCGATGCCGGGAAAGCCGATCAGGCCGCCCACGGACGAGATGTTCACGATGTGACCTGCACGGCGCGCCCGCATGCCGGGCAGCGCGGCCCTGCTCATGTTGGCCAGCCCGAAGACATTCGTCTCGAACATGGCGCGGACCTCGTCGTCCTCGCCTTCTTCGAGCGCGGAGAGGTAGCCGTAGCCCGCGTTGTTCACCAGCACGTCGATACGCCCGAAGCGCTCTTCGGCCTGCGCCACGACATCGGCGATCTGCTGGGGCACGGTGACGTCGAGCGCGGCGACCAGCGCCTTGGGGTGTGCGGCGAATTCATCGAGCGTGGCCGGGTTGCGCGCCGTCACCACCACGCTGTTGCCGCGCCCGAGCAGCACGCGCGAGAGCTCGCGCCCGAAGCCGGTCGAGCAACCGGTGATGAGCCATACCGCATCGTTGGAAGCCATGTTCAACTCCTGTTCGGACAAGTTTGCATCAGGGAAGGCGGGCGGCGCGATCCAGCCAGTCGGTAACCAGCGGCCGGAGGGCGGTTTCGCTTTGCGGCTTGAAGAAGCCGAAATGGCCGATGTGCGGCAGGTCGTGCCGTGCGGGCTCCAGTGCGCGGAAATCGAAGGTCCACACGGTGTCGCCGCGGTTCGCCGGATGCCGGGCGAACGGCGCATGGAAAGACTGCGGCACGGCCATCGCGGCGGCGATGATGACGTGTCCCTTGACCGGACCGGCCGGGTCGAAGCGGTAGGCGGCAAGCGGGTGGCCGTCCCTGGCGGTAAAGGTGACGCGTTTCATGGCTCGTCGTCAGTAGCGTATCGGAGTGGAAAGAACGGCCATCGTGACGCGCGCCACGCAGACCAGCTTGTCCGCCTCGTCGTGGATGCGCACATCCCAGACATGGCTGCTGCGCCCCAGGTGCAGGGGCCGCGCCGTGCCGTACACCCAGCCGCTCTCGACGGCGCGCACATGGTTGGCATTGATTTCCTGGCCGACGCAGTGAAACTTCGCCGGATCGACGACGAAGGCCGCCGCCCACGAACTGAGGGTCTCGGCCAGCACCATCGAGACGCCGCCGTGGAGGACGCCGGCCGGCTGCCGGGTGCGCTGATCGACGGGCATGCGCCCCTTGAGATAGTCGTCGCCGGCTTCGATCAGCTCGATGCCGAGATGGCCGTTGGCGCAGTTCTGACCGCGCCGGTTCGCTTCGTCCAGAGGAAAAGTGCTGTGCCAGATCGCCATGGTGGAATTGTCGCCAAGTATCAATAGTTGATGCGGAAAGTTTCGGCGGGAACTATACCGCAACGCAGGCGGCATCTTTTCCCGTACCGTTTTCCTCGCAATTTGCCGCGAGCGATTAAACTCGGTCGGGCGGTGCGGCTGCCCCCGACCGTGTACCGGACTGAAGGAGACCACCATGGTATTGCTGGAATTCTCGATGGCGCCTTCCACCAAGGGCGAAAGCATGAGTCCTTATGTTGCACGCATCCTCGACATCATCGACAAAAGCGGCTTGCCCTACCAGCTCACGCCCATGGGCACCATCATCGAAGGCGAGTGGGATCAAGTGATGGCCGTCGTCACCGCCTGCTTCGAGGCGATGCAGACCGACTGCGACCGGATCGGCACCCACATCAAGATCGACTACCGCGCCGGCCCCGGCAGCCGCATGAAATCGAAGATAGACGCCGTCGAGAAGAAACTCGGCCGCAAGCTTTCCACCTGACGGGCACGATGCCTCCATCGTCCGCCTGCTGAAATCAAAGGAGTTCCCGGCAATGAACACATCAACCCGCTTTCCCACGTTCGCCCTGGCCGCCCTGCTGGCCCTGATGCTCGGGGCCTGTGCGCCCGAGGTCGGCAGCGACAAGTGGTGCGCCAACCTCAAGGCAAAACCCAAGGGCGACTGGAGCACCAACGAGGCAAAGGATTTCGCCAAGCACTGCATTTTCAAATAGGCGTCGGCGGTCGGCATGGAATCGATTCCCGCGCCGGGAATCGCCGTACTGCCAGCGCCGACTTTTGCCGGTTTCATTTTCAACCCGACTTCATGAGGTTTTCCGATGGGCACTGATCCGATTCCGCTGGACCCCGAGCTGGTCCGCGTGCTGTCCGGCGTCACCACCGCCACGCTGACCACCGTCCTGCTGAAGAAGGGGCTGCGCAACGTCTGGATGCGCGGCGCGAAGCCGCTGCAGGCGGACCAGCCGCGTCTGGTCGCTCGCGCCTTCACGCTGCGCTTCGTGCCGGCGCGGGAGGACTTGGCCACGCCGGCATCGTGGGGCGCGCCGATTTCCACCCGCGCCGCGATCGAAGCCATGCCCGCCGGCTGCATCGCGGTGGTCGACGCCATGGGCGTGACCGACGCCGGCATCTTCGGCGACATCCTCTGTTCGCGCATGAAAATGCGCGGCGTCGCCGGGCTGGTCACCGACGGCGTGATTCGCGATCTGGCCGGCGTGCTGGGCACCGGGCTGCCGGTGTGGTGCCAGGGCACGGCGGCACCGGCGTCGGTGGCCGGGCTGACCTTCGTCGGCTGGCAGGAGCCGATCGGCTGCGGCGGCGTCGCCGTGTTTCCCAACGACATCGTGGTGGTCGATGCCGACGGCGCCGTGCTGATTCCGGCCGGCTTGCTGGATGAGGTCATCCCCGCCGCCGTCGAGCAGGAAAGGCTGGAGGGATGGATCATGTCGCAGGTCGCCGCGGGCGTTCCTCTGCCCGGCCTGTATCCGCCCAATGAGGAAACGAAGGCTCGCTACGAGGCTTGGGCGCGCACTGTTCGCTGACGCCAGCGCCGTGTCGCCAGCGCCGACTTCCTGGAAGCGTGCGCGGTTGCGAAAAGTAGATTGGAAGCCGACATCTATTCGTTCATGTCCTAATCAGTTCGCAGCGCACGCACAATTTAGTTTGAATGTCGGATAGAAACCGATGGCATAATTAAACGAAGGCTCTTGATTGCTACTACCTTGAGGTGGACATGCACATTAGTTCGAAGAAAAGCAGGCCGCTAAGCCCTTCCGACCATGATAGTGAGAGGGCGCTCTTGGATCCGTTGCTAGTAGAAAAGTCCATTCGTCTTGCGTCGTACAAAAAACGCAACGATCACTACTATTACGAGAGCATTCATTCTGCCGATCTTCAAGAGTATGAATCGCAGGGATGGGAAATTCATCGCGAGTCCAAAACGCGAGTAAGGATGAAGCGCCAGAAAAGCCATGACCGCCTGCTGGAAGATCAAACTTGGTGCTTGTTTTATCGAATGGGATATCCAGAACTGAATGGAGAGCAGTTCAAAATCACTTTCGAGCGATTTGATCGATCAATCGGAGCTAAGCAAGTCGATGTTTTTGCGAAAGATGATGAGACTGTTCTCGTGGCTGAGTGCAAATCTAGGGAAACACGAGGGCGCAGAACTCTCCAAAAAGACTTAGCCGAAACCGATTCCCTCCAAAAGGCCCTTGCAACGTCGATTCGCAAACACTACGGCGATGCCTTCAAGCCCAAAGTCATTTGGCTATATGTGACACACAACATCATTTGGTCAGAGCCAGATCTCGCACGTGCTGGAGCGAGCAACATCCGGGTTATTACCGAAAATGAGATGCAGTATTTTGATGCATTTATTCGGCATATGGGGCCAGCTGGCCGCTACCAATTTTTGGCTGAGTTTCTGGAAAAGCAGGAGATTCCCAGTCTGTGTAACGTGAAGGTTCCTGCAATCAGGGGAGTGCTAGGAGGAAGACCTTTTTACAGCTTTGTCACTACCCCGCGAACACTTCTAAAAATTGCATTTGTTAATCACCAAGCCCTAAATCATCCTGATGGGCGTCCCGCGTATCAGCGTATGGTGGCGCCATCGCGAATTCGTGAGATAGAGGGGTTTATCAAAGGAGGAGGCTATTTCCCTACAAATATTCTCGTGAACTTTACAGAGGAATGCCGCTTTGACTTACTTCCAAAAAAGGAAAACGCGGATCCGCATATAAAGTTTGGGATGCTCTACCTCCCGAATACATACAAATCGGCTTGGATAATTGATGGTCAGCATCGGCTCTATGGGTATTCCCATCTCGAGGGTGACTGGCTAGACCAAAGTTTGTCCGTGGTTGCCTTTGAGAAAATGGACACCAAGGACGAGGCCGAGCTATTCGTAACCATTAACCAAAAACAAAAAAGCGTTCAGCGCAGCGTGATTGTGTCGCTGCAATCAGACCTGAAGTGGGGCGCCGCTGATCCAAAAGATAGGCTAAGCGCGCTTGCTTCCGCGCTCGTAAAGACCTTTAACTCAGATCCAACGAGTCCGTTCTTTCAGCGATTCTCGGTACAAGGGGTTCTCGCAAAAGAAAACCACAGTTTGACGTTCCCGGAATTCGTAAACGGTCTAACCAGATCCACGCTCATCGGCAGGGTCCTCCATAAAGCGCAGTTAGCCCCGGGTCCACTATCCGCCGCTACTGACGAACAGACTCTTGCTCGGGCTAAACGAGTTATAAACGCCTACTTCGGCAAAGTGCGTGATGCACACCCTGATCGCTGGGAGCGAGGGCGTGAGGCATACATTTGTGTAAATCCAGGAATCAGAGCGCATCTAATGCTGCTTGCTGACATCTTTGATTTCATATCTTTCAAACATGGCCTTGATGTTCATGCTGCTGATGAAAATTCGATTCTTGGGCACCTGAAAAAGGTCATGGCACCGCTTGTCTCATATCTCGCCGCAGCTTCTGATGAAGATATAAGTGAGAAGTTTTCTCGGCGCTTTGGCGAGGGCGGGGTTGTCGAGTATTTTGACCACCTGTGTTCGATCATCCACGCAGCGATCCCGGAGTTTGGCTCAAAGGATTTTCTCGACAGGCTCGCCAAGATGAAGGATGATCGGGTAAATCAGACTCATCAAGATGTCATCAAAATTAGCCAAGACATCTCTGACCATATCGTCTCGACGCTCAAGGAAAAGTACGGAACAGGAGAGGACGAATCTGGTGAGAAGATATGGTGGGAGCAAGGCATCGAAAGTCAAAAAGCTAAGGAAAATTCCTACAAACGCTACCTTGAAGGGCTAAAGGACAAGAAGCTCCCGAGAGAGGCTTATCTCGACATTCTGGATTATCGGGATATCGTCAGACAGAAAAACAATTGGCCTATTTTCGAGTCTGTTTTCAACATCCCTCTTCCCGGGGAAAAAGGTAAAACTTATTACCTTGACTGGATGGAGAAGCTGAATAAGATTCGGCGTATACCGGCGCACCCGAGTGGGTCACGGGGATATGACGAAGCGGACTACGAGTTTATGAAGTTTATCAAGGCAGAGTTTTACGCTAGGCTTGATGTTGCCACCAACCGAAATAGGAAATCTTGAGTGTGAACATCGAAATGCCGCCATTTCTGAAGTGGGCAGGAGGGAAGCGATGGCTAACATCGCTTCATACGGAGCAATTCCCGGTCGCATTCAATAGATATTTCGAGCCGTTCCTTGGAAGTGGTGCTGTGTTTTTTGCACTCCGCCCGGATGCCGCGACGTTGTCGGATCTAAACCTAGACCTTGTTGACACGTATAAGGGGATAAGAGATGAGTGGCGCGCCGTCGAAAAGCTACTACACGAATACCATCGCAAACACTCGAAGGAGCACTACCTGAAGGTCAGACAGAGCAAACCGAGAGTCCTTGCACGACGAGCTGCACGATTCATCTATCTAAATCGCACATGCTGGAATGCTCTCTACCGAGTGAATTTGAATGGACAGTTCAATGTTCCTATGGGAACAAAGACAAACGTCATTCTTGACGTCGATGATTTCAAGGAGCTGTCAAGTATTCTGCAGAGCACTGACATCCTCCATCAGGATTTTGAGGCCGTCATCGATCGGGCGCAGAAAGGCGACTTCATCTTCGCTGATCCTCCATACACGGTAAAACACAATTTCAATGGCTTCGTTAAGTACAACGAAAAGATCTTTCGCTGGGACGATCAGGTTCGTTTGAGCAAATGCCTAATCAAGGCAAAAAATCGTGGCTGCCTAGTACTTGTTACGAACGCAAATCACCCATCCATTTATGAATTGTATGAAAACGATTTTGATCTAACGCCGCTAAAGCGGAATAGTGTCATTGCAGCATCCAGTGAGAATCGCGGCGTCTATGAGGAGCTGATTATTAAGAACTATTCCCTTGCGCCGATCCATCGACCGCGAAACAAGCACTCTGACGTGTCCATTCAATCTTGATGTCACGAAGATTCAAGCTGGTAGCATGCAGTAAGGGGGCGGCTTCGGATTTGTTCGGGCGGCCTTGGACGCGTCCAAGAGTTGGCGCTGGCGGGACGCCGACACGCTGCTCTCCGTTTCTTGATTGAGGATGTCATTACATAGGGCGCCCCGCCGCTGATATTACGCTTTCCCTTAACCCTGCCTCCGCGTATCATGTACAGAATATTGCACGTCTTGTGCGCCACAGGAGGCAGCCATGGGTATTTCCGCAAGCGACGTCATTCCGCTCTCGCACGCACGCGCCAACTTCTCCGAGCTGGCTGAGGAAGTCAAGGCCGGTGCCGAGAAGATCATTACCAAGAACGGCGAAAGCTACATTGCCCTTATCGACGCCAGCCGGCTGGACTACTACCACCGGCTGGAGCGGGAACGCATACATCTGCTGTTGATCGACGACGCGTCCAAGGGGCTTGACGATGTGGCTGCCGGCCGGGTGAAGGACGCCCGTAGCGTAATTCAATCGATCAAGCGCCGTCGCAGCGCCTGAACGGGTGGAACGGCACCCGTGACCAGGAAACTTGTCGTCAAACTCACTGCGAACTTCGAGCGTAACCTCGAAGACATCGAACGCTTTCTGATCGAAGCCGAAGCACCCCGCGCTTACGATGTCCTGCTCGATGAACTCCTCGGCACAGTGATTCGGAATCTTGAACGGTTTCCCGGCATGGGGCGACCTTTCTTGATGAGGGCTCCCCGCTCTGTCGAGACCACCAACGCTGTTGAAGCACTACGAGCAAAGTTGTCGGCGCTGACGCCGGACCCGGAAGCGCTGCGTGAATACATCATGGACGACTACCTGGTGCTGTACGCGCAGATTGGCGGAAACATTCATCTGCTGGCGATCAGGCATCAGCGGCAGCTTTCTTTCGATTTCGAGTCCCATTGGGGCGCGAATTCCCCAGCGGCATAACAGCAAGGGGTCGGCATCGGCCGAGTTCTCGAAGCATTGGCCGGTCCCCAAGAGTCGGCGCTGGCGGGACGGCGACAAGCCGCCCGCGAATTGAGCGGTGCCAAAAACAAAACGCCCCTCGCGGGGCGTTTTGTCTGATTCACTGGCGGAGACGCAGGGATTCGAACCCTGGATCCAGGTTTTGCCCAGATGCACCCTTAGCAGGGGTGTGCCTTCGACCACTCGGCCACGTCTCCGAAAACGGCGATGAACTTGGGGTTCACGGCTGTTTGCAGGGGGCGGAGTATACCCGAATCGACCTTTGCTGTCGGCAACAACGCGGCAGGGCTAGCCGCGCAGGCTGATCTGCGGCCAGCCGCGCTGGACGGCGGCTTGCGCCAGCGTGGCGTCGGCATCGACGGCGACGGGATGCGTGACTTTCTCCAGCAGTGGCAGGTCGTTGTGCGAATCGCTGTAGAACCAGCTTTGCTCGAAGCTGCCGAGCCACAGGCCGAGCGATTCCAGCCAGGCGTCGACGCGCACGATCTTGCCTTCGCGGAAGGACGGCGTGCCGCGCGGCTGGCCGGTGAAGCGGCCGTTCTCCTGCGCCGGAATCGTGGCGATCAGGTGCGGGATGTTGAATTCCTGCGCGATCGGGCCGGTGACGAAGCTGTTGGTGGCGGTGACGATGGCGAGCAGGTCGCCCTTGGCGGCGTGCTTCGCCACGAGTTCGCGCGCGGCCGCGCTGATCAGCGGCCGGATGCGCGTGGCGAGGAACTCCCTGTGCCATGTGTCGAGTTCATCGCGCGGGTGGCGCGACAGCGGGGCGAGCTGGAAATCGAGGAAGGCGTGGATGTCCAGCGTGCCGGCCTTGTACTGTTCGAAGAACTCGATGTTGCGCGCTTCGTGCACTTCGCGGTCGAGCACGCCCTTGCCGATCAGGAATTGCGCCCACTCGAAATCCGAATCACCGGACAGGAGCGTGTTGTCGAGGTCAAATAGTGCGAGGTTCATGGCGTGCCGCCGGGCCGCCCCAAGGCAGCCGTTCCAATGGCCTGCGAGCATCGCGAGCCGCAGTCACCCCTTTTCTCGGAAAAGGGGCTGGGGGATATGTCGTTCATGACTTGTCCAGATCGAGTGAGGTCTGCATCAATTCGCGCAGCAGGGGCAGGGTGGGCGGGCGCTTTTGTTCGAGCGAGGCGCGGTCCAGGCTGTTGAGCATGGCCATCAGCGAGGGCAGGTCGCGGCGGCCGTGGCGCAGCAGGTAGTGCACCACGCCGGCATCCATTAGCATGCCGCGTTCGATCGCATGGCGGCGCAGGGCGGCGGCTTTTTCGTCGTCCGAGAGGCACTGGGTTTCATAGATCAGCGTCTGGCCGATGCGGGTGCGCAGGTCCTCGCGCAGCGCCAGCCGCAGCGGCGGTTCGTTGCCGGCGAGCAGCAGGGCCAAGCCGAGAAAGCGCGCGGCGTTGAAGGCGCGAAACAGGGCGATCTGCGCCTCGGGTCCGAGCCCCTGCACATCGTCGATCACCAGCAGGGTGCCGGTGGCGAGCGGCAATTCCGCGCCGGCTTCGGCGCCGTTCACGAATACCGTGGGCCGCTTGCCGCGCGCCGCTTCGGCGGTCGCCGCCAGCAGGTGGCTCTTGCCGCAGCCGTCGGGACCCCAGACGTAGAGCGCGTCGAAACTGCTGGCCTCGGCCAGGTTGCGCAGGCGCGCCACCAGCTCGGCATTGGCGCCGGTGACGAAATTCTCCAGCGTCGGCGGCTGTTCGGGCTTGAGGTCGAGCAGCATTTGTTGCTGCGGCGTAAGCATCTATTGGCCCTGATAGAAGCGGCTGGCGAGATACAGCGCGCGCACTTCCCGCAGGCCGACCAGCAGCATGGCCGATGCGGGCAGGGCGGCGAGGATGCCGAAGAAGCCGAAGATCTGGCCGAAGGCCATCAGGGCGAAGATCACCGCCAGCGGGTGCAGGCCGATGCGCTCGCCGACGAGGAAGGGCGTGAGCAGGAAGCTTTCCAGCAATTGCCCGATGCCATACACGATCAGTACGGCGATGATCGGTTCCCAGCCGGCGAACTGCAGCGCGGCGACCAGCAATGCCAGGATCAGGCCGGTGGCATAACCCAGGTAGGGGATGAAGATCAGCAGGCCGGTGACGACGCCGATCGAGAACGCCGAGGGAATGCCGGCCAGCCACAATCCGACGGTGTAGTAGATGGCGAGGATCGCCATGACCAGGACCTGGCCGCGCAGGTATTGCGAAAGCACGGCGTCGATGTCGCTCGCCACGCCGATCAGCTTGGCGTGCCAGGGGCGCGGGATGGCGTTGCCCAGGCGGCCCATCATGCCGTGCCAGTCCATCAGCAGATAGAACATCACCACCGGCGCCAGCATCAGGTTCACGGCGAGGCCGACCAGCGCCACGCCGCCGATCCTGAGCGAGTTGTAGAGGCGCTCGAGAATGACCTGCACGGTGTCCCAGTTGCCGGCGGCCAGCTTTTGCAGCGAGGCGGAATCGAAGCGCAGCTTGATGCCGAAATGCTGACGCAGCCAGGGCGCCAGCTTCTCGTTGGCCAGCGTCAGCGCCTCCGGGGTGCGCGCCGCGAGTAGCGCGGCCTCTTCGTAAAGCAGGGGAAACACGATCAGGACCAGGCCGGCGCCCAGTGCGCCCAGGGCCAGCATGACGATGACGACCGCCAGCATGCGCGGCACGCCCCAGCCCGCGATGCGGTCGGTCACCGGGTTGCAGATATAGGCGAGGATGGCCGCCAGCAGGAAGGGCGTGAGGATCGGCGACAGCGCGTAGAACAGGGCGGCAATTGCCAGTCCGGCCGCGATCCACAGGGCGGTTTGCAGTCGGTCGCTATTCGGGGCTTCGGGAGGCGGGGTCATTTCCGGTAAAATTCGCGGCTGTGCTGTGGTCGGCAACGCGAATTATCGCCGATCCGGCGCCGAACCGCGCTTTTGACCGACTTCCGGCCTTCATTCCGACAGCGTCTTCAAGGACTTCATCTTGACCGATTCCACGCCTTCCCCGTCCCCGCTCACTTACCGCGATGCGGGAGTCGATATCGATGCCGGCGATGCGCTGGTCGAACGCATCAAGCCCGCCGCCAAGCGCACCATGCGTCCCGAGGTGCTGGCCGGCATCGGCGGTTTCGGCGCGCTGTTCCAGATCTCGAAGAAATATCGCGAGCCGGTGCTGGTCTCCGGCACCGATGGCGTCGGCACCAAGCTCAAACTCGCATTCCACTGGAATCGCCACGACACCGTCGGCCAGGACCTGGTGGCGATGAGCGTCAATGACATCCTGGTGCAGGGCGCCGAGCCGCTGTTCTTTCTCGACTACTTCGCCTGCGGCCGGCTCGACGTCGAAACCGCGGCGACGGTGGTCGAAGGCATCGCCCGCGGTTGCGAACTCGCCGGCTGCTCGCTGATCGGCGGCGAGACGGCGGAAATGCCCAGCATGTATCCGGACGGCGAATACGACCTCGCCGGCTTCGCCGTCGGCGCGGTGGAAAAGGCCGAGATCATCGACGGCAAATGGATCCGCCCGGGCGACGTGGTGCTCGGCCTCGCATCCTCCGGCGCGCACTCCAACGGCTATTCGCTGATCCGCAAGATCATCGAGCGCGCACAGCCCGACCCGAAAATGGACATCGGCGGCGTGCCACTGGCCGACGCGGTGATGGCGCCGACGCGCATCTATGTCAAACCGCTGCTGGCGCTGATCCAGGCGCTGCCGGTGAAGGGCATGGCGCACATCACCGGCGGCGGCCTGACCGAGAACATTCCGCGGGTGCTGGGCACGCACCTGACGGCGATCATCGACAGCAAGAACTGGCCGCTGCCGCCGCTGTTTCAATGGCTGCAGAAGGAAGGCCAGGTCGCCGACGCCGAAATGCACCGCGTCTTCAACTGCGGCATCGGCATGGTGGTGATCGTCGCCGAGGCCGATGCCGGCGCGGCGATGCAGCTGCTGGCGGCGGCAGGCGAGAAGGTCTTTCACATCGGCCGCATCGAGGCGCGCGGCGAAGGCCAGGCGCAGACCGTCGTCCGCTGACGCCGCGCAGTTTGCTGCTTACTGCGCCGTAGCGTCAGCGTCTACTCATGGACAGATGGGCGTCGACTGCGGCGAGTACGTCGGCCGTCGCTCCCGATTGCAGCGGATCGATGACCAGCAGCTCATCCATGCTCTTCAGCCAGGTCAGCTGGCGCTTGGCGAACTGCCGCGTGGCGAACACGCCGCGATCGCGCAATTCGGCTGGCGGCAATTCCCCTTCGAGCATTTCCCACACCTGCCGGTAGCCGACGCAGCGCATCGACGGCAGCCCGGCGTCGAGCCGGTACTTCCGGCGCAGCATCTTCACTTCATCGACCAGGCCAGCGGCCAGCATGTCGTCGAAGCGCTGCGCGATGCGCCGGTGCAGTTCGCTGCGATCTCCCGGCACCAGTGTCAGCGTCAGGCAGTTGAAGGGCGGGGCGGCGTTCTTCTGTTCGGCAAAGAAGCTGCCTAGGGTACGGCCGGAGAGCCGCAGCACCTCGATGGCGCGCTGGATGCGCTGCGCATCGTTGGGCTTCAGCCGCGCGGCGGTCTCGGGATCGAGCCGCGCCAGTTCCGCATGCAGGGCCGGCCAGCCGCGCTCGGCGGCTTCGGCATCGATGGTGGCGCGCAGGGCGGCATCCGCCTGCGGCAGGTCGGCCAGCCCCTCGCGCAAGGCTTTGACATAAAGCATGGTGCCGCCGACCAGCAGCGGAATCCGGCCGGCCGCCGTAATGGCGGCCATCTCGCGCAGGGCGTCGCTGCGAAATTGCGCCGCCGAGTAGCGTTCCTCGGGCGTGATCAGGTCGATCAGCCGGTGCGGAAAGCGCGCCAGCGTCGCGGCATCGGGCTTGGCGGTGCCGATGTTCATGTCGCGAAACACCTGCGCCGAATCGACGCTGACGATGTCGCAGGGAAAGCGCGTCGCCAGTTCGAAGGCCAGCGCCGTCTTGCCGCTGGCGGTGGGTCCGATGAGGAGGATGGCCGGCGGCTGCCGGCCATCCTCCTCATCGGACCGAGAAGGCCTCTCCCCCCCCGGCCCCCGCCCCGGGGGCGGGGGTGACTGATCGGCTGCGCCCTTCGGGCTCGACGATGGGGCCAACTTAGCGTCCGCGCATGAACAGCTTGTCGAGCTCCGCCATCGAGAGCTGGACCCAGGTCGGCCGGCCGTGGTTGCACTGGTCGGCGCGTTCGGTTTCCTCCATCTGGCGCAGCAGGGCGTTCATTTCCGGCAGGCTCAGCAGGCGGTGGGCGCGCACCGCGCCGTGGCAGGCCATGGTCGCCAGCAGTTCGTTGCGCTGCGTTTCGACCACGCGGCTGGCCGGATGCTCGGCCAGATCCCTGAGCAGCGAGCGCACCAGGTCGACCGGGTTGCCGCCCGCCAGCAGCGCCGGCAGGCTGCGCACCGCGAGTTGCCGCGGACCGGCGGCAGTGATGGCAAAGCCGAGCTGGGCTAGCGCCTCGTGCTGTTCGGCGGCCGTCGCCATTTCGGCTTCGCTGGCGGACAGCAGCAGCGGCACCAGCAGGGTCTGCGTCGCCGGCGGCCCGGCATCGAGGCTCTGTTTCAGCTTTTCGTAGAGGATGCGTTCGTGCGCGGCGTGCATGTCCACCAGCGCCAGACCGTTGGCATTCTGGGCGAGGATGTAGACGCCATGCAGTTGTGCGATGGCGTAGCCGAGCAGCGGTGCAGTGTCGCTTTGCTGTGCGTCGGAAGTTATGCCTCCGGCAGAGCCGGGGGCGGTATCCCCTGCGGACGACGCTGGCTCGCTCTGCGTACCTGGGATTCCGCTTTGCGGGCAGGTAACGGCCGCGTCGGCGAAGGCCGCGCGGGCGAATTCGAGATAGGCGCGCGCCGCCGGTTCGCCGACACCGAGGCCGGACTGGCGCGCGTAGGAGAAAGCGGAAGGTGCGTAGGCGGCCGGCGCTGCCGCTTCCTGCGCCGCTGCGCCGGACAAGGGCGCAGCCAGCGTGCGCTGGAGCGCGTGGAAGATGAACTGGTGGATGCCGCGGGCATCGCGAAAGCGCACCTCGGTCTTGGCCGGATGCACATTCACATCGACGCCGGACGGATCGAGTTCGAGGAACAGCACGTAGGCCGGGTGGCGCTGGCCGTGCAGGATGTCGGCCCAGGCCTGGCGCGCGGCGTGGGTCAGCAGCTTGTCGCGCACGAAGCGGCCATTGACGAAAAAATATTGCTCGTCGCGCCCCGAGCGCGAATAGGCCGGCAGCGCGGCCAGCCCCGAAAGCCGCAGCGGCCCGGCCGCGGCGTCGAGCGGCCGCGCATGCGGGAAGAAGTCTTCGCCGATGATCTCTCGCGCACGTCGGGCAAAGTCGGCGCTGGCGAGACGGCGTTTGACGCTGCCGTTGTGGACGAGCGTGAAGGCGACATCGGGCCGCGCCAGCGCCATGCGCCGCACGACCTCGTCGCAATGCGCGAATTCGGTGGCTTCGGTCTTGAGGAACTTGCGCCGCGCCGGGGTGTTGAAATACAGGTCGGCGACTTCGATCACCGTGCCGCCGGCCAGCGCCGCGGGCTCCTTCTCGCCGGCGTGGCTGTGGAGACGGTAGGCGTGGGATTGCGCCGCGTGTCGACTCGTGATGGAAACCCGCGCGACCGAGGCGATGGAGGCCAGCGCCTCGCCGCGAAAGCCGTAGCTGGCGACGCGTTCCAGATCGTCGAGGCTGGCGATCTTGCTCGTGGCGTGGCGCGCCAGCGCCAGCGGCAGGTCCTCGGGGGCGATGCCGCTGCCGTCATCGACGATGCGGATCAGGCGCACGCCGCCTTCTTCGAGCTGCACGTCGATCCGCGTCGCGCCGGCGTCGAGGCTGTTTTCGAGCAGTTCCTTGAGCACCGAAGCCGGCCGTTCGACGACCTCGCCGGCGGCAATCTGGCTGATCAGGAGGTCGGGCAGCGGCTTGATGATTCCCATGGGGCCGATTATAGCTTCCGGTAAAATCGCGCCTTTCCTTCGACAGCGCCGCCCCGTGGAACTTCTCGCCCAATTCATCGACATCATCCTGCACGTGGACAAATACCTGGCCATCTTGCTGGCGCAGTACGGCACCTGGATCTACGCGATCCTGTTCGCCATTGTGTTTTGCGAGACCGGCCTGGTGGTGACGCCCTTCCTGCCCGGCGATTCGCTGCTGTTCGTCGCCGGCGCGCTGGCAGCGACCAGCGGCGGCGCCTTCGACATCAACATCGTGATCGCCGTGCTGCTCGCCGCCGCGATCCTCGGCGACAACACCAATTACTGGATCGGGCGCTGGGCCGGCAAGCGCATCCTGGCCTGGGGCGAGCATTCGCGCTATTTCAACCGCAAGGCCTTCGACCTGACGCACGCCTATTACGAAAAGCACGGCGGCAAGACCATGCTGGTGGCGCGCTTCATGCCGTTCGTGCGCACTTTCGCGCCCTTCGTCGCCGGCGTCGGTAACATGAGCTACCCGCGCTATTTCGCCTTCGACCTCGCCGGCGCCGTGCTCTGGGTTTTCTCGCTGTGCCTCGCCGGTTACTGGTTCGGCAACATTCCCTGGGTCAAGTCGAATCTGTCGCTGATCATCTTCGGCACCATCGGCCTGTCGCTGGCGCCACTGGCCCTGGCCTGGCTGCGCCACCGGCTGGCGCCGAAGGCTTCCTGAGCATGCGTGCCGCCGCGGCGCTCGGGCTCACGCTGCTGCTCGCGGCGTGTTCCCACCACGGCGCGCAGAGCGGCACCAAAGGCGCGGCGCAGCCCGGCGCGAAAAGTGCCGACCCGGCGCGCGCCGTGGGCGACTCGGTGAGCAGCTTCGATCCGAAGCAGATCGGCAAGAGCGACGTCGACCGCGTCGCCGACATCCATCGCCGCGAGGTGTTCGCCAGCCTGCGCGTGCTGGCCGAAAAGCTCTACCGGCGCAATCCGCGCGAATGGAAGAAGGGCGGCCATGCCAGCGTCGAGGCGGCGCTCGATCGTCTGCTCGATCCGCGCACCGGCTGGCGACCGTCCGAAGCCGCGGGCCGGCGCGGCACCGACGCCATCCTGCTGGCCCTGCGCGAAGATTTCGGCGGCGACCGGGTGGCCGTGTTCATAGCCGGCATGGGCTTCATGCTGAACGCCGCCTTCGACGAAAAGACCGAATTCTTCATGCTCGACGATCTCGATCCGCAGAAGCTCTACAACAGCGCGCGCAATCTCGAAGTCGCCGCCTGGAAACTCGGCAACGCGCGCGACGCCGGCGGCGCCCTGCTGCTGCTCTCCAACGACATGCTGCAGCAGCCGGCCAACCTCAGCTTCGAGCGCGAGTTCGGCAAGATGGTCGGCAACCTCGACCTCCTCGCGGCGCTGATCGCCGACAAGGGCCACCGCACCATCGCCCGCATGGCGCAAAGCGTCGCCACGGCGGTATTCCTTCCTGTGGCGGGGATGCGATGAAGCGCTACGTCATCCTGATTTCGGGGCGCGGCAGCAACATGGGATCCCTGCTCGACGCGGGCCTGCCCGGCGCCTGCGCGGCGGTGATCAGCAACCGGCCCGATGCGGCCGGCCTCGCGTCCGCCGCCGGCCGCGGCATCGCCACCGCCGTGATCGACCATCGCGGCTTCGCCTCGCGCGCGGAGTTCGACATCGCGCTGGCGGCCGGGATCGAACGCCATGCGCCTGACCTGGTCCTGCTCGCCGGCTTCATGCGCATCCTTACCGACGATTTCGTGCGCCGCTTCGAAGGCCGCCTGCTGAACATCCATCCCTCGCTGCTGCCGCTGTTCCCCGGTATCAAGACCCACGCCCAGGCGCTGGCGGCCGGAGTGCGCATCCACGGCTGCAGCGTACATTTCGTGACGCCGGCGCTCGACGGCGGGCCGATCATCGCGCAGGCCGCGGTGCCGGTGCAGGCGGACGACGACGAGGCGAGCCTGGGCCGGCGCGTGCTGGTCGAGGAGCATCTTCTTTACCCGCGCGTCGCGCGTTGGTTTCTCGAAGGCCGCCTGCGCCTCGTCGACGGCCGCGCGCAATTGGAGGGCGAGACGGCGGTCGGTGGCGCGCTGCATGTGCCGCTGACCGAGCCGAAGGGCAATTGAGGCGCGCTTGAGATGCCCTTCGTCCTGGCACTGGCCGCCTCGGCCCTGATCCATGCGGCGGCGCTGTTGGGGCCCGGCTGGAGCCTGCCCGGCGACCACGATGCCGATGCGCCGCCGACCATCGACGCCGTGCTGACCAAACCCGTGCCGCGCGCCGAACCCGCGCCGGTCGCGAAGCCGGCGCCCAGGCACCATGTCGACAAGCCGCGGCCGCCGCGCATGGCGACGGCGGCAGCCGCGGCGCCTTCGATCCCTGCCGCGCCGAGCGCGCCGCCGGCGCCTGTCGAGCCGCCGCCAGTCGCCGTGCCGCCGGCGTCTACTCCTGAACCGAAAGCCGCCCCGGCGCCGTCCGCCGTCCGCATTGCGCTGCCGGCGAACGGGCGCGTGCGCTACGCGATCACGCGCGGCGAGGAAGGCTTCGTCATCGGCCAGACCACGCATACCTGGCAGCAGGACGGTTTCACCTACACGCTGCAAAGCGTCGCCGAGACGACGGGACTGGTGGCGCTGTTCAAGTCGGCGCGCGTGTTGCAGAGCAGCCGGGGCGAGGTCACGGCGGCGGGCCTCAAGCCGCGCGAGTTTCGTCATGAGCGCGTGGGCGGGCTGGACACGGCGAGCTTCGACTGGGCGCGCGGCGTCGTTGCCTACGCCGGACGCGAGGACGGCGTCGCCGCCGGCGCGCAGGACATGCTCTCGATGTACTACCAGCTGGTGCTGCTGGCGCCGAAGGCCGGCACACTGGAAATGCCCATCGCCACCGGGCGCAAGCTGGAAACCTATCGCATCGAAGTCCTCGGCGAAGAAGCCCTCGCGCTGCCGGCCGGCGAGCGCCGGGCACTGCGCCTGAAAATCCGCAGCGGCAGCGACAGCATCGAACTGTGGATAGCGCCGGACATGCGCGCGCTGCCGCTGAAAATCCGCTTCACCGACCGCAAGGGCGAGATCTTCGACCAGATCGCGCAGGACATCGAGATCAAGGAGCAATAATGCACATTCCCTCCCACCCCATTGCAGGAAAGCGAGACGCGGCATGAGCGACGACAGGAAGCGCGGCAAGCCGCGCGGCACGGGCGGTCCGCGCCGTGAAGCAGCGCGGGCAAGCGCCGGACACGGGGCGGAGCAGCCGGCGGCCGAGGCGGGCCTCGCCGCCGATCTGCTCAACGCGGCGGTGGCCGCCACCGCCGCGTTGCTGACCTTCAACCAGCCGGCCGACGCCGCCCTGTCGGCATTTTTTCGCGCGCGCAAGAGCGGCGCGAAAGACCGCGCCTTCATCGCCGAAACGGCCTATGCCGTATTGCGCCGCAAGCGCCTGCTGGAACGCCTCGCTGCCTGCGGTCCAAACCTGGAGCCGACCTTCCTCGCCCCGGGCGCGACGCCGAAGCGCGGAGGATCGAAGCCTTCCGGCCCGCGTCGCATTTCTCCTCGCGAGTTGGTGCTGCTCTCCTTGTCGCGCGTGCGCGGCATGTCGCAGCGCCAGCTCGAAAATGCCCTGATGCCGGGTGAAGCCGAGTGGCTGGCGGAGATCCGGCGCCAGCCGGAACCGGAACTGACGCTGGCCGAGCAACTGGATTTCCCCGACTGGCTGGCGGAACGAATGGCGGCGCGCATGTCGCCCGAGGAGCTGCTGGCCCTGGCGCGCGCGCTGAACACGCCGGCGCCGCTCGATCTGCGCGTGAATACGCTGAAGGCGGAGCGCGAGGGCGTGATGAAGCTTCTCGCCGCCGACGGCATCGTCGCCACGCCCTGCCCGTATTCGCCGCTGGGCCTGCGCCTGAAGACCAAACCCTATCTGCAGAAGCATCCGGCCTACCTCGACGGCAGCATCGAGGTGCAGGACGAGGGCTCGCAACTGCTCGGCTTTCTGCTGGCACCGAAACGCAGCGAGATGGTGGTGGATTTCTGCGCCGGCGCCGGCGGCAAGACGCTGATCCTCGGTGCCCTGATGCGCTCCACCGGGCGCCTGTATGCCTTCGACGTATCGGACAAGCGGCTGGCCAAGCTGAAGCCGCGCGCGGCGCGTGCCGGGCTGTCGAACGTGCATCCGGCCTGCCTCTCCGGCGAGAACGACACGCGGGTGAAGCGGCTGCAGGGCAAGGCCGATCGCGTGCTGGTCGATGCGCCCTGTTCCGGGCTGGGCACCCTGCGCCGCAACCCCGACCTCAAGTGGCGGCAGTCGCCGCAGAGCGTAGACGAGCTGACCGTCAAGCAGGCCGCCATTCTCGCCGCCGCGGCGAAGCTGCTGCGGCCCGGCGGCCGGCTGGTGTATGCCACCTGCAGCATTCTGGCGGAAGAGAACGAAGCCATCGTCGGCGCCTTCCTCGCCGCGCATGCCGATTTCCATCGCCTGTCGGCACAGGAGGTGCTGGCGGCGCAGGGCATCGTCATCGACTGCGGCGAGGACATGCGCCTGTCGCCGCAGAAGCACGGCACCGATGCCTTCTATGCCGCTGTGCTGGAACGCGCCAAGTGAGAAGGCTGCTCGCGGCACTGCTGCTGTGCTGGACAGTCAGCGCCGGCGCCACGCCGCTGCCGGCCGCCGGCACGGTCGAAGTCCTGTTCACGCCCTGGGACGATGCCGAGGGCGCCATCGTGCGGGTGCTGGGCGAGGCGAGGAAGAGCCTTCATGTGCAGGCCTACCTGCTCACCAGCCGTTCGATCGCCAGGGCCCTGCAAGCCGCGCAGTCGCGCGGCGTCGCGATCGAGATACTGGCCGACCGCGAGATGCTGGAAAAGAGCGACAAGTCGCTGCTGCCCATGCTGGCCGGCGGCGGCATCCCGGTCTGGATCGAAACGCGCTACGCTGCGGCACACAACAAGGTGATCCTGGTCGACGCCGGCCAGGCCGACGCCATCGTCATCACCGGCAGCTACAATTTCACCTGGTCGGCGCAGGCGCGCAATGCGGAGAACCTGCTGATCCTGCGCGGCAATCCGGCGCTGGCCCGGCGCTATCTGGACAACTGGCAGCGCCACCGGAGCGAGGCCGAAAAGATGAGCGGAGCACAGTGAGATGACGCAACACGAGCTGGCGAGCCTGTGGCGCCACATGCTTGCCGACCTGCGCGAGCCGGACCTGATCTGGCAGCTGCTCGCGCTCGCGGCCTGCCTGCTGCTGGCCAAACTCGGCGAGCGCCTGGTGCGCAGCCGCCAGATCGGCGCCGGGTCGGGCTGGGAGTTCGGTCGCGGCGGGCTGAAGCGCATCACCTTTCCGTTGCTGGCGGTGGTGCTGATCCTGATCGCGCGACCCGTGGCGGAAGAGTGGATTCGCGTCAGCCTGCTGTCGCTGGCCCTGCCCCTGCTGTCCTCGCTGGCGGTGATCCGCGTGGTGTTCTACGTGTTGCGCCTGAGCTTCGCCGAATCCACCTGGCTGGTGCAGTTCGAGCGCGTCTTTGCCGGGCTGGTCTGGGTCGTCGTCGCCCTGCATATCACCGGCCTGCTGCCCGGGGTGATCGACGTGCTGGAGTCGGTGGCCTTCACCGCCGGCAAGCAGAAACTCACGCTGTGGAATCTGCTGCAGGGCGCCGCCGCGGTGCTGGTCACCGTCTTCCTCGCGCTCTGGCTGTCCGGCGCGATCGAGCGACGGCTGCACGCGGCCGCCGGGCTCGACAGCAACCTGCGCGTGGTGCTGGCGCGCCTGTCGCGGGCGCTGCTGATCCTGCTGGCGGTGCTGATCGGCCTGCCGATGGTCGGCATCGACCTCACCACGCTTTCGGTGTTCGGCGGCGCGCTCGGCGTCGGCCTCGGCTTCGGCCTGCAAAAGATCGCCAGCAACTACGTCTCCGGCTTCATCATCCTGCTCGACAACTCGATCCGCATCGGCAACGTCATCACGGTGGGCGCCGACCGCGGCGAAGTGACGCGCATCACCACGCGCTACACCGTGCTCAAGAATCCGGGCGGCGTCGAAGCGCTGGTGCCCAACGAACTGCTGATCGGCTCGGTGGTGCAGAACGAGTCCTACAGCGATCCGCGGGTGCGCATCGCGCTGCCGGTACAGGTCAGCTACGACAGCGATCTGGAGCGCGCCATGGGCATCATGGCGGCGGCGGCGAGCGCCCAGCCGCGCGTGCTGGCCGACCCGGTGCCGGCGGCGCTGGTGCTGGCCTTCGCCGATTCGGGCATCAACCTCGAACTCGGCTTCTGGGTGGGCGATCCCGAGCAGGGCGTCGGCGGCCTGCGCTCGGACATCAATCTCGCCATCTGGCGCGAATTCAAGCAGGCCGGCATTTCCATTCCCTTCCCGCAACGGGAAATCCGCATCCTCAAGGACCATGGCAATGACTGACACCCGATTGATCCACGGCTTCCACGCCGTCACCGCCAAGCTGCGCCACGCCGCCGACGACGTCAAGGAAATCACCGTCGCCGAGGGGCGCCAGGACGGCCGCATGCGCGAGCTGCTGAAGCTGGCCGAAGCCCACGGCGTGCGCGTGATCCTCTCCGATGCCAAACGGCTCGACGGCCTGGCCGGCGGCGCGCAACATCAGGGCGTGGTGGCGAAGGTCGCCGCCCAGGCCAAACACCTGACGCTGGACGACGTGCTCGACGGCCTCACCGAGCCGCCGCTGCTGCTGGTGCTGGACGGCGTCACCGATCCGCACAATCTCGGCGCCTGCCTGCGCGTGGCCGATGCCGCCGGCGCGCACGCGGTGGTGGCGCCCAAGGACAAGGCCTGCGGCCTCAATGCGACGGCGATCAAGGTCGCCAGCGGCGCCGCCGACACCGTGCCCTACATCGTGGTGACCAACCTCGCGCGCTCCCTGCGCGAGATGCAGGAGCGCGGCATCTGGGTCATCGGTGCCGCCGGCGAGGCCGACAAGGAACTCTATGCCATCGACCAGAAGGGCCCCTGCGCCTGGGTGCTCGGCGCCGAAGGCGCCGGCATGCGCCGCCTGACGCGCGAGACCTGCGACGAACTGGCGCGTATCCCGATGCACGGCAGCGTGGAGAGCCTCAACGTGTCGGTCTCCGCCGGCATTTGCCTGTTCGAGGCAAGGCGGCAGCGCGGCAAGTGAGTCTGCAGCGCCGTCACAGAAGTCGGCGCTGGCGGGACGGCGATGAAATGCGGCACCTGTCCTTGAAATGTATTCGGTCGATGGTCTGCTCATCGTTCGAACCGGACGTGGTGGCTAGCGGGCGATGATTCCCGCTTTCGGCCGTTCGAGGGGGGGCATTCCATATTCATGAAGTTTCACCTGTTGCAACGTTGTAGCTCGTTAACAGGGGTGATATACTGAGTCATGGCTGAATCCAAACCACAGAAGGTCCAAGACGTGGCAACCCGTTTATCAAAGAAACGGGGAAACGGGATTCTGAGGCGAGAGGTTTGGGTGGATAGCAAGGGTAAAGTGGTCCGTTACAACCTGGCGTATATCAACCACGACATTTTTCAGGGCGACAACGGACGGGTGCTTGGCTACGACAACGCCCATGGAGTTCATCACCGTCATTACAAGGGCAAGGTGGAGACAGTGGAATTTCAAAGTTTCGGCAATATCGAAGAGCGTTTCGAAGCGGAATGGCTGGCATTTAGCAGAAAGGGCAAGAAATGAGGACCGTGATTAAAGTGGAAGGCCCGGACGACTTTTTCAAGCGCGGAAAGCTTGTGGCCAAGCTCGCCGATCAGGGCAAGCCAATTCCCCGCGAGCACATTATCGCTTTTGAAGATCCGGAAGATATGGCGCGCCTCATTACCACAGCGAAGTTGGCGCTTTTCAGAGAGGTTCGTCAAAGTGCCGGCTCAATCACTGAACTCGCAGAGCGGCTGCATCGTGATCGTAGCGCGGTCAAACGAGACATCGATGAGTTGGAAAAAGCGGGGCTTATCGAAGTCCAAGATATGCCACTACCTGGGCATGGGCGAAAAAAAGAAGTTCGCGCGGTAGCGGAGCAGATATTGTTAGCGATCTAAGCTGAAATGATCTCTGCTTCCGGCCAGAACCGGCCGTTCGAGGCACGAGAAATTCGGCAATTCGAATGACGGGTAACGCATCATGAAGCTGACCTTGGACGATGCAACTTCCGATGCCAAGTTCGGCCAAAACCGACCTTGAGGTGGTAAGCAGAAGAACCCGTTTGATTGATCCGCGTCACCTTTCACCCGCGTCCTGCATCGCCAGGTTGTTACCGATCCGATCTCCAAGCCGCATCCCACCCGAGGAGTTGGGTAGCCTTCTTGGTCATCACTGTGCCATCGTTCTCAGCGATGTTGTAGATGCCCGGCGCTCCGTTTGTGATGGCAAGCTGAGCGGCCTTCGCTGCGGCACTGACATGTACGGAACCAGAATCAATGGGACCGTCAAACCCGGTGCCGGGACCATAGAACAAACCATACCTGAGAACAATGCCCTCGATCGGAGCATTGAGTACTTGACGTTCAAGGCTCGCCACGCCCTGTACGGTTTCACCATAGACGGGGTGCGTTTCGGCCAGAAACGGGTCCTCCTCGCGGTGTGGCAGGGGACCGTCTGCGTAGATGAAGGAGATGCTCTGGGCGATCAATCGCTTTGCGCCAGCGAGCACTGACGACTCGATCAGGTTACGCGTGCCCTCGTTCCGCAAGCGGGCGTTCCGCACCAAAGCTTCAGTCATCTTGCTCGCTTCAAGCGCATGAGGAAGATCGGTAAGCTGGTGGATAACGATCTCCGGTTTGAATTCGGTGATGACGCTGCGCAGCGCTGCCGCATCAAAAACATCGACGACAACCGGCTCGACTCCCATCTCATGCAGCAGCGTTGCCTTGTCTGCGGATCGCGTCGTAGCGACAACTTGCCATCCGTCAGCGATGAGTAGAGGCGCAAGCTGCCGGCCTATGGCTCCGGATGCGCCAGCGAGGAAAATGCGTTTGCTCGCAAACAGACTCCCGGTTTCAGTTTTCTGGGTCATTTTGGTTTCCTTGTATGCCGGACATTGGAACCACACCCGTCGTACGGATGTGCGACACCCGTCCCGGCGCCCGGCTGGATACCGTCAGGGTGGTGTTGCTAAAGGTGGTGGCGACGTTGCGCCAAGGGCGTGTTACGGGACGCCGGGAGGCTTCATGGGCCGACGAGATGCGCGTCCCTTTGTTCTTTCGTTCAGCCAGCCCCGAACTTCGATCGGAAAGCTTTTCGGAGCTTTGCGTTCAACCACAGCGGCTAGACTTGCCAACGTTTCCTGCGCAAGACTCTCTCGCATGGCCGCTTCCGCGCGCAGCATTGTCGCGTGGATCGCGCATACCCCCTTTGTTGCCCAGGTAGGTGCGTCGTCTTCAAACACGGCGCAACGGTCACGAATTTCCTGGCAATTGAACAGGGGTTTGTTGCCTTCAATCGCATCGACGACATCAAGCACCGTAATATCGGCTGGTGCTTTGGCCAGGCAATACCCCCCGCTCACCCCCGCCGCCGCTTGGACGATGCCTGCTTTCTCCAGCTTGGGGAAAATCTTCGCGACAAACGACGGGGAGATCCCCTGCAATTCCGCTAGATCGCGACTACTGGGTTGCCCACTAGCCGGATCGACCAACCAAAGGAGGCAGTGGATACCGTATTCGACGCTGTTCGTGATGTGTGCCATAACGCGGACAATACTACTCCGCGTTATTAAATGCAAATCTATGTTGTGTAGTTTGCTGCCATCAGCATCTGTTTTGACCAAGAACAAGACCACTAGTCGTTGGGTTCGACTGGCAACTTGTTGATCCCAAAGCTGCCATTGCCATTGCAAACCTCATCAGGCAGCAATGGGCACGGAACAGACTTTACCGCCGTCCCGCCAGCGCCGACTTTCCGGGCGCGGCGCAGCTCAGGCGACGGCCTTGCCCGCTTCGTAGACTTCGATCGCCGTGCGCAGCTTGTCCGGCAGCGGGCGTGAGGTCTTGCTTTCCGGGTCGGCGTTGACGTAGACGATCTCGCCGCTGATCAGGCGTTCGCCGTCGCGGAAGATGCCCATTTCGAAGGTCATGCTCGAATTGCCGAGCTTGGCGGCGCGCACGCAGACGTCGATGATTTCGTCGAAGCGCGCCGAGCCGTGGTAGTTGATCACGCTGCGCACGGCGAACAGGTCGCCGCCGGTGCCGGCGATGCCTTCCGGGTAGGGCAAGCCGATCGCGCGCCAGTATTCGGTGACGCCGACGTCGAAGTAGGTCAGGTAGTGGCCGTTGAAGACGATGTTCTGCGGATCGACTTCGGCCCAGCGCACGCGCAGCGGATAACGCAGGCGGAAGGCGGCCAGTTCAGAGGGCGTGGTCATGGCGGGTCCCCTTGAGGTTGTCGGTTGGAATCCGGTGCGCGGCTACGCTTCGCCGGTCAGCAGCGAGACGCCGAGCAGGGCGCGACGCTTGAGCCACGGGCTGGGACGGTAGCGCGGATCGCCGTAGAAATCCTGCATGGCTTCGAGGATGGACAGCACGTTCCTGGCCCCCAGCGCATCGCCGAAGGCCAGCGGGCCCTTGGGGTAGGCCAGGCCGAGCGTGACTGCGCGGTCGATGTCGGCCGGTGTGGCGACGCGCTGCTGGGCGATGTCGCAACCGATGTTCACGATGCAGGCGACGATGCGCTGGGCGATGAAGCCGGCGCTGTCGCGGATCACCGTGACGGGCGTGCCGTCGGCGGCGAACAGGGCGTGGGCGGCGTCGCGCATGGCCGGCGTGGTCAGCGGCGTCGTCATCAAGGTACGGCGCGGACTCTTGCCCGCCGTGATGCCGAACAGGCAGTCGATGGCGACGGTGCGTTCGGGGTCGAGTCCCTTGGTGACGCAGGCCGTGGTGGCGTCCACCCCCAGCGGGGTGATGATGCACAGCGCCTCCGCGCTCGGCTCGTAGTCGGTTTCGACAGCGATTCCCGCGGCGGCGGCGATCTCGCGCACGGTTTCGCCCCATGCCGGATGGGTCTGGCTGACCCAGACGCGGGCCGGTTTGGCGGTCGGCACGGCGGCGGCGGGCGCCGCTTCGGGCGCGCCGTTGGCGTAGGTGTAGAAGCCGCGGCCGGTCTTGCGTCCCAGCAGGCCGCCGGCCAGCCGCTGCGCGGCAAGCGCCGAAGGCCGGTAGCGCGGCTCCTGGTAATACTGGTGGTAGATGGATTCCATCACCGGCTGCGAAACGTCGAGGCCGGTCAGGTCCAGCAGTTCGAAGGGCCCCATGCGAAAGCCGGCGATCTCGCGCATGACGCGGTCGATTTCCCGGAAATCGGTCACGCCTTCACCGAGCACGCGCAGCGCTTCGGTGACGAAGCCGCGGCCGGCATGATTGACGATGAAGCCCGGGGTGTCGCGAGCCGCGACCGCCGTGTGGCCCATGCGCCGCCCGAGCGCCAGCAGCGCCTCGCAGACCCGGGGCGCGGTGAGCAGGCCGTCGATCACCTCGACGATCTTCATCAGCGGCACGGGATTGAAGAAGTGGAAGCCGGCGACGCGCTCGGGCCGCTTGCAGGCAGCGGCGAGCGAGGTCACCGAAAGCGAAGAGGTGTTGGTGGCGAGGATGCAGTCGGCGGCGATGATGTCTTCCAGTTGCTGGAACAACTGCTTCTTCACGTCCAGATTTTCGACGATGGCCTCGATGATGACCTGCGCCGACGCCAGGTCGTCGAGCTTGCCGACGACTTCCAGCTTGGCGGTCGCCGCGGCAAGCGCCCCGGCGGAGATCTTGCCCTTCTCGGCCAGCTTGCCCAGCGTGCCGACGACGGTTTCGCGAGCGTTCGCCGCGGCGCCGTGCAGGGCATCGAACAGCAGCACGCGGATGCCGGCTTGCGCCGCGATCTGGGCGATGCCGCGGCCCATGGCGCCGGTACCGACGATGCCGATGCAAAGGGACGGCGACTGGATGTCGACGGACATGGATGCTTCTCCTCGGAGCGTTATGCGTCCGGTCCGGCTGCGCCGGATGCCGGGTCGGGTGCGTCGTTCAGTGGCTTACCAGAGCTTCCACCACGGCTCGACGCGGTTGAGGCCGCGTGCGTAGTATTCGCTCTTGGGGAAATTCCTGCGCATCACGCGCTCGGCATCGTCGCGCAGGTCGTTCATGCCGAGCAGGTCGTAGGCCTTGACCATGACGAACAGCGCCTCTTCGTTGGCGGGCGCGTCCGGGTAGGTCTTGATCGCGGTTTGCGCGCGGTTCAACGCGGCGACATAGGCGCCGCGCTTCATGTAGTAGCGGGCCACATGCACTTCATGCGAGGCCAGCGCATTGACCAGGTACTTCATGCGCGCGGTGGCGTCCGGCGTGTAGCGGCTCTCGGGATACTTGGCGACCAGCACCTTGAAGGCCTCGAACGAGTCGCGCGCGGCCTTGGGGTCGCGCTCGGTCAGATCCTGCAGGCTGACGTAGCCGAGCAGGCCGAGGTCTTCGTTGAAATTGGCCAGGCCCTTCAGGTAGTAGGCGTAGTCGACGTTGGGATGGTTCGGATGCAGGCGGATGAAGCGGTCGCAGGCGGCGATGGCCGATGCCGGCTCGGCCTGGCGGTAGTAGGCATAGGCGACCTCGAGCTGGGCCTGCTGTGCGTAACGGCCGTAGGGGAAGCGCGCTTCGAGCTTCTCGAAGAACTTGATCGCCCTGTCATAGGCGCCGTCGTTCATGGAGTCCTTGGCTTCGCTGTAGAGCTTGTTGGCGGACCAGCCGGCGGTCTCGTCGGCCGTTTCGGGCAGCAGGCCGCAACCGCCGAGCAGACCCGTGCCGAGGATGACGCCGACGACTGCGATGGGGGCGAGCGCCCGCAGGAATGCCGCTACACTACGCATGGTGAAAACCTCGCATGAAATTCCGGCCGATTATAGCCGAAGCCCCGGCCCGGCCCCGGGCCTCGAAATCCCCGCGGAGTGCGCCGGCTGGCGGCTGGACGCGGCATTGGCCAAGCTCTTTCCCGAGCACTCGCGCAGCCGTCTGCAGGCCTGGCTCAAGGCCGGGCGGATCCGGCTCGATGGCGGCGCGGCGGAGCCTAAGCGCAAGGTGTATGGCGGCGAACGCATCGAGGTCGACGCGAAGGTCGCCGTGCCGCCGGCGTCTACTCTTGCCGGGGCGGCCGAGGACATCGCGCTCGACGTGGTGTTCGAGGACGAAGCTTTGATCGTGATCGACAAGCCGGCCGGGCTGGTGGTGCATCCGGGCGCCGGCAACGCTTCGGGCACGCTGCTGAATGCGCTGCTGCACCACGCGCCGCAACTCGCCGGCATACCGCGCGCCGGCATCGTGCACCGGCTCGACAAGGACACCAGCGGCCTGCTTGTGGTGGCGAAGACGCTGACGGCGCAGACCGACCTGGTGCGCCAGATGCAGGCGCGCTCGGTGAAGCGGCATTACCTCGCGCTGGCGCTGGGCGCCGTCGAACGCGACGGCACCGTCGATGCGCCGCTCGGGCGCCATGCCGTGCAGCGCACGAAAATGGCCATCGTCCGCGCCGGCGGCAAGGAGGCGCGCACGCACTACGCGGTGCTCGAACGCTTCGAAAAAGCCACGCTGCTCGAATGCCGGCTGGAGACCGGACGCACGCACCAGATTCGCGTGCATCTGGCGTCGATCAAGCATCCGCTGGCCGGCGATCCGGTTTATGGCAAGACGAAGAGCGGCGATGCCCGGCTCGACGCGTTTCCGCGCCAGGCGCTGCATGCCTGGCGGCTGGCGCTGGTGCATCCGGCGACTGGCGCCGAGATGGCCTGGGAATCGCCGCTGCCCGCCGATTTCGCGCAGCTTCTGGAAGCGCTGCGGCATGACTAGCTTCATTCATCCCGACTGGCCGGCGCCGGCCGGCGTGTGCGCCGTGTCGACGATGCGGCAGGGCGGCGCCAGCCGCGCACCATGGGACAGCTTCAATCTCGGCGACCACGTCGGCGACGACCCCGCCGCCGTGGCGGCGAACCGGGCGCTGCTGCGCCGCGAACTGCCGGCCGATCCCGTATGGCTGGCGCAGGTGCATGGCACGCGCTGCGTCGATGCCGCCGCCGCGGCGCCCGGCATCGAGGCCGACGCGAGTTTCACGCGCCGGCGCGGCGTGGTGTGCGCCGTGCTCACGGCCGATTGCCTGCCGGTGCTGCTCTGCGACGAGAGCGCGAGCGTGGTCGGCATCGCGCATGCAGGCTGGCGCGGCCTGGCAGCGGGGGTGATCGAGGCGACGGCGGGCGCGATGGGCGAGCCGGGCGATCGTCTGCTGGCATGGCTCGGCCCCGCCATCGGGCCGCAGGCCTTCGAAGTCGGCGGCGAGGTGCGCGACCGCTTCATCGGCCACGATGCGCAGGCGGCGCGCGCCTTCGTGCCGGCCGCCAGCGGCAAGTGGCTGTGCGACATCGGCGAATTGGCGCGGCAGCGATTGCATGCGCTTGGAATTCACCGTATCACCGGCGTCGTCCTCGGGGATACCGCTTCGCATAACTCCTGCACCATGAACGCCCCGGAACGATTCTTTTCCTATCGCCGCGACGGCGTCACCGGGCGCATGGCCAGCCTGATCTGGCTGGAATAGCCGGCGAGCGCCTATAATTCCGCCCCCATGTCCGTTCTTTCCTGGATCATCGTCATGTCGCTGGTCGGCGGCGTTCTCAGCGTCGCCGCCGCCGCGGCATTCGCGTTGACGGCGCGGGTGCAGTGGGTGTCGCTGTTGATCAGCTACGCCATCGGCGCGCTGCTCGGCGCCTCGTTCCTTGAAGTGCTGCCGCACGCCATTACCGCCAGCGGCGACGCCGCGACCACCACGGCGACGGTGCTGGGCGGCATCCTGGCCTTTTTCGTGCTGGAAAAGCTGGTGCTCTGGCGCCATTGCCACATCGAGGCCTGCGAAGGACACGAACCGGTGGTGCATGTGCACGGCCACGGGCATCTCGATGCCCACGACCACGGCCGCACCGGCCTGATGATCCTGGTCGGCGACACCTTCCACAACTTCGTCGATGGCGTGCTGATCGCGGCGGCCTTCATGGAAGACGTGCGTCTGGGCATCGTCACCGCGCTGGCGATGATCGCGCACGAGATTCCGCAGGAAGTGGGCGACTTCGTGATCCTGCTTCACTCGGGCTATTCGAAGGGACGCGCGCTGGCCTTCAACCTGCTCTCCAGCCTGGCGACGCTGGTCGGCGCGCTGCTGGCCTACGTCGCGCTGGGCCAGGTGCAAAGCGCCGTGCCGGTGCTGCTGGCGCTGGCGGCGGCGAGCATGATCTACGTTGCGGTGGCTGATCTGATTCCGGGCCTGCACAAGCGCACCGAGCTGCGCGCCACGCTGCAGCAGGTGCTATTGATCGCGGCGGGCATCGGCACCATCGTCCTGACCCACCACGTCGTCGACCACCTCGCGGGCTAGGCGCTTGCGCCTGCGTTGCGGCGTGCCGAACAGCCACAGAAACAGCGCCAGCGGCCCCACGCCATAGAGGGCAAATGTCAGCACGCCGGCGGTAAGATTCTCCTCCGTGGCCGCCATCAGGAGGGTGACGTAAATCCATCCGATCGCGATTACATACATGGGCCGATTTTACGGGCAGGGGCCGGCGGAATCCGGCTTGACACCGTTTATTGTGCAGTGCAAAATCGAATCCGAATTAGGAGCCGTCGATGTCTTTCCCCCCCGATCAGAATGACCCGGTCCAAGCCATGTTTCAGGCGGGAAGTGCCATGGCCAAGGGCTTCAGCGAGTTTCTTGCGCAGCAGCAGTCGGCGGTGGCGCCGGCAGGAGTGAATCCCGCGGCGTGGAACGCCGAATCGGAGGAACTCAAGAAGCTGCAGCAGGAATGGATGGAGCGCCACGCCAAACTCTGGCAAGGCATGCTGGGCAAGGCTCCGGATCAGCCGGCGCCGCAAGTCGCCGTGCCGCCCGCGGGCGACAAGCGCTTCGATCATCCGGCGTGGGCCGAAAGCCCGGTATATGACTATCTGCGCCAGGCCTACCTGATCAATGCCGAATACATGAAGCGCATGGCCGAGGCGGCGCCCGTGACCGACGGCCAGGCGAAGAACCGCATGCGCTTCCTGACGCGGCAGATGGTCGATGCGATGGCGCCCTCGAACTTCCTCGCGACCAATCCCGAGTTCGTCAAGAAGGCGCTCGAAACCAACGGCAGCAGCATCCAGCAGGGCATCCAGAACCTGCTCGGCGACCTGGAAAAAGGCCGCATCTCGATGACCGACGACAGCGCCTTCGAGGTCGGCCGCAACCTGGCCGTCACGCCCGGCGCCGTGGTGTTCGAAAACGAAGTGATGCAGCTGATCCAGTATTCGCCGACCACCGACAAGGTGGCGGAGCGGCCGTTCCTGATGGTGCCGCCCTGCATCAACAAGTACTACATCCTCGACCTGCAGCCGGAAAATTCGCTGGTGCGCTATGCCGTGGAGCAGGGCAACACGGTGTTCCTGGTTTCCTGGCGCAACGTGCAGGCGGACCTCGGGCACCTGACCTGGGACGACTACATCGAGAAGGGCGCGCTGACCGCGATCAAGACCGTGCAGGACATCTGCAAGGTCAAGCAGATCAACGCCCTGGGCTTCTGCGTCGGCGGCACGATACTCGGCGCCGCGCTCTCCGTCGCGCGCATCCGCGGCGAAAACCCGGTGGCCTCGCTCACTTTGCTGACCACGCTGCTGGATTTCTCCGAGACCGGCGAGATCGGCTATTTCGTCGACGAAGCGGCGGTGCAGGCGCGCGAAGCCAGCATCGGCAAGGGCGGCCTGCTGCGCGGCAGCGAGCTGGCCTCGGTGTTTTCGGCGCTGCGCGCCAACGACCTGATCTGGCAATACGTGGTCGGCAACTACCTCAAGGGCACCACGCCGCCGGCCTTCGACCTGCTGTACTGGAATGCCGACGCGACCAATCTGCCCGGCCCCTTCCTCGCCTGGTACCTGCGCAACCTGTATCTCGAAAACAACCTGCGGGTTCCCGGCAAGCTGGAAATGTGCGGCGTCAAGGCGGATCTCGGCCGGGTCGACATGCCCGCTTTTCTCTATGCCAGCCGCGAAGACCACATCGTGCCGTGGAAGACCTCGTATCAGACGCGCAGCCTGCTCGGCGGCGAAACCACCTTCGTTCTCGGCGCCTCGGGGCACATCGCCGGCGTCATCAATCCGCCGGCCAAGAACAAGCGCAGCCATTGGCTGAACGAGAGCAAGACAGCCAATGCCGACGAATGGTTCGACGGCGCGACGGAAGTCAAGGGCAGCTGGTGGCCGGTGTGGGCGAAGTGGCTCAAGGGCCACGGCGGCAAGGAAGTTCCGGCGCGCGGAAAGCTCGGCAGCAAGGCCTGTCCGCCCGGCGAGCCCGCTCCCGGTCGCTATGTCAAGGAAAAGGCATAATGATCCGGCCGGATGTCTGCAAGGGGCGCAGCCTCCGGCGCAGCAACGCAACAGCCCCGATCCGATAAAAACGAGAGGAGAAGCAAAATGCTGCGAGTGGCACTGGTAACTGGCGGAATGGGCGGCCTCGGCGAGGCGATCTGTATCAAGCTGGCGGCGCTCGGCTACAAGGTGGTGACCACCTACAGCCCCAGCAATACCAAGGCGCAGGAATGGCTGCGCACCATGAACGACATGGGCTACGGCTTCAAGGCCTATCCTTGCGACGTCGGTGATTTCGAATCGGCCAAGGCCTGTGTCGCGCAGGTGGTCAAGGATGTCGGCGCGGTGGAAGTGCTGGTGAACAACGCCGGCATCACGCGCGACATGACCTTCAAGAAAATGACCAAGGCCGACTGGGACGCGGTGATCCACACCAACCTCGACTCCTGCTTCAACATGACCAAGCAGGTGATGGACGGCATGATGGAACGCGGCTGGGGCCGCGTCATCAACATCTCCTCGGTCAACGGCCAGAAGGGCGCCTTCGGCCAGACCAACTATTCGGCGGCCAAGGCCGGCATGCACGGCTTCACCAAGGCGCTGGCGCTGGAAGTGGCAAAGAAGGGCGTCACGGTGAACACCATTTCCCCGGGCTACATCGGCACCAAGATGGTCATGGCGATCCCGCAGGAAGTGCTGGAAAGCAAGATCCTGCCGCAGATTCCGCAATCGCGTCTGGGCAAGCCGGAAGAAGTCGCCGGTCTGGTGGCCTATCTGTCCTCGGAAGAGGCAGCCTTCGTCACCGGCGCCAACATCTCGATCAACGGCGGTCAGCACATGTACTGATCCGCCGCGGGCGGCGGGCTGCGGCTTGCAGCGCGCCTTCCGCCCGCAAAGGTTTTCATAGTCGTTATAGGAAGCAGCAGAAATGGCAAAACGAATTGCATTGGTAACGGGCGCGATGGGTGGTCTGGGCACGGCGATCTGCAAGGCGCTGTCGCAAAGCGGATTCACCGTGGTGGCGAACTGCCTGCCGAATTTCCCGCCGAAGGACGAGTGGCTGGCAAAGATGAAGGCCGAAGGTTTCGATTTCATCCCGGCCGAAGCCGACGTCACCGACTACGAAGCTTGTGCCGCGATGGTCAGGAAGATCGAAGCCGAAGTCGGTCCGATCGACGTGCTGGTGAACAATGCCGGCATCACGCGCGACTCCGTATTCAAGAAGATGGACAAGGGCCAGTGGGATGCGGTGCTGTCGACCAACCTCGACTCGGTGTTCAACGTCACCCATCAGGTACTCAACGGCATGGCCGAGCGCGGCTGGGGCCGCGTCATCAACATGTCCTCGGTAAACGGCATCAAGGGCCAGTTCGGCCAGGCCAACTACTCCGCGGCCAAGGCCGGCATCCTCGGCTTCACCCGCGCCATCGCCGCCGAAGTGGCGAAGAAGGGCGTCACCGTGAACGCGATCGCTCCCGGTTACATCGGGACGGACATGGTCATGGCGATCAAGCAGGAAGTGCGCGACTCGATCGTGGCGACCATTCCGGTCGGCCGCCTGGGCAAGCCCGAGGAAATCGGCGCGTTGTGCGCCTACCTGGTGTCGGATCTCGCCGGCTACATGACCGGCGCCACGCTGAACATCAACGGTGGCTTGCATTACTGCTGAACCCGCCTGATTCAGGCGGTTTGACCCCCCGCTGCGGCGGGGAAGTCATTTGTACTACCTTGGTAGTACAATGATTTGACGGAGGGAATACATATGGCCGCACAGAGCCGACTGATCAAGAAATATCCGAATCGCCGCCTGTATGACACGCGCACCAGCACCTACATCACGCTGGCCGACGTCAAGGAACTGGTTTTGGCACATGAGGGGTTTCAGGTCGTGGACGCCAAGTCGGGCGACGATCTCACGCGAGCCATCCTTCTGCAGATCATTCTCGAAGAGGAAGCCGGCGGCGCGCCGATGTTCTCTTCCGACCTGCTGTCGCAGATGATCCGTTTCTACGGCAATGCCATGCAGGGCATGATGGGCAACTACATCGAGAACAACATCAAGTCCTTCACCGAGGTGCAGGCCAAGCTCAAGGAGCAGGCCAAGGCGCTCTACGGCGAGACGCCGGGCGACAGCCAGGACCTGTGGGCTCAGTTCCTCAAGTTCCAGGGGCCGGCCATGCAGCACATGATGGGCACCTACGTCGAACAGAGCCAGAAGATGTTCCAGCAGATGCAGGACACCATGCAGGAACAGACGCGCAAGATATTCCCCGGCATCTACACCAAGCCCGAAGAAACCGAGAAGAAATAGTTTTGGCAACGCGACGCAAGACCAGGGCGCCGACAGTCGGCTTCGTGTCGCTGGGGTGCCCCAAGGCGGCGTCCGATGCGGAACAGATCCTGACCCGGCTGCGCGCCGAGGGTTACGAAATCTCCGGCAGCTATGACGGCGCCGATCTGGTGGTGGTCAATACCTGCGGCTTCATCGATGCGGCGGTCGAGGAATCGCTCGACGCCATCGGCGAGGCCCTGGCCGAAAACGGCAAGGTGATCGTCACCGGCTGCCTCGGCGCGAAGAAGGATGCGGCGGGCAACGACATCGTGCGCGCCGCGCATCCGAAAGTGCTGGCCGTCACCGGGCCGCATGCCATGCCGGAAGTCATGGAGGCCGTGCATCGGCACCTGCCGCCGCTGCACGATCCCTTCGTCGATCTGGTGCCGCCGCAGGGCATCCGCCTGACGCCGGACCACTACGCCTATCTGAAAATTTCCGAAGGCTGCAACCATCGCTGCACCTTCTGCATCATTCCCTCGCTGCGCGGCGACCTCGTGTCGCGGCCGATCGGCGAGGTCATGCGCGAAGCCGAAGCCCTGGCCCAGGCCGGGGTGCGCGAAATTCTGGTGATTTCGCAGGACACCAGCGCCTACGGCGTCGATGTGAAATACCGCACCGGCTTCTGGGGCGGCAAGCCGGTGAAGACACGGCTCTTCGAGTTGTGCAGCGAACTGGCCAAGCTCGGCATCTGGGTGCGCCTGCATTACGTCTATCCCTATCCCAGCGTCGATGACCTGATTCCGCTGATGGCCGAACGCAAGATCCTGCCCTACCTCGACGTGCCCTTCCAGCACGCCAGCCAGCGCATCCTCAAGCTGATGAAGCGCCCCGCATCCGCCGAAAAGGTGCTCGACCGCATCGCCGCCTGGCGCCGGGAAGTTCCCGATCTGACGATACGCAGCACCTTCATCACCGGCTTTCCCGGCGAGACCGAGGCCGAGTTCAACGAGCTGCTGGATTTCCTCGACGAGGCGCAGCTCGATCGCGTCGGCGCCTTCGCCTACTCGCCCGTGGAAGGCGCCACCGCCAACCAGTTGCCCGGCGCCCTGCCGGAAGGGCTGCGCGAGGAACGCAAGGCGCGCCTGCTGCGCCATCAGGAAGACATTTCCACGCAGCGACTGGAACGAAGGATCGGCCGCCGCATCACGGTGCTGGTCGACGACGTCGACGAAGAGGGCGCCATCGCCCGCTCGGCAGGCGACGCGCCGGACATCGACGGCCTGGTCTACGTCACCGACGGCCACGACCTCGAAATCGGCGACTTCGCCGAGGTTAATGTCATCGACTGCGATGTGCACGATCTCTACGCGACCCTCGCAGCTTGTGAATAAATCTACTGCGCGTGTCGGAGCGGGGCTTGGGCGGTGCTCGCTATCCTCATGTACAACGACGTACATTCCGGTAGCTGCGCTCCGGCCGCACCCCGCTGCGACTCGCTCGCTACGATTTCTTCACAAGCTCTGAGGTGGCGTCGCCATGAAGCCGAAGCTGGGTCTTGCCCTCGGTAGCGGCTCGGCGCGCGGCTGGGCGCACATCGGCGTGCTGCGCGCCCTGGCGGAAGCCGGCTACGTGCCGGACATCGTCGCCGGCTGCTCGATCGGCGCCTTCGTCGGCGCCGCCTATGCCGACGGCGACATCGACAAACTGGAAGATTGGGTCCGCGGCCTGGAGTGGAAAGAGGTGCTCGGCCTGCTCGACGTCAGCTTTTCGGGCGGCCTGTTCAAGGGCGAAAAGCTCGTCGCCTTCTTCCAGCGGCATTTCGTCGACAAGGAGTTTTCCAGCCTGCCGATGCCCTTCGCCTGCGTCGCCACCGAGCTCGGCACCGGGCGCGAGATATGGCTGCGCGAGGGCTCGGTCGCCAGCGCGGTGCGCGCCTCGATCGCCCTGCCCGGGTTGTTCACGCCCATCGTGCGCGACGAGCGCCTGCTGGTCGACGGCGGCCTGGTCAACCCGGTTCCGGTGTCCCTGTGCCGGGCCATGGGCGCCGACATCGTGATCGCCGTGGATCTCGGCTCCGACCGGCTCGGCAGCAGCCTGCGCCATAAGCCCGAGCCGGCAGCGGAGGCCGTCACGGAAGGGCAGGAAGCGGGCTGGGCGGCCCGCCTGCTCAGGAGCTTCAGCCGCCCGCGCCAGGACAACGGCGACCTGCTGCCGTCGATGGCCGGCGTCATGTCGACCGGCATCCACATCATGCAGATGCGCATCGCCAGGAGCCGTCTCGCCGGCGAACCGGCCGACGTCCTGCTGGCGCCGCGCCTCGGCCACCTGGCGCTGATGGATTACCATCGCGGCAACGAAGCCATCGAGGAAGGGCGCGCCGCCGTGGTCCGCATGCTGCCGTCGATCGAACACGCCCTGTCGGCATGAATGCGCTGATCGCCGAATTGCGCCGCTTGCTGGGCGCGCGCCATGTGCTGACGGAGGCAGGGGATATCGCCCCGTTCTGCACCGACTGGCGCGGCCGCTACACGGGCAGCGCGCCCTGCGTGGCGCTGCCGGGCAGCACCGAAGACGTCGCCGCCGTGGTGCGCGCCTGCGTCGCCGCGGGCGTCGCCATCGTCCCGCAGGGCGGCAATACCGGGCTGTGCGGCGGAGCGACGCCGACGGGTGGCGAGGTCGTGGTCAGTCTGCGGCGCCTGAACCGCATCCGTGCCGTCGATGCCGACAACAACTCCATCACCGTCGAGGCCGGCTGCACGCTGCAGGCCGTGCAGGAAGCCGCGGCCGCCGCGGACCGCCTGTTCCCGCTGTCGCTGGCGGCGGAGGGCAGCGCGACGATCGGCGGCAACCTGTCGACCAATGCCGGCGGCGTGCAGGTGCTGCGCTACGGCAATGCCCGCGAACTGACGCTGGGCCTCGAAGTGGTGCTCGCCGACGGCCGCATCTGGGATGGCCTGCGCGCCCTGCGCAAGGACAACACCGGCTACGACCTCAAGCATCTGTTCATCGGCGCCGAAGGCACGCTGGGCCTGATCACGGCGGCCACGCTGAAACTGTTTCCGCGGCCGCGCGTGCACGCCACCGCCTGGGCCGCCGTGCCCGATCCCGCCGCCGCCGTGCGCCTGCTGGGCCGACTGCGCGATGCGGCCGGCGACAACGTGACGGCCTTCGAGATCGTCGGCCGCCCGGCCCTCGACCTCGTGCTCAGGCACATCCCGAATGCGCGCGACCCGCTGCTCGGCCAGCCCGCGTGGCAGGTGCTGATCGAACTCAGCGGCGCGAGCGACATGGGCGGCGACCTGTCCGCCACCCTGGAACAGGCGCTGGAGGCGGCCGCCGAGAACGGCATCGTCGCCGACGCCGTGCTGGCCGCCAGCGGGGCGCAGACCGCCGCGCTGTGGGCGCTGCGTGAGAACGTATCGGAAGCACAGAAGGTCGAGGGCGTGTCGATCAAACACGACATCGCCGTGCCCGTGTCGCGCATCGCCGAATTCATCGCGCGCGCCGATGCCGCCCTGCAGGCGGCGTTTCCGCAAGTGCGCATCGTCTGCTTCGGCCACATCGGCGACGGCAACCTGCATTACAACCAGTCGCGGCCCGATGCCCAGTCCAACGCCGAGTTCATCGCGCAGACCGCGGCCGTCAATCGCATCGTGCATGACCTGGTCCATGAACTCGGCGGCTCGATTTCCGCCGAACACGGGCTGGGGCAGCTCAAGCGCGAGGAAGTGCTGCGCTACAAGAGCGCCACCGAAATGGACATGATGCGCGCCGTGAAACAGGCCCTCGACCCGCGCGGGCTGATGAATCCCGGCAAGCTGCTGTAGAAGATGTTTTTAGGGCTTTACAGGCGCGTCCCGCCTCCCTATAATGCGCGCTCTCTTGTGGGGGTATAGCTCAGCTGGGAGAGCGCTTGCATGGCATGCAAGAGGTCCGCGGTTCGATCCCGCGTACCTCCACCAAACGATAAGTCCCTATCGTCTAGAGGCCTAGGACAATACCCTTTCACGGTATGAACCGGGGTTCGAATCCCCGTGGGGACGCCACAAAAACAAAAAAGCCACCCGCAAGGGTGGCTTTTTTGTTTGACCCTGCCGCCGGTGCGGCAGCCCTCCGCTTCGTGCCGGCCGGCTTGCCGCCTGGGTGGCCTTGCCCGTGCTTCGGCAAAAATCCGCCCGTGATCGAACTCATACTCGGCGGCGAACGCTCGGGCAAGAGCGCACTCGCGGAACCGCGCCCGGCGGAATCCGGCCTGGCCGTCATCTGCATCGCCACGGCGCTGGTCGACCATGCCGCGCCCGACCGTTGCTTGCTGGTGGAGTGCCTGAGCCTCTGGCTGGCCAACCTGCTGCATGCCGGCGCCGCCGCGAAACTGGCCGAGGCCGGCGAAGAAGTGAATTGCCCGCTGCTGGCCTTCGAAACCTCTGCGCTGCTCGACTGCCTGCCGCAGCTCCCCGGCCGCGTCATCCTGGTCAGCAACGAAGTCGGCCTCGGCATCGCGCCGCCGGGCGCCGCGACGCGCCTCTACGTCGACGACGCCGGGCGGCTGAATTGGTCCGTCGCCCGCATCGCGCAGCGTGTTACTTCTGTGGCGGCCGGCCTGCCGCTGGAACTCAAGGGCGGGTAGCGCTTGTCATAAGACGGAATGAGGCGTCTAATTCCGGATGCGTAACTTGAGCTCGATGCAGTTTCGACGCCGACGCCCTTATTCATTTCATGCTAATCACCATGTTGCCCTGGCCTTGAATGAAGGGCCTATCGCATGTCTGGACAGGAATATGAACGACAGGACCTTGAAGGAATTGCAGCAACTGGAAACGCTATGGCGCCGCTGTGCAAAAGGATGGCATTTTGCACATTGGTTGCTGCTTGCAACAAATCTCGGTGCCGCCGCGGTCATGCTGATCGGCCCGAAGGTCGCTGGAATTGCCGGATTACTCGAATTTTCGTCAATCTACGTACCGGTTTCTACGCTGGCGATTGCAACGCTAAAGCCATCAAGCCGAGCGACCACATTCATCGTTGCGTACAGAATCTTGTACTTTGCACTATTGCGACATGGCGAGGGCCTGATCTCGATGAAGCAACTCATCGCCGAAGCTGAAAGAGCCGAGGTTGTCATTTCAAAAAATGGATATGCGCCAAACGTAAGCGATCTGCAACCCGGAAGCGGTGTCCTTGCACCGCGCTCGATCAGGTCCGACCAAAAGCCGGCGCAGTCCGGCTAGCCTTGCCTCAAGCCTCTCATCCAGAAGCGCCCGCCATGCCATATGCCATCACTCCCGAACACCTCGCCGCCATTGCCGGGAAACCCACGCGGCTGATGACCGGCCTGGCCGAGTGGCTGAACGCGACCTGCCCGCGCTTCGAGATCGACACGCCGCAGGAGTACTGCCACTTTCTGGCGCAGGCCTGCCACGAGACCGACCACTTCAGGACGCTGCGCGAATATGCGTCGGGCCGGGCCTACGAGGGGCGCGCCGATCTCGGCAATACCAAGCCGGGCGACGGGGTGCGCTTCAGGGGGCGCGGCATATTCCAGACCACCGGACGCGCCAACTACCTGCAACTCGGCATCAAAAAGGGCCGCCGCGACCTCTTCATCAACAATCCGGAACTGCTCGAACAGCCGGAGTTCGCGGTGTGGAGCGCCTGCGAGTACTGGCTGACGCGCGGCCTCGACGACGTCGCCAACCACGCCGACGGCGACGTGCTGAAGAAGAAATACCGGCGCGCCGTCATCGACGTCTCGCCGGTGGAGTACATCGGCATCACCATCAACGGCGGCTACAACGGCATGGACGAGCGGAAGAGGTTCTACGCCATCGCGCAGCAGGTCCTTGTTGTCGAGGTACCCGCTTCTCAGGCAGTATGAATCGCCGTGTCGCCAGCGCCGACTTTTCCACCATATCGTCGGCGCGGTGTCAGTGGATATCTAGTAACTGGAAGAGAACGGAGTCAAACCATGAACACCATCAGTAGTGTCCGGTTAAAACGAACCCCATGAGCTGGAAACCCAGAACTGGAGCGGGATTTGAAGCGATGAAGGGTGGTGTCGATTTGAACGTCGAGCGGCGATTCGGGCAGGCTTCCGGGTTTTC
>JAOTRV010000021.1 GCA_030247575.1 Sulfuritalea sp.
AAAGGATTTCCAGCCCTCCTTTCGCCAGCTTCGTCCCAACTTCCTTCAGGCAGCAGCTTTTATTTCTGCCTCATTGTTCGCGTGACATTTGCTCTGCGTACGTCTTGCAGAGTGGCGGACGTAACACTCGCCCTCTCGCAGTTCAACAATCGGATTTTCCAGGTGCCGCCGGTGCGCGGCGTCGACCACCGCATGATCAACGGCTATGTCTACATCTCGCCGGTGCCGGTCAAGGACGGTGCGGAGATCGGCAGCCGCGTGCCGAACTTCATGGAGCGCGCCGGCTATTACTACAAGAACTGGGATGAGCTCGAAGCCAAGTGGAAGGTCAAGATGGAGGCCACCATCAAGGAGCTCGAGAACCTCAAGATCTCGCCCCTGCCCGACCTCGAGGACATCTCGGTGGTGAATGACGCGGTCGGCGAGTCCAAGGGCTACCACCTGATCAAGAACTACGACGACCTGATCAACCTCGGCATCAAGTGCTGGCAGTATCACTTCGAGTTCCTCAACCTCGGCTATGCGGCCTATGTCTTCTTCATGGACTTCACGCAGAAGCTGTTCCCGAGCATCCCGCTGCAGCGCATCACGCAGATGATCTCGGGGATCGACGTGATCATGTACAAGCCCGACGACGAACTGAAGGAGCTGGCGAAACAGGCCATCGCCCTCGGCGTCGACCAGGCCGTGGCCGGCAACCGCGACTGGGTGGCCGTCAAGGCCGCCGTGGAGAAGCTGCCCAAGGGCGCCGAATGGCTGGCCGCGTTCGAAAAGGCGCGCTATCCCTGGTTCAACATCTCCACCGGCACCGGCTGGTTCCATACCGACCGCAGCTGGAACGACACGCTCGACATTCCGCTCTCCGGCATCCAGACCTACATCGGCAAGATCAAGGCCGGCGTCAGCATCGACCGCCCGGTCGAGGCCGTGCGCGCCGAACGCGATCGCATCACCGCCGAGTATCGCGCCCTGATCACCAACGAAGCCGACCTCAAGCAGTTCGACGAGCTGCTCGGTTGCGCCAAGACGGTGTTCCCCTATGTCGAAAACCACCTGTTCTACGTCGAGCACTGGTTCCACTCGGTGTTCTGGAACAAGATGCGCGAGGTCGCGGCGATCCTCAAGGATCACGGCATGATCAAGGAGATCGAGGACGTCTGGTATCTGCGCCGCGACGAGATCAAGCAGGCTTTGTGGGACGTCGTGACGGCGTGGGCCACCGGCGTCACGCCGCGCGGTACCTTCACCTGGCCGCCCGAAATCGAGTGGCGCAAGGGCGTCATGGAGAAGTTCCGCCAGTGGAGCGCACCGCCCGCCATCGGCATCGCGCCCGAGGTGATCCAGGAACCCTTCACCATCGTGCTCTGGGGCGTCACCAACAAGTCGCTCGCGGACTGGGCCTCGGTTCAGGATGCCGGCGATCCCGACAAGATCACCGAGCTCAAGGGCTTTGCCGGCAGTCCGGGCATCGTCGAGGGCAAGGCGCGCGTCTGCCGCAGCGCGCAGGACATCCGCGATCTGCTGGAAGGCGAGATTCTCGTCGCGCCGACCACCTCGCCGTCCTGGGCGCCGGCCTTCGCCAAGATCAAGGCCTGCGTCACCGACGTCGGCGGGGTCATGAGCCACGCCGCCATCGTCTGCCGTGAATACGGCATGCCGGCGGTGGTGGGCACCGGTCACTCGACCAAGGTGATCAAGACCGGAATGATGCTGCGCGTCGATGGCTCGTCGGGCGCCATCACGATCACCCGGTAGGCCGCAGCAGGCTATCGACGATTTGCGGCAGTTCGGCAATCAGAACGACTCGGAGACCGAGATGGGAAATGCAATGCCACTGGTGTGCTGGTTCGAGGAGGTCAACAAGGACTCCGTTGCCCTGGTGGGGGGCAAATGCTCCTCGCTGGGGGAACTCATCAATGCAGGGGTGCGGGTGCCGCCGGGGTTCGCCCTGACGACGCACGGCTACGCGCAGTTCATGCGCGACGCCGGCATCCAGTCCGAGGTGAATGGCCTGCTCAAGGGCCTCGATCACCAGGATATGGACAAGCTGGAGGATGCCTCCCGCAGCATCCGCGAAATGATCGAATCGCGCCCGGTTTCCATCGAGCTCGAGGACCTGATTGCCGAGTCCTACCGCAAGTTGTCGGTGAAAAGCTGTATCCCGGCGGTCCCGGTCGCGGTGCGCTCCAGCGCCACGGCCGAGGACCTGCCCGGCGCAAGTTTTGCAGGACAGCAGGACACCTATCTCTGGGTGCGCGGCGTCGATAGCGTGATGCATCACGTGCGCCGCTGCATCTCCAGCCTTTACACCGGCCGCGCCATCGCCTATCGCATGAAAATGGGCTTCCCCCACGAACAGGTTGCCATCAGCGTCGGCATCCAGAAGATGGCCAATTCATTCACCGCCGGCGTGATGTTCACGATCCACCCGACCAACGGCGACCGCTCGGTGATCGTCATCGACTCGAACTTCGGTTTCGGCGAGTCGGTGGTCTCGGGAGAAGTGACGCCGGACCACTTCGTGGTCAACAAGGTCGCGCTCGACATCCTGGAGCGGACTATTTCGAACAAGACCGTGGCCTACACGGTGGATCGCAAGGAACAGAAGTCGATTGCGACCGAAGTGCCCTTCGAGCGCCAGAACGTGCAGTCGATCATCGACGACGAAATCACCGAACTGGCCTGGATGGGCAAGCAGATCGAGAAGCACTACGGACGGCCGATGGACATCGAGTGGGCGATCGACAAGGACCTGCCTGCGGGCGGCAACATATTCATCCTGCAAGCGCGGCCCGAGACCATCTGGAGCGACAAGCCGAAGGCGCCCGCGACCAGCGCCGCGACCTCGGCGATGGACTACATCGTGTCGAGCCTGATCGCCGGCAAGCGCCTGAGCTAGGGGAGCGAGAAAATGATCGTCAGAAACTGGATGCGGGCCGACCCCGTCGTGATCGGCAGCGACACGCTGCTGTCCGAAGCCAAGCGGGTTCTCACCGAAAACAACCTCCATGGCCTCCCCGTGGTCGATGACGGCCGCCTGCGCGGCCTCATCACCCGCGCCAACTGCCTGCGCGCGGCGCACTTCGCCCTGCGCACGCAGGACACCGACGAACTCAACTATTTTTCGAACCGGCTCAAGGTCAGGGACCTGATGGTGCGCAACCCCGCCACCATCGACGCCAACGACACCATGGAGCACTGCCTGCGCCTGGGCCAGGAACTCGGCGTCGCCCAGTTTCCGGTCATGGACCAGGGCCAGGTCGTGGGCATGATCTCGGCCAACGAGATCTTCTCCCTCGCCGCCCACTTTCTAGGCGCCTGGGAAAAGCGCAGCGGCGTCACGCTGGCGCCGCTCGAACTGAAACCCGGACTGATCGGCAAGATCACCGACATCACCGAAGGGGCGGGCGCGGAAGTCCAGGCGATCTACCCGATCGGCAAGCCCGAGGACATCAATCCGCAGGACCACCACCGCAAGAAAGTCATCATCCGCTTTCATTGCGCCGACACCCGCAACGTGGTCAAGGCCCTCGAGAACGCCGGCTTTCCGGTCATCGAGTCGGTCCAGGCCGTTCATTAATCAGGATTCACCGTCCCATCCATTTTTTCAAGCCAAGGAGCATCCCCAATGGACCTCAGGTATTTCATCAACCAGTGCGAAGCCGCCGACGAATTGAAGCGCGTGGCGGCGGAAGTCGACTGGAACCTGGAAATTTCCCACGTCTCGAAGCTGACCGAAGAGAAGAAAGGCCCCGCCCTGCTGTTCGAAAACGTCAAGGGCTACAGTTCCCCCGTATTCACCGGCGCCTTCGCCACCACCAAGCGCCTGGCGATCATGCTCGGCCTGCCGCACAACCTGACGATGTGCGAATCGGCGCAGGCCTGGATGAAGAAGACCATCACCTCGGAGGGCCTGATCAAGGCGAAGGAGGTCAAGGACGGCCCGGTGCTGGAGAACATCATTTCGGGCGACAAGGTCGACCTGAACATGTTCCCGGTGCCGAAGTTCTTCCCGCTCGACGGCGGCCGCTACATCGGCACCATGGTGTTCGTCGTGCTGCGCGACCCGGAGACCGGCGAAACGAATCTGGGCACCTACCGCATGCAGATGCTCGACGACAAGACCTGCGGCGTGCAGATCCTGCCGGGCAAGCGCGGCGAGCGCATCATGAAGAAGTACGCCAAGATGGGCAAGAAGATGCCGGCCGCCGCGGTGATCGGCTGCGACCCGCTGATCTTCATGGCCGGCACCCTGATGCACAAGGGCGCCAACGACTTCGACATCACCGGCACGGTGCGCGGCCAGCCCGCCGAATTCCTCATGGCGCCGCTGACCGGCCTGCCGATCCCGGCCGGCGCCGAGATCGTGCTGGAAGGCGAGATCGATCCGAACAACTTCCGCCAGGAAGGCCCCTTCGCCGAGTACACCGGCTACTACACCGACGAGCTGCACAAGCCGATCCTCAAGCCGGCCCTTGAGGTGAAGCAGATCCTCCACCGCAACAACCCGGTGCTGTGGGCCACCGGCCAGGGCCGCCCGGTCACCGACGTGCATATGCTGCTGGCCTTCACGCGCACCGCCACGCTGTGGACCGAACTCGAAAAAATGAAGATCCCCGGCGTGCAGTCGGTCTGCGTCCTGCCCGAGTCGGCCGGCCGCTTCTGGGCCGTCGTCTCGATCAAGCAGGCCTATCCGGGCCATTCGCGCCAGGTCGCCGACGCCGTGATCGGCAGCAACACCGGCTCCTACGGCATCAAGGGCGTCATCACCGTGGACGAGGACATCATGGCCGACGACCTGCAGCGGGTGTTCTGGGCGCTGTCCTGCCGCTACGACCCGCTGCGCGGCACCGAACTGATCAAGCGCGGCCGCTCGACGCCGCTCGATCCAGCGCTCGACCCCGACTCGAACAAGCTCATCACCTCGCGCATCCTGATGGACGCCTGCATCCCCTATGAATGGAAGCAAAAGCCGGTCGAGGCGCGCATGGACGAGGAAATGCTGGCGAAGATCAGGGGCCGCTGGGCCGAGTACGGAATCGACTGAGGACGACACACATGGACAAGGCAAAAGACATCAAGCTGGTCATCCTCGACGTCGACGGCGTCATGACCGACGGCCGCATCGTGATCGACGACAACGGCGTCGAATCGCGCAATTTCGACATCAAGGACGGCATGGGCGTCGTGGTGCTGATGATGAGCGGCGTCGAGGTGGCGATCATTACCTCGAAGAAATCCGGCGCGGTGCGGCATCGTGCCGAGGAACTGAAGATCAAGCGCTTCTACGAAGGCATCAGGAAGAAGACCGAGCCCTACGAGGAAATGCTCAAGGAGATGGGCATCACCGATGCCGAGGTCGCCTATGTCGGCGACGACCTGGTCGACCTGTCGATGATGAAGCGGGTCGGCCTGCCGATCGCGGTGGGCGATGCCGTCGAGGACGTGAAGAACCATGCGGCCTACGTCACCGTGGCGCGCGGCGGCTACGGCGCCGTGCGCGAAGCCGCCGAGATGATCCTCAAGGCGCAGGGCAAGTGGGACAAGATCCTGTCGAAAATCAGCTGAGCGTTCACCCCCAGAGCGAATCAAACACACCAGGAGCAGACCGTGTCAAAAATATCAGCACCGAGAAGCAATCGGGAGTTCATCGAAGCCTGCGTCAAGGCCGGCGACGCCGTGCGCATCAAGCAGGAAGTCGATTGGGAAAACGAGGCCGGGGCCATCGTGCGCCGCGCCTGCGAACTGGGTGCCGCCGCGCCCTTCATGGAGAAGATCAAGGACTACCCCGGCTTCAGCTACTTCGGCGCGCCGCTGTCGACCTACCGGCGCATGGCGATTTCGCTGGGCATGGACCCGGCATCGAGCCTGCCCGAGATCGGCAAGGAATACCTCAAGCGCACCAACAGCGAGCCGATCGCTCCCGTCGTCGTCGACCGCAAGGATGCGCCCTGCAAGGAAAACATCCTGCTGGGCAAGGACGTCGACCTGTGCAGGCTGCCGGTGCCGCTGGTACATGACGGCGACGGCGGCCGCTACGTCGGAACCTGGCATGCGGTGGTGACCAAACACCCGGTGCGCGGCGACGTGAACTGGGGCATGTATCGCCAGATGATGTTCGATTCGCGCACCATGTCGGGCGCCGTATTTCCGTTCTCCGACCTCGGCAAGACGCTCAGCGACTATTACCTGCCGCGCGGCGAGAGCTGTCCTTTCGCCACCGCCATCGGTCTTTCGCCCCTGGCGGCGATGGCGGCCTGCGCGCCCTCGCCGATTCCCGAACCGGAACTGGTCGGCATGCTCTCCGGCGAACCGGCGCGCCTGGTCAAGTGCGAGACCAACGATCTCGAAGTGCCGGCCGATGCCGAGATCATCATCGAAGGGGAGATCTGCCCCGATTACAAGGTCGAGGAAGGCCCCTTCGGCGAATACACGGGCTACCGCACCAGCCCGCGCGACTTCCGCGTCACCTTCCGCGTCAATTGCATCACCTACCGCAACAACGCGACCATGACCATCTCCAACATGGGCGTGCCGCAGGACGAGGGCCAGTTGCTGCGCTCGTTCTCGCTCGGCCTGGAACTGGAAAAGCTGCTGCGCAGCCAGGGCATCCCCGTCACCGGCGTGTACATGCATCCGCGCTCGACGCACCACATGATGATCGTCGGCGTCAAGCCGACCTATTCCGGCATCGCCCAGCAGATCGCGCAACTGGCCTTCGGTTCCAAGCTCGGCCCCTGGTTCCACATGGTCATGGTGGTCGACGACCAGACCGACATCTACAACTGGGACGAGGTCTATCACGCCTTCTGCACGCGCTGCCATCCGGAAAACGGCATCCACATCTACCGCAACACCACCGGCACGCCGCTCTATCCCTTCGCCACGCCGCACGAGCGCAAGTACTCGATCGGCTCCAAGGTGCTGTTCGACTGCCTCTGGCCGGTGGATTGGGACAAGACCAACGACGTGCCGACCCTGGTCAGCTTCAAGCATGTCTATCCCAAGGACATTCAGGAGCGGGTTCTGGCGAACTGGACGGCCTACGGCTATCCCCAGGCGAAATAAGGAGACGATGCGATGAACCAGTGGGAAGTTTTTGTCATGGACATGGCGGAGCTGGCCGAGGGCAAGGATCTCGAGCTCTCCATCCGCACCCTCAACCCCGGCGTGCACAAGTACACCTACAAGCACGTGAAATGCCAGGTCTCCTCCAATCCGGAGAAACTGCCCGATCGCCTGCAGGTGCGCATGGGCCGCGGGCAGTTGAGCCCGGCCAGGTTCTCGATCAAGGTGATCGAGGAAATCCAGCGCATGCCGGCCAAGTACGCATAGCCAGGGAGGATCGGAAGCGGCGGCGGCGCCGTGGCGCCACCGTCGACTTTCTAAAACAATGACGTTCAAAGACCTGCGCGCCTTCCTCGACGACCTCGGTAACGACCTGCTGCACGTATCGCAACCGCTGGACCCGAAATTCGAAATTGCCGCGGTGTTGCGCGAAATGTCGGCCGCCGGCCGTCCCGTGCTGTTCGAGCAGGTGCTCGGCCATCCGGGTACGCGCGTCGCCGGCAACCTGCTGGCGAGTCGCCGCCTTGCCGCCAGGGCGTTGGGCACCAGCGAAGACAAGCTGTTCGACACCTACGCCAGGCGCGGCGCACAGTGCATTGCGCCGGTTGCAGCGAGCGAGATTCCGGCCCAGGAAGTCGTACATCGCGATCCGCCCGATGTCGGCGCCCTGCTGCCGCTGCTGACGCATCACGCCCGGGACGCCGCGCCCTTCCTCACCTGCGGCATGGTGCTGGCACGCGACCCGGAGAGCGGCATGCGCGGAATGGGCGTGCATCGCATGATGTACAAGGGAGGCCGGCGCTTCGGCATCCTGCTGGCGAATCCGCCGCTTTCGGTCTATCTGGCGAATGCCGAACGCGACGGCAAACCGCTCGACGTCGCCATCGCGCTCGGCGTCGATCCCGCGATGCTGCTCGCGTCCATCGTCAAGACCGGCCCGCTCGGGCCGGACAAGATGGAAGTCGCCGGCTCCCTGCGCGGCGCCCCCGTCGAACTGGCGCGCGCCCTGACCGTGGATCTCGACATCCCGGCGCGCGCCGAGGTGATCATCGAGGGCCGCATAGTGCCGGGCCTGCGCGAGCCCGAAGGCCCCTTCGGCGAAAATACCGGCGCCTACTTCAGCAACCAGAGCCCGGTGATCGAGGTCAGCGCCGTCACCCACCGGCGGGATTTCATCTTTCCGGCACTGGTGCCCTGGACCGCCGATGTGGAGGCACTCCTCGCGCTGGCCGGCGGCGCCGAGCTGCTGCGTCAGTTGAAGAACCAGGTACGCGGCGTGGTCGACCTGGAACTGGTGCCGGGCACGGCCAGCTTTGCCGCCGTGATTACCGTGCGCGACTGCCCGCGCCATGAGGTGCGCCGCCTGATCCACCTGGCGCTGAACCTCGACCGCCGCCTGAAAGTGCTGACCGTGGTCGATGACGACGTAAATCCGCGCGATCCGCGCGAAGTCGCCTGGGCCATGTCGACGCGCTTCCAGCCCGCGAGGGACACGATCATCGTCGATGGCTGCGAAGGCTATATCATTGATCCCTCATCGGCCGGCGGCGACGGCTCGAAGATCGGATTCGATGCGACGCGGGGCACCGGCAGTCAGTTCGACAAGATCGACCTGCCGTCCGCGGCCGTGGCAAAAGCAAGGGCCGTGTTGGCCGAACTCGGGTTTGCATCCGGCTGAACGATGCGCGCACCATCCCGAAACCAACCCTCAGGCGAGGACAGGAAGATGAAGCTGGTAGTCGGTATTTCCGGAGCAAGCGGCGCGATCTACGGCTTGCGCATCCTCGAAGTTCTCAAGCAGGCGGGCGTGGAGACCCACCTGGTGATGTCGGATTCGGCGAAGCGCACCATCGTCTATGAAACCGACTACAGCATCGGCCAGGTCAAGAAGCTCGCCACCCATGTGCATGACATCAACGACGTCGGCGCCTGCATTTCCTCGGGCTCGTTCAAGACTGCCGGCATGGTCATCGCGCCCTGCTCGATCAAGACGCTGTCGGCGCTGGCGAATTCCTTCAATACCAACCTGCTGATCCGCGCCGCCGACGTCTGCCTCAAGGAACGGCGCAAGACGGTGCTGATGCTGCGCGAGACGCCCCTGCACCTCGGCCACCTTCGCCTGATGAGCCAGGTCACGGAAGCCGGCGCGGTGCTGGTGCCGCCCCTGCCGGCCTTCTACCACCGGCCGAAGACGCTGGAGGACATCATCGACCAGTCGGTGAACAAGGCGCTCGACCAGTTCGACCTCGGCGTCGAGCTCAACCTGTTCAAGCGCTGGACCGGCAACGAAGAACGCGAGCACGCCAAGTCCGCCTCGTAACCCGAATGCTAGTGGAGCTGGAAGGCGAACTTTGCAGCGGCCTCGGTGAAGGCGCGATATTCACCGGGATCGACTGGGTTGCCCGCGCATTCCGCGAGCGACTGGGTTTCATCCCCTATCCCGGCACGCTGAATCTGAGCCTGAGCGGTGAGGATTGGGTGCAGGCCCGCTCCATCCTGTGCCAGGCCCCCGGCATCCCGATCGAACCGCCGCCGGGGTTCTGTGCCGCGAAATGCTTTGCCGTGATCCTCAACGAGTGCATCGAGGGGGCCGCAGTCCTGCCCGACGTGTCCGACTATCCCGCCGACAAGTTCGAGATCGTGGCGCCGGTGGCCGTGCGCCGGGAACTGGGCCTGCGCGATGGAGACCGGGTGCGGCTGCGGGTGGAAATCGAGTGACCGCCGGACACTGCTCCAGGTGCGGCTCGCGCATGGCATTGGCGTTCATCGACGGCAGGGACCGCGAACAGTGCCCCGCCTGCGGTTTCATCGCCTTCCGCAATCCGGCGCCCGTCGGCCTCGCCGTCATCGAGCATGAGGGACAACTGGTACTGATCCGTCGCCGCGCCGCGCCATTGGCCGACTACTGGGCGCCGCCGGCCGGCTATGTCGAATGCGGCGAATCGGTACCTGAGGCCGTGAGGCGCGAGGCACGCGAGGAATGCGGCCTCGACATTGCGCTCGACGGGCTGGTCGGCGTCTACTCGCAGGCCGATGTCGATGTGCTGATCGTCGCCTACCGCGCCCATTCGACCGGCGGCCGCCTGATCGCCGGCGACGACGCCAGCGATGTCCGCCTGTTTGCAGCCGGCCGTCCGCCGGCCCAGACCAGCCCGCAGGGCGGCACGGCCACCGATCAGTGGTTTTTCAAGGTCGTCGAGGACATTACCGCGCGATGGCGCCCCGCATGACCGGCTTTGCCACCCCACCGAGGACACAATAATGACAAGCAACATCACCCCGACCCTGCCGCAAAAACTCATCGACTACCTGCGCACCGGCGCCCCGGCCCTGATGCTGACCTCGGGTGCCGACGGCTACCCGAGTTCCGCCTACACCTGGGTGGTGTGCCTCGACGCCAAACGACTGCGCTTCGGCGCCGACTTCGGCGGTTCGGCCATGGCCAACCTGCAGCGCAGCGGCCAGGCCTCGCTCCAGATCATCGGCCCGGGCGACGTGACCTATCTGGTCAAGGGCAAATCGCGCCAGATCAAGGACCGCATCGAGGCCGCGGCCCCGGCAGCAATCATCCTCTACGAAATGGACGTGATGGGCGCCAAGGACCAGTCGTGGCCGGGCGTCAGCACCACCGCCCTGACCTACGAATGGCCGGCGGATCAGCGCGAGGCCATGCTCGGGATGGAGCAGGCGGTGTACGCGGAGATGCGCAGCGCCGCAGCTTGACCCGGCGTGATACGGCGGGCGAAAATCCGCGGCCGGCCGGAACAACGGTCGCGCACCCTCCTTCGAACTTCACCAGATGATCCCGCAAACCCCACCGAATACGGCCATTTACGCCATCGGCGACATCCACGGCCGCCTCGACCTGCTCGCTGCCATTCATGAGCGCATTTTGGCGGACGCAGTGCGGCGACCGGCGCGGCGCAAGCTGCTGGTCTATCTCGGCGACTACGTCAGCCGCGGCAGAGACTGCCGGGGCGTGGTGGATCGCGTGCGTGAATGGCTGCCGCCCGGGTTCGAGCGGATCGCACTCAAGGGCAACCACGAAGACCTGCTGCTCAACTTCCTCGGCGGCGACCTCGACGCGGGGCGGCACTGGCTCAACTACGGCGGTCTCGAAGCCCTGACGCATTACGGCGTCGCCATTCCCGACCGGGAGGCCCGCGACGACGCCAGTCTGGCCACCCTGCGCGATCGCTTCGCGGCCGTGCTGCCGCAGGCGCATCTGGACTTCTTCCGCTCGCTGCCGATCTGCCATCAAGCCGGCGACTACTATTTCGTCCATGGCGGCGTGCGCCCCGGCGTGCCGCTAGCCGGGCAGAACGACCACGACCGCATGTGGATCCGCAAGACCTTTCTCGATTCGGACGCCGATCATGGCGCGGTCATCGTGCACGGCCACAGCATTTCGGCGCATCCGGTGATTCGCGCCAATCGCATCGGCATCGATACCGGCGCCTACCGCAGCGGCGTGCTCACCTGCCTTCTGCTCGAAGGCAGGCAGCGCGAATTCCTGCGCACCTGAGCTGCCTCCCTGGCATTTGTCGTCCGCTCGCCCCGGGAGTAGACGCTGGCGGCCCGGCAAATTCATCGGCCCTTTCTGCTGGACTTCCAATCATTTGACTTCCAGCGTAGATTTGCTATTCTGCTGCCGAGCCCATGAACCGCCATTCACACCTGGAAGGGGAGAAACAGATGACAGTGCAAAGCGTCTCGCTCGTAATCGCCGGCAGCGGAGGCGCCGGTGTCGTGACGGCGGGCTCCCTGCTGCTGGAAGCGGCGGCCAAGGCCGGCTGGTATGCATTGATGAGCCGCTCGTCGGGCCCGCAGATCCGCGGCGGAGAAGCGGCGGCCATGCTGCGCTTCGCCACCGAACCGGTCATGTCGCACGACGACAGCTTCCACCTGCTGATGGCCATCGACTGGGAAAACATCGGGCGCTTCTCGGCCGAAATCCCGCTGGTCGAAACCAGCCTGATCGTCGGCGATCCGGCCCATGGCGACGCGCCGGCCGCCCTGCTCGGCGGCCGCCCGCGCCAGGCGGGCCTGGCGATGACGGCCATTGCCGAGAAAATCGAGAACGGCCGCCCCAACATGGTCGCCCTCGGCGCCATCGCCGCGATGATCGGCCTGCCGGCGGAAGCCATGCAGGCCGTGGTCGAGCAGCATCTGAAGCGCAAGGGCCAGGCGGCGATCGACGCCAGCATGGCCGCCTTCCACGCCGGCATTGCGGCCGCCGCCGATCTGCCCGCGATCCCGAAACTGCCCGCGGTTGCCGCCGCGTCCGCACCGCGCTGGAGCATCACCGGCAACGAAGCCACCGGCCTCGGCGTGATCCGCGGCGGCGTGCGCTTCGTCGCCGCCTATCCGATCACCCCCGCCACCGAGGTCCTCGAATGGCTGGCCCCCTCGCTGGCCAAGGTCGGCGGCCAGCTGGTCCAGGCCGAAGACGAGCTGGCCTCGATCAACCAGATCATCGGCGCCTCCTACGGCGGCGTGCCGGCGATGACCGCCACCTCCGGCCCCGGCCTGTCCCTGATGATCGAATCGCTCGGCCTCGCGGTTGCCGCCGAGGTGCCGCTGGTCGTGGTCGATGTCATGCGCGTCGGTCCTTCGACCGGCATCGCCACCAAGTCGGAACAGAGCGACCTCAACATCGCGGTGTATGGCCTGCACGGCGATGCGCCGCATGTCGTGGTCGCCGCCAACTCGGTGGCCGACTGCCTGTTCACCACGCAGTGGGCCGTGCATCTGGCCGAGGCCATGCAGACGCCGACCCTGGTGCTGACCGACCAGGCGATGGGCCAGGCCCGCGCCATCGTGCCGCGCCCGGCCGAGCTGTCCTTCATCGGCCAGCGCCTGACCGCAACCGCCGCCGTCGAAGGCGAACGCTACAAGCGCTATGCCGTGACCGCCTCCGGTGTCTCGCCCATGGCGATTCCCGGCACCCCCGGCCTGACCCATACCGCCGACGGCCTGGAGCACAACGAACTCGGCACGCCTTCGTCGCAGGCCTCGGACCATCAGGCGCAAATGGACAAGCGCAGCCGCAAGCTGACGCAGTTCAACTACGGCGACCACTGGGCCGAGATCGAAGACGCGGAAGCCGGCGCCGGCGACACGGCGATCATCACCTGGGGTTCCTCGACCGGCCCGGCGCGCGAAGCCCTGCGCCGCTTCTCGGATGCCGGCGGCAAGGCGCGCCTGATCTCGGTACGCCTGATCGCTCCCGTGCAACCGGAAAAAATGGCAGCGGTCCTGAAGGGAATAACCCGCGCCGTGGTGGTCGAGCAATCGCACAGCGGCCAGTTCTACCGGATGCTGCGGGCCTTCTACGACCTGCCGCAGGACACGCGATCATTACACCAGGCCGGTCCGCTGGCCTTCGGTCCCGGCCGCATCCTTGAACAACTCAACGCATGGAGCTCGTGATGGAAAGCTGCGCGCAAACGAAGAAATACGCCGCCAAGGACTACAAGTCCGACCTCAAGCCGATCTGGTGTCCGGGCTGCGGCGACTACACGGTACTCAACGCCATCACGCGGGCCCTGGCCGAGCTGGCCTTGCCGCCAGAAGAGGTCGCCGTCGTTTCCGGCATCGGTTGTTCCTCGCGGATACCGGCCTATACCAGCGTGTATGGCTTCCACGGCGTGCATGGCCGGGCCCTGCCGGTGGCCACCGGCCTCAAGCTGGCGCGCCCCGACCTGACGGTGCTGGTCACCGGCGGCGACGGCGACGGCTTCTCGATCGGCGGCAACCATTTCCTCCACGCCTGCCGGCGCAATGTCGACCTGACCTACATCGTCATGGACAACCAGGTGTACGGCATGACCAAGGGCCAGGCTTCGCCCACTACTTCGCCCGACTGGGAAGGCAGCAAGCTGACGCCGGAAGGTACCGGCATCAATCCCTTCCAGCCGCTGGTGGTCGGCCTCGCCTCGGGCGCCAATTTCGTCGCGCGCGTTTCCAGCAGCGACCCGGTCAACATGGCCCAGATCATCGTCGAAGCCATTCGCCACCCGGGATTCTCGCTGGTCCAGGTGCTCAGCCCCTGCGTCACTTTCCGTCCGGAACAGGCGGAATGGCGCGACATCGTGCGCACCGCCGTGGTCGACGTCACGGATGACGCCGCCCGCGCCGCCCGCCGCCTGATGACCGACGACGGCTTCAACGTCGGCAAGGTGCTGTACAAGGGCAATCGCCCGCCATTCCGGCCCGAATTCGAGCAGACCGATGGTTCCGTGGCCGAACTCGAAGCGAGGTTCGCACTATGACCGACAGCACCAAGGGCGGCGCCATCGCCACCGTGCCCGAACTCCTGGCACACGCGCTGGCGATGGAAACGGAAGCCGCCGAACGCTACGGCGAACTGGCCGTGCAGATGGAAACCCACCGCAAGACCGCCGTCGCGGCGATCTTCCGCCGGCTCGAAGCCGCGGAAAAGAAGCATCTCGGCGAAATCACCCACCTCTGCCGCAACGTCGAATTGCCGCACTACGCCCCGTGGGACTTCAAATGGAATGGCGTCGAAAGCCCGGAGGCCATTGACACCGGCAGGGTGCATTACCAGTTGTCGGTGCGCGAGGCCATCCTCCTCGCCTACGAGCATGAGCGCAAGGCGGCGGAGTTCTATACGGGCGTCGCGAACAGCGCGCAGGCGGCCGACGTGAAAGCGCTGGCGCGCCAATTCGCCGCCGAAGAACAGGAACACATCGGCTGGCTGGAAGCCTGGCTGAGCCAATGCGGCCCCGGCGACGCGATCGCGACCGAGGACCCGGACCCGCCGCTGGGTCAGGAATAAGAGCCCGGCACTGGCGATAATTCTGCCGGACCGCTTCAGAACCCAGAACCGAACATCAATCGAGGAGAAATCCAAATGGCGCTAATCATCAATGACCTTTGCATTGCCTGCGACGTGTGCCTGGCCGCCTGCCCAAACAAGGCGATCACGGCCGGCGAAGAGATTTTCACCATCAACCCGGACCTGTGCACCGAATGCGTCGGCCATCACCCGACCTCCCAGTGCGTCAAAGTCTGCCCGGTGCGCGCCATCGTTCCCGATCCGGCCCATCGCGAGAGCAAGGACGAACTGCAGGCGAAGTACGACCGTCTGATGGCGAAAAAGGCCGCCTGACCGAGCCGGCAAGGGCAGTCGTCGCCACGGGTATCGGCAACAGGCCGCTGCGGCTCCGCCGGCCGGCAGCGCCGGCGTCCATCCCACGAGCATCAATCCCGACTTTTCGGCCGGGCACAAGGCGAAAAGTCCCTCCGGTTTGGTATCCTCCCCCTCATGATGATCGAGAGCGGGAGGTTCCGGCGCTCCCGACCGCCCCTCTGCCAGCCGAGGTTCAGACAATGACTACCGTCAGGAAAACAGAAAAGAAGGCAAAACTCGATCTTGGGCTCCTGCCCGATCTGGTCGGCTACCACCTGCGCATGGCGCAGATCGCCATATTCCGCGATTTCGCCCAGGGCCCCGGGCAACTCGACGTCACGCCCGGCCTGTTCGGCGTGCTGATCATCATCGAAGCCAACCCCGACCTCAAGCAAAGCGACCTCGCCCGCGCCACGCATCTCGACCGTTCAACGGTGGTGACGGTGATCGACAATCTGGAGCGACGCGGCCTCGTCGAACGCCGCGCGGCCCTCAACGACCGCCGCTCCAATGCCATCCGCCTGACCGCCGAGGGCAGCGCGTTGCTGCGCAAGCTGAAGCGCCAGGTCACTCAGCACGAAAAAAGGCTGCTGCAGAATTTCAGCGACGCCGAGCGCGAGCAGTTCTTCGCGCTGCTGCAGAAGGTCTTTCCCGAGCAGCGCTGAAGCCCCGGCGCCGTAGCGCCAGCGTCTACTCTTGCCTTCGATACTGCAGGGTTCAAGCGATTGGACTATCATGGATTCGCTGATGCAGAACTCAGCCCAACCAATAGTTCATCGGAGGCGACCATGGCAAAGAAATCGAAGAATGAAAATACCGTCTACAAAATCGTGGAAGTTGTAGGTTCCAGCCCGACATCATGGGAAGCTGCGGCAAGCGCGGCGGTGGAAGCCGCCGCCAAGACCCTGCGCGACCTGCGTGTCGCGGAAGTTACCAAGCTGGACATGAAGATCGAGAACGGCAAGGTGGCCGCCTATCGGGCGCGCGTTTCGATGTCGTTCAAGTACGAAGACTAGGAAGCTCCGCTCCGGATCGTGCGAACGGGGACTGCGGTCCCCATTCTTGCTTCTGTCCCCGGCGTCGCCTGCAGCAGGATTTACAGCTTGCGCACCACATGCACCGTGTCGCGGTCGTCCGGATCGCGGTGCTGGGTGAAGCCCAGCTGGCGCGCAAGCTTCAGCATCTTGTGATTGGCGGTCAGGACGAAGCCCTCCATCTCGGTCACACCCCGCTGCCGGGCAATCTCCATGAGGTCTCCCATCAGCACGCCGCCGAGGCCCGAACCGTGCCACGCATCGTCCACGGCGACCGCAAACTCGCAGCGGGTGGTGCCCGGCGCAATGACATAGCGCGACACGCCCACTTCGACGTCCGTGCCGCCGCCGTTGGCGATGGCCACCAGCGCCATATGCTGGTCGTAGTCCACTTCGGTCAGGTATTTCAGCTTGGACGGCGGCAGTTCCCTCATGCTGACCATGAATCGTTCGTAGCGGGAATCGTTCGACAGATGCCGGACGAAATCCGCCTCCAGCGGCGCATCCTCCTTGCGGATCGGGCGCACGCTGACCTGTCTGCCATCCAGCAGTTGATGGGTGCGCGCAAATTTCGCGGCAGCGACCGGCTCCGCGCGCCCGGCCGGGGCAGCGGGCGCGGCAAGATGGGAAGCGACGCAGGCGACCATCGAATCCAGCGTGGTGAGCCGGCCGTAGTCGCTCTCGGGAATGTCGACCTGCAGTCTTTCACGGATTCCGCCGACCACGTTGAACCAGTCCATCGAATCCAGATCGATTTGCCGCCGCAAAGGCTGGTCCGGCTTGAGGCTGCCGGCATCGATTTCCGGCGCTATCGACTTCAGCGTCTCCAGCACAGCCGTCCTGATTTCGCTCAAGTCCATTTTTTTCCTTCTGCGACCTAGGCCGCGTGTTCCAGCAGCAACTGCATGCGGCCGCCGGCCAGGTCCAGATCCTCGATACGGCAACTCAGCTTCCTGTCTGCGGCGAGGGTCATGAGCGCGCCGGCGACGGCGCCCAATTGAAACGCATCGCCACCGGGCCGGACGCTGCACTGAACCTGCAGGCCGGATGCCGGAGCGGCGGCATCCATCGACCGGATCGACAAACCGGCCGCCGGATCGAAGGGCAGACGGGTATCCAGTTCGAGCCGGAGATCCTGAAAGGTCTCGGCGAGAGAAGCCGCCGCCGGCTGCGCGGCCCGCGCGGCCCGTCGTGCCGACGGTTCCGGATTCCGGGTACGCTCGAGAATCGCCTCGGCGAGCGAGATGATTCCGTCGCCGGTCAACGCGCTGACCGGATGAATGGGTGGCGCGCTGCGCCATAGCGGCGCCACGGTGCGCAAGGCCTGACAGGCGAGCTGCGCCCCGGCCGTGTCGCTCTTGGTCACCACCAGCAGGTCCGCCAGTTCGAGAATCCCGGCCTTGATCGCCTGCAATTCGTCGCCCAGCCCCGGCGGGAAAGCCACCACGATCGAATCCGCCAGCCCGGCGACGTCGATCTCGGACTGGCCGGTGCCCACGGTTTCGACCATGACGAGGTCGAAGCCCGCAGCGTCCATCAGCGCCACCATTTGCCTCGCGGCGCCGGTCAGGCCGCCCAGACTGCCGCGGGTGGCCGTGGAGCGGATGAAGGAGCGGTCGTCGGCGGCCGACTCGCCGATGCGGAAACGGTCCCCGAGCAGAGCCCCGCCTGTCACCGGGCTCGACGGATCGACGGCGAGCACGGCCACACGCTGCCCCATTTCGAGGAACTGCCGCAGCATGACGCCGACCAGGGTGGACTTGCCGGCGCCGGGCGGCCCGGTAATGCCGATTACATGGGCGCGGCCCAGGCTGTCCGCGAGGCGGGACAGCAGGCCGGCGGCAGCCGCCGAATCCCGCTCGGCGAGCGACAACGCCCGCGCCAGGGCCGGACGCTCGCCGGCCGCGACCCCCGATGCCAAATCGTCAAGCGAAAGACCCATCCGTGATCACCAGTTTCTATTGACACTCTCGACTTACTGCGTATACAGTATCCAGTATTCCATGACGCGAGTGCAATAGTGCATTTCATTCTGCCATGAACACTTCGATCAAACCCCTCGAAAGACCTGCCGGTCTGGCCGATCGCGTGTATCACCAGTTGCGCGACAACATCGGCAGCCATCAGATTCGGCCGGGCGAACGCCTGCAGGAGGTTAGCCTCGCGGCGCAACTGGGAGTTTCCCGAACTCCTGTGCGCGAGGCCCTGGCCCGTCTCGAAAGCGAAGGCATGATCGTGGTCGAAGGGCGCGGCTTCGTCGTCCCCGAACTGACCGATGCCGACATCGAGGAGATTTACCAGTTGCGCTTTCTGCTGGAGCCCGCGGCGATGCGCACCGCCGTTGCCGAAATCAGCAGCCCCGCCGACCTCGCCAGCATGGCCTCGGCGATCGAGGATGCCGCCGCCGCCGACAAGAAGGGCGACTTTCGCGCCTTCCTCGATGCCAACAGCCGCTTCCACAATGCATGGCGCGCCCTGGTGCCCAACCGGCGCATGTCCAAGCTCCTGGACCAGTACGTCGGCCATGTGCGCTTCCTGCGCGTCCTGACCCTGGGCGATGCAAGCGCAAGAAAGACCGCGCTGACCGGCATGAAGAACATCTACGCCGCATTCAAGAAGCGCGATGCGGACGCCGCGGCCGAGGTGATGCACAAGCACCTTGAAGCGGCCAGACACTTTCTCATCGCAGCAATTGAGCAGATCGACCAGGAAAAGCAGGCGGAACAGAACGCCTCAGTGCGCTAGAGCTGTCCCCTGCTGCCCGCCATCGGCGCGGCAGCAAGACCACTGCCGGAAGTTCCGGCATCACGCGGAAATGGAATAGCGAAATGACCTTCAAAGCAGAAATCCCCTACGGCGCCTACTGGAGCACGCCCTTCGCCCGCTGGCAGGGCAGCTTTGCCAACCTCCACAGCATCGAATTCGCCGCGCACGTGGCCAGGGTCGAGCTGGCCAAACGCAAGATCGATCCCGCCGGCATCGACTACGGCGTGCTGGGGTTCTCGGTGCCGCAAAACCATTCCTTCTATGGCCTGCCCTGGCTCACCGGCATGATCGGTGCGTCGCAGGCGGGCGGCCCGACGCTGATGCAGGCCTGCGCCACCGGCGTGCGCACGTTGCTCGCTGCCGCACAGGAAATCGAAGCGGGCATGACGACCACCGCGCTCGCCATCAATTGCGACCGCACGTCGAACGGACCGCACCTCTATTACCCCAATCCGCGCGGCCCCGGCGGCACCGGCGCGGCCGAGGACTGGGTGATGGACAATTTCGGCTGCGACCCGCTGGGCGGCCATGCCATGCTGCAGACAGCGGAAAACGTCGCCAGAAAGCATGGCATCGGCACTGCCGAGCAGCACGAACTGGTGCTGCGGCGCGAGGAGCAGTATCGCCAGGCGCTGGAAAACGACTCGGCCTTTCTCAGGCGCTTCATGACCCTGCCCTTCGACGTGCCGACGCCCAACTTCAAGAAGACCGCAAACACCATGGCCGGCGACGAAGGCGTGTCGCAATCGACGCCCGATGGACTGGCCAAGCTGAAGCCGGTAGTGGAAGGCGGCACCGTAACCTTCGGCGGCCAGACGCATCCCGCCGACGGCAACGCCGCAATCATCGTCACCACGGCGGACAAGGCGCGGGAATTGTCCGCCGACAAAAAGATTGCCGTGCGCCTGCATGGCTTCGGCCTCGCCCGCGTCGCGCTGGCCTACATGCCCGAAGCAATGCTGCCGGCGGCGCAGCGCGCGCTGCATCAGGCCGACCGCAGCATCGCCCAGATGACCGCGATCAAGACGCACAACCCGTTCGCGGTCAATGACATTTTCCTTGCCAAACAGACCGGCGCCGACCTCAAGTCGATGAACAACTTCGGCTGCTCGCTGGTGTGGGGACATCCCCAGGCACCGATGGGAACCCGCGCCATCATCGAACTGATCGAGGAACTGGCCATGCGCGGCGGCGGCTTCGGACTATTCACCGGCTGCGCCGCGGGCGACACCGCGATGTCGGTGGTTTTGGAAGTCTGCGACGCAAAATGAATCCGGACGTCGCCAGCGCATGAACGTCGCCGACTGGATTGACCGCCATGCCGGGCTGACGCCCGACAAGACGGCCATTCGCTTTCCCGGGCGCGATGTTTCGTATGCTCAGTTTGCCGAACTGGTCGACCGGGTAGCGGCGGCGCTTGCCGCATCCGGAGTGAAGCGCGGCGGTTGCGTGGCCTTCCTCGGCTTCAACAGCCCCGAAATGCTGGCCCTGCTGTTCGCCGCCGCCCGCGTCGGCGCGCTGTTCATGCCGCTCAACTGGCGACTGGCCGGTCCCGAGCACCGGCAGATGCTGGAGGATTGCCCGCCGGCGCTGCTCTTCGTCGAAGGGCAGTATGTCGCCCAGACCGAAAGCTTCCGCAGTGCGCTGGGTGGCACGACGCCGGTCAGCTTCGGCCTCGCCGCGGACGGCTGGACATCATGGAGCGAGTTCTGTTCCCGGGCGAAGGGCCCGGCCCCCCGCGACCCGCAGGCCGGCGAGGACACGCCTCTGCTGATCTGCTACACCTCGGGCTCGACCGGCAAGCCCAAAGGCGTGCTGCTGACCCAGCGCGCGCTGATCTGCAACGCCGCCAACAGCGCCGACATGCACGATCTGACGACGAGCGACGTCATCCTCACCACCCTGCCGCTGTTCCACGTCGGCGGCCTGAACAACCAGACCACACCGGCACTGCAGGCCGGATGCACCGTAGTGCTGCATCCCAAATTCGAAGTGGACGCCACATTCGACGCCCTCGAACGCGAGGGTGTCACGCTGACCGTGCTGGTGCCGGCGCAACTCGACATGATGATGGCTCATCGCCGCTGGGCCGGCGCCGACTTTTCCGGCCTGCGCATGATCACCACCGGCTCGACCATCGTTCCCCGCCACGTCATCGATGCGGTTCATGCCAAGGGCACCCCGCTGGTGCAGGTCTATGGCTCCACCGAAACCTGTCCGATCGCGGTATACCTCAAGGCGGCGGATGCGCACCGCAAGGCCGGCTCGACCGGCAAGCCGGCGCTCCACTGCCGGCTGCGCATCGTCGATGGCCAGGGCGCCGACGTGAAACCCGGCGTCACCGGCGAGATTCTGGTGCAGGGCGACAATGTCATGACCGGCTACTGGAATGCGCCCGAGGCCACCAAGGCGGTCCTCAACGACGGCTGGTTCCGCACCGGCGACATGGGTCATCAGGACGACGAAGGCTACCTTTGGGTCGATGGCCGCTGCAAGGAGATGATCATCTCCGGCGGCGAGAACATCTATCCGGCCGAGATCGAGAACCTGCTGATCGAATGTCCCGACATCGTCGAAGCCTCGGTGATCGGCCGGCCCGACGACCGCTGGGGAGAAATCGTGGTTGCCGTGGTGGTACCGCGAGCCAACAGCCCGCTCACCGGCGAACAGGTGGTGAAGCTGCTCGAAGGACGCATCGCCCGCTTCAAGCTGCCCAAGGAAGTGGTGCTGGTCAACCAGCTGCCGAGAACCGCGCTGGGCAAGATTCGCAAGGAAGACGTGCGCCAGATGGTCGCGCGCGCCGCCTGTCCCCACTAAACACAGTCCAGCTATGACGGAGCACACCCTATGGCGCTAAAAATCGGAATCGACGTCGGCGGCACCTTCACCGACTTCGTGGTAACCCGCGACGACGCCGAGCCGGCGATCTTCAAGACGCTGTCGACCCCGTCCGATCCGTCGATCGCGGTGGTCAACGGCCTCACCGACATCGCCGCCAGCATGAACCCGCCGCTGACGCTGGAAGCCTTCGCGCCGACCATCGACACCATCGTGCACGGCACCACCGTCACCACCAACGCCACGCTGACCGGCACCGGCGCCAAGTGCGGCCTGCTGACCACCGAAGGTGTGCGCGATGCGCTGGAAATGCGCCGCGGCATCCGCGAGGAGCAGTACAACAACCGCTACACCAACGTCAAACCGCTGGTGCCGCGCTACCTGCGCGCCGGCATCACGGGACGGCTGGACCGCCACGGCGCCGAGACGACGCCGCTCGACCTGGCGCAGATCAAGCAGGCGATCGCCCTGTTCAAGCAGGAAGGCGTGCAAGCCGTTTCGATCTGTTTCATGAATTCCTTCGCCAATCCGGCCCACGAGCAGGCGGCCGCGGAACTGGTGAAGAAGGAAATGCCCGGTGCCTACCTCTCGGTGTCCACCGACCTGCTGCCCTCGATCCGCTTCTACGAGCGCGTCAGCACCACGGCGCTGAATTCCTACGTCGGGCCCAAGCTCAACCATTACCTCGACCAGCTGGTCGGCCGCCTCAAGGGCATCGGCTTCAACAGCCTGCTGCTGATCATGCAATCCAACGGCGGCGTCATCACGCCCCAGTTGGCGCGCGAGAAAGCCGCGCTGACGCTGCTTTCCGGTCCCGCCGGCGGCCCCGGCGCCGGCCTCTTCTACGTGCGCCTGCACGGCCAGAACAAGTGCATTACCACCGACATGGGCGGCACCAGCTTTGAAGCCTCGGTCGCGGTGGATGCGCCGATGATCAAGAACGACGGCGAAATCGCCCGCCACAAGATCGCCCTGCCCATGCTCGACATCCACACCATCGGCGCCGGCGGCGGCTCGATCGGCTGGCTCGACGAAGGCGGCATGCTGCGCATGGGTCCGCAAAGCGCCGGCGCCGATCCCGGTCCGGCCTGCTACAGCAAGGGCGGCAAGCTGCCGGCGACCACCGACGCCAACGTGGTGCTGGGCTACCTCGACCCCGGTTTCTTTGCCGGCGGCCGGATGAAGCTCGATGCCGCCGCGGCGCGCGCCGCGATCGAGGAGCATATCGCCAAGCCGATGGGGCTGTCGGTCGAGGAAGCCGCGGCCGGCATGTACCGCGTCGCCTGCAACAACATGGCCCAGGGCGTGCGCGAAGTCACCATCAAGCGCGGCTTCGACCCGCGCGAATTCCCCTTCATCCCGGCCGGCGGCGCCGGCCCGATCCACTCTTGCCTGATCTGCAGCGAGCTCGAAATCCCGCTGCAGATCGTGCCGCGCGAATCCTCGGTGCTGTGCGCCTTCGGCATGCTGATGAGCGAACTCAAGCACGACTTCGTGCGCACCTTCGTCGCCCGCCTGGAAGCCATCGACTGGGCCAGACTCACCGCCATGATCGACGAGATGTCGGCGGACGGCACGCGGCAACTGGTCGAGGAACGCATCGCCGAAGAGCGCCGCCGCTACGAGGTCAAGTTCGACTGCCGCTACATCAAGCAATACCACGAGGTCTCCTTCACGGTACCGCGCGAACTGATCGATGCCCGCGACACCGTCGCCATCGCCCGCGCCTTCAATGCCGAGCACAACCGCTTGTATGGTTATTCGCTGGAAGCGGAGAACACCCCGATCGAAATCATCAATGTCCGCGTCCAGGCCATCGGCATCACCGACAAGCCGACCTACCGCCAGGAAGCCTGGGCCGGCGCCGACGCGTCCAAAGCCATGAAAGGCAAGCGCAGCATGTACATCCCCGAGACCAAGGGCTTCCGCGAAACCCCGGTCTACGACGGACACAAGATGCATTACGGCAACCGCATCACCGGCCCGGCCATGATCGAGCAGGTCACCACGGCGATTTTCGTCAGCGACGCCTACGACTGCGCGATCGATGCCCTGGGATCCTTCGTCATCTGGCAGAAGGGTCGCGAAGACCTCGCAAAAGCATGTTTCAAGGACAACAAGGAGGCTCTGGTATGAGCGCCACCAAGATCGATCCCATCCTGCTTTCCGTCTATGCGCGGACCTTCAAGTCGATCACCGACGAGATGAGCATCTCGATGGAGCAGACGACCCGCTCGCCCATCCTCTGCGAAGCCAAGGACTACGTCACCGGCCTCTACGACGCCGACGGCAACATGCTGGAGCAGACCGAGAACCTGCCCATCCTGGCCTTCTCGCTGGCGCCGGTGTGCAAGTACATCAAGGAGTATTTCGGCGACGAGATCTATCCCGGCGACGTGATCTTCCACAACGACGTGTTCAGCCTGGGCAACCAGAACAACGACGTCGCCGCCTTCAAGCCGGTGTTCTTCGAGGACAAGCTGGTGGCGTGGACGGCGGTCAAGGGCCACCAGGCCGACATCGGCGGCAACGTCGCCGGCGGCTATAACCCGAACGCGGTCGAGGTCTGGCAGGAAGCCCTGCGCATCCCGCCGGTCAAGGTGGTCGAGCGCGGCAAGCTGCGCAAGGACGTGTGGAACCTGATCTTCGCCAACGTGCGGCTCGACATCGTGCAGCACGACATGAAGGCCGAGATGGGCGCCTGCACGGTCGGCGAGCGGCGCCTGCAGGAACTGCTGAAAAAATACGGCGTCGAGAGCTATGAAGCCCACAAGCAGGCGCTGTTCGACGCCACGCGCAAGATGATGGAAGCCGAGATCGCCAAGATCCCCAACGGCAACTACTCGGGCGAAGGCTACGTGTATTTCGACGGCCGCTTCGTCGGTTCGAAATACACCATCCGGGTGGACATCGAGGTCAGGGACAAGCACATCAAGTTCGACTACTCGCGCACCGACCCGCAGACCAACGGCTTCGTGAACGGCACCTTCACCTCCAGCGCCTCGGCCACCATCCTGACCCTGCTGCAGATGGTGAACCCGGACATCCCGCACAACGAGGGCATGGTGCAGCCGATCGAGATCGTCATCCCCAGCGGCACGATACTCAATGCGGCCTACCCCAAGGCCACCACCTTCGGCAACCACCTCTGCCCGCCCAACGCCGACGCGATCCAGCGCGCGCTGGCCCCGGTGATGCCCGACCGCGTCACCGCCGGCTGGAACAACCTGCTGGCCTCACTGACCACCGGCATCGATCCCGGCAACAACGAGAAGTACGTCGACATCGGCTTCATGGGCCTCAAGGGCGGCTCCGGCGCCATGCGCGGCACCGACGGCTACGACCACATCGGCATGATCGACGCCTCAGGCGGCGTGCTCGACCAGGATTACGAGATGTTCGAACAGCAGACGCCGCACACGCTGATCAAGCACGAACTGCTGACCGATTCCGCCGGCGCCGGCGAGTGGCGCGGCGGGCTCGGCGTCGAGACCATTTTCAGGATCGGCTCCGACAACACGCAACTGGTGACCTTCGGCGACGGCGATTTCGAGCCGGCCTTCGGTCTCTTCGGCGGCGGCGAAGGCGGCTTGAACTTCATCCGCCTGCACTACCCCGACGGCCAGACCGTGGTGCCGAAGAACAAGGACCTGATCACCGGCGTACCCATGGGCACCACCTACCACCAGGTCGCCAGCGGCGGCGGCGGCTACGGCGACCCGAAGAAACGTGACCGCAAGCTGCTGGCCGAGGAGATTCGCAACGGCGTGATCACCGCCGAAGCGGCCAAGCGCGACTACGGCTACGAGGCTGCCTAGAGCGATGAATTTCGAACTGACCAGCGAACAGCAGTCCATTCGCGACACCTTCGCCCGTTTCTGCGACGAGCGCATCGCACCGCAGGCGGCCGCGCTGGACGAAGCGAAACAATACCCGCACGCCCTGTTCCAGGAACTCGCTGCGCTCGGCTTCTTCGGCATGCGCTATCCCGAAGAAGTTGGCGGTAGCGGTACGGCGCTGACCGAGTTCGCGCTGGCGCTGCAGGAAATCGCCCGCGGCTCGATGTCGCTGGCGGGCGCCGTGGCCATGCAATCGCTGAAGGGCTCCAAGTTCCTGCATCTGCTGGGCAACGAGGACATCATCGAGCGCCTGTTCAAACCGGCCCTGCGCGGCGAAAAGATCGGCGCGATCTGCATGACCGAACCGAATGCCGGTTCCGACCTCGATTCCATCGCCACCACGGCGAAGAAGGTCGAGGGCGGCTATGTGCTCAACGGCCAGAAGACCTGGATCACCTCGGCGCCGGTGGCCGATTTCTTCACCGTCTTCGCCAAAGCCGGCGAAGAGAAGAAGCTGACCATCTTCCTCGTCGAAAAGCAGTTCAAGGGCATCACGGTGGGGCGCGAAATCCACAAGATGGGCGTCTGGGCGCTGCCGACTTCCGAAGTCGCCTTCGACGAATGCTTCGTCCCCGACAGCCATCGCCTGTCGAAGGAGGAAGGCGACGGCGAAGGCCACCTGCGCAAGACCCTCGGCGAGATCCGCATCATCACCGGCGCCATGGGCCTCGGCGTGGCGCGCGCCGCGCTGGGTGAGGCGGTGCGCTATGCCGGCGAACGCAAGCAATTCGGCAAGGCGATCAACCGCTACCAGGCGATCCAGATGAAGCTGGCCGAGATGGCCACCGAACTCGAAGCCGCCGAACACCTGGTGTATTACGCGGCCTGGCGGCGCGACGCGGGCAAGCCCTATCACAAGGAAGCGGCGATGGCCAAGCTGTTCGCCACCGAAACCGCGGCCACGGTCTGCGACAAGGCAGCCCGGGTCTTCGCTTCCTACGGCTACGCCATGGAATACCCGGTGCAACGCTATCTGCGCGACGTGCGCTTCACGCTGATCGGCGGCGGTACCAGCGAAATACTCAAACTCATCATTGCGAAAGAAGTATCGTCATGAACGCAACAGAACGCCGAATCAAGGTTCTGCTCGGCAAACCCGGCCTGGATGGCCACGACCAGGGCGCCAAGGTCGTCGCCCGCGCCATGATGGACGCGGGATTCGAGGTGATCTACACGGGACTGCGCCAGACCCCGGAACAGATCGCGCGCATCGCCCTCGAAGAAGACGTCGACGTGATTTCGCTGTCCTCGATGGCCGGTTCGCACATCCCCTTCTGCCGCAAGCTGAAACCCCTGCTCGAAGCCAACGGCCTCACCGACAAGCTGTGGGTCATCGGCGGCAACCTGCCGGCACAGGACCACGCGGCACTGCGCGAACTCGGCTTCAAGGGCATCTTCCCCTCCGGTTCGAAACTGGATGCGATCTGCGACTACATTAGGAGCGAAGTGAAATGAACGCTCCACAAAAGCCAGAAATGAAGAAGGTCATCAACGAGTCCGGCATCGAGGTCAAGCCCTTGTACACCGCGGCCGACGTCGAAGCCAGCGGCGGCATGGACATGGTCGGCGAGCCCGGCCAGTATCCCTTCACCCGCGGCATCCACCGCGAGATGTACCGCAAGCAGCCGTGGACCATGCGCCAGTACGCCGGCTTCGGCAATCCGGCCGATACCAACCAGCGCTTCAAGTACCTGATCGCCAACGGCCAGACCGGGCTCAACGTCGCCTTCGACCTGCCGACCCAGATCGGCCTCGATTCCGACGACCCGCTTGCAGAAGGCGAGATCGGCCGCGTCGGCATGTCGATCGACACCCTGCGCGACTTCGAAATCGCCTTCGACGGCATCGACCTGAAGAAGATCACCGTCTCGCTGACCATCAACGGCGCCGCCGCGATCCTGATCGCGATGTACCTGGCGATGGCCGAGAAGCGCGGCTACGACATCAAGGAACTGCGCGGCACGGCGCAGAACGACATCCTCAAGGAATTCATCGGCCGCGGCACCTGGATCTTTCCCGTGGAGCCTTCGATCCGCCTGGTCGGCGACACCATCGAATACTGTGCCAGGGAAGCGCCGAAGTACACGCCGGTATCGGTCTGCGGCTACCACATCCGCGAATCCGGGGCGACGCCGGCACAGGAGATGGTCTATGCCTTCTGCATCGCCAAGGCCTACGCCGACGATGCGATCCGGCGCGGCCTGCCGGTGGACGAATTCGCCGGGCGCCTCTCGTACAACTTCAACATCTTCGGCAACATCTTCGAGCAGGTCTGCAAGTTCCGCGCCGGGCGCGGCCTGTGGGCCAAGATCATGAAGGAGCAGTACGGCGCCGAGAAACCCGGCTCGATGTGGCTGCGCATGATCGCCGCGGGCGGCGGCGGCGGCCTCACCTTCGAGCAGCCCGAAGTCAACATCGTGCGCGGCGCCTACTACGCGCTGATCTCGGCGCTGTCGGGTACGCAGACCATGGCCTTGTGTTCCTATGACGAGGCCTACACCATTCCCACTGAGTACTCGGCGCGCATCTCGCTGCGCACCATGCAGTTGCTGATCGAGGAAATGGGCCTCACCGAAACCGTCGATCCGCTGGCGGGTTCGTTCTACGTCGAGACCATGACCAACGAGATGCGCAAGAAGATGGAGGAGATCATGGCAGAAGTCGATGCCCAGGGCGGCATCGTCAAAATGGTGGCCGAAGGCTCCATCCAGGCCAAGGTCTCGGCCCAGGCCTACGGCATGCAGCGCAAGATCGAGTCGGGCGAATTCCCCAAGGTCGGCGTCAACTGCTACCGCAACGAGCAGGAAGAGGACCACCCCGTCGAATTCCACCCCTACAACGAGGACGATGCGCGGGTGCAGATCGATAGCCTCAAGCGCATCCGCGCCGAACGCGACAACGCGGCAGTTACTGTCGCGCTGACCCGCTTGCGTAAGGATGCCGCAGCAGGAACCAATGTGATGCCGGCGCTGGTCGAAGCGGTCAAGGCTTACGCCAGCGTCGGGGAAATGACAAAAGAACTGGTCAGCGTATTTGGCCGCTACCAGGAACCGATCCGTTTTTAGATATGGACATCACTATCAACACAGAGAGCGCAGGGCCGCAGGGATCGCATCTCCTCCCCCTTCAAGGGGGAGGCCGGGAGGGGGATGGGGAACGAATCGGGCGTTCTATCGGCCCTTGCACTGCCAGTTTGGCCCATCCCCACCCCAGCCCTCCTCTTGAAGGGGAGGGAGTTGGCGCCTCATGCGTTGCCTTGGTGTCCTCCGTTTCAAATGAGGAAATAACATGACCGAACTAAAGCACTACTTCGCACCGACCAGCCTCGACCAGGCGGTCGAGTGCCTCAAGGACGGCGACGTGACCATACTCGCCGGCGGCACCGACCTGACGCCGCAAAGTCAGGCCGGGCGCGTCAAGATCAAACACACGCTGATGAACGTCCGCCACATTCCGCAACTGTCCGGCATTACGCTCGAAGGCAGGGAAATCCGCATCGGCGCGCTGGCCACGATTACCGAGATCATGGAGCACCCGCTGGTAAAGGAGCATCTGCCGGTGCTGGTCGAGGCCTGCGACCATTTCGCCAGCGACCAGATCCGCAATGCGGGCACCATCGGCGGCAACATCTGCAATGCCTCGCCGGCCGGCGACACGCTGATTCCCTTGCTGGTGCTGAATGCCTCGGTCGAACTGGCCTCAATGCCGGAAGCCAAGCTTTATCGCCACAGCATGCCGCTGTCGACCTTCTTCGTCGGGCCCGGCAAAACGCGCAAGTCGCTGTGCGAACTGGTCACCTGCGTGCGCATTCCGGTGCCCGCAGAGAATCACGTCGCGCGCTTCTACAAGCACGGCACACGACCGGCACTGGACATCTCGACGATTTCTATCGGTGTCGCGGGAACGCTCAAGGACGGCGTGATGTCCAACGTGCGCGTGGCTTTCGGCGCCGTCGCGCCTACGCCGGTGCGGGCCTCGCAGACCGAGCAGGCGCTGGAAGGCCAGCGGCTCGATGCGGCCACCATCGACAAGGTGGCGGCCGTCGCGCGCGACGAGGTCAAGCCGATCGACGACGTGCGCGCCACCGCATGGTATCGCAAGGAAATGATCCACAACATCACCAAGAGGATACTCAGCCATGTCGCTCAAGCATGACATCGAATTCACCCTGAACGGCGTCAAGCGGCGCGTTGCGGTAGACGTCACCATGAATACCCTCGCCATGCTGCGCGACGTCATCGGCCTCACCGGCACCAAGTACGGCTGCGGCGAAGGCGAATGCGGCGCCTGCACCATCCAGGTCGATGGCGCCTCGCTGAATTCCTGCCTGATGTTCGCCGTCGACTGCGACGGCCGCAATGTCACCACGATCGAGGGACTGGCCAACGACGGCAGGGCTGACGCCCTGCTTGACGCCTTCGTCGAACACGGCGCGGTGCAGTGCGGCTTCTGCACACCCGGCATGGTGATGCAGGCCGATCATGTGCTGCACAAGCATCCGCGCCCCGACGAAGCCTGCGTCAAGCGCGGCATCGAGGGCAACCTGTGCCGCTGCACCGGCTACAAGAAGATCGTCGACGCCATCGTCGCCGCCGACGGCGCGTAAGGACAAGGACCAGACCATGAACGTTGCAGAGAAGAAGCCCAGAATCATCCAGCCCGACTCGCTGATCGGCAAGCGCATCCAGAAAATGGATGCGCCCGAGAAGGCCAGCGGCCGGACCCGCTACATCCACGACATCAACCTGTCGGGCCAGCTCCACGGCAAGATCCTGCGCTCAGGCAGAATCCACGCCCTGATCAAGTCGATCGACACCTCGGCCGCCAAGGCATTGCCCGGAGTGCACGTGGTGATTACGGCCGCCGACATTCCCGACCAGCGTCCGATCGGCGTCGCCAAGGACCACTTTCCGCTCAAGGTCGGACGCGTCCGCAGCGAGCGCGACGAGATCGCCGCCGTCGCGGCCGAATCGGAGGAGATCGCCGAAGCCGCGCTGAAGCTGATCAAGGTGGAGTACGAAGACCTGCCGGTGATCGGCAATCCCGAGGACGCCATCAAACCCGGCGCGCCGCTGATCCACCCCGAGCCGCACGGCGCCGACGGCACCCACCTGCACCTCAAGCAGGGGACCTCGATCGCCCACAAGGGCAAGCCCGACAACATCGCCATGCGCTTCGACTACGCCCACGGCGACGTGGTCCAGGGCGAGGCGGCATCAGACGTGGTGGTCGAGGACACATTCAAGTTGCACTACGTCACGCACTGCTGCATGGGCGTCTCGGGCATGATCGCCGAGTTCGACGCCTCGGGCAATGTGCTGATGTACTCGAACACCCAGGTGCCCTTCCTGCACAAGCGCGAGTTCGCCGAATACCTGAATATCGATCCGGCGCGCATCCGCATCATCCAGCCGCCGATCGGCGGCGGCTTCGGCTCCAAGCTCGACATCTACCCCTTCGAGGTGATCTGCCTGTATCTGGCCCGCGCCGCCAGGCGGCCCGTCAAGATGCTATTCACCCGCGAAGAGGAATTCCTCGCCTCGCCGACGCGCCAGCCGGTGCTGCTGACGCTGCGCTCCGGCTGCAAGAAGGACGGCACGCTGACCTTCCGCCAGGTCCATACGCTGCACGACAACGGCGCCTACACGTCGTGGGGCGCGACCACGCCCTTCGTCATGATGCAGACCTTCTCCTCGCTCTATCGCGTGCCGCACTGCGACTACCATACCGCCGCCGTCTACACCAACAACCCCTATGCCGGTTCCTTCCGCGGCTACGGCAACCTGCAGGCCACCTTCGCCATCGAGCAGCATATGGACATGCTGGCCGAGAAGATCGGCATGGACCCGCTGGAGTTCCGCATTAAGAACGCCCAAGATGCGGGCGAAGTCACCGGCCAGGGCATGAGCTTCAAGAGCTGCGGCTTCAAGGACTGCATCACGACCGCCGCGACGCGCAGCGATTTCTCGCGCAAGTTCAAGGAGAACGCGGCCAATAGAAACAAGCCCGGCAATATCAGGCGCGGCATCGGCATGGCCTCGATGCTGCATGTCGGCGGCGGCGCCAAGATCTATCCTTCCGACGGCTGCGGCACCATCCTCAAGATGGACGACTTCGCCAACGTGACGCTGATCACCGGCGCCTCGGAAATCGGCCAGGGCTCGGAGACCGTGCTCTCGCAGCTGGTCTGCGAGGAACTCGGCCTGCCCATCTCGGCCGTGACCGTGGTCAATAACGACACGGCAATCACGCCGTGGGACGTCGGCGTGCATGCCAGCCGCACCACTTTCATCGCCGGCAATTCGGCGATCGGCGCGGCGAAGAAGGCCAAGGCCAAGATCCTCGCCGTGGCGGCGAAGAAATACGAAGCTGCCGAAAGCGACCTCGATCTGCGCGGCGGCTTCGTGATCCAGGCCGCCACAGGCGAAGCCATCGTCGAACTGTCGAAGCTGTTGCGCAACCTGCACTTCCAGGACAAGGCCGAACTGGTGATGACCACCTTCTACTACGAGCCGCCCAGCGTGCATCAGGACAAGGGCTTCAAGGGCGACGTCTCGGCGGCCTATGCCTGGGGCACGCAAGTGGTGGAAGTCGAAGTCGATACCGATACCGGCTTCGTCAAGCTGGTGAAAGTCACCGGCGCCCACGACGTCGGCCGCGTGCTGAACCGGCTGGGGATCGAGGGCCAGATCGAGGGCGGCGTGGTCATGGGCCAGGGCTATGCGTTTACCGAAGACCTGATGATCGAAAACGGCGTCATGAAAAACCCGAATTTCCGCGACTACAAGCTGGTCACGGCGCCGGAGATTCCCGAAATGGATATCGCCTTCATCGAATCGATGGACGGCGAAGGGCCGCAGGGCGCCAAGGGCGTCGGCGAAGCGCCGGCAATCTGCATGGCGGCCGCCGCCGCCAATGCCATCGCCAACGCTACCGGCACAAGAATGTTCGAGCTGCCCTTCACTCCGGAAAAGGTCTATCGCGCACTCCACGGCCAGACGCCGAAGCTGTACTGGAAGCCGTGGAAGGCGGAATGAAATTCAACATGCGAACCACAGAGACACAGAGACACAGAGAAATGCAAAGGCAGAGCAATTTCTCCATGCTGGCTTTCTCTGTGTCTCTGTGTCTCTGTGGCGGAAGGTTTTCATGAAGCGACGCACGGTACTGTCCATGGAGCAGGCGCTGTCGCTGCCGTATGCGACGCTGCGCTTCGCCCAGCTCGGCTGGCGCGTGATACGCATCGAGTCGACGCCGAGCGGCGACGGCCTGCCGGGCGACCCGAATCGCTACATCGGCAGCCGCGTCGCCGACGACGACCGGCGCAGCTACTTCATCGCGCCCAACGTCGGCAAGGAAGCCATCGCGCTCAACCTGAAGGATCCGCAGGGCCAGGAGCTGCTGAAACGCCTGATCGTGGAACTCGACGTCGACGTCTTCTGCTGCAACACCGTGCCCAAGCGCTACAAGCAGCTCGGCATCGACTACGAAACCCTTTCTGCGGTGAAGCCCGACCTGATCTGGGCCGGCATCTCGGCCATGGGACCCGAGTACCCGGATGCGCCGGGCTACGATCCGGTGATCCAGGCGATGGCCGGCTACATGGAACTGACAGGGCCCGCCGACGGTCCGCCGACGCTGTCCGGCGTGCCGCTGATCGACCTCAAGGCCGGCGACGAGGTCTACGCCAACGTGATGATGGCGTTGCTGGAGCGCGCCGAAACGGGCAAGGGCAGCCGCATCGACGTCTCGATGCTGCAGGCGGCCGCCTCCTGGCTGATCACCACCCTGCCCCTGCTCGACTTCGACTGCGATCCCTCCGAAATCACCCGCTGCGGCAACGAGCATCGCAAGTTCATTCCGACCAATGTCTATCCCACGGCCGACGGCTTCATCTACATGGCCATCGGCAGCGACGTACAATGGCGCCGCCTGACCGAAATTCCCTACTTCGCGCCCGTCGCCAACCCGGTGCGCGTCACCAACGAGGGTCGCGTCCGCGAGCGCGAAGCCATTCACCGCGACATGGCGGCCGTTACCTGCCGGCACAGCACCGCCGAGATCGCGGCCGACTTCCGCAAGGCGACCATTCCGCATGCGCCGATCCACGACATTCCGGCAGTGCGCGAAATGCCGGCGGTCGGCAGCCGGCTGACGACGACGCAGGCGCCCGCCGGCAAGACGATACGCATGCAGCCCATGGCGGTGGATGTTGCGGGCGTGGCGACCGAATTGCGCTTCCCTGCGAAGTACGGAGAGGACACAATGGCGGTACTGAAGGAAGCCGGACTTGCAGCCGCGGATTGCACCCGCCTGAAGGAACAGGGCATCATCGCCGGTTGAAGGCCGGAATTGCAAGAAAAGAACGCAGCAAACAGTTTCATACAACATCAATCAAGGAGGAGACACCATGAAAGCAAGGAAGCTGTTACTGGCGCTGTCCGGGTTGGCACTGGCCGCATCCATGTCGGTCCAGGCGCAGGTGAAGATCGGCGTCATCGCGTCATCGACGGGGGCGATACCCTTTGTCGGCATCCCGCAGAAGAACGCCGTCGCCCTGCTGCCCAAAAAGATCGGCGACCTCAGCGTCGAGTACCTGGTGTTCGACGACGCCAGCGATCCCACGCAAAGCGTGCAACTGACCAAGAAACTGCTCGGTGAGAGCAAGATCGACGCCCTGATCGGGCCGTCCGGCTCGGGCAACGCGATGGGCGTGCTGGGCTTCGTGGCCGAGGCGCAGACGCCGATGCTGGCGCCGGTGGGCACCTCCGCCGTCGTGCTGCCGATGGACGACAAGAGGCGCTGGGTGTTCAAGACCCACCCCAACGACGACGTGATCAGCGAAGGGCTGGTCGCGGCCATGAGCAAGCGCGGCGTCAAGACGGTAGCCTTCATCGGCCGCGCCGACCCCTATGGCGAGAACTGGTACAAGACCTTCGCCCCGATGGCGGAAAAGGCCGGCATCAAGCTCGTCGCCAACGAGCGCTACGGCTCCAAGGACACCACGGCTCTGGCCCAGGCGCTGAAGATGATCGCCGCCAAGCCCGATGCCATGATGGTGGCCGGAGTGGGCGCCGACGCCGCGATGCCGCACTCGCAGCTGATCGATTCCGGCTTCAAGGGGCCGATCTTCCAGACCCACGGCGCAGCCTCTGGCGCCTTCGTCCAGATCGGCGGCAAGAAGGTCGAAGGCGCGCTGATCATGGGACCGCTGCTGGTGGTGCCCGGCGAGATCCCGGACAGCGTCGCCTCCAAGAAGATCACGCTCGACCTGGTCAGCGGGTACGAGAAGGCCTTCGGCGCCAAACCGCCGATCTTCGCCGCCGGCACCTATGACGCCGGACTGCTGCTGGTCCGCGCCATCCCGATCGCCGCAAAGAAGGCCAAGCCGGGCACGCCGGAATTCCGCAGTGCGCTGCGCGACGCGCTGGAAGACACCAAGGACATGCTGGCGTCGCAAGGCGTCATCACGATGTCGGCCAAGGACCATTCCGGCTACGACCTTCGTGGCCAGGTGCTGGTCACCGTCAAGGACGGCAAATTCGTGCTGATCAAGGACTGAGGAGCCCCGGGGCGGCCGCCGGCCGCCCCGTTCCCACCCCGTCGTTGCTCACATGACGCCCTCCCACCGCATCTCGACCCGGCATCGTGACTGGTGGTGCACGACCACCCACGGTTCCCTGACGCCGCCCTCTCGCCCCCGCTGAAATCGCGATGCGGTCCGCATCGCGCGTGTGACCCGGACGCCGGACACGGCGCAGCGACACGGAGGAGCAGCAGATGGATCTGGCAAACGTTTCACTCGAAGACAAGTACCGGCGGGAACACGGTCGCGTTTTTCTCACCGGCATGCAGGCCCTCGCCCGCCTGCCCATGCTGCAGCATGCCATCGACCGCAGCGCCGGCCTGCACACGGCCGGCTACATTTCCGGCTATCGCGGCTCGCCGCTGGGCGGACTCGACACGGCCCTGCATGCAGCACAGGCCTTCCTGCGGCAACACGACATCAAGTTCCAGCCGGGCGTCAATGAAGACATCGCGGCCACGGCGATCTGGGGCACGCAGCAACTGCACCTATTTCCCCAGCCGAAATTCGACGGCATCTTTTCCATGTGGTATGGCAAGGGGCCGGGCGTCGACCGCTGCGGCGACGTGTTCAAGCATGCCAACCATGCCGGCACCGCGAAGCACGGCGGCGTGTTGCTGATCGCCGGCGACGACCCTTCCGCCCGCTCTTCGGCCGTCGCGCACCAGAGCGAACACATGTTCTCGGCCTGCGGCATTCCGGTGCTGGCGCCCGCCGACCTGCAGGAATACCTCGACTTCGGCCTGCACGGCTGGGCCATGTCGCGTTACTCGGGTTGCTGGGTGGCGATGAAAGTCACCTCGGACACGGCCGAGAGTTCGGCCACCGTGGAACTCGACGTCGAGCGCATGAAAATTGTCATTCCCGACGATTTTCGTTTGCCGCCGGACGGCGTGCATCTGCGCTGGCCCGACCCGCAACTGGCGCAGGAACGTCGCCTGCAGGAGTTCAAGGTCTATGCCGCGATCGCCTATGCCCGCGTCAATCGATTGAACCGGATCATTTTCGACAGCCCGCGCCCGCGCCTCGGCATCATCGCCTGCGGCAAGGCCTATCTCGACGTGCGCCAGGCGCTGGACGATCTCGGCATCGACGAAGCCTGCGCCGCCGAGATCGGCCTGCGCCTGTTCAAGGTCGGCATGCCCTGGCCGCTGGAAGCCGACTCGGTGCGTCATTTCGCCGAAGGCCTGGAAGAAATCCTGGTGGTCGAGGAGAAGCGCCAGATCATCGAATACCAGCTGAAGGAAATGCTCTACAACTGGCGCGAAGACGTGCGCCCGCGCGTCATCGGCAAGTACGACGAATCCGGCGAATGGCCGGTGCCGGTGAATCAGTGGCTGCTGCCGCCCACGGCCGAGCTGACGCCGGCCCTGGTCGCGCGCGCCATCGCCGCACGCATCGGCCGCTCCCATGCTTCGGCGCGCATCGACAGCTACATCGCCTTCCTCGACGAGAAGGCCCGGGCCCTGTCGAGGCCGCGCGTGGCACTGATGCGCACGCCCTGGTTCTGCCCCGGCTGCCCGCACAACCAATCGACCAAGGTGCCGCAAGGCAGCTGCGCCCTCGGCGGCGTGGGCTGCCATCTGATGGCCGTCACGATGGGTCGCAATACACTCACCATTTCCCATATGGGCGGCGAAGGCGCGGCCTGGCTCGGCATCGCCGGCCACAGCGGCACGCAGCATGTCTTCGCCAACATGGGCGACGGCACCTATTTCCATTCCGGCCTGCTGGCGATTCGCGCCGCAGTCGCCGCGAATCAGATGAGCCATCCCCCCAGCCCCCTTCCCAAGGAAGGGGGTGACGGTGGTTCGCTACGCTCCAGTAAAAATGTCAGCCCCGCCTTGGGGCGGCCCGGCGGCGGGGTCAACATCACCTACAAGCTGCTGTTCAACGACGCCGTCGCCATGACCGGCGGCCAGCCGGTCGACGGCCCGCTGACGGTGCCGCAGTTGACGCGGCAGCTCGCGGCGGAAGACGTCAAGCGCATCATCGTGATGTCCGACGAACCGGAGAAATATGCCGGCGTCCGCGACTTCGCCCCGGGCGTCGAGATCCGCCACCGCGACCAGCTCGAAGCGACGCAGATCGAACTGCGCGAATCCCCGGGCGTCACGATCCTGATCTACGACCAGACCTGCGCCGCCGAGAAGCGTCGCCGGCGCAAGCGCGGTCTCTACCCCGACCCGGCCGTGCGCGTCTTCATCAACGCGATGGTCTGCGAAGGCTGCGGCGATTGCAGCGCCAAGTCCAACTGCCTGACCGTGATTCCGGTCGAAACGGAATTCGGCCGCAAGCGCGCCATCGATCAGCACTCATGCAACAAGGACTATTCCTGCATCAGCGGCTTCTGCCCCAGCATCGTCACCGTACACGGCGGCATGGTGCGCCGGGGACGCGCCCTGCAGTCGGCAGCCGCCGAGTTCGCCGATCTGCCCGAACCCGTGCCCGCGCGACTGGCGGCGCCCTACGGCATCCTGATCACCGGCGTCGGCGGCACCGGCGTGGTGACTCTCGGCGCCCTGCTCGGCATGGCCGCGCACCTCGAAGGCAAGGGCGTTACCGTGCTCGACATGACCGGTCTGGCGCAAAAGGGTGGCGCCGTGATGTCGCACGTGAGGATCGCCCCGACGCAAAGCCAGCTGCATTCGGTGCGTATCGCCACCGGGGAGGCCATGCTGCTGCTCGGCTGCGACATCGTCGTCGCGGTGAGCGACGATGCCCTGTCCAAAACCGCCATCGGCACCACGCAAGCCGTGGTGAACACCGCCCAAACCATTACCGGCGAATTCATGCGCAACCCCGACCGCGCCTTTCCCGCGGGCGCCATGGAGCAGTCGGTGGTCGACGCGGTAGGCGTCGCAGGCGCGACCTTCATCGACGCCAGCCGGCTGGCGACGCGCCTGATGGGAAATGCGATAGCCACCAATATCTTCCTGCTCGGCTACGCCTTCCAGCGCGGCTTCCTGCCGCTGTCCTCCGCGGCCCTGCTGCGCGCGATCGAACTCAACGGCGCCAGCGTCGAGGAGAACCAGCGCGCCTTTTCCTGGGGGCGGCGCGCGGCCCTCGATCCCGCGGGCGTCGAAGCCCTGGCGGCGACCAACGAATTGCAGGACCCGGCGTACCGCCTGTCGGTCGATCTCGACGAACTCATCGAGCGTCGCCGCGATTACCTGACGGCCTATCAGGATGCCGCCTATGCCCGGCGCTATGTCACTCGCGTACAACAGGTGAGGCGGCACGAAACGGGAGTAGACGCCGGCGGCACGGCGCTGACCGAGGCTGTGGCGCGCAACTACTTCAAACTGCTGGCCTACAAGGATGAATACGAGGTGGCGCGGCTGTTCAGCGATCCCCAATTCGAGCGCGCGCTCGCCGCCAGCTTCGAGGGCGACTACCAGCTCAACTTTCACATCACGCTGCCCTGGAGCCGCGGCGCGAAGCCGGGCGACGAGCCGAAGAAGATCCGCTTCGGGCCGTGGCTGATGCCGGCCATGAAGCTGCTCGCCCGCTTCAAATTCCTGCGCGGCACGGCGCTCAATCCCTTCGGCCGCATTGCCGAGCGCCGACAGGAACGTGAACTGATCGCCGATTACGAGCACACCGTGGCACACATCCTCGACAGGCTCGACCACAGCCGGCTCGATGCCGCCGTGGCGCTCGCCGGCATTCCGGAAATGATTCGCGGCTACGGACCGGTCAAGGAGCGCAGCATCCTGCAGGCACGGGCGAAGCAGAAGGAATTGCTGGCGGCCTTCGACAGGCCGGCAGTGGCGACAAGCAAGGAGCTGCATACCGCATAATTGCGTCTGCCCTTTCCATCTGCCAACCCGATCTTGACCTCATCACCGCTGTGGGCCAGCGCATTCCGGCCTTTCTATCTGCTCGGTGCGCTCTACGCGCCGCTGCTGGTCGCGGCCTGGCTCGGCGCATTTCTCGGTTTGTGGAACCTGCCTTCGGACCAGTTGCTGAAACTGCAGCACGGCCACGAGTTCATCTTCGGCTTCTCGGCGGCCATCATCACGGGCATCGTGTTGACCGCGCTGCCGAGCTGGGCCGGCACCGAAGAAATCCTCGGCGGCCGGCTGGTCCTGCTGGCAGCCCTGTGGCTGGCGGGGCGCGTCGCGTTCTGGGCCTCGTCCTGGCTGCCGGCGCCGCTGCCGGGCGTTATCGACTGCCTGCTGTTTCCCGCCGTGTTCATCATGCTCGCGCCGCAATTGCTGCACGCGGCGAACCGGCTTTACCTGCTGCTGCTGCCCATCCTGTTCGCGCTGTTCGCCGCCAACCTGGTCTATCACCACGGAATGCTCACGGCGAACCACGCCCAGGCCGGACTGGCGCTGCGCCTCGCTGTCTATGCCATCATCGTGCTCTACGTTCTCAAGGGCGGCGTGCTGGCGCCGATCTTCACCGGCAACGCCCTGCGTGAAAAGGGCCGCGGCGATGTGCCGCTGTTCAACATGACGCTGGAGATTGCCGCCACCGGGGCGCTGCTGCTGCTCGCCGTGCTCGACCTCGCCGCCGCCCCGCCCGCCTGGACCGGCGGCGCGGCGCTGGCCTGCGCGCTGCTGCACGGCTGGCGCTGCGCGCGCTGGCAAGGCTGGCGCGTGGCAGACGTGCCGCTGGTGCTGGTCATGCATCTGGGTTTCGCCTGGCTGGTGCTGGCCTTCGCCCTCAAGGCCGCGGCCGAGCTGACCGGCATCGTGCCCGAAGCGGCGTGGCTGCATGCCTTCACCGTCGGCAGCCTGGGCCTGATGATGCTGGGCCTGATGACCCGCGTCAGCCTGCGCCACACCGGGCGCCCGCTGGTAGTGCCGCCGACCATGCTCGTCGCCTGGGTGCTGATGTTCGTCGCCGCCCTGCTGCGGCTGGCGGCTACCGTGCATGGCCTGGGCAACGCAGTCGTCGCGCTCGCCGCGGCGCTGTGGGCCACCGCGTTCATTCTCTATTTCATGGTGTTCTGCAAAGCGCTGGTGACGCCGAGCACGCCGCGTCCCCCGCCATGAGCGTCAACGTCGCCCACCTGCTCGTCCGCGCCGCGCAGACCTGGCCGCGGCGGCCCGCGCTGGCCCGCGGCGAGCGCCTGTTGGCGAACTATGCCGAGCTGGCCGCGCGCGTCGCCCGCCTCGCCGCCGGCCTCGCCGCACGGCTGCAGCCCAACGACCGGATCGGGTTGGTGATGAAGAACTGCCCGCAATACGTCGAACTGATGTTCGCCTGCTGGCACGCGGGGCTGGTCGCGGTGCCGATCAACGCCAAGCTTCATCCGAAGGAACTGGAATTCATCCTGGCCGACAGCGGCGCGCGCCTGTGCTTTGCCACCACCGACCTGTACGATGCCGTCGCCCCGCTATCCGTCGCCGGTCTGGAGGCGGTGATCGACGCAGACAACGTCAGCGGCCCGGCCTACGCCGGACTTTTCGCCGCGGCGGCCATGCCGATGGCGCCGCGCGCGGCCGACGACGCGGCCTGGCTGTTCTATACCAGCGGCACCACCGGCCGGCCCAAGGGCGTGACCCTGACCATGCGCAACCTGATGGCGGCGATCCTCAACTATCTGTCCGACGTCGACACGATCGCGCCCGGCGATGTGATTCTCCACGCCGCGCCGATGTCGCACGGCTCGGGCTTCTACATGCTGCCCCATGTCGCGCACGCCGGAGTGAACGTGATCCCCGAATCGGGCGGCTTCGATCCCGCCGAAATCTACTCGCTGCTGCAGGTGCATCGCGGCGTGAGCCTGTTCGCGGCACCGACCATGGTCAAAAGGCTGGTCGAGCATCCCGGCGAGGCCGATAGCGCGGGGCTCAAGACCATCATTTACGGCGGCGGACCGATGTACGTCGCCGACTGCAAGGCCGCGCTGCAGCGCTTCGGCGGCAAGCTGGCGCAGATCTATGGCCAGGGCGAATCGCCGATGACCATCACCTGCCTCGACAAGGCGCTGCATGCCGACACCTCGCACCCGCGCTACGAACAGCGCCTGGCTTCGGTCGGCCATGCCTTCACCGGCGTCGAGATCCGGGTGGCCGATGCCGACGACCGGCCGCTGCCCCCGGGCGCGATAGGCGAAATCCTGGTGCGCGGCGACACGGTGATGGCCGGCTACTGGAACAATCCCGCCGCCAGCGCCGAAACCCTGCGCAACGGCTGGCTGCATACCGGCGACGTCGGCAGCCTCGACGAGGACGGCTTCCTCACGCTGAAGGACCGCAGCAAGGACGTGATCATCTCCGGCGGTTCCAACATCTACCCGCGTGAAGTCGAGGAAGTGCTGCTGCGCCACCCGGCGGTCAGCGAGGTGTCGGTGGTGGGCCAGCCCGATCCGGAATGGGGCGAGATCGTGGTCGCCTTCATCGTTCCCCGCGGGCCGGCGCCCGACAGCGCGGAACTCGATGCACTGTGCCTCGACAACATCGCCCGCTTCAAGCGGCCCAAGCGTTACGTCATGGTAGATTCCCTGCCGAAGAACAATACCGGCAAGGTGCTGAAAACCCGGCTGCGCGAGCTGTTCGGGACGCCGCCCAACCCACAATCCCGCAATGACAGGAGTCGATGATCATGCCGCTGAAGAACTTGCTGGTCCATCTGGATCAGGACCAACGCACCGCCGCCAGGCTGGCACTGGCGGTCTCGCTGGCGCGCGAGCACCAGGCCCGGCTGACCGGCGTGTTCGGGCAACTGGCCCAGGCGCAGCAGGTGGGCCTGGTGGCGACGTGGCCCAGCCAGGAATATGTCACGGCCCGCGACGCGAGCAAGGCCGCGTTCGAGCAAGCGACCGCCGGGCTGGCCCACGCGGAATGGCGCGACGTCAATCGCGGCAGCGAGACCGAAGTGCTGCGCCGCGTCACCGATCTTGCCCGCCATGCCGACCTGGTCGTGCTCGGCCAGCATGACGACAGGACCAGGGGCCATGTGCCGGAGGAATTTGTCAGCGAGGTGATCCTGCATTGCGGCCGCCCGGTGCTGGTGGTGCCCTACATCGGGCACTTCCCCGAAGTCGGCAAGCACCCCCTGATCGCGTGGAACGACGCCCGCGAGGCGGCCCATGCGCTCAACGACGCCCTGCCCCTGATCGAAGGCTGCAGGGAAGCCGTCATCCTGTCCTTCGCGGCCCGTCCCGAGGAAGGGCAGGCCTCCTGCGACGAGGCGGCGCGCCATCTCGCGGCGCACGGAATCAAGGCGAAGACGGAAGTGCTGGTGGTGGAGGACTTCGGCATCATGGACATGCTGCTGAACCGCGTCACCGACCGCGACGCCGACCTGCTGGTCATGGGCGCCCACGGCCATATCGGCTTCCCCTTCGTCAACCGCGGCGCCGGCACGCGCTACATCCTGCGCCACATGACCGTGCCCGTGCTGATGTCGAACTGACGTCACACCCCGCGGCGGGAGCGTTCGCCGCCGTCGCCCGCCGTGCGCGGCGCCGTTCCGCCAGCGTCTACTCTTGCGTCCGAATCTGCGCATCCCGCGTGCGCCGCCGGCACCGCACGCCAATTGTGCGATCGCCGATAATGTTGGATAATTTGATTGTATACCGCATACACAAACAGGACCCGACCATGACCACGCCCTTCGCCAATCCTCTGCTCGCCACTCCCGCCCGTCCCCTGCCGCGCGCCGTCGCCATCATCGGCGCCGGCACCATCGGGCCAGACATCGGCTATTACCTCAAGAGCGCGCTGCCGGATCTGAAGCTGTACCTCGTCGACGTTTCGCAAAAGGCCGTGGAAAGCGCACTGCTGCGCTTTGCCGAGTATTCGCGCAAGGCCGTCGCGCGCGGCAAGATGAGCGAGGCCGACGCCAAGGCGGTGATCACCAACCTCTACGGCACGCTCGACTACGCCGACATCGCCGATGCCGACTGGGTCATCGAGGCCGCCACCGAAAACCTGCCGCTCAAGCGCAAGATCTTCGCCCAGATCGAGGCCGTGGTCCGCCCCGACGCGCTGATCACCTCCAACACCAGTTCGCTGCCGGCGGCGCAGATCTTCTCCGAACTCAAGTACCCCACTCGGGCCACGGTGACGCACTTCTTCGCCCCGGCCTGGCGCAACCCGGCCGTCGAAGTGATCCGCTGGGACAAGACCGATCCTGCCGTGGTCGAGTATCTGCGCTGGGCCTTCTGCACCACCGGCAAGGTGCCGCTGGTGACCGCCGACGTCGCCTGCTTCATGCTCGACCGCATTTTCGACAACTGGTGCAACGAGTCGGCCATGCTGCTCGATCGCGCCACCGCGGCCGAAGTCGATAGCGTCGCCGCCGAGTTTGTACACGCCGGCCCCTTTTTCGTCCTGAACCTCGCGCACGGCAACCCGATCATCACCGAGACCAACACGCTGCAGGCCGACGAAGAAGGCGAGCACTACCGTCCGGCACCGGTATTCCGCTCGGTCGACACCTGGGTCACCGTGTCGCCCGGCAAGCGCGTCGAAGTGGCGCCCGCCACGGCGCAGGCCGTGCGCGAGCGCCTGCTCGGCATACTGTTCTCGCAAAGTGTCGACATCGTCGACCGCAAGATCGGCGATCCGGCCGACCTCGACCTGGGCTGCCGGCTGGCGCTCGGCTTCAAGAACGGTCCGCTCGACCTGATGCGCAGCCTCGGCGAACAGACCACCGGCCGCGCCCTGATCCGCCTGCGCGAAGAACGCCCCGGCATGCCGATGCCCGAGCGTCCCTTCGACGCCTACCAGGGCTTCCTGCGGCACATCCTGGTCGACGATCTCGACGACATCAAGGTCATCACCCTGCGCCGGCCCGAAGCCATGAACGCGCTGCACGACGAGATGAACGACGAAATCCTCTCAGTCATCCGCCGCTTCGAGAACGACCCCAAGGTCAGCGGCTTCGTCCTCACCGGCTACGGCACCCGCGCCTTCTGCGCCGGCGGCGACATCGGCCGCTTCGTGGACATGCTGGGCGATGCGCCGGCCTCCGAGCAGTACGCCCGCGACTGCTCGCGCCTGCTGGTGCACCTGGACCGGATGAAGAAGCCCGTGGTCGCAGCGCTCAACGGCATGGCGCTGGGCGGCGGCTTCGAGCTTGCGGCGCGCTGCCACGGCATCGTGGCGCTGAAGCGTGCCTGGATCCAGATGCCGGAAGTGACGCTGGGCATCGTGCACGGCATCGGCGCCATGGTGGTGCCCTACCGCCGCTGGCCGCATGCGAGCTCGACCTTCAACGCCATGCTGCGCCAGGCAGAGCGCCTCAAGGCCGGCCGCGCCCATGAACTCGGCGTGATCGACGCGCTGGCCGACGACTACGAACAACTGATCGGCATGGCCGTGGCGCGCGTGCGCGAATTGTCCGGCCGGGTCAAACCGATCGGCGACGCGCCGGTTTCCGTCAGCATCGAACCCGTGGAAGCCAAGGCCGCCAGCGGCCAGGTACTCAGCCGCGAATGCATCGACCTCATGGAGCAGGCCATCCTCGAAGCCGCCGCAGCACAGAGTTTCGCCGAGGCGCTGGAAGTCGGCTACAAGGCCTTCGGCCTCTCGGCCTGCATCGAAAGCGCCCGCGAGGGCATTACGTCCTTCAAGGAAAAGCGCGCGCCGGATTTCAGCAAAACCAAGTAACGCAAACCGTAGGGCGGACTTCAGTCCGCCATCCACCCTGACCGTTGTAACTTTCCTTCATTGCCACCATCCGTCGGGTGGTGGTGGGGGTGGTATGACCGGCGGAGGCGGCACGTCGGGCGGAGGCGGCGGGGGCTCGGTGGGCGGAGTATCAGGTGGCGTCACCGAAGACACCGCAACGGACGCTCCCCATCCGCTGCCCATCAGCCAATACGAGTTGCTGTCGTCGGCTTCGCGCCAGCCCAGGTCCGTTTTTCCGTCGCCGTTGTAGTCGGTCATAGCGTCGATCAGGGTGCGTCCCGTGGACGGTTCGAAAATGGCGCCGGCAATTCGTTCGGCGCCATCCATCAGCCACAGGGCGACCGATCCGTCCGGCTTGTGCAGCAGCAAGTCGTTCTTGCCGTCTCCGTCGAAGTCGCGCTGGCTGTCCTGCACCTGCCATTCGGTTCCCGCCCAGAACGGCGTGATCGGCCGGTGCTTGAATCCGTGCCAGGAAGCCGAGGTCTGCAGTGATTCCATGCTGCCGGCAAACTGAAGCTGTTCGACGCTGAATACCGCATCGACGCCGTCATCGCTGTCTGCCGGGTTGTTGTCGGTGATGGTGTAGTGATACCAGTCACTCTGGGCGATCGTGTAGTCGCCCCGGTTGCCCGAATATTGGGCCGCATCCAGTCCCGCTCCGCCATCGATGGTGTCGTTGCCGAGGCCGCCGTCGAGCGTGTCGTTTCCGCTGTCGCCACTGATAATGTCCGCGCCCACCGAGCCGGTAATCCGGTTGGCTCCCGCGTTTCCCTCCAGGCTGATACCTTGGGATAAGGCCGACGCATCCAGATTCAAGTCGGTGGTCCCGCCAGAGTCGCCTGCGGCACTGCCGATCGCGATCCTGAAAATATTCGATATGTGGGACGAAAGCACCAGCATATCGCCCGGTGTCGCACTGGTGAAGCGTATCTCATTGACGTTTCCGTTCGGGGTACCAACACCACCTTCGCCATCGATCCACTCATTGGGACCATGGTCCGTCCCGCTGGCGATCAAGAACACATCGCTGCCGTCATTGCCGTTCATGGAGTCATCGCCCGCCCCCCCGACGAGCGTGTCATTGCCATGGAGGCCATAGAGGGAACTCGCTTGCGCGTTGCCGATCAGGACGTTGTCGCCGGCATTGCCGACAATGTCGAGATAACCGTAGTTGCCAACTGCCGCCGCAGCGTCGACGTTGATCGCTGCCGTACCAGACCAGTCGCCGCCCGCGCTTACGATCCTGATCGTGCCGATGCGCGACACATTGGCAGTGAGCACCAGCGTAGCGTCGGTGTCTCCCGTGTAGCGAAGTTCATTGATGCCGCCGCCGCCGTCAATGACTTCGCCGGAAGCAAACTCGGCAACCGAAGCCAGGAAGAACATGTCGTCACCTTCGCCACCCTGAAGGTTGTCGGCACCAGCACCGCCTTTCACATGGTCGTTGTCATTCCCTCCGAGAAGGGTATCGTTGCCGGCACCGCCATCGAGGATGTTCCTGCCGCTGTTTCCCGTCAGAATGTTGTCGAGTTCGTTTCCCGTGCCGCCGATATTGGCGGTACCGCCCATGAGCGTGAGGTTCTCGACGTTGCCGGACAGCGTGTAGGACACGATACTGAAGACGGTATCGATTCCGTTGCTCGTCGCCTCCGTAACGACGTCGCCCGCCGAGGCCACGACGTAGGTGTCGTCGCCCGCTCCCCCTTCCATGACATCATCGCCGATGCCACCGTCAAGGATGTCGTTGCCGCCGCCGCCATACAGGACATCATCAATGCCGTAGCCAATGACCGTAATAACTCCACCACTTGGCGGGTTCAGGTTCGTCGGGCCGAATTCGCCAAGCAGCACATCGTCGCCCGAGCCGCCATCCAGGGTGTCGTTGCCTTCTCGGCCGATAAGTACATCGTTTCCCGCGGTACCGGTCAGGGCGTCGCTGGCGGAAGTGCCGGCAATCATTGCGTCATCGCTGCGAATCGTGCCGACAGCGCTCCTGGTCCCCAATGTTGCGCCGGTCGGCCCGGAGAGCGTAACGACAAAGTCCTCATCGTACTCGGTCAAGACGTCCCCCGTGACCGAGACGCCTATCGTCTTGCTCGTTTCGCCGACGGCAAAACTGACCGTGCCACCGGGCATGGCCCCGCCGAAGTCTGCTGCATCTGCGGCGAATAGCCCCAGCCCCGCCACATCCCACGAAACGCTGGAGGCCACGGTGGTATCGCCACTGCGGCTTACGGCGAACGCAAATGTGCTGGTGCCGCTGTCTCCCTCGCTGAGATCGGCGCTCGCCGCCGAGATCGAGATCGTCGGCGCCGGGGGAACATAAATCTGTACCGAAGTAGCCCCGGCTGCGGCCAAGGCTCCCCCGCTACCTTGCGATCCATCGTTGTTGTCGGAAAATACCCAGTCCAGTTGCACGATGGCAGGAGGACTGGAGCCGCCATAGGCGTAGCCCATCGAACTCAGGGTTGAATCGATGCGGGACGGAGTCGCATTGCTGTTGAAAGCGACTCTCAGGGTTCCCGCCGAATTCTGCACCACCTCGCCGATAACGACGCCGGAGAGCATGAGACTGCCGCCTTCGGTAAGCATCCCCAAATTGCCCGCTGCCGAGAAAACATCGTCGGCGCTGGCGCCGCCATGCCTGGAAATAGTCACCGAGGCGCCGGCATAGTTACCTCCGGCAAATAGCTCGGCGTCGTAGATGCCCACGCTTGAATCCAGTAGAACAGGGTTGCCGCGTAGCGTGAAAATCGGAGAATTGTTCAGCGTGTCCTGTCTTGCGGAATCGAAGGTGACATCGAGCGAGCCGTCCGGGTTGTAGCGGACCAGCGCGAAATCACTGTTGCTGCCGTTGTAGGCCGACCCGACAACCACGATCTTGCCGTCCGGCTGAAGCGCAAGACTTCGCGCGAAATCGCCGTTGGCACTGAGTGACGTAATGACGCGACCGTTGGTTCCGAACCCGCTGTCCAGACTGCCGTCAGCGTTGTAACGCGCCACGGCAAAGTCTGGCGTATAGAGGTTCCCGCAATACCCGGCGACCAGAATCTTGCCGTCCGTCTGAATGACGATGCCGGTTGCGACATCGTTGCTTCCCGGTCCGAAATCGGTCGTAAGCATGCCATCCAGGGAAAAGCTGGTATCCAGGCTACCATCGGGGTTGTAGCGCGCAATGGCGAAATCATAGTTACCGGTCGTTCCGTTCAGGTTCGACCCGGCAGTCAGTATGTTTCCAGCAGCGTCGACGGCCATGGCGCGTATTTGATCGTTGCCAGCCCCGTGTGCCTGAACGACAACCGTACCGAAGTCGGTGGTGACCTTGCCGTCTCCGTCGAAACTTGTGTCCAGGGTGCCGTCGGCGTTGAAACGCACAAGGGTGAAGTCGTCGTTGGCGCCCGTGGCGCTATAACCGCCGACCACAATTCCTCCATCCGCCTGGACGGCCATGCTGAATGCCTCGCCATACCCACCCAGTAACGCCACCACCTTGCCGTCGCCATCAAATCCGCTGTCGAGGCTTCCGTCAGAGTTGTAACGCGCCAGCGCGAACCCGGAACTGGTGCCGGCGACGAGTATCCTGCCGTCCGACTGCAATGCAACAACCTGGCCGGAGTCCCAAATTTGGCCGAAATCCGTAATCACTTTTCCATCGAAATCGAAACTGCTGTCAAAGCTGCCATCGTTGTTGTATCGCAGTAGTGCGAAATCGGAATAGATGCTGCTGGCGACCCGGCCCGCAACGAGCATTTTTCCGTCGGGCTGAATAGCGACGCTCTGGCCGTAGTTATGACTGCTGCCAATCGCAGTGACAAGCCTGCCGTCGCCGTCGAAACTGCTATCGAGGCTGCCATCGGCGTTGTAGCGGAATACAGCGAAGTTGCTGATCTCGGCCATGATGGCATATCCCGTAACCGCCATCTTGCCGTCGGCCAGCAGCGCGATGCTGTAACCAACGTCATCTCCCGTGCCGACGGCGGTCATCAGGGTGCCGTCGCCCAGAACGAATGTCGGCGCTGTATTCACGCCGAGCAGCCCGGAATAGATGGGGCTGCTCACTCGCTGCGCCTCAATTGGTCCGGTCGTCACCTCAAGCATCCAGTCTCCACCCAGCCCTGTGGAGCCGCTGGGATCGATTGATGCCGTGATATCCGCCGCCGTCATCTGAGCGATTCTGCCGATGAACTGCACGCCAGCGTCTCCAGCGGCAAGATTGCAGCCATAGAGCAGAATGTCACCGCTCTCGGTCAGCGACTTTCCTATGGCTTCGAGTTGGCCGGCGTGTGTCGCAAGCACATCGATATCGATTGCAGACGCTCCGAGCAAAATGCTGCCGGAACCGCCATGGGAAATGATGTGAATTGCATCGATACCGGATCGGCCAAGAAGGCTTGCGACGATTTGGTCAAGACCGTCGGCGTTGGTGCCGACGCGGATAACTTCCGACCCATCCGGCAGCCCGGCCATCAAGGACTCGATGTCCGCGACGCGCTCGTCGATGAATATGACTGAACTACCCATGAAACCCCCATGCGCCAGCAAAAGAAGTACGTCGGCGTATCACTAAAGAAATATCAACTCATTGAAATATCTGCTTTTTCCAGGAATCATGATAAAGCCACAAGGCATAAAGTGCCATTACTTTAGGGAATCATCGACGGCCTCGCTGAAAACTGCCAACAGCTGATCGCGCTGGCGGTGGCACGCGTGGGCCAGCTTGCAGGCAAGGTCAAACCGATCGGCGACGCGCCGGTTGCCGTCAGCATCGAGCCGGTGGAAGCCCGCGCCGCCAGCGGCCAGCCCCTCAGCCGCGAGTGCATAGCCCTCATGGAACAGGCCATCCTCGAAGCCGCCGCGGCGCAGAGCTTCGCCGCGGCGCTGGAAGTCGGCTACAAGGCCTTCGGCCTCTCGGCCTGCATCGACAGCGCGCGCGAAGGCATCACGTCCTTCAAGGAAAAGCGGACACCGGATTTCAGCAAGACGAAATAGCGGAGCGATCCCGTGACCGCGGCGCCATGCCGCGGTCACGCCATCCGGGACAGCTATCGCGGCGCCTCGCCGGTGTCCGCGTAATGACGGAAGGCGTCGCGCACCGCGCCGATCAGATCGGCTTCGTCCCAGGGCTTGGCGATGAACTTGTAGATTTCCCCGAGGTTGATCGCCTCGGTCAGGCTGTCGAGCCCCGTATAGCCTGACAGGACCATGCGCACCGTCCGCGGATGCATCTTGCGAACCCGCGCGAGAAGTTCGGAACCGCTCATGCCCGGCATGCGCTGGTCGGTAAGGATCACCCTCACCTCGTGCTCGGCCAGCAAGGCCAGCGCGCCTTCGCCGCTGTTCGCGGTGAGGATGTTGTAGTTCTCGCGCCGCAACAGTCGCTTCAGCGACGACAGGACGCTCGGTTCGTCATCCACCAGCAACAGCGTCGCATCCTTGGCCTCCGCCGTTTCCGACGCCGCGCTGAACGAGGCAAGAAAGCGCGTCATCTCCGCGGCATTGCCGACGCTGCCGATCGCGCGCGTCACCGAATCGAAATTCGCGCTCATGGTGAGTGAACCGGGAGGACTCGATGTGCTGGAAGAACTGGCGCGGAGCATCCAGGGTGAACTGGCAGCGCCGACGCGTACGGACGACCAGGAACTGTTTCTCGATCCCGTTGTCGACATCGCGATATTTTTCCGCAGGACGGCGAGCCGGCAGACATCCTCAAGCATGCGACGCAAGCGGCCGCCGCGCCCGACATCCATGCCAGCGGCTGCTGCCGTTTTTTCAGTTCTGGACTGGGCGACGGCCCGCGCCAGCACCTCAGCCTCGATACCGCCTTGCATCGCGCCCTCGAACGCAATGAATTCAAGCCGCACTACCAGCCGCAGATCGATCTGGTCAGCGGCCTCCTCATCGACGCCGAGGCGCTGCTGCGTTGGGAACGTCCCGGACACGGCCTGGTATCGCCGATGGAGTAAATTCCGCTGCTGGAAGACAACGGGCTGATCGGCGCGGCCGACGAATGGGCACTACATGAGGCCTGCCGGCGCAGCAAGCAGTGGCAGGACGAGAGACTGTCTCCTTCCGCGTCGCGGTCACCCTCTCGGCGCGACAGTTCCACGACGGCGACATCCGGGCCATCGTGCGGCGCGCGCTCGATGCCGCCGGGCTCGAATCGCGCTGGCTGGGACTGGAACTTACCGAAGGCGTCGTCCTGCTCAATGCGGAGGACGTCATCCATACCATGCGCGATCTCAACGCCGACGGCATAGACCACGCGCTGGACGATTCCGGCACCGGCTACTCGTGCCTGAGCCATCTGCAGCGGTTGCCGGTTTCACGCATCAAGATCGATCGCGGCTTCGTCACGCACATCACATCCAATCCGAACGATGCCGCCATTGCCAGTGCCGTGGTCGGCATGGCCCACAGCCTGGGCTTGTCCGTGATCGCCGAGGACGTCGAAACCGAAGGCCAGCTCGGCTTCCTGCGCGGCATAGGCTGCGAAGAAATCCAGGGCTACCGCATCATCAGCATCACCAGCACCCGCGAAGATTTCGATCTGTTGGCGCAGCACCATCCGGGCGTGGTGATCTCTGATCAGCGCATGCCGGAAATGACCGGCCCCGAGTTTCTTCGTCGCGTCAGGAAACTCCATCCGGATGCTGTGCGCATCGTGCTTTCCGCCTATACCGAACTCAGTTCGGTGATCGACGCGATAAACCAGGGGGCGGTTTACAAATTCCTTACTAAGCCGTGGGAAGACGAGGGCCTGATCGAGTACATCAAGGATGCCTTCCGCATTCACGAGCTGTCTCGCGAAAACCGCGAACTCTCCCACCAGTTGCAGTCGCACCGGGCCAGGGACAACCCGATTCGCTGAAGCCCGCCGCCGGCCGATGCCGGCGCGCGCATTCCCCGCGGCGGGCGTTGCTGCCGCCTATTCCCCTGGTGCCATCAATTCCGGATATTCCTGCTGCATCGTCGCGCCATCCTGACGCCAGGCATGGCACTGATCGACGAAGGCCGGCGCGCGGTTGCCGGGCCAGTTGCGCGGATTCGGGTCGATCGCGATCTGCCGCGCGATGCGGTCCGGCCAGGATGCCTGCATATAGGTGTTGGCGGCCTGCGTCACCAGTTCGGTGAGATGGGTGCAGCCCCTGACTCCGCCGAGGATCTCCCTCACCCTGCGGGAAAAGCCGTCGTTGATGCGCAGCCCGATCAGCCCCCGATACGCCGCGTCGACCCCGCCGCACATGGGCCAGGGTGCCGTCTCGGTGCTGGCCCGGACATCCTGCACGACGTAGTCGTCGTCGACCACCAGCGACAGCGACATGCGGTGCATGTAGTCGCCCACCGGAACCGGCGGCCGCGAGCGGAACGGCACTTCCTGGCCCTTGAGGTCCGTCACCGTGGCCTCGATTTCGAGAAAGCCGTTCTTCAGGCGAAAGGCGCGGCAGGTAATCGTCCGCGTATGCACCAGTTTGCGATCATCATCTGTGGACACGTTTTATCTCGCTAAGAAAGCTACGGTATCAGGCGATCCGGCCGAACAAATCGCCGTGTCGCCAGCGTCTACTCTTCGGCCTGCGCCGCGTTCGAACACGTCAGCCTGCCCCATTGGCTGCAGAAGAGCTTTTGAGCGCCGCCAGCAGGGCGCGAAACGGCAGCAGGACGCAGCGGTGGCGGCTCGGATAGGCGCGCGCCGGTTCGAACATCGACAGCTCGGGCCAGGCCGCGGGCGCCGGAGCTCCCTCCTTCAGCATGTTTTCGAGCGCGGCGGCGGCCGACTCGATCGCCGCCGCATCCTGTCCGGGCGCGCGGGCGCCGATCGCCGACGCCGCGGCCCGGCACAGCAGGCAGCCTTTGGTTTCATGGGCGATCGCAACGATGCGCCCGGAGGCCACTTCAACCTGCATGCGGACGCGATCGCCGCACAGCGGATTGTCCAGCTTCGCCTCGCTGCTTGCCGCGGCCAGGCGGCCATGACCGTTCGCCGCCTGGGCGAACTGCTTGATGGCGTCCTGATAGAGCCCGCTGCCTTCGTTCATGCCAGTTCCCGCAGCACGAAGCCGAGCCCGTCGAGCAGCGCCGCGATGTCGGCCTCGTCGTTGTAGAGCGCGATGCTGGCGCGCGTGCAGGCCTCGGCGCCCAGCGCGGCCAGCAAGGGCTGGGCGCAGTGATGGCCGCCGCGCAGTGCGAGCTGGCGCGCATCGAGCACCTGGCAGATGTCGTGCGGATGCAGGCCGGCAATCTCGAAGGAGACGATCGGCGCGCGCCGCGCGGATGCTTCCGGTCCGAGCAGGCGCAGGCCCGGTATGCGCCGCAGGCCCTCGATCAGCCGTTCGCACAGGCGCGCTTCCCCGGCGTGAATCTGCGGCCAGTCGAGGTTCATCATCCAGTCCAGCGCGGCGGCAAGCCCCACCGCCTGCGCGATGGGCGGCGTCCCCGCTTCGAAGCGCTGCGGCGGCGCGGCCCAGGTGGTCTCTTCTGCCGTGACCGCGGCTATCATGCCGCCGCCGCCGAGAAACGGCGGCATCGCCGCCAGCAGTTCGCCCCGGCCCCACAGCACGCCGACGCCGCCCGGGCCGAAGCACTTGTGTCCGGAAAAGGCATAGAAGTCGACGCCCATGGCACGGACATCCTGCGGGCCGTGCTGCACGGCCTGCGCGCCGTCGAGCAGCACCCTCGCCCCCACCTTGCGCGCCGCCGCGACCACCGTCGCCACGTCGGTCCATGCGCCGGTGACGTTCGAGCATTGCGTGACGGCGACCAGGCGGCACCTGCCGTCGATCAGTTCGGGCAGGCGGGCGAGGTCGAGTTGCCCCGCGGCCGTCACCGGAATCAGCGCCAGTTCGACGCCGGTCCGCTCGCGCAGCATCTGCCAGGGCACGAAATTGCTGTGGTGCTCGGCGACCGAGATCACCACGCGATCGCCGCGCCCGAGCGTGGCGCCGAAGGCATGCGCGACGAGATTGAGCGACGCCGTCGCGCCCGAGGTGAAGATCACCTCGTCGGCCGAAGACGCGTTGAGGAAGCGCGCCGCGGTTTGTCGCGCCTGCTCATAGGCGAGGTCGGCCGCCTCGGCGAGGCGGTAGGTGCCGCGCGACACGTTGGCGCGCCGGGTGGTCTCGTGGCGCACCACGGCATCCAGCGCCAGGCAGTGCATCTGCGAGGTCGCCGCGCTGTCCAGGTAATGCAGTTCCGGCGTTGCCGCCAGCAGCGGAAATCCGTCGCGCAGGGATGCAGGTTCGACGCTCATCGGCCTGCCAGCTCGTCCAGCGCCGCCGGCGTATCGACGTCGGCAAAGATGGCGTCGTCGTCGAAGGCCACGGCTTCGATTTGATCGGCATGACGGCGCAGCACGTCGCGCGCGCCGACATCGCCCTCCACCGCCTGCATTTCGGCGAAGAAGGCACGCGGCCAGAGGATGGGATTGCCGCGCCGCCCGGCTTTCATCGGCACCACGATCTTCGCTTGCTGCGGATCGAAGGCGGCGATCAGGCGATCGATGTGCCCGCCATGTATGAAAGGCATGTCCGCCAGCAGAATCACCACCGCGTCGCTATCGTCCGGCAGCGCGGCCAGCCCGCAGCGCAACGACGAGGCCATGCCGGTGAGGAAGTCAGGATTGTGCGAAAAATCCACGTCGAGCCCGGCGAGACAGCCCTTCGCCTCCTCCGCGCCAAAGCCGGTGACGACGCGAACCGAGCTGCAGCGCGAGGCCAGCGCCGCGTTAACCGCCCGCCGCAGCATGGGCACGCCGCCGACTTCGCGCAGCACCTTGTTGCCGGGTCCCATGCGCGTGCCGCTGCCGGCCGCGAGCACCAGCGCCGCGACGCGGCGGCCGGCCGCCGTGCGCGCCGGCTCGGGCTCGGGCTTGTCTTCTTCGTCGGGCTCCAGCGGGCTGCGGATCAACCCGCCGACGCCCATGGCCATGATCTGCCCGCCGCCCATCGGCAATCCCGCCAGCATGCGCTGCAGCACCCAGTCGAGACCGTTCATGCGCCGCGATCGCGCGCAACCGGGCAGGATGATGACCGGCACCGCGCCCAGCCGGGCCAGCAGCAGCATGTTGCCCGGCTCCACCGGCATGCCGAAATGCAGTATCTCGCCGCCCGCGGCCGTGATGGCGGCTGGCACCGTGTCGGCCCGGTCCTTGGGCACCGTGGTGCCGGAGATCATGACCAGCGAACAGCCGGCCGCGATCGCCTCGCGCAGCGCGGCGGCCACGGCATCCGTGCGATGGGCGCAGCGCTGCACCAGGCCGAGATGGCTGCCGAGATCCTGCATGCGGCGACGGCTGCTGTTGACGGCGGCAATGTAGTTGCGCGGCGTGTCGGTCGGCTGCTCGGTGACGATCAGCGCCGCGCGCTGCGGCGCGAAGGGCAGCAGCTCCAGCGCCCCGCCCGCTCCGGCGGCCGCGACACAGGCGTCCACCACGGCGCGGCCGACCGCCAGCGGAATCACCTTGACCGTGGCGACCACCGCGCCGCTTCTTGCCGCCGACAGCGGCGGCAGGGTAGCGACGGTGATGTCCGGGTCGATCCGGTTGATCCGGTCGATGATGCCGGCATCGACGGCGACCAGGCCGCGCTCCGCCGCATACAGATTGCTGCGCCCGGCATGCGGCGCGCGCGCCGCGATGCGCGGCCCGCTCAGTGCCGCCGCCACCAGGCCGGCGGCAGCGTTCTCGTCGACGTCGTCCACGTCCAGTTTCGCCCCATGCACTGTCGCGATCCCGGCAGTTGCCAGGGCCCGACAGTCGACGCTGGTGAGACGGCGACCTTTCTTCATGGTGCAATCCGGCAGGCGCAGGCTGTGCGCCAGCAGCAGGCCGTCGCACTCCTCCACGGGGAACTCGCCGAAGATCACGCGCGCCCGCCGCGGTAGCGGACCTGGATGATTTCAGCCAGGATCGAAACCGCGATCTCGGCCGGCGAGCGGCCGCCCAGGTCGAGGCCGATCGGCGAATGGATGCGTCCGGTCAGTTCGCCCAGGCCGGCCGCGCGCAGGCGCTCCAGGCGCTTTTCGTGCGTGCGCCGGCTGCCCAGCGCACCGATGTAGAACAGCTTGCCCGGCAGCGCGAGTTCCAGCGCGGGATCGTCGAGCTTCGGATCGTGCGACAGTGCGACCAGCGCCGTCGCCTCGTCGAGGCCCAGACGCTCGAGCGCCTCGTCCGGCCATTCATCGCTCAATTGGACGCCGGGAAAACGTTGGGGCGAGGCGAAGGCGCCGCGCGGGTCGATGACGATGACGTCGAAGCCGGCGGCAGCGGCCATCGGCGCCAGCGCCTGGGCGATATGCACGGCGCCGATGACCAGCAACCGCGGCGCAGGCACGTAGGCCCGGGCAAACAATCCATCCGCGCCGGCAAGCGCCGCACTGCGTCCGGAAGCAAGAAAGCCCCTCGCTTCGGCCAGCTGGCCGGCCGCCAGGGAAAGGTCTCCATCGACCGTCGCGGCGTCGACCAGGCACTGCGCGCCATCGGCAAGGCGCGTCACCACGACCAGGGGCTGCCGCCGCTTCTGCGCGTCGGCGATCCGCGCCAGCGCTTCGCGCTTCATTCGACCGGCTCCACGAAGACCCGGACGCGTCCGCCGCAGGCCAGGCCGACCTGCCAGGCCTGCTCGTCGCTGATGCCGAACTCGAGCAACTGCGGGCGGCCGGAGGCCATCACCTCACGCGCGGCGTCGATCACCGCGCCTTCGATGCAGCCGCCGGATACCGAGCCGACGAAATGTCCGGCTTCATCGACGGCGAGATGACTGCCCTCGGGACGCGGCGAGGAACCCCAGGTGCTCACCACGGTCGCCAGCGCCGCTGACTTGCCCGCACTCCGCCACTGCTGGAGGGTTTCAAACAGAAGATCGTTGTCTGACTGCATGCCTGCCTTCCGCCTCTCTTGGTGATGCCCGCCGCCTCCGGGAGACGCCATCAATTCCGCTGACCTGCGGATTGTGCCGCAATTGCGGCATGGTCAATGGCGCGCGATGCAAAGTGTCGCGCAAAGCTTTAAACGTCGAGAATTTCCGCCTGCGGAGGATAGAAAAAAACCATCCCAAAGAGATTGACATTCCGCCATTTGTTTGCATACAGTGTACCGTATCCTGAATTGAACTTGCCAGCCCGGGGCAATTTCGGACGTTCATCCGTTTTCACGCCATCTCTGATCCAAGATCGCAACCGCAGCCTGAACCGACCAAAACAATTATCGAGGAGACAAGACATGCAACCGACCCGCGTCACGCTGGAACAGAACGAGATCCCGACCCATTGGTACAACGTCGTCGCCGACATGCCGAATCCGCCGCTGCCGCCGCTGGGACCGGACGGCAACCCGGTATCTCCGGAACAGATGCTGGCGATTTTTCCGGGCAACCTGCTCGAACAGGAAATGAGCGCCGAGCGCTGGATCGCGATCCCGGAACCCGTTCGGGAAATATTGAGCCTGTGGCGCCCGACGCCGCTGATCCGCGCGACGCGCCTGGAAAAGGTTCTCGGCACGCCGTGCAAGATCTTCTTCAAGTATGAAGGCGTCAGCCCCTCGGGCTCGCACAAGACCAATACCTCGGTACCGCAAGCCTACTACAACAAGCAGGCCGGCTTCTCCCGCCTGACCACGGAAACCGGCGCCGGCCAGTGGGGCTCGGCACTGTCGTTCGCCGGGCAGATGTTCGACATGGACATCCGCATCTACATGGTGAAGATCAGCTACGAGCAGAAGCCCTATCGCCGCTCGATGATGCAGACCTGGGGCGCCAACGTGTTCCCCAGCCCGACCGACATGACCCAGGCCGGACGCGACGCGCTGGCCAAGGATCCGAACAACCAGGGCAGCCTCGGCCTGGCGATTTCCGAAGCCGTCGAAGAAGCCGCGTCGCGCAAGGACACCAACTATTCGCTGGGCTCGGTACTCAACCACGTGCTGCTGCACCAGACCATCATCGGCCAGGAGGCCAAGACGCAGATGGCGAAGATCGGCGAGTATCCCGACATGGTATTCGCACCCTGCGGCGGCGGCTCCAACTTCGCCGGCATCGCCTTCCCCTTCTTCGCCGACAAGGCGGCCGGCAAGAAGGTGCGCCTGGTGGGCGTCGAGCCGACCTCCTGCCCGTCGATGACCAAGGGCGTCTACCGCTACGACTTCGGCGACGTCTCCGGCTACACGCCGCTGATGAAGATGTACACGCTGGGCCACAACTTCATGCCGCCCGGCATCCACGCCGGCGGCCTGCGCTACCACGGCGAATCGCCGCTGGTGTCGCAGCTCTACCACGAGAAGCTGATCGAGGCGGTGGCCGTGCCCCAGGTCGCCACCTTCGCCGCCGGCGTCATGTTCGCCAAGGCCGAAGGCATCATCCCGGCGCCGGAGTCCTGCCACGGCATCCGCGCCGTGATCGACGAGGCGCTGCGCTGCAAGGAATCCGGCGAGCCGAAGACCCTGCTGTTCTGCCTCTCGGGTCACGGCCACTTCGACATGGCGTCCTACGACCGCTACCTGTCCGGCAAGCTGGAAGACTTCGACTATCCGCAGGCACTCGTCGAGGAAGCCCTCAAGGAATTGCCGAACATCGACTGGCCGCCGAAGGCTGCCTGATCGGCAAACCAGTTGGCGAAGCGAGAAAGGGAGCCTCGGCTCCCTTTTTTTTGCCCGCAGCGCCGGAATCGGCGGCCATCCCGCGGCTGCGCCCGATCACCCCGGCTTGGCTTTGTCATGTTGCCCGCCGCCCCGGGTCGAGAATTCGACCAGCGCCCGCTGAAACTCCTCGATGGCGGCGGCGCTGACTTCCTCGCCGCACTCGTAGCAGTAGGCCTTGCCCTTGAGCCTATCCACCCAGCGGCAGCCGCAGTGGTCGCAGGCGAGTTCCGGCGCGCCGCGCGGATTGATGAAGATCACCGGCAGGCCCCGAGAAAGGCCAGCCCGAGGGAATCGAGAAAGTCCTCGTAGCCGGCGTCCTGCAACTGGGCCTTGTTCTTGAAGACGAAGAACATCATGCGCCCGCGCCGGATCAGACGCTTGATCACCGACAGCGTGTCGCCGCCCAGTTCGTTCAGCATCGTCTCCAGCGCCTCTTCGTCGGCCACCAGCAACAGATCGACCTTGGTCGACGCCATGCCGGCAAAACGCTCGATGCGCGCCGACATGCCCCCGTCTTCCAGCTGCCAGGCCAGCATCGGCACCTCGGTCGCCGCCTGCACGCCTTCGAGATGCTTGCCGGGAAGGATGCCCGAGGCTTCGCGCGAGACGAAGCCGATGCGCGATCCCTGAACCATGTCCAGAAACAATTCGCGATGGCGGTCCAGCATGGATTGCCAGGGTGCGATCTCGCCGAAAGTTTGGTCGGTAGCGGTAGTCATCAGTGTTTGGGAGTCGCCAGTTCGAGCGACTCGATAAAGTCAAGAATTCCGGCAGCCTCCAGCGTGTCGCGCTGCTGCAAAAGAAAGGGCATGATCTTGCCCCTGCGCACCAGTCCGGCCATGCACGATTCGCCTTCGGCGCGCACCGTATCGAGCGCCGCCTCGCTCATGACCAGCAGCATGCCCCAATCGGCGGGGAAGAACCCGTCCCAGTCGCAGCGCTGCGCGAGCCGTCCGCGGCCGCCCGGCCACCACAGCCAGGCCGATCCGTTTTTCGCCTTGAAGTCGTCGCTGCCGACGAAGGCGACGGCAAGTTCTTCGCTCACCTCGACCTCGCCGGCGGGCATCGCCGCCAGCACTTGCCGCCAGACCGACTCGTCCGGCCACATGCCTAGGGAAGCACCGCCGTGGCTTCGATTTCGACCTTGGCGCCCACCTCGACGAAACCCGCGACCTGCACCGCCGTCATCGCCGCGCCATAGCTGCCGATGATCCTGCGGAACACCTCGCCGAGTTCCTTCTGTTTCGCCCAGTATTCCTCGTTGCTGCCGAGGTACCAGGTCATGCGCACGATATGCTCGGGGCGCGCGCCGGCTTCGGCCAGAATCGCGACGACATTCTTCAGCGCCTGCTCGGCCTGTCCGACCAGGTCGTCGCTCTGGAACTGGCAATTCTCGTCCCAGCCGACCTGCCCGGCGACGAACACCATTTCGCCACGGGCGACCACGCCGTGGGCGTAGCCCTTGGCCAGCGTCCAGCCCTTCGGCAACAAAGTCTTCAATGCGATTCTCCTTGTGAGGTTTGACGCAGCCGGAAACGCTGCAACTTGCCGGTTTCGGTGCGCGGCAGGGAGCCGGCGAACTCGATGCTGCGCGGATACTTGTAGGGAGCGATGGTCTGCTTGACGAAGTCCTGCAGCTCCTTCGCCGTTTCCGGCGTCGGCTCGGCGTCCGGCCGCAGCACGACAAAGGCCTTGACGATCTGCCCGCGCTCCTCGTCGGCGACGCCGATGACGCCGCACTCGGCCACCTTGGGATGGCGCAGCAAGGCATCCTCGACCTCCGGGCCGGCGATGTTGTAGCCCGCCGAAATGATCATGTCATCAGTGCGCGAATGGTAGTGGAAGTAGCCCCCGGCATCCATCGCGTAGGCGTCGCCGGTGTAGTTCCAGCCGTTCCTGACGTAGCTGGCCTGCCGGTCGTCGGCCAGATAGCGGCACCCGGTGGGGCCCTTGACCGCCAGCCTGCCGACCTGCCCGACCGGCGCCGGCTTGCCGTCGTCATCCATGATGCAGGCCACATAGCCCGGCACCACGGTGCCGGTGGCGCCGGGCAAGGCGTGCGCTTCGTCGGCAGAGATGAAAATGTGCATCAGCTCCGTGGCGCCAATGCCGTCGATCATCTCGATGCCGGTCGCCTCCTTCCACAGCGCGCGCGTCGCCGCCGGCAGCGCCTCACCGGCCGAAACGCATTTGCGCAGGCTGCTGTTGCGCAGCGGCCCGGCGAGCGGAGCGATGGCGCGATAGGAGGTCGGCGCGGTGAACAGGACGGTGGCCTTGTATTTCCCGATTGCGTCGACCAGGTCCTGCGGCGCACCCTGTTCCAGCAATACGGTCGAGGCCCCGACGCTGAGCGGAAACAGCAGCAGTCCGCCAAGGCCGAAGGTGAAGGCCAGCGGCGGCGTGCCCGTGAAGATGTCGTCGGGTACCGGGCGCAATACGTGTGGCGGCCAGCAGACGCAGGAGGCCATGACGTCGCGATGGAAGTGCATGGTCGCCTTGGGTTGTCCCGTGGTACCCGAGGTGAAAGCGAGGACACAGGTGTCCGTCAGGGCGGTATCGACATTGCTGAATGCCGCGGATTGAATCGCCATCGCCGCTTCGAGCCCGCTCGCCGAGCCGTCGTTGAAATAGCGGATGTGCTTCAGTTCGGGACATTCCGCCGCAGCAATCTTGAGTTCGTCACTCAGCCGCACATCGCACAGCGCATGGCTGACCCTGGCCTTGGTGACGACGTGCCTGAGCTCCTTCGCCCGCAACAGCGGCATGGTGGCCACCGCCACGGCGCCGGCCTTCATGACCGCGAACCAGCAGGCCGCCATCATCGGATTGTTGGGCGCGCGCAGCAGCACGCGGTTGCCGGGCACCAGCCCCATGTCCCCGACCAGCACGTTGGCGATGCGGTTGGCGCGTTCCTGCAGGTCGGCGTAGGTCCAGCGCACGCCCGGCGCCTGGATGCACAGACGTGCGCCGCGCCCCGCGGCGACATGCCGGTCGAGCAGTTCCGTCGCGCAGTTCATGCGCTCGGGAAACTTCAGCTCCGGCAGGTCGAACACGAACTCCGGCTGCTGCGCTACCGGCGGCAGGTTGTCGCGGGTGAAGGTATCGACATGAGCCGAGTACGCCATGAACGGACCTTTCAAAGGCTTATCCGCAGATTTCGCAGATTACGCAGATTAAGAATCACGCTTTTCATCGCGGCAAGATTGCCCTCCGGTTTCATCTGCGAAAATCTGCGAAATCTGCGGACATGTCTTTACCTCTCCTTAGATGCGGACGCCGAGGCGATAACCTTCCTGGATCGCAGCGTCGAGGCCCCGCGGCACCGTGGCGTCGCCGCCGCCGTGCAGCTCGTCGACCATCCACTGGAATTCGTAGAACAGGTCGTGGTTGGCCTTGCGCGGGCTGGAGACGATCACGCTGTCGCAGGGAATGAACTGCTCGCCCTTGGGGGTCTTCACGGTGGCGCCCTCCTTGGTCACCTTGACAAGCTCGGCGAGGGTCACGGTCTTGATGCCGAGTTCGTCGACCCAGGCGGTATGACGCCACTTGAAGGTCGGCATGATGTCGCCGCCGATGCGCTTCTCCTTTTCGACCACAGTGACTTCGTGCCCGGCCTTGGCGAGGAATTCGGAGATGGTGAGGCCGAGCATGCCGCCGCCGATCATCACCACCCGCTTGCCGGTCTTGGCCCGGCCATGCGCCACTTCCAGCGCATCGACCAGCAGCTCTGAACCTTCGAGGTACTGGAACACCGCCATGTCGGTGCGGGCGCCGGCGGCAACGATGCAGACGTCGTACTCGTGCAACACGCTGCGCATGAACTTGGCGTTGGCTTCGGTGTTGAGGCGCACTTCGATGCCGAGCTTCTTCGCCATCACGCCGTAGTAGTCGATCACGCTCTGCAGGTCGGCCGGCCGCGCCAGGTCGTTGGCGGCATAGGCGGCGAGGTTGCCGCCCATCTTGTCGGCCTTGTCGAACACCGTGACCGTGTGACCGCGGCGGCGAGCGGTGATCGCGGCTTCCATGCCGGCGGGGCCGGCGCCGATGACCATGATGCGCTTCTTCTCGGTGGCTTCGGTGACGTGATACTCGGGCTCGACCTCGTGGCCCAGCATCGGGTTCATGGTGCAGGTATAGGGCAGGTCGCGGAACAGGCGCGACAGGCAGTTGAGCGAGCCGATGCAGGGACGCACCTCTTCCATGCGGTCCTCGGCGGCCTTGTGGATCATCTCCGGGTCGGCCAGCAGCGGCCGGCAGACTTCCCAGTAGTCGAAAACATTGTCGCGCACGCAGGCGTTGGCCATGGCCGGATCGGGCAGCCGGTTGCCGAAGGCCACCAGCACGCTGGGGAACATCTTCTTGGCCTTCTCGGAGAGGAAGTTCCAGTAGCCCGGCTCGACGTCGCGGCCGAAAGAGGATTCCGGCGCTTCCTGCCAGCCGACGGTGACCGAGATCATGTCCACGCCGCAATCGACTGCCTGCTGCATGAGTTCGAAGGATTCGTCCTGCGTGTTGCCGCCCCAGCGATCCATCAGTTCCGCGCCGTTGAGGCGCACCGAGAGCGGGTTGTCCGGCGTCGCCTGCTTGATGGCGTCTATCAGTTCGCGCATGAAGCGGCCGCGGTTTTCCACCGAGCCGCCGTATTCGTCGGTGCGCTGGTTGGTGAAGCGGGAATTGAAGTTGGCCAACAGGTAGCCCATGAAGCTGGTGATTTCGGTGCCGTCGAAGCCGGCGCGGATCGCGCGTTTGGCGGCGTCGGCGTGCTGCGCGATCACGACCTTGATCTGTTCCTTGGTCAGCTCGCGCGGCGGACGGAAATGCGGCAGGGTCTGCGGCACCACCGAGGGCTGCACGCAGTAACCGAGGTCGATGCCGCCGTAGCGGCCGGCGTGCAGGATCTGCTGCATGGCCATGGCGCCGGCATCATGGATGTAGCGGGCGATCATCTCGAACTGCGGCAGGAACTTGTCGTCGTGGATCGCGACCTGGCGGAAGTAGGATTTGCCCTCCCCCAGCGGATCGGGATAGGCGCCCTGATTGGTGATCAGGCCGCAGCCGGTGCCGGCGATGACGCGGACCCGGGCCAGCTCGCGCGGCGTGATGGTGCCGTCGCGGCCGTTGTAGTTCGAGACGCAGCAGGCGCCGTACTTGATCCGGTTCTTGACTTCGAACTTGCCGATCTTGCCCGGCTGGAACAGGTGATTGAGCTTGGCTTCTCCAGGTCGTGTCACTGCAATTCCTCCTTGTGGCCCGGCCTTTGGCGGGCATTGAACTTCTCTTTGGATACTGTATACATTAAGCGCAAAGCGTCGGCGCGTCAATACGAGGCGCCGAAGATTTCGGGGTGGCTGTGCTCCCAGGCGGCGGCCAGTTTCGGATCGCGACGCATCACTTCGTCGTGGTCGACGCGGCCGGTGCGTGTCATGTAGCTGTAGGCAAAATCGATCGGCGAAAGCCGTATCAGTTCATCCATGCGCTCGTACCAGCGGATGCTGGCACTGGCGGCGTCAAGGATTTTCATCATCGGCGGCAGGCGACGCTCCCGGTAGAGTGCCAGGGCTTCCGACAGGCTGCCCGCATCGCGCAGGGCCTTCCACAAGGCGATGGCGTCTTCCATGGCCAGGCGCGTGCCGGAGCCGATCGAAAAGTGCGCCGTGCGCAGCGCATCGCCCATCAGCGCCACGTTGCCGAAGCTCCATTGCCGGTTGGTGATTGCCGGAAACTGCCGCCAGTGGGATTTGTTGGAAAGGATCGGCTGGCCGTCGATATCCCTGACAAAGACCTGCTCGCAATGATGGATCGTATCGTCCTCGCTCATGGCGGCGAACCCCGCGCGCTGCCAGGTGGCGTCGGTCACCTCGACCAGGAAAGTGCTCATGCCCGGGCTGTAGCGGTAATGATGGGCGCAGAACACGCCATGTTCGGTCTCGCGGAAGGTCAGCGACAGGCTGTCGAACACCTTGCTGGTGCCGTACCAGATGAAGCGATTTTGGCGCAGGTCGGTCTCTGTGCCGAACTTGTCCTCGTTTTCGTGGCGCACCCAGGAGAAGGCCCCGTTGGCGGCAACGATCAAATCGGCGCCGGCCAGCGCGGGATGGTCGAGCGCCATCACGTCGCTGTCGAATTCGATCTTCACGCCCAGCGACTCGACGTGGGCGTACAACCGGCTCAACAGTTTCAGCCGCCCGATTGCCGCGAAGCCGTTGCCGGCGATGGGGATGGGCGTGTCGTTATGCACGATGGTGAGATTCGGCCAAGTCTCCATCAGCGGCGTCAGCAACTGGTACATCGGCTCGTCGTCGGCACGCAGGAATTCCAGCGCCCGATCGGAGAAGACCACGCCGAAACCCCAGGTCGCATCGCGCGGGCCGCGCTCATGGATCACGATGTCGTGCGCCGGGTCCGCCCGCTTCATGAGCGAGGCGAAATACAGTCCTGCCGGGCCGCCGCCGATGATGCGGATCTTCATGCCCGCCCCGATTTTTCCTGGTCCATCTTCTCGGCGATGGTTTCGCGCAAGGCCCGCTTGAGGATCTTGCCGACGGGACTCAGGGGAAATTCGCCGACCACCTCCAGCCGCTCCGGCAGCTTGAAGCTGGCAATGTTCTGCTGCCGCAGGAACGCGATCAAGTCGTCGAATTCGAGGCCCTGCCCGTCCCTGGTGATGATGAAGGCGCAGGCCCTCTCGCCGAATACCGGATCGGGCATCGCCACCAGCGTGACCGCCTTCACCCGGGGATGGGCGAAGATCAGGTTCTCCACCTCCTCGCAACTGATCTTCTCGCCGCCGCGATTGATCAGGTCCTTCTTGCGGCCTTCGGTGAATACGTAGCGACCAAGCTTCCTCACGATGTCGCCCATGCGGTAGAAGCCGTCGGGCGTGAAGGCCTCGACGTTCTTCTCCGGCGCCTTGTAGTAGCCGTGGATGGTGTAGGGACCGCGCGTCGCCAGTTCGCCCGGCGTGCCGTCCGGGACTTCGTTGCCATCATCGTCGAGCACCCTGATTTCATCGTCATCGCAGACCGGCACGCCGGAACTGTTGAGCAGCATGTCCTCGGTCGCATCGAGCGGAACCATGTTGATCAGGCCTTCGGCCGTGCCGTAGATCTCCTGCGGAACGCAGCCGAAACGGGTGCGCAGCCGGGTGCGCAGTTCGGGAGCCAGGCGCGCGCCGCCGTTCTGGATCACGCGCAGCGAGGACAGGTCGTAGTCATCCGGCACCGGCGAATTCAGCCAGTTGGAAATCAGCGGAACGACGGCGGCGATTGCCGTGACCTTCTCGCGCTCGACGAGGGAAAACACCTCTGCCGCATCGCCGGAAGCCGCCAGCACCACGGTGCCGCCGTAATAGAAGGTGCCGAGCATGCCCGGCGAGGCCAGGTTGTAGTTGTGTCCCAGGGGCAGAATCGCCATGAATACGGTGTCCTCGCCGAAGCCGCCGGCACGGCCGCAGAGCCGCGCGTTCAGAACGTAGTCGTCGTGAGTGCGCGGAATCAGCTTGGAGAGCGAAGTCGTCCCGCCCGAGAGCAGCATGGTCGCGACTTCGGACGGATCGGGACGGACGTGCGCGAGGGTCGCGCGCACATTTTCCGCCGGCATCGGCGCATCGATCATCGGGCGCAGATCCTGCTGTCCCGCCGCCGGTTCGCCGGCGACGAACACGGCGCGCAAGGCGGGAAAATCGGCCTGGACCTCCTTCGCCATGGCGCGATAGTCGAAGCTGCCGATACGATCCGGGATCACATAGGCAACAGCGCCCGAGGCCTGGACGAAGTGGCGGATTTCCGTGTGCCGATGGGCGCGCAGGGCCATGACGGGCACGGCGCCGATGCGCGTCAGCGCGAAGTAGGCATGGACGAACTCGGGGCCGTTGGGCAACTGCACGACCACTCTGTCGAGCGCCCCGATGCCGGCCTCGCGGAAGCGGCTGGCGAGGCGGTCTGAGATTTCGATCAGGTCACGATAGCTGAGGCGCAGGTCGCCGCTGACCAGCGCCGTCTTCTGCGGATGCCGCGCGGCACTGCGCGCCAGCATTTCCGGAATGGTGAGGCCTTCCCACCAGCCGCGGGTGCGGTAACGTTCCGCCAGATCGGCGGGCCAGGGCACACAGCCTTCGAGCATGCTCATCTCCTCTTGGTCGCCGGTAGTCCCGGTCTGTAATGGAGGCACTCTAGGGCAAAAATTCCTTTGCGAACAGTGAATGACGTGAATACAATCCATTCACATCATGAATATCAACGAATTCGACCTCAATCTGCTGGTGGTGTTCGACGCGGTGCTCGCCGAAGGCTCGATCAGCCGGGCCGCCGACCGTCTCGGCCTGTCGCAGCCGGCCGTGAGCAATGCCTTGGCGCGGCTGCGCAAGGCCACCGGCGACCGGATTTTCGTGCGCCTGGGCAATGGCGTGGTACCGACCCCCTATGCCGAGACCATCGCCGCGCCGATCCGCACCGCGCTGGCGACGATACGCGGTTCGCTGGCCGGCCGCCAGGGCTTCGATGCCGCAACCTCGGAGCGCGATTTCGCGATCCACGTCACCGACCTCGGCGAGGCCTTCTTCCTGCCGCGCCTGCTGGCGCGGTTGAACCGGGTCGCCCCGCGCGTGCGCATCCGCACCCTGGCGCTGTCCACCGACGAGACGCGCGAGGCGCTGCGCAGCGGCGCGGCGGACCTGACCATAGGCAACCTGCCGGATTTCGCCGCCGGCTTCTACCAGCAGCGCCTGTTCCGCGACCGCTACGTCTGCGTGGTCAGCCGCGACCATCCGACCATAGGCGCTCGCCTCACGGCGCGGCAGTTCGCCGCCGCCAGTCATGCCATCGCCATGCCCGGCGGCACCGGCCACAGCATCATCGAGCGCACCCTGGTCGCCCACGGCCTGGAAAGCCGCATCGCACTGCGGGTGCAGAATTTTCTCGTGCTGCCCAGCATCGTCGCCGCCAGCGAGTTGATCGCCATCGTGCCGCACAGCGTCGGCAGCCAGATCTCGCCCGGGGACGCGGTCAAGCTGCTGCCCGTACCCGTCGCCATTCCCGCCTTCGACGTCAGACAATGCTGGCACGAGCGCTTTCATGACGACGAGGGAAACCGCTGGCTGCGGCAACAGTTTGCGGAATTGTTCGCGAATTAGCAGCAAGTTGCGGCGAAGCGCCGGCGCGTCCGCGCCAATAGTCGACGCTGGCGGGACGGCGATTTACACGAGATCGGCGAAGCGTCCGATCGCCTCGATCACTGCAACCGTCTGGTCGCGATGCGGCGAGTGCCGGCAGTCGGCGAGCTTCAACAACTCCACGCCGGGCGAACCCGATGCCTGCGCCGCAATCGCCTCGATCTGCGCCATGGTGCCGTATTCGTCGTCCTCGCCCTGGATCGCCAGGATCGGGCAGCGGATTCCCGGCAGGCAGTCCTCGATGTTCCACGCGCGAAAATCCGGGTGCAGCCAGATGTCGTTCCAGCCGTAGAAGGTGCGCCTGACGTCGCGGTGGTACTTGCCGAGTTTGGCCGGCAGGTCGGTCGTTTCGAACGCCACCTTGGCCGCTTCGATGCTGCGGATCGAGATGTCCTCGACGAAACAATGCGGCGCCATGACCACCAGGCCGGCGACGTTGTTGCGGCCCTCGCCGGCATGCAGCAGCGCGATCGACGCGCCATCCGAATGCCCGACCAGAACCGGGTTCTCGACTTCCAGCGCCGTCAGCAGTTCGGGCAGCACTTCGCGTCCCTCGCGATGCATGAAATCGGTCGTGAAGGGTTCTGCGAGGACATCGGACTGGCCATAGCCGTAGCGCGAATAGACCAGCGTCCGGCAACCGGTGGCGGCCGCAAGGCGCACCGGAAAGTCGCGCCACATCGCCACCGAGCCCAGACCTTCGTGCAGCAGCACCAGCGTCGGACGGTTGATCTGATGGGCAGGGATCAGCAGGTACTCGAGGTTCCGCTCGCAGACCCGGACGAAACCTTTATGCACGTGCTCAAACTCCGAGGAAACGGTGCATGAGTTCTTGATTGTCGGAGAGCTCGCCGGAGGCCCCGGCAAACACCACCCGGCCCTTCACCAGCACCACGCTGCGATCCGCCAGCGCCATGACCGCCGCGTAGTTCTTGTCCACGATCACGGTCGCGATGCCGGAGGCGCGGATGGTCTTGATGATGCTCCAGATTTCGCGCGCGATCAGCGGCGCCAGACCCTCGGTGGCTTCGTCGAGGATCAGCAGATCGGGGTTGGTCATCAGCGCCCGGCCGATGGTCAGCATCTGCTGCTCGCCGCCGGAAAGCTGCGCCCCGCCGTTGCCCAGGCGCTCGCCCAGGCGCGGGAAGGTGTCGATGACGCGATCGAAAGTCCACTCGCGGCGACCATCGACGCCGGCGCGCGCCGCCATCACCAGATTCTCGCGCACCGACAGGTTGGGGAAAATGCCGCGTCCTTCCGGCACATAGGCAATGCCGCGGCGGGCGATGGCATGCGTCGCGGCCTGGGTCATGTCCTGCCCGCGGACCTTCACCGTGCCTTCGCGCGGACGGACCAGGCCGAGCATGGTCTTGAGCAGGGTCGTCTTGCCCATGCCGTTGCGCCCCATGAGGCCGATCGTCTCGCCCTTGCCCACGGAAAAATCCACGCCGTGCAAAATGTGGCTGACGCCATAGAAGGTGTGCAGGCCCGCGGCTTCGATCAGCGGTTCAGTCGACGGGCCGCCCCTAGACTGAACAGTCACAGCCTGCGAGCGCAGCGAGCCGTGGTCACCCCCTTCCGCGGGAAGGGGGCTGGGGGGAAGGCCATTCTGGTCACTCATGGAGCAACTCCTCGCCGCCGAGATAGGCCAGTTGCACGGCCGGACTGGAGCGGACCTGCTCCGGCGTTCCCGACTCCAGCACCTCGCCGTTGACCATGACCGTGAGCCGGTGCGCCAGGGCGAACACCGCATCCATGTCGTGCTCGATCAGCATGATGGCGTGATCGGCGGTCAATCCCTTGATCAATTCCACCATGCGCTGCGACTCGTGCGGCCCCATGCCGGCGAGCGGCTCGTCCAGCAGCAGCAGGCGCGGCTGCGTCGCCAGGCACATGGCGATTTCCAGCTGGCGCTGCTCGCCATGCGAGAGCGTGGCCGCAACGCGCTTGGCGCGATGCGTCAAGCCGGCAGCGGCCATCGCCTCGTCCGCCAGGCGGTTGATTTCGACGTAGCGGTCGGCCTGCGTGAAAACACTCAAGGCATGCGGCGTGCGCGACTGGGCCGCGAGGCGGCAGTTCTCGAATACCGTGAAGGGCAGGAAGATGTTGGTCTTCTGGTAGCTGCGGCCGATGCCGAGGCGCGAGATGTGATCGGAGGTGCAGCCGGCGATGTCGCGCCCTTCGAAGACGACTTCGCCCGTCGTCGGCGGCAGGTCGCCGGACAGCAGATTGGTCAGCGTGGACTTGCCGGCGCCGTTGGGCCCGATCACCACGTGCACTTCGCCGACATAGAGATCGAGCGACACGTCGCTCACCGCGACCAGACCGCCAAAGCGCTTGGTCAGCTTCCGCGTGCTGAGAATGGGCTCGCGCGTCACGGCCGTTTGCTCACTCATCGGTGGCCTCCGCCACGGGTTTCCTGCCGAACTTCTGCAGCAGGCCGGCCAGGCCCTGCGGCAGGTACAGCGCCACCAGCATGATCAGAATGCCCATGGCCAGCTGCCAATGCTTTGCCGCGACGCCGAACCACGCCTGATTGGACAGCCCTTCCTGCAAAAGTATGAAGGCGAATGCGCCGATCACCGCGCCGTAGAGCGACCCCATGCCGCCCAGGATCACCATCATCAATACCGCGCCGGACTGGTGCCAGGACAGGATTTCCGGATTGACGAAACCGAACTGCACGGCCGCCAGATAACCGGCGAGACCCGCCAGACCGCCGGACAGCGCAAAGCTCGCCAGCTGGTAGCGGAACACCGGGAAGCCCAGCGCGCGCATGCGGTGCTCATTGACCTTGATGCCCAGCAGCGCGCGGCCGAAGCTGGAGCCGAGGATGCGGCGCAGCAGGAAGTAGCACCCGGCGGTAAAGAACAGCACCAGCCAGTAGAACTGCTCCAGCTTTTCGAGATTCATCAGTTCGAAGTCGCCCAGCTTCATCAGCGGTTTGGCATAGATGTAGATGCCGTCCGAACCGCCGCCTAGCTTGGTGTCGTGAAAGACGAAGAACAGCATCTGGGCGAAGGCCAGCGTCACCATGATGAAGTAGATGCCGCGTGTGCGCAGCACCAGCATGCCGGTGGCCAGCGCGAAGGCAACGCAGATTCCGACTGCGGCGGGCAGCGTCCACCACAGGGCGACGGCTTCGTATTTCGGCGCCATCAGCGCCAGCGCGTAGCCGGCAAGGCCGAAATAGGCCGCATGGCCGAAGCTGACCAGGCCCGTGTAGCCGACCAGCAGATCGAGGCTCATGGCGAAGATGGCCATGATCAGGACCTTGGTCAGCAATTGCATGTAAAAGGTGCTCTCGACCAGCGGAAACAGCGCGAGCAGACCAATCAGGAGCCAGGGCAGGACGTTGACCAGGCGGGAATTCATCTCAGGCCTTCCCCCCGAACAGGCCTTCCGGCCGCCACACCAGCACGATCGCCATCAGCACGTAGACGATCATGCCCGCCACCTCGGGCACCAGCACCTGGCCGAAGGTCTCGGCCAGCCCGATGATCAGCGACGCCGCCATGGCGCCCTTCACCGAGCCGATGCCGCCGATGACGACCACCACGAAGCAGATGATCAGCACCTGGCTGCCCATGTTGGGGAAGACCGACGACAAGGGCGCGTTGATCATGCCGGCAAAAGCCGCCAGCGCGATGCCCATGGCGAACACCAGCGTGTAGATCAGCTTGATGTCGATGCCGAGCGACTGCACCATGTCGCGATTGCTGGCTCCGGCGCGGATCATCATGCCCAGCCGGGTCTTCTGGATCAGGAAGTAGAGCCCCGCCGCGAGCAGCAGGCAGACGCCCGAGATGGCGAGGCGATAGACGGGATAGGAAAGGTTTTCGGTCAGCGGAATCGACGCGTTGAGCAGCGCCGGCACGGCGACGCCGTGCACGTCATCGCCCCAGATCAGGCTGCGCAGTTCTTCGAAAACCAGAATCAGGCCATAGGTCAGCAGCACCTGATAGAGGTGATCGCGCTGATAGAGATGGCGAAACAGCAGACGTTCCAGCGCCATGCCGAGTATCACCGTCAGGGGAATCGCGAGCAGGATGGCGGCGGCCAGGTTTCCGGTCATGGAGGACAGCGACCAGGCCAGATAGGCGCCGACCATGTAGAAGCTGCCGTGGGCCAGATTGATGATGCCCATGATGCCGAAGACCAGCGTCAACCCGCTGGCGACGAGAAACAGCAACAGCCCGTACTGCAGGCCGTTGAGCAACTGAATCAGGAAAAACGCGAAATCCATTGGGCTGGGCCGAGGGGTGAAAGTCGACGCTGGCGGGACGGTGAGCCGGATCCCGCACGCAGGTCCGGGAACGCAATCCCACCAGGGGATGCCGTCCCCGGCCGAGCCGGGGACATGAAGGGCGGCAGACGCCTGCCGCCCTTGCCCTCGTCAGGTCTAGGCCTTGCAGCCCCGCGCCGGATCGGCCAGGGCCTTCCAGGCCACGCCGACGTTCTTGTTCTCCTTGCCGACCACCTTGCGCAGATACATGTCCTGCACCGGGTTGTGCGCCTTGGACAAGGTCCATGCTCCGCGCGGGCTGTCGATCTTGGCCGCTTCCATGGCCTTGATCACGCCGACCTTGTCGCCGACATTGCCCTTGACCGCATCGAGGCCGGCGGCCAGCAGTTGCCCGGCGTCGTAACCCTGCACCGCATAAACGTCGGGCTGCAACTTGAAGGCCTTGACGTAGGCGAGGCGGAATGCCTTGTCCTTCTTGGTGTCGAGACCATCGGCATAGTGCAGCGTGGTCTCCACGCCCTCGGCGGCATCGCCCACGGCATCCAGCACGCCGTCGGTGAGGAAGCCCGAGCCGTAGAGCGGAATCTTGCCCTTGAGGCCGGCGGCCTGGTAATCCTTGAGGAACTTGGCCGCGCCGCCGCCGGCAAAGAAGGCCACCACCGCATCCGGCTTGATGCTGGCGATTTCCGTCAGCAGCGCCTGGAACTCGACCTGCGGGAACGGAACGTAGAGTTCCTTGGTCAGCTTGCCGCCTTCCTTTTCGAAGCCTTCCTTGAAACCCTCCATCATCTCCTCGCCGGCGGCGTACTTCCAGGTGATGAAGACGGCATTCTTGTGGCCCTTGGCCTTGAGCACCTTGCCCAGCGCATGCGTGGTCTGCCAGTTGGAGAAGGAGGTGCGGAAGAAATTCGGCGCGCACGCGGCGCCGGTCATGGCGCCGGCCCCGCCGTTGGGATTGATCCACAGGGTACCGGATTCCTTCAGCACCTTGGCCATGCCCATCACGACGCCCGAGTGCACGGTGCCGATGACGACGTCCACCTTGTCGCGCTGCACCAGCTTGTTGACGTTCTCCGGCGCCTTGGCCGGGTTGGACTCGTCATCGACCGTGAAGTACTCGACCTCGCGCCCGCCGAGCTTGCCGCCGCGCTCCTCGACCGCCAGCTTGAAGCCGTTGGTGATCGCAACGCCGAGCTGCGTAAAAGTGCCGGTGTAGGGCAGCATCAGGCCGACTTTCAGCTTGGGCTGCTGGGCGAATGCCACGCCGCCCGGTACCAGGGTGCCGGCCGCCGTAGCGCCGGCAATCGCCGTGCTGCCCAGCAGAAACCCGCGACGGTCGTAACCGCCCTTCTCATTCTTGTTCATTGTCCTTCTCCTCACTTTATGGTTCTCTGACAGGACACAAAACCAATGTGCCCGATGCGGTTTTTTTCAAGTCCAATCACAACACTTCCGCGTTGGTGCGTCAAGCCAATTGACACCGAAAGTTCGCTCCGCACGACTCCGCGACCCTTGGTGCAGCGCACTCAACGAAGCTTGAAGCGCTGGATTTTACCGGTCGCCGTCTTCGGCAACTCGGTCACGAACTCGATCCAGCGCGGATACTTGTACGGCGCCAATTGATTCTTGACATGCTGTTTGAGTGCCGCTTCGAGCGTCTCCGAAGCCTCGATTCCGGCCTTGAGCACGACATAGGCCTTGGGCTTGACCAGTTCGTCGGTATCGGCGTGTGCCACCACGGCGGCTTCGAGGATGGATTCATGGGTCATCAGCGCGCCTTCGACCTCGAAGGGCGAGACGTAGATGCCGCCGACTTTCAGCATGTCGTCCGACCGTCCGCAGTACTGGAAGTAGCCGTCGTTCGACTCGATGTACTTGTCGCCGCTGCGCGTCCAGTCGCCCATGAAGGTATGACGCGACTTCTCGCGACTGTTCCAGTACATGACCGCCGCGCTGGGGCCGCTGATCTGCAGTTCGCCGATCTCCCCGGGCGCCACCGGGCTACCGTCTTCGCCGATCAGGCGCACCGCGTAGCCGGGAACCGGCTTGCCGGTCGTTCCGTAACGCACCTCGCCGGACCGGTTGGACAGGAAGATGTGCAGCATCTCGGTGGAGCCGATGCCGTCGAGGATTTCGACGCCGAAATGCTCGGTCCAGCGCTTGCCGATGTCGGCCGGCAAGGCCTCACCGGCCGAGGTGCAGACCCGCATGCGCAATTCCTTCGCATCCGGCAGGTCGCGGCTGGCGAGCAGGCCGGCATACAGCGTCGGCACGCCATAGAAAATGGTCGGCTTGTGCTGGCGCAAGCGCTTGAAGACGGCGTCGGGCGTCGGCCGTTCTGCCATCAGCACCGTCGTCGCGCCCACCGCGAGCGGAAAAGTAAGCCCGTTGCCCAGGCCATAGGCAAAGAACAGCTTGGCCGCGGAGAACACCAGATCGTCTTCACGGATGCCGAGCACGGCCTTGCCGTAGAGTTCGGCGGTCTGGATCAGGTGCGAATGCAAATGCACGGTTCCCTTCGGCGTGCCCGTCGAGCCCGAGGAATACAGCCAGAAACAGAAGTCGTCGCAAGTGGTCGCCGCCGGCTCGAAGTTCGGGCTGGCGCCTTTCATCAGATCGGCCAGACACCGGTGGCCCTTGCCGTCGCTGCCGGAAACGATGATGTGCCTGAGCGTATTGTGCTTGGCCACGATCGGCGCAAACTGAGGCCAGAGCGCCTCCGACACCACCAGAGCCCTGGCCCGCGAATCGCCGAGCATGAAGTCGTAATCGGCCGTCGTCAGCAGGGTGTTGGCGGCGATCGGCACGATGCCGGCCTGGATGCTGCCGAGAAATGCCGTCGGAAAATCGATGGTGTCGAGCAGGCACAGCATCACCCGGTTCTCGGCTTCCAGCCCGATGCCTGCCAGCACATTGCCGAAGCGATTGACCCGTTCGGCAAGATCGCCAAAGGAATACTGGCCGTAGTCGTCGATGTAGGCGATCTTCGGTGCGCGCCCCGCTTTCAGGTTTCTCTGGATCAGATCGTAGGCCGCGTTGTATTGGCGCGGAATCTTCACCTGCGGCGGCGATGTCCTGTGATCGGCTGAACTCAGTTCCGGCATCTCAATCTCCTCCTCCGCTCCATGGCGGCTGATCTTCTGGTTTCTGAAACTTCGTTCCTGCGTACTGCAAATGCGGCGCGGTCAGCTGAACGCCTGTATCCCCGTCTGCGCCCGGCCGAGGATCAGGGCATGGATGTCGTGCGTGCCTTCGTAGGTATTGACCACTTCCAGATTGACCACGTGGCGGATCACGCCGAATTCGTCCGAG
>JAOTRV010000022.1 GCA_030247575.1 Sulfuritalea sp.
TCCTCGTTCTGGGCGATCACCATGTTGAAGCTGCGCACGGTCTGCAGGATGTTGCGATGCGAGAGCATGGCGCCCTTGGGCTTGCCCGTGGTGCCGGAGGTGTAGATCAGGATCGCCAGTTCCTCCGGCTGGCGCGAGCTCACGCGGGCGCTCCACTCGGCGGCGGCGGGTTCGGCGCCGAGCCGGGCCAGCCGTTGCCGCCCCAGTTCGCGCAACGCCTCGAAACTCATCACGCCGGGGTCATCGAGCTCGCGCAGGCCGTCCATGTCCCAGACCACGATCTTGCGCAGATTCGGCAGGCGTTCGCGGACTTCCAGCACCTTGTCGAGCTGCTCGTCGTCCTCGACGAAGAGGATCACCGAATTCGAATCCTGCGTCAGGTATTCGACCTGGCTCGCCGCGTCGGTGGGGTAAATCCCCGAGCTGATGCCACCGCAGGAAAGCACCGCCAGGTCGGAAAACAGCCACTCCTGCCGCGTATTGCCGAGGATCGATGCCGTCTCGCCGATTTCGAAACCGAGTTCGAGCAGGCCCATGCCGGCTTCGCGCACGATCCGGCCCACCTCGTTCCACGACAGGCTCTGCCACAGGCCGTACTTCTTCTGGCGGAACAGCGTCGCGTCGCCGCGCAGCGCCACGGCGTTCCAGAACATTTCGGGCAGGTTGTCGCCGGGAACAACGATGTCGTGCTCGGCCCAGTAGCGTTTGCCGTCAAGCTGCCACATGGTCTATCTCCATGTCTTCTTCTTCTTCCAGCGCCGCCCCTCGCGCACCCCGGCTTCCTTGACGCCGAGGTAGAACTCCTTGATGTCGTCCTTCTCGCGCAGTGCGGCGCAGGTGTCGTGCATCACGATGCGGCCGATTTCCAGCACGTAGCCGTAATCGGCGTATTTCAGCGCGATGTGCGCGTTCTGCTCGACCACCAGCAGCGTCACCCCGCGCTCGCGGTTGATGCGCACGATGATCTCGAAGATTTCCTTGGTCAGCTTGGGCGACAGGCCGAGGCTCGGTTCGTCGAGCAGCATCACGGTCGGCTTCGCCAGCAGCGCGCGGCTGATCGACAGCATCTGCTGCTGGCCGCCCGAGAGCTGACCGGCCGGCTGATGGGTGCGCTCCTTGAGGATCGGGAAGTAGGCGAAGACGTCCTCGATGTCCTTCGCCACGGCGTCCCGGTCGGCCGCCGGCCGCGTGTAGGCGCCCATCAGCAGGTTCTCGCGCACCGTCAGCAGCGGGAAAATCTCGCGGCCTTCGGGCACATGCACCAGGCCCTGCCGCACGATCCACGCCGGATCGCGGCCTTCAAGCTTGTCGCCGCGAAACTGGATGCTGCCCTTCTGCGGATCGAGGATGCCGGAAATGGTCTTCAGGATCGTCGTCTTGCCGGCGCCGTTGGAGCCGAGCACGGTGACGATCGAGCCCGGCGCCACCGCCAGGGAGACGCCGCGGATGGCCTTCACGGCGCCATAGGCGGCTTCGACGTTGTTGAGCTGGAGGATCGGCTGCGCGGTTTCAGACATCGTCCACCCCGCCCAGATAGGCTTCGATCACGCCCGGATGCGCCTGCACTTCCTCGGGCGTGCCGAGCGTCAGCACCTCGCCCAGGTTCAGCGCCAGCACGCGGTCGGATACGCGCGACACCAGCCCCATGTCGTGTTCGACCATGATCACGGTGATGCCCAGGTCCTGCTTGATGTCCTCGATCCAGAAACCCATGTCCTCGGTCTCTTCGGTATTGAGGCCCGACGAGGGTTCGTCCAGCAGCAGCAGGCGCGGCCGCATCGACAGGGCGCGCGCCAGTTCGACCACCTTGCGCACGCCGTAGGGCAGGCCGGCGACCATGCTTTCGCGATAGTGCTGCAGATCGAGGAACTCGATCACCTCTTCGACCTGGCGGCGAAACTCCAGCTCGGCGCGGCGCACGGAGCCGGTGAACAACAGGTCCTGCACCCAGCCTGTATGGCGATGGCAATGGCGGCCGACCAGCAGGTTCTGCAAGACGGTGGCATGTTCGAACAGCTCGATGTTCTGGAAGGTGCGGGCGATGCCGTGGCGGGCCACGACATGGGGCGGCATGCGCGAGATCACTTCGCTCTCGAAGCGCACCTCGCCCGAGGTCGGCCGGTACAGGGCCGAGATCAGGTTGAAGATCGTCGTCTTGCCGGCGCCGTTGGGTCCGATCAGGGAGAACACCTCGTTCGGCCAGACGTCGAAGGACACATCGTTGACCGCCTTGAGGCCGCCGAACTGCACCGACAGGTTGACGGCCTGCAGCATCGGCGTGGTCATGCGCCGCTCCCGAAAGTCGGCGCTGGCGACACGGCGGCCACATAGCCCTGAGCCGCGCAGCGGCGAACCAAGGTCGCCCCCTTTCGCGGAAAGGAGGTTGGGGGGAAAGCCCACCATCTTCCTCGGCGCGCATGCGCGCCTGAGAGATGAAATGAGAAAGCGAGCTTTCTCATTTCATCCTCTCCGATTTCATGTAGCTCTTCTGCCGCTTGAACATGCCCTTGCGATAGAAGGGAAAGATCTCGAGGAAGGTGCGGAACTTCAGCCAGCGCCCATAGAGGCCCATCGGCTCGAACAGCACGATGGCGATCAGGATGAAGCCGAAAATCGTCGGCTGCAGTCCGGTCTGCTGACCCAGTCCGGGCGGCAGCCAGTCCTTGCCGACCACGATCACCTGCTGCACCACGAACCAGAAGGCCGGGCCGAAGATCGCGCCCTGGATCGAGCCGAGACCGCCGATGACCACCATCATCAACAACTCGATCGACTGCAGGAAGCCGAACTGGTCCGGCGTGATGATGCGGATCTTGTGCGCGTAAAGCGCGCCGGCGATGCCGGCCAGCGCGGCCGACAGGGCGAAGGCGACGGTCTTGTAGTGCGCCAGGTTGATGCCCATGCTCTGCGCCGACACTTCGGAATCGCGGATCGCGACAAAGGCGCGGCCGGTCGGGCTGCGCAGCAGGTTGAGCACGCCCAGCACGCACAGCACGGCAATGAAGGTGACGAGATAGTAGTAGTTGGTGCCGTCGTCGAAGTCGATGCCCGCAATCATCAGCTTGTCGAGCTGGCGCCCCGCATTGCCGCCGGTGATGTGCTCGGCGCGCACCACCACCTCTTCGATGATGAAACCGAAGGCCAGCGTGGCGATCGACAGATACAGGCCCTTCACCCGCAACGCCGGCAGGCCGACGATGATGCCGGTGACCCCGGCGACCAGCGCCGCCATGGGCAGCGAAATCATGAACGGCCAGCCATTGGCCTGCAGCCAGGCCTCGGTGTAGGCGCCCATGGCGAGGAAGCCGGCATGGCCCAGCGAAACCTGCCCGGTGAAGCCGGCCAGCAGCATCAGGCCGAGACAGACGATGGCGTAGATGCCGATGAAGGTGAACTGCGACAGCGCATATTCGGAGAGCAGCCAGGGCGCCGCCACCAGCGCCAGGGCCAGGGCGGCGTACCAGAAGACCTGGCCGCTGTGCTTGAACAGCGAAATATCCTGCTCGTAACGGGTCTTGAAGATGAAGTGCATGCCGGCCTCAGACCTTCTTCGTCAGGTTTTCGCCGAACAGGCCGTTGGGTTTGACCACCAGCATCACCAGCACCACCACGTAGGCCGCGATGTCCTTGAAGCCTTCCGGCAGGTAGAAGCCCGCGAGCGATTCGACGATGCCGATGATCAGCCCGCCGACCAGCGCGCCGGGAATGCTGCCGAAGCCGCCGACCACGGCCGCCGGGAACGCCTTGAGGCCGACGAAGCCCATGTTGGCATGGACGAAGGTGATCGGCGCCAGCAGCAGGCCGGCGACGCCGCAGATGGCCGAGGACAGGCCCCAGATCAGCATGTTCACGCGGCGCACCGGAATGCCCATGTAGAAGGCGGCGAGCTGGTTCTGCGAAGTCGCCTGCATCGCAATGCCGAGCCGCGTGTAGCGGAAGAAGGCGTAGAGCAGCGCGACGAGGACCACGGTGGCGAGGATGATCACCAGATGCTCGACCGACACCACGAGTCCGGTGCCTTCGCCGCCGAGCCAGATCACCTCGTCCTTGTAGGGCACCGGCAGGGTGTGCGTCTCGGTGCCCCAGTAGGGAATCATGGTCACCACGCCGCGCGCCAGGTAGCCGAGGCCGATGGTCATCATGATCATGGTGAAGGCCGGCTGGCCGAGCAGGGGGCGCAGCACCAGGCGCTCGGCGCCCATGCCGACCAGCGCCATGGCGACAGTGGTGAGCAGAAACGCCACCGCGAACGGCATGCCGGCCACCGTCATCGCGGTGAGGCCGAGGAAGCCGCCGATCATCATCAGGTCGCCCTGGGCGAAATTGACGGTTTCCGTCGCCTTGTAGATCAGCACGAAGCCGAGCGCGATCAGTGCGTAGATGCAACCGATCGCTGCTCCGCTAACGATCAATTGCAGGAGCTGCAACACCCGATATCTCCTCCGGGATAAAACTGCCGTTTTGGCGCTCTTTGCGAGTCTGCTTCAGGTGTCAATTATGCATCAAGGCGGATGAAAACAATCGCTGCGCGGCCATCTCGCGCAACAATTTCGGCGGTGCGAAACGCAGGCCGTGCAATTTCGCCAAGCGGGCCACGGCTGCCACGGCCTGCCTCGCATCGCCGTCCCGCCAGCGTCTACTCCCGGCTCAGGGGTAGAAGCGCTCCCCCCGCGCTGCCATGTCGCGCAGCAGTTTCGGCGCAGCAAAGCGCGGGCCATAGTGTTCCGCCAAGCGGTCCAGTCTTGCCACCGCCTGTGCCGCACCGAGCGTGTGCAACCAGCCGATCGGACCGCCGCGGAAGGGCGGATAACCCCAGCCGAGTATGGCACCGACATCGGCGTCGATCGGCGCGCGCAGCACCTTCTCTTCCAGGCAGCGCACGGTTTCCACCGACTGCACCAGGATCAGGCGCTCGACGATCTCGTCGAGGCTCAGGGCTGCCGTGCCGTCGGCGTCTACTCTCGGCGGAAACTGCCCGGCCAGCCCGGACCACAAGTGCTTCGGCCCGTCGGCCGGATAGTCGTAGAAGCCGGCGCCCGACTTGCGGCCGAGCCGGCCGAGTTCCGCCACCATCTTCGCCGCCACGCGATCGGCGGCGCGCTCGACATAGGCGGCGCCCAGATCGGCCTTCGTCTGCTGGGCGATCTTGTGCACCAGTTCGATCGAGACTTCGTCGGCCAGCGCCAGCGGACCAACCGGCATGCCGGCGATCAGGCCGGCCTTGTCGATCAGCGCCGGCGGCACGCCCTCTTCGAGCAGCGCCATGCCTTCCGATACATAGGTGCCGAAGACGCGGCTGGTGTAGAAGCCGCGCGAATCATTGACCACGATCGGCGTCTTGCCGATGGCACGCACATAGTCCATCGAGCGCGCCAGCGTGGCGTCCGAAGTCTGCTTGCCGACGATGATTTCCACCAGCGGCATCTTTTCCGCCGGCGAGAAGAAATGCAGGCCGATGAAGTTGGCCGGACGCGCGCTGGCCTCGGCCAGGCCGGTGATCGGCAGGGTCGAGGTGTTGGAGGCGAAGATCGAGTCCTCTGCAATCACGGCCTCGGTCTTCTTCGTCACGTCGGCCTTGATCTCGCGCTTCTCGAATACGGCTTCGATGACCAGCTCGCAGCCCTTGAGGTCGGCGTAGTCGGCAGTCGGATGGATGCGGGCCAGCAGGCCTTCCATCGCCTCGGCCGTCATGCGGCCCTTCGCCACCTGCTTGCTCCACTGTTTGCGCGCGTAGTCCTTGCCCTTGTCGGCGGCTTCCTGCGTGGTGTCGAGCAGGACGATGGCTATGCCGGCCGTCGCGGTCGACATCGCGATGCCGGCGCCCATCATGCCGGCGCCGAGCATGCCGATCTTCGCGTACTTCTGCGGCGGCACGCCGGCAGGGCGCGAGGCCAGCTTGTTGGCTTCCTGCATGCCGAAGAACAGGCTGCGGATCATGTTCTTCGACACCGGCGACATCACCAGGTTGGTGAAGTAGCGCGCCTCGATGGCGAGCCCGGTGTCGATGTTGGTCGACAGGCCCTCATAGACGCAGGAGAGGATGTGCTTGGGCGCCGGGTAGTTGTCGCAGGTCTTCTCGCGCAGCATGGCGTTGGCCGCCATCAGCATCTGCATGCCGCCGGGTGTCGACGGGCCGCCGCCGGGTATCTTGAAGCCCTTGCTGTCCCAGGGCTGCAAGGGCTTGGCCCCGGACGCGATGGCGTCGAGCACCCAAGCTCGGGCCGCCGTGCGCTCATCGCCGACTTTCACCACGGCGTGGATCATGCCGATCTTCTGCGCCTCGGCCGCCTTGATGCGCTTGCCTTCCATCAGCAGGGGCGCGGCCGCCATCATGCCGGCCAGGCGCGGCAGACGCTGCGTGCCGCCGGCGCCGGGCAGCAGGCCGAGGGTGACTTCGGGAAAGCCGAAGCGCGCCTTCGGGCTGTCCGCCGCGACGCGGTAATGGCAGCCGAGCGCGACTTCCATGCCGCCGCCCAGCGTGGTCCCGTTCAGTGCCGCCGCGACGGGCTTGCCGCCGAGTTCGATGGCGCGCATGAGCTTGTGCCAGGCGCTGATGCTGGCGTGGAAAGCCGCGGCATCGGTGGCCGCGCCGAGTTCGGCGAGATCGCCACCGGCGATGAAGTCCTTCTTCGCCGAGGCGACGACGATGCCCTTCACCGCCGGGTCGGCCAGCGCCTTCTGCATCGCGTCGGCGTAGGCGCCCATCGACTTGGCGTTGAGGATGTTCTGCGACTTGTCGGGGTAATCGAATTCGACGGTGGCGATGCCTTCTGCATCGAGAGAGTAGTTCAGCATTTCAGACCCTTTCGATGATCGTGGCGGTGCCCATTCCCGCACCCACACACAGGGTTGCGAGTCCGGTGGAAAGATCGCGGCGTTCCAGCTCGTCGAGCAGCGTGCCGAGAATCATGGCACCGGTGGCGCCCAGCGGATGGCCCATGGCGATGGCGCCGCCATTGACGTTCATCCTGTCGTGAGAAACGTCGAGCACCTGCATGAAACGCAGCACCACCGCGGCGAAGGCTTCGTTGAGCTCGAACAGGTCGATGTCGCCTATCTTCATGCCGGCGCGCTTCAAGGCTTTCTCCGCGGCATACGACGGACCGGTCAGCATGATCGACGGCTCCGAGCCGATCGAGGCGAAGGAGCGAATCCGCGCGCGCGGCTTGAGACCCAGCGCCGCACCCATTTCCTTCGTGCCGAACAGCACAGCCGCCGCGCCATCGACGATGCCGGAACTGTTGCCGGCGTGATGCACATGCTCGATGCGTTCGACTTCCGGATAGCGCTGCAGCATTACGCTGTTGAAGCCGTAGTTCTCGCCCTGTTCCTGGAAGGCCGGTTTCAGGGAGGCCAGCGATTCCATCGTGGTTTCCGGCCGCATGTATTCGTCGCGGTCGAGCATGTTCAAACCGTTGATGTCCCGCACCGGCACGATGGACTTCTTGAAGTGACCCGCATCCCAGGCGGTCTTGGCGCGGCGCTGCGATTCGAGGGCGTAGCTGTCGACGTCGGCGCGCGAGAATCCCCATTTGGTCGCGATCAGGTCGGCCGAAATACCCTGCGGCACGAAGGCGGTCTTTGCCGCCACCTGCGGGTCGATCGGCCAGGCGCCGCCGGAGGAGAACATCGGCACGCGCGACATCGACTCGACGCCGCCGCCCACCACCAGGTCGGCCTGGCCGGACATGATCTGCGCCGCGGCCTGGTTGCAGGCTTCGAGGCCCGAGGCGCAGAAGCGACTGACGGTGACGCCCGGCGCGCTGGTCGCGTAATCGGCATAGAGCGCGGCGACGCGCGCGATGTCGGCGCCCTGCTCGCCCACCGGCTCGACGCAGCCGAGCACCACGTCGTCGACCTTCGAGGTGTCCAGCGCGTTGCGATCGCGCAAGGCGCGCAAGGCGGTAGCGGCCAGATAGATCGGCGTCGCCTGGTTCAGCGCGCCGCCCTGCTTGCCCTTGCCGCGCGGCGTGCGCACGGCGTCGTAGATGAAGGCTTCGGTCATTACAGGCTCCTGCTGATGAGTTCTTTCATGATTTCATTGGTGCCGCCGTAGATGCGCTGCACCCTGGAATCGGCCCAGGCGCGGGTGATCGGGTATTCCCACATGTAGCCATAGCCGCCATGCAGTTGCACGCATTCGTCCATCACCTTGAACTGCAAATCGGTGCACCAGTACTTGGCCATCGAGGCCGTCGCCGGGTCGAGCTTGTTGTTCAGCAGCAGTTCGACGCAGCGGTCGACGAAGACGCGGCCGATCTGGATTTCCGTCTTCAGCTCGGCCAGCTTGAAGCGCGTGTTCTGGAACTTCATGATCTCCTGGCCGAAGGCCTTGCGCTCCCGGGTGTAGGCCACGGTCCAGTCGATCGCCGCCTCGGCCGAGGCCATCGCGATCACGGCGATCTGCAGGCGCTCCCAGGGCAATTCCTGCATCAGGTAAACGAAGCCGTTGCCCTCTTCGCCGAGCAGGTTTTCCACCGGCACGCGCACATTGTCGAAGAACAGTTCGCAGGTGTCCTGCGCCTTCATGCCGGCCTTGTGCAGCGGCTTGGCCTTGGTGAAGCCGGGCATCGAGGTATCGACCACCAGCAGGCTGGTGCCCTTGGCGCCCTTGGCCGGATCGGTCTTGGCGACGACGATAACGAGATCGCAGAGGTAGCCGTTGGTAATGAAGATTTTCGAGCCGTTGATGATGTAGTGGTCGCCATCCTTCACGGCCGTGGTACGCACCCCCTGCAAGTCGGAACCCGCGCCCGGCTCGGTCATGGCGATGGCGCCGACCATTTCGCCGCTGGCCATTTTCGGCAGGTACTTGTGCTTCAGGTGTTCGCTGCCGTAATGCAGCAGGTAGGGTGCGACGATCTCGGAGTGCAAGCCCCAGCCCAGCCCCGTGGCGTTGATGCGCGCCGCCTCTTCCATGACGATGACCGAGAAGCGCTTGTCCACGCCGACGCCGCCATATTCCTCGGGCATCGTCGCGCAAAGGAAACCGGCGGCGCCCGCCTTGTTCCAGATGTCGCGATCGACATGCGACTGCTCTTCCCAGCGCGCGTGATGGGGTGCGACTTCCTGCTCCATGAAACGGCGAACGGTGTCGCGGAACGCTTCGTGGTCTTCTTCAAACAGGGTGCGCGGAATCGACATCATGGGAGCTCTCCGTCATGGCTACTGAAGGGCCGTCATGCTACCAAGCAAGCGCTTGCTTGACAAGGAATGAGGGCGGGACAAAAATGGCCGCCTCGCGACGGAGGACACGACATGATTCCGACCCCACCCATAATGACCGCCACGCATGAGGTGCTGAACCAGGCCCATGCGCTGGAGAACTACAACGCCTATCTCAACAACGTGCCGCTGCAGGAGGCCGTGAAGACCCAGGGCGCCGCCTGGGCGCAGGACTGGCTCATCGCGCGCGGCGCCGAAACCGGCAGCGCGGAATGGATCGAGCATGGCCGCCTGGCCAACGCCAATCCGCCGCAACCGAGGCTGTTCGACCGCTACGGCAACCGCCGCGACGAGGTCGAGTTCCATCCGTCGTGGCACGAATGCCTCGGCTGGCTCAAGCGCCACGGCTGCGATACCGGGCCCTGGGCCGATCCCAAGCCGGGCGCCCACGTCGCCCGCGCCGCCGCTTACGTGATGTTCGCCGAAATCGAGGACGGCTCGCTGTGCCCGACCACCATGACCTACGGCGCGGTGCCGGTGCTCAAACATGTGCCGGAGATCGCCCGCGACTGGATGCCGAAACTGCTCTCGCGCGACTATGACAAGCGCTTCATTCCGGCGGCGCGGAAGACCGGCGTGCTGATCGGCATGGGCCTCACCGAAAAGCAGGGCGGTTCCGACGTGCGCGCCAACACCACACGCGCCGAGCGCATGGACGACGGCTCCTGGCGCATCACCGGCCACAAATGGTTCCTCTCGGCGCCGATGTGCGACGCCTTCCTCGTCACGGCGCAATCGCCGAAAGGCCTGTCCTGCTTCTTCGTGCCGCGCTGGACGCCCGACGGCAGGCTCAACGAACTGCGCATCCAGCGCTTCAAGGAAAAGATGGGCGACCGCTCGAACGCAGGCACCGAGGCCGAGTTCTGGGGCTCGCAGGGCTGGCTGGTGGGCGAGGAAGGACGCGGCATTCCGACCGTGCTGGAGATGGGCGTGTATACGCGACTCGATTGCGCCATCGGCAGCACCGGCATCATGCGCGGCGCGCTGTCGCAGGCGATGCACCACGCCGGCCTGCGTTCCGCCTTCGGCAAGCTCTTGCGCGACCAGCCGCTGATGATGAACACCCTGGCCGACCTGGCGCTGGAAACCGAGGCCGCCACCGCCTTGTCGATGCGCCTGGCGCGCGCCTTCGACGCGCAGGAGGATGAGTCGGAAAACCTGCTGCGCCGCCTGCTGACGCCGGTGGCGAAGTTCTGGATCTGCAAGCGCTGCCCGGCCATGGTGGCCGAGGCGATGGAGGTGCACGGCGGCAACGGCTACGTCGATGAAGGCCCGATGCCGCACCTGTTCAAGCAGAGTCCGCTCAACTCCATCTGGGAAGGCTCGGGCAACGTCATGTGCCTCGACACGCTGCGCGCCATGGGGCGGCATCCGAAGAGCGTCGACGTGCTGGCGGCCGAGATCGCGCCGGCGCTGGGAAAGAACCGCGCCTTCGACGCCTTCGCCGCGAAGCTGAAGGACGGCCTCTCCAACCCGCAGGACATCGAAACCCGCGGCCGCGAACTGACGCAGGGCATCGCGCTGGCGATGCAGGGCGCGCTGCTGTTGCGCCACGCGCCGGCGCCGGTGAGCGAGGCTTTCTGCGCCTCGCGCCTGGCGCCCAATCATTGGGGCGCGGCCTTCGGCACGCTGGCGGCAACGACGGATTTCAAGACGCTGCTCGATCGCGCCTGGCCCGCAGCATGAGCCCGGACAATCCGGCCTGGCTCGCTGCCACCGAGTTTCTCGACTATGAGCACCCGGCGATCCAGGAGTTCGTCGCTGCAACAGTAGACGCCGGCGATACGGCGAAGGGGAAGGCGCTGAAGCTCTACTTCGCCGTGCGCGACGGTGTCCGCTACGACCCCTACAGCGCCAGCATGCGGCGCGAGGCGATGCGTGCCAGCACCACGCTGATCAACAAGGTCGGCTACTGCGTGCCGAAGGCGCTGCTCTACGCCGCCTGCCTGCGTGCGGTCGGCATCCCGGCGCGGCCCGGTTTCGCCGACGTGAGGAACCACCTGACCACCGAGAAGCTGGCCAAGCTGCTCGGCACCGACGTCTATGCCTGGCACGGCTATGTCAGCCTCTGGCTCGACGGCAAATGGGTAAAGGCCACGCCGGCCTTCAACCTGGAGATGTGCCAGCGCTTCGGCGTGCTGCCGCTGGATTTCGACGGCGAGCACGACTCGCAGATGCATCCCTACAACTCGTCCAACCAGCGCCACATGGAATACGTCAGGCAGCGCGGCGAGTTCGACGACCTGCCCTACGACGAGCTGGTGGCCGACATGCTGGCGATGTATCCGGCGCTGGTCGCGCAGAGCGAAAGACCGGCCGGCGACTTCGACCACGAATCGGTGCTGAGGCCGACGTGACCCAAGAAAACCAATTTGTCTGCGGATAGATCGTTTTTTCCCAATGACAATTCACATCCAGCGCAACGGCCCGGTGACCACCATAGTCATCCACCGCCCCGAAGCGCGCAATGCCATCGACCGCGTCACGGCGCAGGCGCTCGCTGATGCCTTTCGCGAATTCGATGCCGATCCCGCTGCCAGCGTGGCGGTACTCTGCGGCGCCGGCGGGCATTTCTGCGCCGGCGCCGACCTCAAATCCTTTGTCGCCAATCCCGGCGAATGGTCGCTGCAGGAAGACGGCGACGCGCCGCTGGGTCCTACGCGGATGTTGCTGTCGAAGCCCGTGATCGCCGCCGTTTCCGGCTACGCGGTCGCGGGCGGACTCGAACTCGCGCTCTGGTGCGACCTGCGCGTGGTTGAACAGTCGGCGACCTTCGGCGTCTTCTGCCGGCGTTGGGGCGTGCCGCTGATCGACGGCGGCACGATCCGGCTCTCGCGGCTGATCGGCCATTCCCGCGCGCTCGACCTGATTCTCACGGGCAGGCCGGTCGGTGCCGACGAGGCGCTCGCCATGGGTCTCGCCAATCGCGTGGTGGCCGACGGCGAGGCGCGCGCCGCGGCGGAAGCGCTGGCCGCGCAGATCGCCGCCTTCCCGCAGACCTGCATGCGCCACGACCGCCTGTCGAGCTACGAGCAGTGGGGCCTGCCGCTGAACGAGGCGCTGAAGAACGAATGCCGCCACGGCCGGATTTCGCTGGACAGCGGGGACGCGCAATCCGGCGCCGACCGGTTCCGCCGGGGCGCAGGACGTCATGGCAACTGATAAAACAACGGCGCTGCAGGGCGGTCGAGCAAAAGACGCCCTCCTCGCCGTAGCAGATAAAAGCAAGCCTGCCGCCGCCGCGGAGGAGACCAATCGTCGCGCCGACATCGTGCGGGCGGCCGGACGGCTGTTCCACGAAAAGGGCTATTCGGCCACCACCATCCGCGACATCGCGGGCGCCGTCGGCATGCGTTCGGGTTCGCCCTTCTATCATTTCAAGACCAAGCACGACATGCTGCGCGCCGTGGTGCTGGAGGGCCTGAGCGCGATCAGCATCGCCGTGGCCGAGGCCGCGAACTCGGGCCAGTCGCCGCGCGACACCTTCGAGGCCATGCTGCGCGCCCATCTGGGCCAATTGCTGGGCGTCGAGGGACGCGATTTTGCCGCCACGCTGCTGCAGGAAAGCCGCCATCTCGACGCCGGCGTGCAGGCCGAACTGGTGGCGCTCAAGGATCGCTACGAGGCCATGTGGCAGAAGGCGCTGAAGGATCTGAAGAAGGCCGGCTTGCTCGCCGACGACAGCCGGGTCGCACGCCTGTTTCTGCTCGGCGCGCTGAACTGGACGGTGCAGTGGTACCGGCCCGACGGGCCGCGAAGCGTCGACCAGATCGCGCGGCAGCTCGCCGATCTGGTGCTCGGCAAAGCCAAGTAGGCGGGTCCGTTCCCGCCCGGGAACTGGCGCATCACTTCCCCGGCTTGCGGTTCGTGCCTTCCTCGGCAAACATGCCGTGCTGGGCAAACTGGCAGATCGCGGCGATGATCGGATGGGTCAGCTTGCGCTCGGTCGTGATGGCGTAGATCTGTTCGCGCACGACGTCGATCCTGCCGACCACCTGCACGTCGTGCTGGCGGACGATGCGGCTCTCGATCGCCGTCGGCGCCACGAAATAGCCGGCGCCCGCCTGGCCGAAGGCCATCAGCAGCGCACTGTCGTCGAACTCGCCGACGATGCGGGGGCGCAAGCGCTTCGATTCGAACCAGCGCATCAGGCGCGGCTGCAGGGCGACATCCGCCCCGGGCAAAAGGAAGGGCGCGCCGTCCAGCAGCACCGGGAACGCCCCCTTGCCGCGACCGGTCAGCGCTTTCGCGCCGAACACGCTGGAGCCGCTTTCACCGAGGAAATGGTCGTAGCCGCGCACATTGAGGTTATCGGGCATCGGCCGGTCGGCGATCACCATGTCGAGACGATGCACGGCCAGATCGGCGAGCAGTGACGTGAGCCGCCCCTCGCGACAGATCAGGCGTATCGGCTCGGCGAGGCCGAGGGAAGGCTCCACCAGGCGGTAGGCCACCATTTTCGGCACGGAGTCGGCAATCCCGACGCGAAACGGCACGGCCTGCATCGAGGCGTCATCGCGCAGCGCATCGAGCATCTCGTCGCCAAGCACGAAAATCTGTTCGGCGTAACCGAGCAGGCGCTGGCCGGTTTCGGTCAGTTCCAGCCCGCGCCCGACGCGACGGAACAGCTCGACGCCGAGCGCCGACTCGAATTCGCTCAACTGGCCGCTGATCGACTGCGGCGTCAGATGCAGCTGTTCGCTGGCGCGGGCGATGCTGCCCGACTTGGCCACCATCCAGAAGTAGCGCAGATGCTTGTAGTTGAGATTTGCCATCGGGTCATTACTTCGAGTTTTTGGATATATTATTCAATAATATTCGATTTGTGCGATGTCTCGCGCTCCCCTAGACTGCCGTCTGCTTTAGTTTTTGAAGGAGTCCGTTCATGAAACGCATCGTGCTGCTCATCGCCACCAACCTGGCGATCATGCTGGTATTGGGCATCGTCACCACCCTGACCGGGGCCAACCGCTTCTTCACCGGCGCCGGCCTCGACCTCGGCAAGCTGCTGCTGTTCGCCGCGATCATGGGCTTCGGCGGCGCCTTCATCTCGCTCTGGATGTCGAAAACCATCGCCAAATGGAGCACCGGCGCGCGGGTGATCGAGACGCCGCAGACATCCACCGAGTTCTGGCTGGTCGAGACCGTGCGCCGCCTGTCCGCGAAGGCCGGCCTGCCGATGCCCGAGGTCGCGATCTACGAAGGCGAGCCCAACGCCTTCGCCACCGGCGCCAGCCGCAGCAATTCGCTGGTCGCCGTGTCCACCGGCCTGCTGCAGACCATGACGCGCGAAGAGGCCGAGGCGGTGATCGCCCACGAGGTGGCGCACATCGGCAACGGCGACATGGTGACGCTGACGTTGATCCAGGGCGTGGTCAACACCTTCGTCTTCTTCCTCGCCCGCGTGGTCGGCTACCTGGTGGATTCCTTCCTGCGCAAGGGCGATCAGGAGTCATCGGGCCCCGGCGTCGGCTACATGATCACCGTGGTGGTTTGCGACATCGTCTTCGGCATTCTGGCCAGCGTCGTCGTCATGTATTTCTCGCGCCAGCGCGAGTTCCGTGCCGATGCCGGCGCCGCGCAGCTGATGGGCTCGCCGCAACCGATGATGGCCGCGCTGCGGCGCCTGGGTGGCATGGAGCCGGGCGCACTGCCGCAGAACGTCGCCAGCGCCGGAATCAACGGCCGCCCGGGCTGGATGGCGCTGTTCTCCAGCCACCCGCCGCTGGAGGAACGCATCGCCGCTCTGGCCGCGAACCGCTGAAACCCCCTCGTCTTTCCACCGCAAGGAGAATCGAATGACAAACCCGAACCTCGCTCCTGTCGCCAGCATGCGCAGCATCGCGCATACCGGCGTCGAATCGCTGCTCGCCACCAACAAGGTGATCCGCAACACCTACATGCTGCTGTCGATGACGCTGCTGTTCGCCGCCCTCACGGCAAGCGCGGCCGTGGCATTGAAGCTGCCGCATCCCGGCCTGATCGTGACGCTGATCGGCTATTTCGGCCTGCTGTACGCCACCACCAGGCTGCGCAACAGCGGCTGGGCGCTGGTGTCGATCTTCGCCCTGACGGGTTTCATGGGCTACACGCTGGGGCCCATCGTCAGCCACTACCTGGGCCTGCCCAACGGCGGCCAGACGGTGATGACGGCGATGGCCGGCACCGCCGCCATATTCCTCGGCATGTCCGGCTACGCGCTGATCAGCCGCAAGGATTTCAGCTTCATGGGCGGCTTCCTGACCGCCGGCATTCTGGTCGCCTTCGCCGCCGGCCTGGGCGCGATCTTCTTCGAGATTCCGGCGCTGTCGCTGACCGTCTCGGCCGCCTTCGTGCTGCTGATGTCCGGCCTCATCCTGTTCGAGACCAGCAACATCATCCACGGCGGCGAAACCAACTACGTGATGGCGACCGTCACGCTGTTCGTTTCCATCTTCAACCTCTTCACCAGCCTGCTGCAGCTGCTCGGCTTCATGAACAGCAGCGACTGAGTCCTCCCCGGCGGACGGGCGCCTGCCCGCCGCCTCCTTTCCGCCATCGGTGCTCCGGTCGCCATGGCGGCTTTTTCTTTTGGCTGACCGATCATGATCGAACTCCTGCTCTCCCCCGAAGTCTGGATCGCCTTCTTCACGCTGACGGCGCTGGAGCTGGTGCTGGGCATCGACAACATCATTTTCATTTCCATCCTGGTCGACAAGCTGCCGCGCGAGAAGCAGGAGCTCGCGCGGCGCATCGGCCTGTTCCTGGCGATGTTCATGCGCATCGGGCTGCTGCTGGTGCTGTCGTGGATCGTCGGCCTGACCGCGCCGGTGCTCACGGTGCTGGGCCAAGGCATTTCCGGGCGCGACCTGATCCTGATTTCGGGCGGCCTGTTCCTGATCTGGAAGAGCACCGGCGAGGTGCATCAGCTGCTCGAAGGCGAGGAGGGCGAAGTGTCGCGCAGAGTGCCGTCGAGTTTCGCCGCCGTGATCGGCCAGATCATCGTGATCGACCTCGTCTTCTCGCTCGATTCGATCATCACCGCGGTCGGCATGGTCAGCGAGGTCGCGGTGATGATCGCCGCGGTGGTCGCTTCGGTGGGCCTGATGATGGTGTTCGCGACGGCCATCGGCCGCTTCGTTTCCGACCATCCGACGATCAAGATGCTGGCGCTGTCCTTCCTCGTCGTCATCGGCGTGGTGCTGATCGCCGACGGCTTCGGCCACCACGTGCCCAAGGCCTACATCTATTTCGCGATGGCCTTTTCGGTCGGCGTCGAAATGCTCAACATCCGCATGCGCAAGAAGGCGGCGAGGCCGGTCAACCTGCACGAGCCCTATGTGCGCGAACAGTCATGAGCCCGGCTGGCGCTTCGCCGCGACCAGTTGCAGCAACTCGCCCAGGCCTGAAATCATGTGATCGGGAGGATCGTCGGCGAAGTCCGCTTCGGTACATTCGCCGCCGCGGATGATCGCCACGGGCAGGCCGGCGGCCCGCGCGCCGCGCACATCGGCGCGGCTGTCGCCGACGAAGAGCACCGCATCGGCATCGAGCTGCCAGTCGGCGAGCACGCGCCGGATTCCCTCCGCCCGGGGCTTCATGAAGGTCACGTCGTCGCGGCTCACCACCGGCGACAGCACGTCCGCAAAATGGAAACGGTTCAAGGCCGCGCCGAGCGCCTCGCGCCCGATGTTGCTGACCATTCCCGTCCGCAGGCCTTCCGCCGCAAGCCGGCGCAGCAGCTCCGCGGCACCCGCCCGCGGCGTCCACCGGGTCAGGGCGTCGGCATCCCAGCGGTCGTAGATCGGATGGACGGCAGCGCGCAATTCGGCAAGGCCTTCCCGCGCCGACTGCCGACCGGCGGCGGCATTCCACATGGTGGCGTAATTGCCGCGGGAGAACTCGTCGCCGCTGAAGCCGAGCCCGTCGAAGGCGCGGCGCAACTCCTCATGAGCGAGCGCCAGCCGCCACTGAAAATCCACCAGCGTGCCCTCGAAATCGAAAATGACCGCCTGGTAGGCGGGGCTCGCGGCACTGGCATCGGATCTCGGCTGCATGGGGCCTAGTATCTTCAGTATCCGCCGCGGGGTCAAACGCCGCGTCCGGCCGCGCCCGGCCGGACATTCCGGCGCCCCGCCGGCAGTGCGCGTCCCGCCTTAGCCGGCAGGCCCGGGATAACCGACGGTTTGCGACAGCAATACCTGCTGGTCGTGCGTCAGCCCGAGCGCATCGGCGATCGCCGCGCGGTCGATCCAGGCGCGAATCACCGTCGCCAGTCCGTTGCCGGCGGCGAACAGATACACGTTCTGCGCAATCGCGCCGGCCGCGGCCGAGGCAAAGGACTCGCGCTGCGCCACCGGCACCAGGCCCATGCGCGTGTGGTCGGCGACGTAGACCAGATCCAGCGGCGCCTCGTCGACGAAATCCTGGTAACCCGTCACGCTGCGCAAGTCGCTCGCCGCGACGAGATCGAGCCGGTTCGCCGCCGCGTCGTAACGATAGGCTCCCGCCGGCAGCGCGACGAAGACATCGATCTCCTGCGCATTCAGCGCCGACGGCGCGGTACGGCCGCCGCCGGCGCGGTTGATTCCATAGGCCGCCCACAGCAAATTCGAAAGCATCTGCATGGACAGCGGATCGCGGGCGAATTCGCGCGACGAATGCCGGGCGGCCAGCGCCTCCATCAGCGGCAGGCCGCCCTGCATTGCGGGTGGCGGCAGGACAATCGCGGTCGCCGAGTCGCCCGCGGCGGGCTTGGGCCGCAAGGCCCCCATCATGCCGAGTGCGAGCTTGGTCAAGGTCGTCATGGCTTGCCTCCGTCGATTGCCGAAACAGGTCTGGCAGCGGCCCGGAAAACTGCCCGCCCGGCAAAAAAAATCCGGCGCGATCGCTCGTGCCGGAGGTTTAAACCCCGCTTTGCGCGAGGATGGAGTAGGGGGTTCGGAGCAGTTCAAGCCAGCCGCCATGCAGCTGGGAAGAAGCATACGGCTGCGCTGATTCCGACGGAATACCGGCAAGCGCGTATTTTGACTACCGGCTTCACGGTAACAGCGGGACTCCACAGGCCTAGTCGAAGTAGGTCCGGCCTTCCTCGAAGCGCGCCGCGAACCAGCCGTTCTTCAGGCTGTCGGTGCGCACCTTGCCGCGGCTGTTCGGTGCGTGCACGAAACGCTCGTCGCCGATGTAGATGCCGACATGCGAGTAGGACCGGTTGCGGGTGTTGAAGAAGACCAGGTCGCCGGGGCGCAGCTGCGCCGCCGGCACGGGCTTGCCCAGGCGGGCCAGATCGGCGGCCGAGCCGGCGAGTTGCATGTCGGCCGATTGCCGATAGACGTAACTGACCATGCCGCTGCAATCCAGCCCGGCCTCCGGGTTCTTGCCGCCGAAGCGGTAGCCGGTCTCGATCAGCCCCAGCGCGAACAGCACGACGTCGTTGGCCCTGTCGTCAGCCTTGTTGATGCCCGCTGTCGCGGCCGGCCCACCGCTGTTCGCCGTATCGCCGGCGTCTACTCTCGAAACCACGGGTGCCGGCGACTGCGCCGCGTAGTTGAGAACGCCGCACGCGCTCAGCACCAGCGTCGAGCTGGCGAGCAGCGCGGCAAGGGAATGGCAGGGAGCCGACATAAGACCAAATCTAATCCGCTACACTGATGCCGATAAACCCAAGCAAGGCAGAAAATCTCATGCAAATCCGCGCCGCCGTCCTCAGCCAGATGGAAACCCCGCGCCCCTATGCGCAGACGCGACCGATCGCGATCGAGACCGTGAATCTCGCCGGCCCCGGCCCGAACGAAGTGCTGGTCAAAATGACCGCGGCGGGCCTGTGCCATTCCGACCTGTCGATCGTCAATGGCGACCGCCCGCGGCCGATGCCGATGGCGCTCGGCCATGAAGCCGCCGGCATCGTCGAGGAGACCGGTCCCGGCGTCACCGACCTGAAGCGCGGCGATGTCGTGGCGCTGGTGTTCGTCCCCAGTTGCGGCCATTGCCTGCCCTGCCTCGAAGGCCGACCGGCCCTCTGCGAACCGGGCGCCGCGGCCAACACGGCGGGCACCATGGTCGGCGGCCACCGCCATCTGTCGCGTACCGACGGCACGCCGCTGAACCATCAGGTCGGCGTTTCCTGCTTCGCCGAATATGCGGTGTGCAATCGCGGTTCGCTGGTCAAGGTGACGCCCGACCTGCCGCAGGATGTCGCCGCCGTGTTCGGCTGCGCGGTGCTGACCGGCGTCGGCGCCGCGATCAACTCGGCGCAGATTCGCCTCGGGCAGACCGTTGCCGTCGTCGGTCTCGGCGGCGTCGGCCTCTCCGCCGTGCTCGGCGCGCTGGCCGCCGGCGCGCGGCAAGTCGTCGCCGTCGATACGCTGCCGGCGAAACTCGAAGCCGCCTTGGCGCTGGGCGCGACGCACGCCTTCCGTGCCGACGATCCGGACCTCGTGGCGCAGATCAAGGCCGCCACCATGGGCGGCGTCGACATCGCCATCGAAGCCGCCAGCTCGGTGCAGGCGCTCGACATCGCCTACAGGATGACCCGGCGCGGCGGCACCACGATCACCTGCAGCCTGCCGCCGCCGAGCCACACCTTCAACCTGCCGGCCGTCAATCTGGTCGCCGAGGAGCGCACGCTGAAGGGCAGCTACCTCGGCTCGGCGGTGCCGGCGCGCGACATTCCGCGCTACATCGAATTGTTCAAGGCCGGCCGGCTGCCGGTGGACAAGCTGATCACGCATCGCCTGAAGCTCGACCAGATCAACGAGGGCTTCGACCGGCTGGCCGCGGGCGAGGCCGTGCGCCAGGTCATTCTGTTCGACTGAGGCGGATTCGGCGATGCACTCCAGAACCTACCTATTCACCTCCGAGTCCGTTTCCGAAGGCCACCCGGACAAGCTCGCCGACCAGATTTCGGACGCAATTCTCGATGCCTTCCTGAGCCGCGAGGCCACGGCCAAGGTCGCCTGCGAAACCCTCGTCGCCGACAACCTAGTCGTCATCGCCGGCGAATTCCGGACCTCCGACGAAGCGCTGTTCCAGGAGGTCCGCGGCCGCGCCGCGGAGATCGCGCGCCAGGTGCTGACGGACGCCGGCTACAAGGATGCGGCAACCGGCATCGACCCCGACCACTGCGAAGTCCAGGTGCGCTTCAACCACCAGTCGATCCAGATCAACCAGGGCGTGGTGCACGCCGACGGCACGCTCGGCGCCGGCGACCAGGGCCTGATGTTCGGCTTTGCCTGCGACGAAACGCCGGACCTGATGCCCTATCCGATCTGGCTCGCGCATCGCCTGGTCAGGCGCCAGGCCGAACTGAGGAAATCCGGCGCCCTGCCCTGGCTGCGGCCCGACGCCAAGAGCCAGGTCACGGTGCTCTACGAAGGCCACAAGGTGGCCGGCATCGCCGACGTGGTGGTGTCGACCCAGATCGAACGCGGCCTCGACCCGGCCTGGGTGACGCGCGAAGTCACGCGCGAGATCATCGATCCGCTGGTTCCCGCCAGGCTGCGCACCCACGACTTCCGCCTCTGGGTCAATCCGGCCGGCCCCTTCGAGATCGGCGGCCCCAACGGCGACACGGGCGTCACCGGACGCAAGATCATCGTCGACACCTACGGCGGCGCCTGTGCGCACGGCGGCGGCGCCTTCTCCGGCAAGGACCCGAGCAAGGTCGACCGCTCGGCGACCTACATGGCCCGCTACATCGCGAAGAACATCGTCGCCGCCGGCATCGCGCGGCGCTGCCTGATCCAGATCGCCTACGCCATCGGCGTCGCCGATCCGGTGTCGGTGACCATCGACACGCAAGGCACGGGGACCGTGCCCTTCGAGGCACTGGAAGCCGCGGTGAAGAAAGTCTTCCGCCTGACGCCGAGCGGCATCATCGCCACGCTCGACCTGGCGCGGCCGATCTACCGCCAGACCGCGACCTACGGCCACTTCGGCCGCAGCGACATCGACCTGAGCTGGGAGCGCACCGACAGGGTCGAGGCATTGAAGGCGGCGCTGGGCTGACGGCGACCGCCAGATTCATGCTCACGAGAGGGAGAGCGAAATGCCGGACCGATTCAAGGCTGATTTGAAAACAGGCCGTCGACATGTGCTCGGCCTCGGCGCCGTCTTGCTGCTGTCGGCCTGCGCCGGCACCAGCCTGCATTTCGGCGCCGCCGCCACGAAGATCGAGGCCAAACAGGTCGTGGCCCTGATCTACGCCCAGAAACCCGACCCGGAAATCCGGAAGCTGACGTATTCCGGCGGCGATCTCACGCGCGCCGTCAAGCGCCTGCGCGACCGCTACCCGCAGCTCAAGCCATGGCTGGACGAAGGCGTCATCGGCAACACCGCCAACGGCTACGTGGCCCTGCGCGACCCCTCCAGGCGCGCCGAGGTGCGCGACATCGTCTCGAAGGAAAACCGCGACCGGTCATTGCTTTATCACGAGACGTCCGATGCCGTAGGACAGGACGACGAGCATTATCCGGACTATCTGGCCTACGTGAGCTTCACCTTCGGCAGCGAGTGGATCGGGCAGGGACCGGCGGGCTGGTGGTGGCTCGATGAACGCCGGCAGTGGCAGCGGAAGTGAGGCCGCAGCCTAGACCGCCGGCACTTCGCGCTTGCTGCCGTCATCGTTGATCGCAACGTAGGTGAATTGCGCTTCGGTGACCTTGACCACCACCGGATTGGCCGGGTGGCGCTCGGCATAAACCTGCACATCCACCGTGATCGAAGTCCTTCCGACCTTCACCACGTCGGCATAGAAGCTGACGATATCGCCGACCGAGATCGGCTGCTTGAACAGGAAGGACTGCACCGCCACCGTGGCGATGCGGCCGCGCGCGCGGCGCATGGCCGGAATTGCGGCGGCGATGTCGCATTGCGCCATGACCCAGCCGCCGAAGATGTCGCCGTTGCCGTTCATGTCGGCCGGCATCGGCATCACGCGCAGCACGGGCTCGCGCCCCGGAACTTTCACGCCTTCGTGACCCATCAGCGGCCTCCGTTCTGCAAATAGTTCATAGGGCCGCCAGTATAGGGCGCGAAGCCGGTGCCGAAGATCACGCCGGCGTCGGCCAGTTCGGCATCGGCGACGATGCCTGCCGCGACCAGGCGCTGCGTGGCGTCGAGCAGGGGCTCGATCAGGCGTTGCGCCAGGCCCTGCGGCGCCGTACCGCCAGCGTCTACTCTCTGCGCCTTGCCATCCACCCAGGTGTAGAAGCCCTTGCCCGACTTCTTGCCCAGATGCCCGGCGTCGACCAGCGCGACCAGTTTCCGCGGCGGAGCGGATTCGCCGACCAGTTGCCGCCCCGCCGCGACGGCGACGTCGAGGCCGACCGTGTCGGCCAGCTCGATCGGTCCCACCGGCATGCCGAAAGCGAGCATGGCCGCATCTATGGTATCCGGCGCGATGCCTTCGTCGATGCAGCGCATCGCCTCGTGCATGTAGGGCGCCAGCACGGCATTGACCAGGAAGCCGGGCGCATCCTTCACCGGCAGCGGCAGCTTGTCGATGCCGCGCACGAAGGCGGCGGCCTTCTGCGCCGCTTCCGGTGAAGTACTCTCCCCGGCCACCACTTCGACCAGTGGCATCATCGCCACCGGATTGAAGAAGTGGATGCCGACCAGGCGCGAGGGATTCTTGAACTTCGCCGCGATGTCGGCCAGCTTCAGCGACGAGGTGTTGGAGGCGAACAGCGCATCGGGCCTGGCGCGCGCTTCGATGTCGGCGAACAGCGCCTGCTTGGCGTCGAGGTTTTCGAAAATCGCCTCGATGATGACGTCGGCCTGGCGCACGCCGTCGCCCCGCGGGTCGGCGATCAGGCGATCGAGCGCGAAGCGCGCGAGCTTCCTGTCGCGCAGTTTTCTTTCGAAAAACTTCGCGGCGCGGCCGACGGCCGGCGCGATGCGCTCCACCGACTGGTCCTGCAGCGTCACCGTCATGCCGCGCAGCGCGCACCAGGCCGCTATGTCGCCGCCCATGACGCCGGCGCCGACCACGTGCACATGACGCGGAGCGAAGGCGGAAGCTTCCTTGCCGAAACCCTTCAACCGATCCTGAAGGAAGAAAACGCGGATCAGGTTGCGCGTGGTCGGGTGCGTCACCAGCGCATCGAGCGAGGTCGGCGCGCTGGCAGGCACGGCCAGCGTGCTGCCGCCATGGTTCTGCCACTGGTCGATGATCGCGTAGGGCGCGGGGTAGTGTTCCTGACGAGCGCGCTTCGCCACCTGCTTGCGAGCACCGCTGGCGACGAAACCTTTCAGCGGCCCATTCATCAGCTTTTGCATGAAAGGCAATTGGATCTGCCGCATCGGCCTGCCCGACAGCACCATCATGCGCGCGGCGTTTTCCATGACGCGCGGCGGCACGCAGGCGTCGGCCAGGCCCATTTTCTTCGCGCGTTTGGCGTCGATGTTCTTGCCGGTCAGCATCATGTCCATGGCCGCCGCCGGGCCGACGATTTGCGGCAGACGCAGCATGCCGCCCCAGCCCGGCACGATGCCGAGCATGACTTCGGGCAGGGCGAACCTGGTGCCCGGCTCATCGACCGCGATGCGATAGCGGCAGGCCAGCGCCAGTTCGGTGCCGCCGCCCATGCAGTGGCCGCGCACCAGCGCCAGCGTCGGATAGTTGACGGCGGCGAGACGGTTGTACAAGTCCCAGCCGCGCTTGACCAGGGCGCGCGCCTTCTCCGGCGTATCGGATGCGACGAATTCCTCGATGTTGGCGCCGGCGATGAAGCCGGCCTCCTTGGCCGATTTGAAGATCAGGCCCCTGGGCGGGTTCTTTTCGCATTCATCGAGGATCATGCCCAGCTCGGCCATGACGTCGGCGCCCAGCGTGTTGGTCGACGAATCGGCGGTGTCGAGGACGGCCCAGGCGACGCCCGCATTTTCCGAACCCGCTTCACGTTCGAGGCGCCAGTGCTTGAAGTTGCTCATGTCGAAGTTTCCCGATGGATGCTTGGGGTGACGAAGCGGCCGACGATGGCCGGCCGCGCATCGCCCTCCACATGCAGCGCGAAGACATGCTCCGCCGGCCGCGGTTCGCTGCGCAGGCTCACCTTCGCGCCATAGAAGACAGGCCCCTTGATCCAGGTGTCGAGCTGCATCGGCGCATGGTGCACCGCGCCGAGGTGTCCGAGGCACTGGCCGATGGCCCGCTGCGGATGGGTGAAGGCGCCGGCGTAGCCAGAGCGGCGCGCGTACCAATCGCTCATGTGCAGCGGATTGACGTCGCCGCTGAGGCGGCCGTAGCGCCAGCGGCCATGCGCGGGCATCCGCCACTCGTTGACGGCTGTGCCGGCGACGCCCGGGCTGGCCGGCGCCGTCGCATCCGCGCTGCCCGCAGCAGCAAAGCGCCCGCGGGCGTAGAAGGTATTGACGCCTTCCCACACCGTCCGGCCGCCGCAGTCGGCGCGCACCAGCAGGTCCATCTCGGCGCCCTTTTCGAGCAGGCGCCGCTCACCTGTGCGCACCGTGAAATCGAGCACCGCATCCGGCGCGATCGGCTCGTGCTGCGTCAGCCGGTTGCGCACCTGGAGTACCCGCCAGATCGGCAGCGGAAAAGCCGGATGGCTGAGCACCGCCATCAGCATGGGAAAGCTGACGGTATGCGGATAGAGAATCGAAAGTTGTTCGCCCGCCGGCAGGCCGGACAGGCGGAAAAAGTCGGCACGCTGCCGCGGCGAAGCGCGCTGCCCGCGCCAGCGCGCCTGAATATCGGGCAGCCTGCCGTCCGCGGAAAAGCCGCGCGACGGCCGCCACATCTGCGATACGAAAGTCAGCAGCGAGGGCTGGGCGCGATACTCGATGCGGATCGGCGCGGGCATGACGGCCGGCCTCAAACCGTTTCAACCAGCATGGCGCCGCCCTGGCCGCCGCCGATGCAGATGGTGGCGATGCCGCGCTTCTTGTTCTCGCGCCGCAGGATATTGAGCAGGTGCAGCACGATGCGCGCGCCCGAAGCGCCGACCGGATGGCCCAGCGCGATCGCGCCGCCGTCGACGTTCAACTTCGACTCGTCCAGCGCGCCCAGCGGGGCATCGAGGCCCAGCTGTTCGCTGCAATACACCGGGTCTTCCCAAGCCTTGATGCAGCCCATCACCTGCGCGGCGAAAGCTTCGTTGATTTCCCAGGCATCGAGGTCATTCAGCCTCAGGCCGTGACGCTGCAGGATCGGCGTCGCCGCGTGCACCGGGCCCAGGCCCATCTGCGCCGGGTCGAGGCCGGCCCATTGCGTATCGGTGATCTTGCCGATCGGTTGCAGCCCGTATTTCTCGACGGCTTCCGCGGAGGCCAGCAGCAGCCAGGCCGCGCCGTCGGTGATCTGCGAACTGTTGCCCGGCGTGATCTTGCCGTAGCTGCGGTCGAAGAAGGGCTTCAGCCTGGCGAGGTTTCCCACGCTCGAATCGTGGCGCACGCCGTCGTCCGCCGCATAGACCTTGCCGCTCGCGTCGATCAGCGGCACGATCTCCTCGAAGCGGCCGGCCGCCTGCGCCGCCGCGACCTTCTTGTGGCTCTCGACCGAAAACGCATCCATCTCGCGGCGCGAAATGCCGAACGTCCACGCCAGGTTTTCGGCGGTCTGGCCCATCATCAGGTTGACCACCGGGTCGGTCAGGCCCTTGACGATGCCGATCACCGGCCTCAGCAGCATGGCCGGCCGCAGCCTGGCGAACAGGGCCAGCCTGGCGCCGAGCGTGCGCGCCTGCGCCATCTTCGCGAACCACAGCACCATCTGGTCGGAATACAGCAAGTGAGTGCGCGACAGCGCATCGACGCCGCCGGCCATGACCAGCTGCGAGCGGCCGAGCTGGATGTTGGCGATGGCCGAATCGATCGCCTGCATGCCGGAGGCGCAGTTGCGCATCACCGTCCAGCCCGGCACCTTGTTGCCGCAGCCGAGGCGCAGCGCGATGACGCGCCCGATGTTCACCTCATCGACGCTCGGGGCGGCACAGCCGACGATCACCTCGTCGAGCTGGCCGGGGGCGAAGGGCTGGCGCGCCAGCAGGGCGCGCCCGGAAATGGCGGCGAGGTCGGACGCCGAGAACGGGCCCGGCACGTTGCGCGACTTGAGGAAGGGCGTGCGCGCGCCATCGACGATATAGACGGGGGCGAAGGGAGCCACGGTCACGCGGCCTTCCTGGTGCGCGGCTTCTTCGCGGGCTTGGCCTGGCTTGCCGGCAAAAGCGCAGGCAGCGGCGCGCGCAGGCCGCCGATGAGGAAGCTCATCAGGCGGGCGTAAAGCACGTCGGGATCGCTGTCATCGACCGGGCCGAGAAGGCGCAGCGCGTCGGCGCCGGAAATCGCGTAGGACAGGGCGCCCATCATGAAATGGAAGCGCCAGAGGAACTCCTCCTGCGGCACGTCGGGTAGCGCCTTGAAGAAGGCCGCGTTGAAGCGGGCGATGACTTCCGCGTATTCCTCGGCCAGAAAAGTGCGGATGAAATCCGTCGGCTCGGTATAGGTGCGGCCCAGCAGGCGCATGAAGCTCTGTCCGCCGCCCTTGTCGGCGGCCATGCGGATCGCCACGCCGAAAAATGCCTCGACGATCTGCCGCGGCTTCAGCGGCGCGCCCTTGGCCTCGGCTTCGAAGGCGTCGAGCGCGGCGATGCGCTGCTCGTTGAGCCAGGTCAGGCGGCGACGGAACACCGCCTCGATCAGCGCCTCCTTCGAACCGAAGTGATAATTCACCGCGGCCAGATTGGCCTGCGCCCCGGCGGTGATCATGCGCAGCGTGGTCGCATCGAGGCCGTGGGCGACGAACAGCTTCTCGGCGGCGTCGAGTATGCGGGTGCGGGTATCGGGTTCCATGGGCAGGCGGGCCTTGAATGAACGTCAGTTTAAAACGCTTGTTTGAATTTTGACCAATGGCGCTCCGGATGTCAATCCCCACCGGCCGCAGAAGCCGGATGAAAGCCGATGCCGGGCAGGAAGCCGGGAGTCGACGCCGGCGCTACGGCGGTCCGCGCCGCCACGACAATGAAGGCAAACCCGCCCTCTAATCGCCGTCATTGCAAGGCTTGAAAACCGCATAATGACCGGCATCACGATACCGTTGCAGGCGATTCTTCCGCCTGCCCCGCGCCGGCCATGCTGACTCCCCATTCCGACCGATTCCTCGCCATTCTCGCCCTGACGCTGCTGGGGGCCGGTTGCGTGCTGGTGCTGTGGCCCTTCCTCACCGCGCTGATCTGGGCGGCGATCCTTGCCTCGACCAGCTGGCCGGCCTTTCTCCGGCTGGACCGGCTGGTGGGAGATCGCCGCACCCTCGCCGCCACGCTGATGACTTTGCTGGTCACGGTGGTGCTGCTGGGGCCGATCGCGGCGGTGGCGCTGGCCCTGGCCGACAACGTGGCCGAGCTGGGGCGCGCGGCGACGGCGCTGGTCAAGGAGGGTTTGCCGGATGCGCCTGCCTGGCTGGCGAGCGTGCCCCTGGTGGGCCAGACGCTCCACGACTACTGGCAGCAGTTCGCCCACGACAGCCCGCGGCTGATGGCCGAGCTGGAAAAACTCGCCAAGCCGGCGCAGGCGGCAGCCATCGCCGGCGGCCGCATCGTCGGCCAGGGCGTGCTGGACATGGGCCTGTCGGTGTTCCTCGCCTTCTTCTTTTTCGTCCATGGCGAGGCGCTCGCGCGGCGCCTGCGCATCGCCCTGGAACGACTGGCCGGGCTGCGCGCCACCTACTTGCTGGGCATCGCGCGCGGCACCGTGACCGGCGTGATCTACGGCATCCTCGGCACCGGACTGGCGCAGGGGGTGCTGGCCGCGATCGGCTTCGGCATCGCCGGCGTGCCCGGCGCCGTGCTGCTCGGCGTGGCCACCTTCTTCCTCTCCGTGGTGCCGGTCGGGCCGCCCCTGGTCTGGGGCGGCGCGGCGATCTGGCTGTTCCAGCAGGATCAGCCGGCCTGGGCGGCCTTCGTCGCCGCCTGGGGCTTCTTTCTGGTCAGCACCGTGGACAACGTGATCAAGCCCTTCATCATCAGCCGCGGCGCCAGCCTGCCCTTCGCCATCGTGTTCCTCGGCGTGCTGGGCGGCGTGCTGGCCTTCGGCGTCATCGGCGCCTTCCTCGGCCCGACCCTGCTGGCGGTGGGCTACCGGCTCTCCACCGAATGGACGACGGAAGCGGCAGCGCCGCCGGCGGAAGAATAGGCGATCCCGCGCCGCTGCCGGCAGTTCTGCTGCGCCGCGCTGTTCCTACAGGCTGACGCGCTCGCCCAATTGCGGCAGGCGCGGCCTGGGCCAGCCGAGCCGGTCCTCGATCGCCCGGGCGAAAGCCTCGGATGCGGCAGGCTCGCCATGCACGACAAAGGCATGTTTCGGCGCCTTGCGGAAACCGCGCAGCCAGTCGAGCAGCCCGGCCTGATCGGCGTGAGCGGACAGGCCGCCCACGGTGTAGATGCGGGCCCGGACCGCGACCGGCTTGCCGAAGATATTGACCAGGCGCGCGCCGTCGACCAGCCGCCGGCCGAGCGTTCCGGCCGCCTGGAAACCGGTGATGAGGATGCTGCATTCGCTGCGCGGCAGGTTCTCGCGCAGGTGGTATTTGATGCGGCCGGCTTCGCACATGCCGCTGGCCGAGATGATGACCGCGCCGCCGCGCACCTCGTTCAGCGCGCGCGAACGCTCGACATCGGCGACGAATTCGACGCTCATTTTCTTCGGATGCCGCCGCATCCAGTCGATCAGCTCGTGGGTGTGGCTGTCGACCAGCTCGGGATGCCGCAGCGTGATGTGCGTGGCGGCCGTGGCCATCGGCGAATCGACGTAGATCTTCAGCGGCGCAAGGCGCTGGCGGCGCACCAGGTCGGCCAGGATGTAGATGAGTTCCTGGGTGCGGCCGACGGCAAAGGCGGGGATGACCAGATTGCCGCCGGTGCGGCGCGTCCGCTCGAAGGCCGCGACGAGTTCGTCCTCGGTTTCCTGCAGGGAGCGGTGCAGGCGGTCGCCGTAGGTCGATTCGATCAGCAGCAGATCGGCGTCGGCAATCGGCGGTTCGGGGTCGTTCAGCACCGGCCGTTCGCGCATGCCGAGGTCGCCGGAAAACACCAGCCGGCGCGGCCTGCCCTCGCCGCTGACCGTCACCTCCAGCCAGGACGAACCGAGGATGTGGCCGGCGTCATGAAAGTTGACCGCTACCGTTTCCACCGGGCGAATCGGCTCCCGATAGGGGACCGGCCGCAGCAGCTTGAGCGAGGCCTCGGCCTGGGCCACCGTGTACAGCGGCGGCTGCGTGCCCGCCTTGCCGCCCTGGCCGCGGCGCCGCTGGTGGCGCAATTGCCACTCCGACTCCTTCTCCTGGATGTGCGCGCTGTCGCGCAACAGCACACCGAGCAGATCGACAGTCGCCGGCGTGGCGTAGACCGGACCGCGATAACCCAGCACCGACAGCATCGGCAGCAAACCGGAATGGTCGATATGGGCATGCGTCAGCAGGACGAAATCGATGGAGCGCACGTCGCAGCCGAACTTCAGGGCATTCAGGTTCTTGCTGCGCGCCTCGCGCCCGCCCTGGAACATGCCGCAATCGACCAGGAAGCGGCAATCTCCCGTCTCGATCAGCGTGCATGAGCCGGTCACCTCTCCCGCGGCTCCGAAAAAACCGATGCGCATTGCGTGCTCCCCCATGAAGCGCCCATCATCGCGCTCAATCGGCCGGGTTTCAATAGCCGCGCCTCAGGCCGCGAGCTGCGCCAGCCAATCCGCGGCGCGCGCGACGGCGACGCGCCCGCGCTGCTCGGGCTGGCGCAGGTAGCGCACCAGCAGGCTGGCACCGGCGGCGGGAAAGCGCTCGGCGATCGCCGCGAGATAGGGCGGCACCGCCGGATCGCTGAGCTTGCATTCGGCAAAGCCCAGCGGTTCGCCGTTTTCGCAGAGCACGAAGTCGATCTCGCGCCCCTCCTTGTCGCGCACATAGTGCAGGCTCATGGCGCGACCGGCGGAATCCTGGAGGAAGTGGGCATGGCGCAGCAGCATCGCGGCGCAGGCATTTTCGAAGCGGACACCGTCGTCGCCCCGCACCAGGCCGGCGTCGAAGAAATACACCTTCGGCTCCTTGAGCAGGGCGCGCGCGATGTTGCGGTGGAAGGGCCGCACCGCAAACACGATGTGCAGCGCTTCAAGGATTTCCAGGTAGCGGCCGAGCGTGGTCGGCGAAATTTGCAGGTCGCGCGCCAGGGAAGCCAGCGACAAGGGCGAGCCGACGCGGCTGCGCAGCATGTCGACGAACACGCGCATGGCGCGAATCTCGGCAACGCGGGAAAACTCGAGGATATCCTCGCGGATCATGCCTTCGAGGTACAAGGTCCGCCAACGTTCGGCGTCGCTGGCCTCTTCGGCGAGGAAAGGCTCGGGAAAGCCGCCGCGCTCCAGAATGCGCGCAAGCGCCGCCTCGGGCGTTGCGCCGGCAACCGATACCCATTCCTTCACGGTGACCGGATGCAGCCGCCAGGAAAAGTAGCGGCCGGCCAGAGATTCGCCGGCCTGGCGCAGGGTGTCCAGCCGCGCGCTGCCCGTGACCAGGATCGCCTGTCCCTCGCGCCGGCCGTCGAACACGCCTTTCAGCCAGGCCTTCCAGTCCGCCATCTTGTGCAGCTCGTCGAACACCAGCAGCCCCGCCGCCGGCGACCAGCTCTGTTCGAGCATCACGCGCCGATCCGCCGCGACATCCCAGTTGAGCACCTGTGCGTTCGGCCAGGCTTCGGCCAGGGCGCGCGCCAGCGTGGTCTTGCCGGCCTGGCGAGGACCGGAAAGAAAGACCATCTTGCGGCCAAGATCGGTTCGGATGAAGGGAGCAAGCGCGCGGTCCATGCCGACTATTTTCCAGTTAACTGGAAGAAAGTCAAGACTATTTTCCAATTGGCTGGAAAATAGTCGGGGCGATGGATGTGGATTTCGCCGTATCGCCAGCGCCGACTTTCGCTAGTCCGTCATTCCGGCGAAGGCCGGAATCCAGTAACCATGCAAATTCGCCGGGTCTCGCCCCGGCAGGCGAGATACTTTCTTGCTGCGCGGCAAGAAAGTACCCAAAGAAACGCGCCCCGCCTCCCCGGTCTGACTGCGTCAGACTGCCCTCGCTGCGGAAGGCCCGCCGGGCCGGTCGCTAAACTAGCCGGCCAAAATGCGGCCGTCGTCGGACAACGCGACCGGACACCTCCCGGCGAACCTTCCTCGCTCGGCGGGTCAGAGGGGAATGAAAGGCGTCGCGTGTGGCCGGGTTTGGCGAAAACAAATTTGAAGCTGAGGTAGCCCCCTTTTCGCTGGTCAGTTCTCTTGATTTCGGGGGGAGTCCATATACGAAGGGTTAGGCCGCATTGCGCTCGCCGACCGAACGTTGATCGCGTGGGGACAACCGCACTATCCACACTTGAAGCAGCAGGCGTGCTTGATGGTGTCCATATCTCCGGTCACGAACTCGCCACAGTGCGGGCAAGACACAGCCTGCCAGCCGCGATCAAAGCAGGAAACGCAACTCCACAGACCGTCAACGTAGAAGACAGACGGCCTGTGGTACATGCATATATGGCACTCAGCAATATGCGGCGCGCCTTCCTCCCACCAATCATCCCCTTCCTTGTATACCGATTGGCAAAGGGCGATTCGCTTGTCTGTGTCGATGGCTTGGTCGCAGGTCGGACACTTGACGAGCTCCTTGTCGAAGAGCCGCAGCGGTGCCCCGCATACGTCGCACGGAATGGTTGCGTCCGTGCGTTTGACTGCCAAGCCGACGGCTTCGCAAACAAGACACCGGTAGTCAGACCCCCACTTGTGGCTCGCCTCGACCTTGCCCGCCGTGGTCTGACAGTGATTGCAGCGAACAAACGCAGAGCCTTGGCTTGTCAGCTCTGCGATTTGCGGCTCAAGTTCGTGGTACCGGACCCGGATGAACTCGGCCTGATTAATCATGCGACTGTGCAGATGTCTGATCTCGTCTTGGTACGCCTCGAAAGAGGCCTTCCATGTCTGGGTTAGCAATACATGCAGGTAGTGCCACGACGCCCACAACTCCACGACAACCCCAGCTCGTTCTCCTGACGCATTGGCGTAGTCCGTGTGAGCGAAGTGAACGATCTGGTTTCGATGCTCGGCAAGGCTTCGAAAGTTTGTCAGCGCCATCTCATCTAGTGGCTCTCCAACGATCTCCTTTAGCCGCCTAGCCGAGTCATCCAAGTAGACGGACTGGAAATCGCCGACGCTGAAGGCTTGCAGGCTTGCTGTTTCAGGCTTGGCAATGATCAGAGACCAATGCTCTGCCATGAGGCGTGCTTTGAGGAACAGTTCGGTGGCCGTGTAGAACTCAACGATCGCGTTCTTCGGGCGCCTGTCGAGGGTCTCGAGCGCCGACTCAACGAAGTCGATAGCGTTCCGCACCAGAGCATCGAAGAGCTCGCGCCTACTCTGGGGCTTCTGCTGGATGTACCTACGCGCCATAGTTGGTTGGAGGTTCGAGGCTGGTGGTCATGCGACCTAACGAAGCTGTAGAAAGACTCTTTTCATGTCCGCATTCTGCGGTGAACCAAATGGAATAACAAGACTCCAAGCATGAGTTCATGCGAAGCAGGAGCCATGGCCCGCAGCGAAAAGGGGTCGGCTTCAAATGTGTCTTCGCCAAACCCGGACACGCGCGACGCCTTTCAATCCCCTCTGACCCGCCGAGCGAGGAAGGTTCGCCGGGGGTAGTCCGGTCGCGTTGTCCGACGACGGCCGCTTTTGGGCCGGCTAGTTTAGCGACCGGCCCGGCGGGCCTTCCGCAGCGAGGGCAGCCCGCAGGGCCGGGGAGGCGGGGCGTGCTTCTTTGCCTACTTGCTTGCACGAGCAAGAAAGTAGGTCGCCCGCCGGGGCGAGACCCGGCGCGGACGTGGGAACGAAGTTAGAAAGTCGGCGCCGGCACCACGGCAGCAAGCCGTGCCACCAAGTTGTTAAAATCTAAACCATGATGCGTCGCACCCCCCCCACCATGGCCCTGCCGGGCCCGATCCCCGAAACCCGCCACGACTGGCAAACCGTCAAGACCCTGCTGCCCTACCTGTGGGCGTGGAAGGGCCGCGTCGTCTTTGCGCTCTGCTGCCTGCTGCTGGCGAAGCTGACCAACGTCGCGGTGCCGATGGTGTTCAAGGACATCATCGACACCTTTACCCTGCCCGGCGCCAACAAGCTGGAGCAGGCGGTGCTGCTGGTGCCGCTGGGCCTGCTGGCAACCTACGGCGCGCTGCGCTTTTCGACCGTGCTGTTCACCGAACTGCGCGAGATCTTTTTCGCCCGCGTCACCCAGCGCGCGGTGCGCACCATCACGCTGCAGGTGTTCGAGCACCTGCATTCGCTGAGCCTGCGCTTCCACCTCGACCGCCAGACCGGCGGGCTGACGCGCGACATCGAGCGCGGCACGCGTTCGATCGGCTCCTTGATCAGCTACACGCTGTATTCGATCCTGCCGACGCTGGTCGAGATCGCGCTGGTGATCGGGATACTCGCCGCGCGCTACGCCTGGGGCTTCACGCTGATCACCGGCGCCACGCTGACGATCTACGTGATCTTCACCATCGTCGTCACCAACTGGCGCACCGTGCTGCGGCGCGAGGTGAACGAACTCGACTCGGCGGCCAACGTGCGCGCGGTGGACAGCCTGATCAATTTCGAGACGGTGAAGTATTTCAACAACGAGCGCTGGGAACACGACCGCTACGACGAGCAGATGCAGAAGTGGGAAACCGCGCAGATCCGCAGCCAGATTTCGCTGTCGTGGCTCAACCTCGGCCAGTCGCTGATCATCGCCGCCGGCGTGACGCTGATGATGTGGCGCGCCGCGGTGGGTGTGGCCGCCGGCAACATGACGGTGGGCGACATCGTGCTGGTGAATGCCTTCCTGATCCAGCTCTACATGCCGCTCAACCACCTCGGCGTGCTCTATCGGGAGATTCGCCAGTCGCTGACCGACATCGAGCGCATGTTCTCGCTGCTCAACAAGAACCGCGAAATCCAGGATGCGCCGGATGCGCGGCCGTTGTTTGCCTCTGGTGAGTCGGGTCCCTGCGAGATCGAATTCGAGAACGTCGGCTTCGCCTACGAAGCCAACCGGCAGATTCTGTTCGATGTCGATTTCAAAGTCGGCGCCGGCAGGACGGTGGCCGTGGTCGGCCACAGCGGCTCGGGCAAGTCGACCCTGGCGCGGCTCTTGTTCCGCTTCTACGACACCACCACCGGCTCGGTGAAGATCAACGGCTCGGACCTGCGCGCCCTGCAACAGACCTCGGTGCGCGCCGCGATCGGCATCGTGCCGCAGGACACGGTGCTGTTCAACGACACGATTTTCTACAACATCCAGTACGGCCGCCCGACGGCGCCGCGCGAGGAGGTCATTGCCGCGGCCAGGGCGGCGCACATCCACGACTTCATCGAGAAGCTGCCCGATGGCTACGAGACGCGCGTCGGCGAGCGCGGCCTCAAGCTTTCCGGCGGCGAGAAGCAACGCGTGGCGATCGCCCGCGCGCTCTTGAAGAACCCGCCGATCCTGATTTTCGACGAGGCCACCTCGGCGCTCGACTCGAAGACCGAAAAGGCCATCCAGGCGGAACTGGAACAGGCCGCCGTCGGCCGCACCACCTTGATCATCGCCCACCGCCTGTCGACGGTGATGAACGCCGACGAGATCCTGGTGCTCGACGCCGGGCGCATCGTCGAGCGCGGCTCGCACCGCGCGCTGCTCGAACGCAACGGCCTGTATGCCCAGATGTGGGCCTTGCAGCAGCAGCAGAATATGATCGAAGCCTGAGCCAAGGAGATCGTTATGAACCATCGCACCGCACTGCTTGTCGCCCTCGTCATTACCGCCGCGCCCGCTCTCGCGCAAGAAACAGGCACGCTGAAGAAAGTGAAGGACAACGGCAGCATCACGCTCGGCATCCGCGAATCGTCCTACCCGCTGTCCTACCTCGACGACAAACAGCAGCCGGTGGGCTACCACATCGACGTCTGCAATCGCATCGTCGATGCGGTGAAGGCGCAGCTGAAGCTGCCGGCGCTCAAGGTGCAGCACCAGGCCGTGACTTCGCAGAACCGCATCCCGCTGGTGGCGAACGGCACGGTCGATCTCGAATGCGGCTCGACCACCAACAACGAGGCGCGGCAGAAACAGGTCGCCTTCGCGCCGACCACCTTCGTCACCAACGTGCGCATGGCGGTGAAGAAGGCTTCCGGCATCACCGGCCTCGGCCAGCTCGGCGGCAAGCCGGTGGCCACCACCACCGGCACCACCAGCGTGCAGCTGATGCGCGCCCACGAAAAGGGCAAGGGCATCGACTTCAAGGAGGTCTATGGCAAGGACCACGCCGATGCCTTCCTGATGCTGGAAACCGACCGCGCCGTCGCCTTCGTCATGGACGACAACCTGCTTGCCGGCCTCATCGTCAGTTCGAAGGCGCCGGCCGATTACGCCATCGTCGGCGAAGTGCTCAACGTCGAACCGATCGCGATCATGCTGCGCAAGGATGATCCGGCCTTCAAGAAACTGGTCGACGCGGCCGTCATCGGCCTGATGAAAAGCGGCGAGCTGGACAAGCTCTACGCGCGCTGGTTCATGGCGCCGATTCCGCCGAAGAACGTCAGCATGAACTTCCCCATGAGCGACGCTTTGAAGGCCCTGATCAAGGCGCCGAGCGACGCCCCGGCCGAGAGCTTCAACAAGCGATAAGAGTAGACGCTGGCGCTACGGTGTGAACTACCACTGGAACTGGGGCGTCTTCCTCGAACCGGTCAAGTCGGGCGACGAAACCTATCTCGACTGGCTGATCACCGGCCTCGGCTGGACGCTGGCGGTGTCTCTGACCGCATGGCTGCTCGCGCTGGCCATCGGCATCCTCATCGGCGCGCTGCGCACGGCGCCATCGCGGCCGCTGGCGCTGCTGGCCAATGCCTGGGTCGAGCTGTTCCGCAACATCCCGCTGCTGGTGCAGATGTTCCTATGGTTCTTCGTCGTGCCGGAATTCCTGCCGCGCGACTGGTCGCTGTGGGTCAAGCAGGACATGCCGGCCAAGGAATTCGTCACCGCCGCGCTGTGCCTCGGCTTCTTCACCTCCGCGCGCGTCGCCGAGCAGGTGCGCGCCGGGCTCGCGAGCCTGCCGCGCGGCCAGCGCGATGCGTCATTGGCGCTGGGCTTCACGCTGCCGCAAACCTATCGCCACGTGATCCTGCCGCAGGCGCTGCGCATCGTGATTCCGCCGCTGACTTCGGAATTCATGAACGTGTTCAAGAACTCCTCGGTGGCCTTCGCCATCGGCGTGCTGGAACTGACCTTCCAGGCGCGGCAGATGCAGGAAGATTCGGAGCAGGGCATCGAGACCTACCTGGCGGTGACTCTGCTCTATTTCATCTGCGCCTTCGCCGCCAACCGCGGCATGGCGTGGATCGAGGCGCGCACGCGGGTGCCCGGCCTGATCGCCCGGACCGGCTGAGATGGGCGAGTTCGATTTTTCCGTCTGGGGCCCGAGCCTGCCCTTCATCCGCGACGGCCTGCTGTTCACGCTGCGCCTGACGCTGGTGGCGATGAGCGGCGGCATCGTCATCGGCACCCTGCTGGCGCTGGCGCGGCTGTCGCCGATCGCGCCGCTGTCGCGCATTGCCGGCGCCTATGTCGACCTCATGCGCTCGATTCCGCTGGTGCTGGTGATCCTCTGGTTCTTCCTCGTCATTCCCTTCCTCACCGGCGCGCCGGTCGGCGCCGAGACCTCGGCGATCATCACCTTCACCGCCTTCGAGGCGGCCTTCTATTGCGAGATCATGCGTTCGGGCATCCAGAGCGTGCCGCGCGGCCAGGTCAATGCCGCCTTCGCGCTGGGCCTCGGCCAGGCGCAAACCATGATCCATGTGATACTGCCGCAGGCCGTGCGCAACATGCTGCCTGTGCTGCTGACGCAGACCATCGTGCTGTTCCAGGATACTTCGCTGGTGTATGCGATCGGCGCCAAGGACATGCTGAAGGCGGCCGACGTGGTGGGCAAGAACTACAACCGGCCGGTGGAAATGATCGTGCTCTCGGCGCTGATCTATTTCGCCATTTGCTTCAGCCTGTCGCTGGCGGTGAAGCAGCTGCAGAAACGTGTCGCCATCATTCGCTAGGCACCGCACTGGCAATGGCTGTTCAAGCCAGTCATAATTGCTGCATTCGCCAACCTCATGGAGAGTCCCGCCATGCCGACCCACGCGCCACGCTTCGATTCGCCGCCGGAATTCGTCGCCGGCTTGCGCCGCATTTGCCAGACCTACCGGGTCCGGGAACTGGCGCTGTTCGGTTCGGCCCTGACGGAACGCTTCAACGCCGCCAGTGATATCGACCTGCTGGTGGATTTCGCGCCGGAAACCCGGGTGGGATTCTTGTTGCTATCGCGAATGCAGCGCGAGCTGGCCGATCTGTTTCACCGCCCGGTGGACCTGGTGCCGAAGGACGGACTGAAGCCCCTGATTCGCGATAGCGTGCTGTCGCAGGCCCGCGTGCTGTATGCGAACTGATGCGCTTTACCTGGTCGACATTGTCGACGCCGCAATGGACATTCGGCGCTTCATCGGCGCCACGACCGAAAGCGAATTCATCGGTCAAGACATGATGAAGAGCGCGGTGCTGCAAAAACTGATCGTCATCGGCGAGGCCGCTTCGCGAATCAGCGCTGAACTTGCCGCGCAACATCCGGAGATTCCCTGGAGCGACATGGCCGGGTTTCGCAACATCGCCGTTCACGCCTACTTTTCGGTCGATTGGCGCATAGTCTGGACGACGGCGACCCAGGATGTTCCGGCGCTCGCCTTGCAGATTTCGGCACTTCAACACTCGCTGAACACGAACCCCGGCGGCGACTAGTAGCAATCGGACGACTATCCCTCGAAAGTCGGCGCTGATAGAACAACTGCGCTACAAGGCGGTCGAGCAAAAGACGCTCTCCTCGCCGTAGCGGATGGCGATACGGCAATAACGCAGGAGCCTTCATGATCGAAATCCGCAACGTCTCGAAATGGTACGGCCAGACCCAGGTCCTCAAGGACTGCGGCACCCATGTCGCCAAGGGCGAAGTGGTGGTGGTCTGCGGCCCCTCGGGCTCGGGCAAATCGACGCTGATCAAATGCGTGAACGGCCTCGAACCTTTCGCGCAGGGCACGATCACGGTCGATGGCATTTCGGTGGGCGACCCGAAGACCGACCTGCCGAAGCTGCGCGCCCGCGTCGGCATGGTGTTCCAGCATTTCGAGCTGTTCCCGCACATGAGCGTGGAACAGAACCTGGCGCTGGCGCAGGTCAAGGTGCTCGGCCGCAGCGTCGAGGAAGCCGCCGCGCGCGGCATTGCGTTGCTCGACCGCGTCGGCCTGCGCGAGCATGCGAGCAAGTTTCCCGGCCAGTTGTCCGGCGGCCAGCAGCAGCGCGTGGCGATCGCCCGCGCCCTGGCGATGGACCCGATCTGCCTGCTGTTCGACGAGCCGACCTCGGCACTGGATCCGGAAATGATCGGCGAGGTGCTCGACGTCATGGTCGAGCTGGCGCGGACAGGCATGACCATGATGTGCGTCACTCACGAGATGGGCTTCGCGCGCAAGGTGGCGAAGCGCGTGGTGTTCATGGATCGCGGCGAGATCGTCGAGGACGCGCCCACCAACGCCTTCTTCGACGCCCCGGCGAGCGAGCGGGCGAAGACCTTTCTCGCCCGCATCCTGCACCATTGATCGCAGGATTGAAGACTGTAATTGGCGGCGCGCGCGGCGCCGGTAAGATTCCCGGTTCGGCCCCGCAAGGAAAGGAATCATGCAGATCGAAACCAGACTGGCAGGCAGCTTCGCGGCCATCGCGACAATGGCGGCGTGCCTGCTCGCCTGCCCGCCGGCACTGGCGCAAGCCGCCGCGACGAGCGCGCTCACCGAAACCCGCGACCTCGCCGCCGATGGCCGCCTCGCGGCCGCGAGAGGCGTGCCGCTGGTGCTGCTCTACAGCCGCGACGACTGCAGCTGGTGCGAGAAGCTCAAGCGCGAACATCTCGGGCCCTTGTCGCGCGACCCCGCCGCGCCGGCCTTGGTGCGCGAGCTGCACATGGATCGCGCCACGCCGCTCACCGACTTCGCCGGACGCCGTACCACCAGCGCCGACTTCTCGCAGCGGATGCAGGCGCGCTTCGCGCCCACCGTGATGTTCCACGGCCCCGACGGCGCGGCGCTGGCCGAACCCATCGTCGGCTTTCGCCTGGCCGACTTCTACGCCGCCTACCTCGACCGCGCGCTCGAGGAAAGCCGGGCCCGGCTGCAGCGACGGAAGCAGCCATGAATTCATCCGCCCCCGACAAGGATCAACCGCTGCGCGAAGACATCCGTCTGCTCGGCCGCCTGCTCGGCGACACGGTGCGCGAGCAGGAAGGCGTCGCGACCTTCGATCGCGTCGAGGAAATCCGCCGCCTCGCCCTGCGCTTCCATCGCGACGACGACCCGGCGGCGCGCGAGGAGATGGAGGCCCTGCTGCACGGCCTGCCGCCCGAAGGCACCAACATGGTGGTGCGCGCCTTCAGCTATTTCTCGCACCTGGCCAACATCGCCGAGGACCAGCACCACATCCGCCGCGCGCGCGCCCATGCCCGCGCCGGAGCGAGGCCGCGCGAGGGCAGCCTGGCCCTGTCGCTGGACCGCGCGCTCGCCGCCGGCATCGGCGCCGGCAGGCTCGCCGGCTTCTTCGCCGGCGCCCAGGTGCGGCCGGTGCTGACCGCGCACCCGACCGAGGTGCAGCGCAAGAGCATCCTCGACTGCCAGTGGAAGATCGCGCGCCTGCTCGACGAGCGCGACCGCACCGAACTCTCGCCCGAGGAACAGGCCGAGCACGACGAGGCCCTGCGCCGCGCCGTGCTGCGCCTGTGGCAGACGCGCATGCTGCGGCGGGCCAAGCTCTCGGTGATGGACGAGGTCAACAACGCGCTGTCCTTCTACGACATGACCTTCCTGCGCGAGCTGCCGCGGCTCTACAACGCCTGCGAGGACCACCTGGCGCGCACCGTGCCCGACTGGAAGACGCTGGGCATCGCCGAACTGCCGCCCTTCCTGCGCCCCGGTTCGTGGATCGGCGGCGACCGCGACGGCAACCCCTTCGTCACCGCCGAAGTGCTCGACAGCGCGATGCGCGCGCAGAGCCGCAAGGCCATCGGCTATCTGCTGGAACAACTGCACCAGCTCGGCGCCGAGCTATCGACCACCACCTCCCTGATCTCCGTGCCCGACGTCGAGCTGATGCGGCTGGCCGAGCAGTCGCCCGACCACAGCCCGCACCGGCTCGACGAGCCCTACCGCCGCGCCATCGCCGGCTTCTACGCCCGGCTGGCGGCCACCGCGCTGCAGCTCGACCAGCTCGAAGCGCCGCGCCATGCGGTGGCGCAGGCCGAGCCCTACGCCACGGCCGCCGAGTTCGCCGCCGACCTCGACGTGCTGCACCACTCGCTGATCAGCCACAAGGCCGGCCTGCTCGGCCGCGGCCGCCTGCGCCGGCTGCGCCATGCCGTGGCGATCTTCGGCTTCCACCTGGCGCCGCTCGACCTGCGGCAGAACTCGGAGGTGCATGCGCGCACCGTGGCCGAGCTGCTGGCGATCGCCCGCCCCGGCGCCGATTATCTGGCGCTCGACGAAGACAGCCGCGTCGCGCTGCTGCTCGAAGAACTCGCCACGCCGCGCCCGCTGACGGCGCCCGGCGTCGATTACTCGGACGAGACGCGCGGCGAGCTGGCGATCTTCCACGCCGCGCGCAGCATTCACCAGCGCTATGGCAAGGCCGCCATCGAAAACGTGATCATCTCCAAGACCGACGGCGTCTCGGACATCCTCGAAGTCGCCGTGCTGCTGAAGGAAGTCGGCCTGCTGCGGCCGCTGGAACATGCGCTCGACGTGAACATCGTGCCGCTGTTCGAAACGATCGGCGACCTCGCCAATGCCGGCCCGATCATGGACCGGCTGCTGGCGATCCCGCTTTACAACCGATTGCTCTCAAGTCGTTCGCAGGGCCGTCCCAAGAACGACTTGGCCCCCCCGGGGGGCGGCCCGAACGATTTTTCCGGGCCGGGGGCGCAACAGAATTCTCGTCAGGGCCTGCAGGAATGCATGCTCGGCTATTCCGACAGCAACAAGGACGGCGGCTTCCTGACCTCCGGCTGGGCGCTGTATCGCGCCGAGATCGCGCTGACCGAGGTGTTCGCGCGCCACGGCATCACGCTGCGCCTGTTCCACGGCCGCGGCGGCTCGGTCGGCCGCGGCGGCGGGCCGAGCTACCAGGCCATCCTGGCGCAGCCGCAGGGGGCCGTGCAGGGCCAGATCCGCATCACCGAGCAGGGCGAAGTGATCGCGTCCAAATACGCCAACCCCGAACTCGGCCGCCGCAACCTGGAAATCCTCGCCGCGGCGACGCTCGAAGCGACGCTGCTGGCGCACGAGCACGATGCGCCGCGCCCCGAATTCCTCGCCGCGATGGAGGAACTCTCGGCCACGGCCTTCGCCGCCTACCGCCGCATGGTCTATGAGACGCCCGGCTTCGAGCAGTACTTCTGGGAATCGACGGTGATCGCCGAAATCGCCGCGCTCAACATCGGCAGCCGGCCGGCCTCGCGCAAGAAGACCACGGCCATCGAGGACCTGCGCGCGATTCCCTGGGTGTTCTCCTGGGCGCAGTGCCGCCTGATGCTGCCGGGATGGTTCGGCTTCGGCGCGGCGGTGACCGCATTCCGCGAAACCCACGGCGCAGCCGGCATGGCGCTGCTGGGCGAAATGAACCGCGAGTGGGGTTTCTTCCGCGCCCTGCTGTCGAACATGGACATGGTGCTGGGCAAGAGCGACATCGCGATCGCCGCGCACTACTCGCAACTGGTGAAGGACGAAGCCCTGCGCAACGCGATCTTCCCACGGCTCAGGGCCGAGTGGCAGGCATCCATCGATGCGCTGCTGGCGATCACCGGACAGAACGAACTGCTCGACGGCAACCCGCTCTTGAAGCGCTCGATCCGCAACCGCTTTCCCTATCTCGACCCGCTCAACCACATCCAGATCGAGCTGCTGCGCCGCCACCGTTCCGGCGAAACCGGCGAACGGGTGCAGCGCGGCATCCACCTGACCATCAACGGCGTCGCCGCGGGCCTGCGCAACAGCGGCTGAACGAAGGGCGGCTGGCGCCGGACTACTGCTGCTTGCCGGCGTAGCGCGTGACGCCGACCAGAATGCGCACCAGGCTGTAGGCGGCCGCGGCGGCGAGACGCGCCAGCCAGGAACGGCGGCGGATGTCTTCGCCGCGGATTTCCCGCGCGGCGCCGGTGATGGCGAGCTCGAGGCTGGCGCGCAACTCGCCGGCAAAGGCGGCATCGCGCACCACCACGTTGGCTTCGCGCGACAGCAGAAAGCTGAAGGGGTCGAGGTTCGAGGAGCCGACCGTCGCCCAGTGGCCGTCGATCACCGCCACCTTGGCATGCAAAAAACCCGTTTCGTATTCGAACACGCGCACGCCGGCCGACAGCATGCGCTCATAGAGCGACTGCGTCGCAAAATGCTGCAGCACATATTCGACGCGGCCCTGCAGCAGCAGCTTGACGCTGACGCCGCGCTTCGCCGCCGCCAGCAGCGCCTTGCGAAAGTTCAGGCCGGGGAGGAAATAGGCATTGGCGATGACGATTTCATGGCGGGCGCGATGGATGGCGCGCAGATAGGCGTTCTCGATGTCGCGCCGGTGGCGCAGGTTGTCGCGGACCAGCAGCGCGGCCAGGGTCGCGCCGCAATCGCGCGGCGCTGCCGGCAGCGGAGCCGGCGGCCGCGGGCGGCGGCCGAGCCGGGCCCAGCGCACCAGGCGCCAGACATGGCGGCACGAGGCATGGACGCGTGCCGCCAGCGGGCCCTCGACGCTCACGGCGTAATCGAAGCGCGGCGAGGCCTCCCTGCCGTTGTCGAAATCGTCCAGCACGTTGATGCCGCCGACGAAGGCCGTGCGGCCATCGACCACCACGAGCTTGCGATGCAGCCGGCGCAGGCGATGGCGGCGGAAGCGGAAGTTTCCGACCTCGGGCCGGTAGGTCATCACCTCCGCGCCCTGTGCCGTCAGCGATGCCCCCAGCCCCGCGCCGAATTCGCGCGCGCCGAAGCCGTCGACCAGCACGCGCACGGCGACGCCGCGTTGCGCCGCGCGGCCCAGCGCCGCGGCGACGCGGCGCCCGGTGCTGTCGTCGGCAAAAATGTAGGTTTCGAGGTGCACCTCGTGCCGCGCGGCATCGATCGCGGCGATCAGGGCAGGAAAGTACTCCGCGCCGGATTCGAGCAGCGCCAGGCGGTTGCCGCCGAGGAAATGATGCTCGCCGGAGTCGTGGAGGACGGAGCTCACCGCGCGGCGGCCTTGAGCCGGAGTTCGGCAGTCAGCGCGGCGTGGTCCGAAATGGACGACCACGGCCGCCCGGCATGCACCTGCGCTGCAACGACCTGCAGGCCGCGCTGGTAGATGCGATCGAGCCGGAACAGCGGCAGTCCGGCGGGGTAGCTGCGCGACGGGCGCCCGCCGCCGGAAAAGACCTCGGCCAGGCCGAGGCGCTCGGCCAGCAGATCGTCGGCATGATTGCGCCAGTCGTTGAAATCGCCCGCGATCAACAGCGGCGCGCCGGCCGGCACCAGTTCTTCGATGCGGGCCGCCAGCGCGTCCATCTGCCAGCGCCGCGAGCGCGCGAACAGCGACAGATGCACGCAAACGCAATGCAGCGGCTGCGCAAGTTGCGGCATGTCGACGGTACAGTGCAGCAGTCCTCGCCTTTCGAAGCGCAGATGCGTCACGTCCTGGTTGTGCTCGTGCAGGATCGGGAAGCGCGACAGGATCGCGTTGCCGTGATGGCCGTGGTCGTAAATCATGTTGCTGCCGTAGGAGTGGTTCTCCCAGAAATCCTCGGCGAGGAATTCGTGCTGCGGCTGCGCCGGCCAGTCGGCATGCCGCTCGGCGTGGCGCAGGTGCAAGCCCTGCACTTCCTGCAGGAAGACGATGTCGGCCGACAGTTGGCGCAGGCGGTCGCGCAGCTCATGCACCATCATGCGGCGATTGAACTGCGAGAAGCCCTTGTGGATGTTCCAGGTGGCGACGGAGAGTGCGAGTGTCATGTTGCGGCTGACGCAAAACCCAAGTCTACAGTGTGCCACCTGACTTTCAAACCCGGATGTGGAAGGGACTGAAATCGGTAGTGCGGTCGTACCAGTCTTCATGCTCCGCGCGCTTGAGGAAGGCCACAACGCGGTAGGTGACGGGCGTCATCACGATCTCCCAGCCGGTCTTGAGCAGGTACTGGGCGAGGGCGATTTTCGCCACCTGCGCGTCGGGCCAGATGCCGTAGAAGGCGATGACGTAGAACAGGCCGGAATCCACCGCCTCGCCGACCAGGGTCGAACCGATGGTGCGCATCCACAGCCGGCGGCCCTGCATCCACACCTTCATCTTCGCCATGACGTAGCTGTTGGCGAAGCTGCCGCACCAGAAGGCGATCATCGAGCCGGCGACGATGCGCCAGGTGTTGCCGAAGACGCCCTCCATGTGCGCCTGGTAGGCGCGGTTGAAATCGTCCGGCACCGGCGGCAGGGCCAGCGCCACGGCCGCCATGAAGGCGGCGAAGGCCAGCGCGGCGAAGCCGGCCCAGACCACGCGGCGGTCGCGGCCGTAGCCATAGACCTCGGTCAGGATGTCGCCGAAAATGTAGGAAATCGGAAAGAACAGCACCCCGGCCGAGAAGCTCACCTCGCCGAGCAGCGGCAGCGTGACCTGCGCCGCCTTGGCCGCGCCGATCAGGTTGGAACACAGCAGCACGCAGACGAAGGCCGCCATCACCAGGTCGTAGTAGCGGTAGCTGCGCTGCGGCGTGTTCATCGGCGAGCCCTTTCCGGATGGCACGAACGGAGTGTACGCCGTCCCGCCGGCGTCGACTCTTCGACCGGATTTCCACGCGGGCCGGGAATCGGGCTACGGCAGTCGAAGCGGAGCGTCCGGTGGATTGACGGGTCGAGCCTTGGTCCATGCTCGAATTATCGCAACGATGTAGCCGATGCCAAGAAATGGCGCTGCGGCAAATGACAGCATCGAAAGCAGGAACACCACCCCGTACGCACCGTCATTCGGACTTCGATCTTCTTCCCGAATTCCGCTCATCAAGCTGAAAACGACATGTTCGAGATTCAGCGCGAACAATGTGATGATGATTATGACCAGCGGAAGCAGTGTCGCGACCACCACCGTACCCGCCGACAGTCCCGCTGCGCGCCTGAGAAACACGAAGAAAAGGGCGACCCTCCACGTTGCAACCACAATCAGGAACCACGCATTGGCTGTTCTCGCCGCATTGGCTGCCATGAACTGCTCTACGGGAATGGCATAGAAAAGCGCCGGCGGTGATGTAAGTGTTATGAACAGCAGGATGTTTCGGTAAGACCAGTTCTTCGGTCGAAGCGGCGCCAACAGCCCCCAGACAATCAGTGCCAACACAAACACGTATGCAATGGACCCCAGCCCCAGGTACTGCCAAAGATGGGCCTTGGGGTTGTCCCAGTAACGACCGATGCCAGCCAACCATGTAAAGAGAAGTCCAAAGGCAAGGAACGCGCGCCAGTGAACATGAATCGCCGCACTTACCGGTCGAAACGTCAGCAGCCGAATCTCTTCAACGAGCAGCATCTTGATCATGGAAAGGCCGACCGTTCAAGGTGACCGGCGCTACGCGGCCCTATTGCGCAGCGTCCGGCGACCGACGTGAGCGAGTCCATGTACGCAGGGTTAGCCGCCTTCACGCTACTTGACCTCCCAAGTGCCACCAACCAAGGCCCGGAGTTGCATACTTTGCTCACGCGTGAGGCTTGCAGTCGGAGGCAAGCCTTGCTCGGTACGTCCGCAGTTGGATGCTACCGTTCTTCCGGACAAGTGCACCCGACACAAGACGCCTCCAGATGCACCAATAATTTCAATTATCGCTGGCGGCGGAATGTCCGTTGCGAACTGTCGGTACCAAGTATTCTTTTGCAAAGGCTCAAGCACCAGGATAAAGGCGTTGATCGTTTGCTGCTCGGCAACCAAGCCGGGATCCTTCACCATTCTCCTATCGACCAACCGTGAAACCGACAAACCGGTGACACTATCGGCACTCGGAAACATCGGAGGCGGTGCTGTGGTTTCAACGGCAACCGAGCAACCTATAGAAGACGCGATGGCTAGCAGAAGTGCCAAGGCAAGGCGCATGACATACGGCTACGTAGAAGTCACCGACGCTGCGCAGCTTTATCGCGTAGCGTCCGTGTTGACTGCCGGGTTGGGGCTTGGCCATCCACGTAAGCGTCGAGAAGCCGGCGAATCATGCGCTGGTACTGAGTGTGATGCTTTGAAGCCTCCGACTTGAAGAACTCGATGCTTTTTTTGCTCAGTGCCAGAGTTACTTTCACACCCTCTTCACGGAATGCCAATTCAGCCGGCGAGGGGAGGAAGTCGGGGACCACCTGAACCTTGCCAAGGGGTTCATCGCTGTATTTAATTTTAGTTTCGGCATAACGCCGGCTGGCGCCGGTATTCGCCTTCTCTGATACTCCGCTACGCTGCGTTTTCGCGCTCATAGATCGCCTTTCCTTTGCGCCAATAACCGGCGCCGATGATTCGAATGACCGAAGTGCGGTACGTGAACCGCACGGTGAGCACACCACCATCAACTTCGCCGAAGCAATAGAACCGTTCTTCGGTTTGGCTGTGTGACTCGTCTTTGGCTATCACGCGCTGCGGGTCCGCAAAGGCGTATTGGGCGCGGGAGAAGGAAACCCCGTGCTTTCTTTGATTCTCGGCGTCCTTGTCTGGGTCCCAATCAAAGCGAGTTTTAGCCATGGACGCAGAGTATCACTGGCCCATACAAAAAGCCATACGGTGATATGGAGAGCCCCAACAGTTAATCTGGCGCAGAAACGTCCGGGCTATCGCCAACAATACGGACACGGCCGGAATGCCTTTAAGGTATTGAATGACGTGGAGATTAGTCGATCCCGGTCTCCCTATCAATCATCAATCATACGGACAGGGCCCGAACGTCTGCTTTGTGGGAAGCAACTTAATGGCGGACCCTGGCTGGTTCCGGCCATGGCCACAGGCGGCAGGCCGGCGCAGCCCAATGCGCAAGAGTCGACGCTGGCGCAACGGCGATCAGGAGACCGCCAGCATGCGCTCCAGGGAGATCTTCGCCAGCTTCGCTTCGTGCTCGGGCACCTTGATCTGGTTGACCACGCGGCCTTCGGCGAGGTTTTCCAGGGTCCAGGCCAGGTGCTGCGGGTCGATGCGCTGCATGGTCGAGCACATGCAGATGGTGCCGGCCATGAACTGCACGATCTTGCCTTCGTGCTTCACCTCTTCGGCGAGGCGCTCGACCAGATTCAGCTCGGTGCCGACCAGCCAGCGCGTGTTGGGCGCGCCGGCCTTGACGGTGTTGAGGATGTATTCGGTGCTGCCGATGTAGTCGGACTGCTTGCAGACTTCGAAGCTGCATTCCGGGTGCGAGATGACGATGCCGTCGGGATGCTGGTTGCGGAACTTGATGATGTCCTTGGGCTGGAACATCTGGTGCACGGAACAGTAGCCGTGCCAGAGGATGATCTTCGCTTTCGCGATCTGCTCGCGGGTGAGGCCGCCCTGTTCGAGGTCGGGGTTCCAGATCGCCATCTCGTCCAGCGGGATGCCCATCTTGTGGCCGCTCCAGCGCCCGAGGTGCTGGTCGGGGAAGAACAGCACCTTCTCGCGCTGGGCGAAGGACCATTCGAGGATCTTCGGCGCGTTGGACGAGGTGCAGACGATGCCGCCGTGCTCGCCGCAGAAGGCCTTCAGGTCGGCGGCCGAATTGATGTAGGTGACGGGCGTCACTTTCTGGTCCGGATCCAGCACCGCGGCGAGTTCGCGCCAGGCGCGCTCGACCTTGGCCAGACTGGCCATGTCGGCCATCGAGCAGCCGGCGGCGAGGTCGGGGAGGATGGAAACCTGTTCGGGGCGCGAGAGGATGTCGGCCACTTCGGCCATGAAGTGCACGCCGCAGAAGACGATGTTCTCGGCATTCGACTGCGAGGCGAGGCGCGAGAGCTTGAGCGAATCGCCGGTGATGTCGGCGTGGGCATAGACGTCGGCGCGCTGGTAATGGTGGCAGAGCAGCACCACCTTGTCGCCGAGCTTGGCGCGCGCGGCGCGGATGCGTTCGCCGGCATCCGTGTCGGCGAGGGTGTTGAAGCGGTCGAAGGAAATGGTTGCGGTTTGCATGATGTGAACTCGCGAAATTAACGAAACACCTTGTTCGAAGTCTCTGGAAATGGACGCGCGCAGCGCGCCGACTGATAGCCCCCCGCGAGGGGCGAGACGGGAATTCGCGACGCATGCGTCGCGCCGCCGCAGCCGGCTGGCTGTGCAAAGCCAGCCGTGGGCCGCATAGCGGAAGGGGGGCGGGCAACCAATTCGCCTTTCGCGTGTTTCATCTGCGGCGGGTGGCTCTCGGTGCCATGAGCGTTACGACTGATGCCAGGGCAGGTTGTTGGCGCGCCAGCCGCCGCTGCGATTACGCTGGCCGTTGGCGTCCTTGTTGCCCTCGAAGCCTTCGAGGATGTTGTAGCAATCGGGAAACCCGGCCTCGGTGGCGGTCTTCGCCGCCGCGTGGGAGCGCTGGCCGGAACGGCACAGGAACAGCAGCAGGGATTCGGTCGTCACGCTGTGCTTCAGGGTCTGCAGGAAATGCGCGTTGAGCTGATTGCCCGGATAGGCCATCCATTCGATCTCGAGCGCGCCGGGCACGCGGCCGACCCAATCCCACTCCGCCTTGGTGCGCACGTCGATGAGCCGGGCGCCGGGGGCGAGCTGCAGCAATTCATGCGCTTCGCGCGGCGTCAGCGCGCCTTCGTAGGGCAGCTTCAGTTCGCGGGCGCGCGACTGCGCCAGGCTGAGGATTTCGGTGATGCGTCCCATGAAAATACCGGCCGGACTGGAGGACTAGAATGCAGGGGTTTCGAGTATAGCTTTCCCCCATGTCCCGCGAAACCCACTCCGCCAAGATGGGCGGCACCCCGACCGACCCGGCGACGGACCCGGCGCAGTCGCCGGAAGACGAGCGCTTCCGCGAAGGCCAGCGCATCACCTGGGTCAGCGTCGCCGTCAATATCGTATTGACCGCCATGCAGCTGGTGGTCGGCTTCGTCGCGCATTCGCAGAGCCTGATCGCCGACGCCATGCACACGCTGTCGGACATCGTCGCCGATGCCTTCGTGCTGTTCGCCAACCGCAAGGGCGCGGAAGCGGCGGATGCCGACCATCCTTATGGCCACGGCCGCTTCGAGACGGCGGCCTCGCTGGTGCTGGGCCTGCTGCTGGCGGGCACCGGCGGCGGCATCCTGATCGCGGCCGCCGGGCGCCTGCAGGACATCGGCAGCGCGCCGCCGGTCGGCGTCGCCGCGATGTGGGCGGCGATGATCACGCTGGCGGCCAAGGAAGGCCTGTTCCGCTACATGCTGGCGACCGCCGAACGCCTGCGCTCGCCGATGCTGGTGGCCAACGCCTGGCACGCCCGCGCCGACGCGCTGTCCTCGCTGGTGGTGGCGGCGGGTATCGCCGGCGCCTTGCTCGGCTTCAACTTCGCCGACGCCGTGGCGGCCATCATCGTCGGCGCGATGATCGTGCGCGCCGGCTTCAAGTTCGGCTGGGCCGCGATAAGGGAGCTGATCGACACCGGCCTTTCCGCCGAGGAAGTCGCGGCGATCCGGCAGACCATCGCCAGCACGCCCGGCGTGCTCGGCATGCACGAACTGCGCACGCGGCGCATGGCGCATCAGGTGCTGGTCGATGCCCATGTCCAGGTCAATCCGCGCATCAGCGTGTCCGAAGGGCACCGCGTTGCCGAATCGGCGCGCAAGCGCGTGCTCGACAGCCACCCGGAAGTGCTCGATGTGCTGGTCCATGTCGATGCCGAAAACGATTTGCTGGGCAATGCGGCAATCCAGTTGCCCGATCGCGCCTTCCTGCTGGAGCATCTGCGCAGCCTGCTCGGCGCGAGTCCACCGGGGTTCGAGACGACGATCCTGCATTACCTCGGCAACCGGGTCGAGGCCGAAGTTTTTCTGCCCCCCGGCTTTGCCGATGAGGCCAAGCTGGCAGCCATCAGGCGGCGCGTAAAATCGGCGCTGCCCGAGGACCGCTGGTTCGCCGAAATTCGACTCAATCAGAGAGTTGCACCAGATTAGTGCAACCTAGGTGAAGTGCGCACCGCTTTGGTGCCGACAATAATGCTTCACGAAGCATCGAATAGAAAAACCGCTTGTGGCACAATCGTTTTCCCTCACGACGCGAGTGGCACGCTAACTGCTAACAAGGTGCTGCACCGTTTCCCGGTTTCGCTATTACAGCTTTTGCCATTCATTCTCAGGAGAGCACCATGACCCCCCAGGACGTAATCAAGATGGTCGAAGAGAAGGAAGTCCGTTTCGTCGACTTCCGCTTCACCGACACGCGCGGCAAGGAACAACACGTCGGCGTGCCGATCTCCGCCTTCAGCATGGACAAGTTCGAAGACGGCCATGCCTTTGATGGCTCCTCCGTCGCCGGCTGGAAGGGCATCCAGGCATCCGACATGCAGCTGATGCCCGATGCGTCCACCGCCTACATCGACCCCTTCATGGACGAGACCACGCTGGTGCTGACCTGCGACGTGGTCGAGCCGGCCGACGGCAAGGGCTACGACCGCGACCCGCGTTCGATCGCCAAGCGCGCCGAGGCTTATCTGAAGTCCTCCGGCATCGGCGACACGGCCTACTTCGGCCCCGAACCCGAATTTTTCATTTTCGACTCCGTCGAATGGAAGGTGGACATGTCCGGCGCCTACTGCAAGATCTTTTCGGAAGAGGCCGCCTGGGCCACCGCCGAGAAGTTCGAAGGCGGCAACACCGGCCATCGCCCGACCGTCAAGGGCGGCTATTTCCCGGTGCCCCCGGTCGACAGCCTGAACGACATCCGCGCCCAGATGTGCATCGCCCTCGAAGCCTGCGGCGTGCCGGTGGAAGTGCATCACCATGAAGTCGCCACCGCCGGCCAGTGCGAAATCGGCACCGTGTTCAACACACTGGTGCGTCGCGCCGACCAGACCCAGATCCTCAAGTACATCGTGCACAACGTCGCCCACAGCTACGGCAAGACCGCGACCTTCATGCCCAAGCCGATCGTCGGCGACAACGGTTCCGGCATGCACGTGCACCAGTCGATCTGGAAGGACGGCAAGAACCTGTTCGCCGGCAACGGCTACGCCGGCCTGTCCGAGTTCGCGCTGTACTACATCGGCGGCATCATCAAGCACGCCCGCGCGCTGAACGCCATCACCAACCCGCTGACCAACTCCTACAAGCGTCTGGTGCCCGGCTACGAAGCCCCGGTCAAGCTGGCCTACTCGGCCCGCAACCGTTCCGCCTCGATCCGCGTCCCCTACGTGCATTCGGACAAGGCCCGCCGCATCGAAACCCGCTTCCCCGATCCGGGCGCCAACCCCTATCTGTGCTTCACGGCGCTGATGATGGCCGGCCTCGACGGCGTGCAGAACAAGATCCACCCCGGCGATCCGGCCGACAAGAACCTGTACGACCTGCCGCCGGAAGAAGACGCGAAGATCCCGACCGTGTGTTCCAGCCTCGACCAGGCGCTGGATTACCTCGACAAGGATCGCGAGTTCCTGACCCGCGGCGGCGTGTTCAGCAACGAAATGATCGACGCCTACATCGAGCTGAAGATGGAGGAAGTGCAGCGTTTCCGCATGACCACCCATCCGGTCGAATTCGACATGTACTACTCGATCTGATTCGTTTCGCAACACGCAGAACAAATGGACGGGCTTGCCCGTCCATTTTTTTCTGCAATTGACATACACTCGACGGCATGAAGAAAGCGCTCCTTGCCATCCCGCTCCTGCTGCCGCTGACCGCGGCGGCCAGCACGCTGTACAAGTGCACGGACGATTCCGGCGTGGTGCTCTACACCAACCAGAAAACGCCGAAGAAGAGCTGCACCGTGCTCTCCTACCAGTCGCCGCCCGCTCCTGCCGGCAGCGCGGCCAGGCCACGTGCGGCCGCGACGCCGACACCGGGCGATTTCCCCCGCGTTTCGGGCAGCGAACAAAAGGCCCGCGACAGCGACCGCCGGGCGATCCTCGACAAGGAGCTCGCCAACGAGCTGCAAAGCCTGGAGTCCGCGAAAAAGACCCTGTCGGAGGCCGGCAGCCAGGCCCCGGAAAAACTTCAGCCCCTGCGCGATACCGTCGCCTTGCACCAGCGCAATGTCGAAGCGCTCAAGAAAGAGCTCGGCAACCTGCGCTGAAAACTTGTGAATAAATCTGCTGCGCATGCCGGATCGGGGATTGGGCGGTGCTCGCTACGATTACTTCACAAGCTTTAAGCCTCACAATCAGCAACTGGTGCGCTTCTTGCACAATGCTCAGGTGATGAACGCGACCGAAAAGCCCAATGCCTTCAGCGGACTGGATCTGCTCTCCTCGGCCGTCGTGCTGGTCGATGCCAGGCTGATCATCCGCCACGTGAACCCGGCCGCCGAGAACCTGTTCGCCGTCAGTTCGCGCCAGCTGCTCGGCCAGCCCCTGCAAAAACTGGTGGGCGACCCGCCCGAGCTTTCCGCCGCGCTCGACAACGCGCTGAAGAACAACTGGAGCTATACCGGCCACAACATCCTGATCAGCCAGGCGCAGGATGTGCAGCTGCATGTGGATTGCACGGTGACGCCGGTGGAGGCCGGCAGCGCGCGCCTGCTGCTGGAAGTGCGGCCGATCGACCAGCAGTTGAAGGCGGCGCGCGAGGAGCAACTGGCCCAGCAGCAGCAGGCCAACCGCGAACTGGTGCGCAACCTGGCGCATGAAATCAAGAACCCGCTCGGCGGCATCCGCGGCTCGGCGCAACTGCTGCAGCGCGAGCTGGCCAGCGACGCGCTCAAGGAATACACCAAGGTCATCATCGACGAGGCCGACCGGCTGCAGGACCTGATGCAGCGCCTGCTGTCCTCGCATCGCGTGATGCAGCCGGCGCAGGTGAACATCCACGAGATCCTCGAACGCGTGCGGCGCCTGATCCACGCCGAATACCACGACGTCTCCGTCCGCCGCGATTACGACACCTCGCTGCCCGACATCACGGGCGATCGCGAGCAACTGATCCAGGCCATTCTGAATATTTCCCGCAACGCGGCCCAGGCGATGCACGGCAAGGGCGAGATCATTTTCCGCACCCGCGCGGCGCGTCAGGTCACCCTGGCCAAGAAGCACCACGCGCTGGCACTGGAATTGCAAGTAATAGACAACGGCCCGGGAATAGCGGCAGACATTCGCGACAAGATTTTCTATCCGCTGGTTTCGGGCCGCGAAAACGGCAGCGGCCTGGGCCTGACCATCGCCCAGAGCTTTGTCCAGCAGCACGGCGGAAGCATCGAAGTGACGTCGCGCCCCGGCCGGACCTGCTTTTCGCTGATGCTGCCGCTGGCCAGAAAACACAGTTTCAGTGAAGACTAATGCCTGCGCATGCAGGCGTTATGTCGGAGCTAAAAAAGAAGGAAGAATGATGAAGGGCCTTACCCGCAACATCCGTCCGATGACCACCTCCGGCGACAGATCATGAACGCCGTCTGGATCATCGACGACGACCGCTCCATCCGCTGGGTGCTGGAAAAAGCCCTCGGCCGGGAGACTATCTCCGTCAAGAGTTTCGGCTCCGCCGACGAGGCGCTGACGGCCATGGCCGACGGCGAACGGCCCGAAGTGCTGATCTCCGACATCCGCATGCCCGGCAGCAGCGGACTCGACTTGCTGCGCCAGATCAAGACGCAATACCCCGGCCTGCCGGTCATCATCATGACCGCCTATTCCGACCTGGATTCCGCGGTTGCCGCGTTTCAGGGCGGAGCCTTCGAATACCTGCCCAAGCCTTTCGACGTCGATCAGGCCGTGGATCTGGTGCGACGAGCCATCACCCAAGCCTCGCACCATAATGGTGCGCCAGCGGAAACGAGCGTCGTCCCCGAGATTCTGGGCCAGGGCGCGGCCTTGCAGGAAGTCTTTCGCGCCATCGGTCGGCTGTCCCAGTCCCACGCCACGGTGCTGATCAACGGTGAATCCGGCACCGGCAAGGAACTGGTCGCGCGCGCCCTGCATCGGCACAGCCCGCGGCGGGACGCGCCCTTCATCGCCATCAACACGGCGGCGATTCCGCGCGACCTGCTCGAATCCGAACTGTTCGGCCACGAAAAGGGCGCCTTCACCGGCGCCAGCGCGCTGCGTCGGGGGCGTTTCGAGCAGGCCGACAACGGCACCCTGTTCCTCGACGAAATCGGCGACATGCCGGCCGAACTGCAAACCCGGCTGCTGCGCGTGCTCTCCGACGGCAACTTCTACCGCGTCGGCGGCCACCAGCCGGTGAAGGCCAACGTGCGCGTGATCGCCGCGACCCATCAGGACCTCGAAGACCGGGTCAAGGCCGGGCTGTTTCGCGAGGACCTGTTCCACCGCCTCAACGTGATCCGGCTGCGCCTGCCGCCGCTGCGCGAGCGGCGCGACGACATCCCGCTGCTGGCGCGCCACTTCCTGCAAAAGAGCGCCCAGGAACTCGGCGGCGAACCCAAGCACCTCACCGACGCCGCGCTGAAGTACCTGCAGGGACTGGAGTTTCCCGGCAACGTGCGCCAACTGGAAAACCTCTGCCACTGGCTGACGGTGATGGCGCCGGGGCAGAGCGTGGACATCGCCGACCTGCCGGCCGAACTGCGCGACGGCTCGGACAGCGCGGCGCGGCGCGACCTTCCGGCCGACTGGAATTTTGCGCTGGCCCGCGAAGCCGACCGGCTGCTCGCCGCCGCCCCGGGCCATGTCTTCGACCAGCTCAACCGCGAGTTCGAAGCCACGCTGATCCGCCGCGCCCTGAATGCCACCGGCGGGCGCCGCATCGATGCCGCGCAACTGCTCGGCATCGGCCGCAACACCATCACGCGCAAGATTCAGGATCTCCACCTCGACGACGTCAAGGGCGACCCCGAGGCGACCTGAAGCGCCCGCTTCAAGCTTCAAGTATAGTCAGCACGTCTGGCGGCCGGGCGCCGCCGCCACATCGCCGTCACGGAACACCTTCATGCCTGTCACCATCGCCGCCATTGCCGCCAAGCTCGAAGACGCCGCGCGGCGCTTCGACATCGACGTCCTGCCCAGTTGCGATTCGACCAATGCGGTCCTGCTCGCCCGCGCCGAATCCGGCGCGCCCTCCGGCACGGTGGTCATCGCCGAGGAGCAGACCGCCGGCCGCGGCCGCCGCGGCCGCACCTGGTTCGCCAGCCCCGGCGACAGCCTGACCTTCTCGCTGCTCTGGCGCTTCGCCCCGGGCACCGCGCCGGCCGGCCTGTCTCTCACCGTCGGCGTCGCCGTTGCCCGCGCATTGCAGAGAGTCGACGCCGGCGGGACGGCGCTGAAATGGCCCAACGACATCCTCAGGGACGGCCGCAAGCTCGGCGGCATCCTGGTCGAACTGGTACCCGGCGCGCCGCATGCGGCAGTCATCGGCATCGGCATCAACCTGCGCCTGCCCGCCGGCATGCCGGAGGACGTCCGCGCCGCTTCGGCCGCCGTCTGCGCAGACGGCGGGATTGTCGACGCCAACGCGTTGTATGCCGCGCTGCTCGGCGAACTGCTGACCACGCTGGAAAGCTTCGCCACCGGGGGCTTCGCCGCGATTCGTCCGCAGTGGCTGGCGCACCATGCGTATCAGGATGCCCGCGTCAGCCTGTCGAGCGACTTCGGCCCGCCGCGCGCGGGCATCTGCCGCGGCGTCGACGCCGACGGCGCATTGCTGCTCGACATCGAAGGCCGCGTCGAGCGCATCCTTTCCGGCGAAGTCTCGCTGCGCCCGGCCTGAATCGCGGACATGATTCTCTGCCTCGACGCCGGCAACACGCGCCTCAAATACGGCCTCTTCGACGGCGCCGGCTGGCTCAAGCAGCGTGCGCTGGACTACGCCCGGCTCGACGATCTGCCTTCCAGACTGCGGGAGAAACCGGCACGCATCGTCGCCTGCAACGTCGCGGGCGAAGAGCTGCGCGGCCGGATCGAAGCGCTGGCCGCACAGATCGGCGCGCCGCTCGACTGGCTGGCCAGTTCATTCACCGCCTGCGGCGTGACCAACGGCTACGACAATCCGCGGCAGCTCGGCGCCGACCGCTGGGCCGCGCTGATCGCGGCGCGGGCCCTGCACCCGGGGCCGTGCCTGGTGGTGATGGCCGGCACCGCCACGACCATCGACGCACTCGACGACAAAGGCCTGTTTCGCGGCGGCCTGATCCTGCCCGGGCTCTCCCTGATGCGCGCCGCGCTGGCCCGCAACACCGCCGATTTGCCCTACGCCGCCGGCCATTACCAGCCGCAGCCGACCAACACCGACGATGCCATCGTCAGCGGCGCCATCCATGCCACGCTGGGCGCCATCGAACGCATGCAGGCCACGCTGGGCGCCGATGCGCTGTGCCTGCTCTCGGGCGGTGCGGCAGCGGATCTGGCGCCGCATCTCGGCCTGCCGCATCGCCTGGTCGACAACCTGGTGCTGGAAGGCCTGGCGGTTTACAGCGCGACTATCTGAGCAGTTCCCCGGCAACGATCAGCTGCCGCACCTGCGTCGTGCCGGCGCCGATCTCGATCAGCTTGCCGGCGCGGTAAAGGCAGTTCACCTCGGTCTCCCACATGAAGCCGTTGCCGCCGTGGATCTGCACGGCATGGTCGAGCACGGTCTTCAGCATGTAGCCGGCATGCAGTACGGCGGCGGCCGAGCGCTTGTGGATCTCGCCGCGCCCGGCATCATTGGCGGCGGCGACCTCCTTCAGCACCTGATACGAGAATGCGCGCACCGATTCGAGCGCCGCGTACATGTCGGCCAGCATGCCCTGCACCAGTTGGAAGCTGGCGATCGGCTGGCCGAACTGCACGCGCGTGCGGGCGTAGTCGAGCGACAAGTCCAGAGCGCGCTGGGCCACGGCGATGACGTGGCCGCTGAAGAAGATGCGCTCGATGTCGAGCCCGCTCATCACCACCTTGACGCCCCTGTCTTCGCCGCCGATCAGGTTGGCCGCCGGCACCCGGCAATCGTCGAACAGCAGTTCGCCGGTCGGGCTGCCGCGCCAGCCCATCTTCTTCAAACTCTGCGCGACGGCGAAGCCCGGCGTGCCACGTTCCACGACGAAGGCCGAGATGCCGTGCTGGCCGCGCGAAGGATTGGTCTTGGCATAGATCAGCAGCAGGTCGGCCACCGGACCGTTGGTGATGAACATCTTGCGGCCGTTCAGCACGTAGTGATCGCCGTCGCGGCGGGCCGTGGTCTTCATCGAGCCCAGCGCGTCCGAGCCGGCGCCCGGCTCGGTCAGGCCCAGTGCGCCGATACCCGAGAGCATGCGCGGCAGGAAGCGCGCCTGCTGTTCGGCACCGGCGTTCCTGACCAGGTTGTTCACGCAGAGGTTCTCGCTGGCGCCCCAGCTCGCGCCGAGCATGTTGTTCCAGTAGGACAGCGCTTCGCCGATGAAGAACTGCGAGACCAGATCGAGCCCCGGTCCGCCGAGCGACTCGGGCACGGTGGTGCCGAGCAGGCCGGCTTCGCCCATCCGGCGATACTCGTCCTCGGGGAACCAGTCCTCGTCGTCCATGCGCCGCAGCAGCGGGTGATGCCGTTCCTGCGCATAGCGCCAGGCCATGTCGTAGATCTGCTGGTGCTGTTCCTCGAAGCCGTACCGGCGCAAATCGATCATGACGATTTCCTTTATTGATGATTCAGTCTAGCCGATCGAGCCTGCCACTTGATCGCGCCGCGCGCATGGCCGACAATGCGTGACCGTCCGCAGGAGACGCTCCATGCCCGCCCACTTTCTCGCCACGCTGCCGAACTTCCTCGCCTACCTCGGCACCGCCATCGTACTGCTGGCCGCCTTCGTCGCGACCTACCTCTACGTCACGCCCTACGAGGAAATCAGGCTGATCCGCGCCAACAACACCGCGGCGGCCATCTCCCTCTCCGGGGCCATCCTCGGCTTCGCCATGCCCATCGCCAACGTCATCGCCCACAGCGACACGCTGCTCGATCTCGCGGTGTGGGGCGTCATTGCCGGCATCGTGCAACTGCTGGCCTGGATGCTGGCGCGCGTGGCGCTGCCGCAACTCCAGGAAGACATCGCCGCCGGACGCACGGCGCCCGCCACTTTCGTTGCCGCATTGTCGCTGACGGTCGGCCTCATCAATGCCGCCTGCATGACTTACTAAAACTCGAAGGGAGACAGACATGGCACTCATGGATTTCATCAAGAAACAGTTTATCGACATCATCCAATGGACCGAGGACGATGGCGACACCATGGCCTGGCGCTTCCCCATGGCCGAGCTCGAAATCCAGAACGGCGCCAGCCTGACGGTGCGCGAATCGCAGATGGCGGTGTTCGTCAATGAGGGCCAGATCGCCGACATCTTCGGCCCCGGCATGTACAAGCTCACCACGCAGACGCTGCCGGTGCTGACCTACCTCAAGAACTGGGACAAGCTGTTCGAGTCGCCCTTCAAGTCCGACGTGTATTTCTTTTCGACGCGGCAGAAGATCGACCGCAAGTGGGGCACGCCGAATCCGGTCACCATCCGCGACAAGGATTTCGGCATGGTGCGGCTGCGCGCCTTCGGCATCTACGCCTTCCACCTGACCGACCCCAAGGCCTTCCACACCACGCTTTCCGGCACGCTGGAAAGCTACGGCTCGGAACAGCTCGAAGGCCAGTTGCGCAACACCATCGTCGGCCACATCGCCGACATCTTCGGCGAATCCGGCGTGCCCTTCATCGACATGGCCGGCAACCAGGAGGAGTTCGGCCGCGCGCTCAAGGCCAAGCTCGATCCGATGTTCCAGACTTACGGCTTGAGCCTCGACAGCCTCAACGTGCAGAACATTTCGCTGCCCGAGGAACTGCAGGCCATGCTCGACAAGCGCATCGGCGTGAACATGATGGGCGGCATGCAGGCCTATACGCAATTCCAGACCGCCGAGGCGATCCCGCTCGCGGCGCAGAACGAGGGCGGCCTGGCCGGGCTGGGCGCCGGCGTCGGCGTCGGCTTCGGCGTCGGCCAGCAGGTCGCGGCGTCGATGGCGCAGGCGCTGAACCCGGCCGCGGCGCCTGCCGGTGCGCCGGGAGCCGTGGCGCCGGCGACTACTCCTGCGCCGTCCGCCGACGAAATCGTCGCCACCATCGAGAAGCTGCACGCGCTGGTGGGCAAGGGCATGCTGACCCAGGCGGAGTTCGATGCGAAGAAGGCTGAACTGCTGAAGAAACTCGGCTGACGCCCCTCCCCCAGGAATCGGGCCATGCCCTTCAGCGCCAACTGCCCCGCCTGCGGCGCGGCGGTCGTCTTCAAGTCGTCGGCATCGTTTCACGGCGTCTGCGAGTTCTGCCGCAGCACGCTGGTGCGGCATGGCGGCGACCTGGAAAACCTCGGCCGCATGGCCGACCTCATCGAGGACGCCTCGCCGATCCGGCTCGGCACCGAGGGCCGTTACAAGGGCGTGCATTTCGCGGTGATCGGACGCATCCAGCTGCGCTACGAAGCCGGCGTCTGGAACGAGTGGCATGTACTGTTCGACGACCAGCGCGGCGGCTGGCTCTCCGATGCCAATGGCGAATACCTGATCAGCTTCCTCACGCCGCCGCGCGCGCCCCTGCCCGAGTTCGCCGCGCTGATGCCGAACGACGAGGTCACGGCGGCCGGCAGGGATTTCATCGTCACCGACATCGAGGACGCGATGTGCATCGCGGGCGAGGGCGAGCTGCCCTTCGCCTTCGGCGCCGGCTATCCCGCGCAACTGGCCGACTTGCGGGCGACCGACGAATCGGGGGCCGTCGCCAGCATCGATTACTCGGAAACGCCGCCGCTGTTCTTCGTCGGCGAAGCGCTGCCGTTCGATGCCTTCCGCTTCGCCAACCTGCGCGGCGAGCAGGCGGCGGCAAAGCCCGCCGGCATCGTCAAGGCGCTGCAATGCCCGGCCTGCGGCGGCGCCATCGCGATCCACGACAAGGCGGTGCAGAGCGTGGCCTGCCCGTCCTGCCTCAGCGTGCTCGACGCCACCAACGACAGCCTGCGCATCCTGCAGAAGGCCGAAGCGGCGAGGCGCATCGAGCCGCTGATTCCGCTCGGCAGCAGCGGCCGCTTCGAAGGCCGCGACTGGACCGTGATCGGCTTCCAGCAGCGGATCATCCGGGCGGACGGCGTCGACTATCCCTGGCAGGAATACCTGCTGCACCACCCGGAGCAGGGCTTCCGCTGGCTGGTCGAGTCCGACGGCCACTGGAACCGGGTCGGCACGCTCAGCAAACCGCCGCGCTACACCTTCGGCCTGCCGACGGCCACTCACGAAGGCGAAACCTATCGACGCTATTCGGCCGGCTCGGCCGTGACCAGCTATGTCGTCGGCGAATTCACCTGGAAGGTCAAGGTCGGCGAAACCTGGCAAATCATCGACTTCATCGCGCCGCCGAAAATGATCAGCCGCGAATCGAGCCACAAGGAAACCGCATGGTCGCTCGGCGAGTACCTGCCGACCGAAGAGCTCGCCGCCGCCTTCAAGCTGAAGCAGGCGCTGCCCGCGCCGAAAGGCGTCGGCGTGAACCAGCCGAATCCGCGCGCGGAAAGCCATCGCCGCGTCTGCGGCAGTTTCTGGAAATTCGCGGCGCTGGCCGTCGTCGCGCAACTGCTCTGGGTCTTCGTCCTCGGCGGCAGCACGCTGCTCGACCAGCGCGTGGTGTTCTCGCCCGGCAAGGACGAGCCGGTCACCACGCAGAGTTTCCAGCTCGACAAGGGCGCGCGCAACCTGGTGCTGCGCAACGACACCGATCTCGACAACAACTGGCTCGGACTCGGTCTGACGCTGATCGAAAAGCAGAGCGGCCGCGCCTGGGTGGCGCAAAGCGATGTCGCCTACTGGCACGGCTCGGACGGCGGCGAAAGCTGGAGCGAAGGCGACCGCACCCGGGAACTGGTGTTCCGCGACCTGCCGCCCGGCAGCTATTACTTCGTCATCGACCCGGAGATTTCGGCGGAGAAACCCGTGGCCGTGGTCGACCGGGTCCGGGTGATCCGCGACCGGGCGGTCTGGAGCAATTTCTTCTTCCTGCTGATTTTCCTCGCCGGCCTGCCGCTGTTCAGCCGCTACCGGATGCAGGCCTTCGAGGTCGAACGCTGGAAGGATGCCGACTTCCTCTCCAGCGGCATCGACTTCGACTCCGGCGGCAGCGACAGTGACTCCGGAGGAGACGACTGATGGCGCGCGTCGCGATGATCCTCAGCCTGGCCGCCTTCACGCTGTTCAACTACGGCCAGTACCTCGGCTGGAGCCTGTTCTCCGACGACGCCGGCGCCCAGCCGGTCCGCTCCGCCAACGCGGCGCGGGCCTTCCATAAATGACCATGCCGTAATGCAGCGGCCCCTGCTGGTCTCCGTCTTCATCGTCGCCTCCTGCGGGCTGGCTTACGAGCTGATCGCCGGCGCCCTGGCGAGCTACCTGCTGGGCGATTCGGTGATGCAGTTTTCCACCGTGATCGGCGCCTACCTGTTCGCCATGGGCATCGGCTCCTGGCTGTCGAAGCATGTCGGCGGCAACCTTCTGGTGCGCTTCATCCAGATCGAACTGCTGGTCGGCCTGCTCGGCGGCCTTTCGGCCGGCCTGCTGTTCCTGCTGTTCACGCTGCACGCCGGACCCTTCCGCTTCACGCTCTACGGACTGGTGCTCCTGATCGGAATCCTGGTCGGGCTGGAAATCCCGCTGATCATGCGCATCCTGAAACGCGAGGTGGCGTTCAAGGACCTCGTGGCGCAGGTGCTGACCTTCGATTACATCGGCGCGCTGGCCGTGTCGGTGCTGTTTCCCCTGCTGCTGGCGCCGCATCTGGGGCTGGTGCGCAGCGCGCTGCTGTTCGGCCTGCTCAACGCGGCCGTCGCCGCCTGGGCGCTGTGGCTGTTTCGCGCCCAGATCGGCCCGCTGACGCTGCTGCGCACGCAATGCGTCGCGGTGATCGCCCTGCTCGCGCTCGGCTTCGGTTTCGCCGGCCAATTCGTCAGCCTGGCCGAGGCCAATCTCTACAACGAGGACATCGTCCATGCCGAGTCGAGCCCCTATCAGCGCATCGTCGTCACGCGCTGGCGCGACGAGTCGCGGCTCTACCTGAACCACAACCTGCAGTTTTCCTCGCGCGACGAATACCGCTACCACGAAGCGCTGGTGCATCCGGGGCTGGCCGCACTGCCCGGGGCGCGGCGGGTGCTGGTGCTGGGCGGCGGCGACGGCATGGCGGTGCGCGAGATCCTCAAGTACCCGCAGGTGGAAAGCATCACACTGGTCGATCTCGATCCGCGCATGACGGAACTGTTCTCGCAATCGCCCATGCTGCGCGAACTCAACGGCGACGCGCTGGCCTCGAAGAAGCTCAGGATCATCAACGCCGATGCCCTGCAATGGCTGGAACAGACAAACGACATCTTCGATTTCGTCGTCGCCGATTTCCCCGATCCGTCCAACCACAGCCTGGGCAAGCTCTACTCGACCGCCTTCTACCGGCTGCTGAAACAGCACGTCGCTGCAACCGGCCGCATCGTGGTGCAGGCCACCTCGCCGATGCACGCGCGGGAGAGTTTCTGGACCGTGGTCGCCACGCTCGAAGCCGCCGGCTGGCAGACCGCGCCTTATCATGCGCTGGTGCCGAGCTTCGGCGAATGGGGCTACATCCTCGCCGGCCGCCGCGACTACCGGCCCCCCGCAAGCATCCCGGTGGTGACGCGCTTCATCACGCCCGATGCCTTGCCGGCGCTGTTCCATTTCCCCGCCGACATGGCGCGCGTCGCCGCCGAACCCAACCGCCTCGACAACCAGAACCTGGTGCGCGTGTTCGAGCGCGAGTGGGGCCGGGTGCAGGCGAACTGAACGCTTGATTCCAGGCCCTCTGGCTGGCAACATTGCATCACAAATGTAATGCAAGGAGACCTTCATGAAAACCGCTGCCATTCCCGCCGTCCGTGTCCCGCCCGAACTGCGCCAGGCTGCTGAAGAATTGCTGGCCGAGGGCGAGACGCTGTCCGGCTTCGTCGAGGATGCGGTACGCCGCAACGTCGAGTATCGTCGGGCGCAGACCGAATTTGTCGCACGCGGCCTTGCCTCGCGCGACGTCGCGCGCGCATCCGGCCGCTACATCACGGCGGCAACCGTCCTCGGCAAGCTCGACCGACGCCTGAAGGTCGCGCACAAAAAGTCCGCCAGCGCGAAATGAAGAAGTTCGCGGTCCGCTTCACGGAAGAAGCGGAGGCCGACTTGTTGCGCCTGTTCGACTTCCTGCTGGAACACGATATCGGCGCTGCAGAGCGGGCCGAACTGGCGATCGCCAAGGCCGTCGAATTGCTGGAGATATTTCCGTTCTCCTGCCGCAAGGCGGGAACGGGAACGGGCGATCCCTTCCTGCGCGAACTGATCATTCCATTCGGCAATTCAGGCTATGTAGCGCTGTTCGAGATCGAAGCCGACGGCCATGTGACGATTCTCGCGGTGCGGCACCAGCGCGAAGACGACTACCACTGAGAGCCTATGAATAAATCTGCTGCGCGTGTCGGATCGGGGCTTGGGCGGTGCTCGCTATCCTCGCATATACCAACATATGCTCCGGTAGCTGCGCTCCGGTCGCACCCCGCTGCGGCCCGCTCGCCACGATTTCTTCACAGGCTCTGATCCATGCGCCGCCGTGACTTTCTTGCCGGCATATCGGCTACGGGACTGCTTGCGGCCTGCGGCTCGAAGGCTGCGCCGCCGCTGCCGCCGGGAGCGCTCTCCGGAGCGAACGACGCGCTCGGCCACCGCCTGCGCAAGCCGGACTTCCCGACCCCGACGGAAACGCGGCGCACCACGGTCGCGATTGTCGGCGGAGGCATCGGCGGCTTGTCGGCGGCATGGAAACTGGCCCGCTCCGGCTGCGACGATTTCCTGTTGCTGGAAATGGAGAGTGAAGCCGGCGGCAATTCCCGCGCCGGCAGCAATGAAATCTCGGCGCATCCGCTCGGCGCGCATTACCTGCCGCTGCCGCCGCGCGAGGCGCGTGCCACGCGCCAGTTGCTGGCCGAACTCGGCGTGCTGCAGGGCGACCCGGACGCCGCGCATCCGAGCTACGACGAGAAGTACCTGTGCCATGCGCCGCAGGAGCGGCTCTATACCAACGGCTATTGGCAGGACGGCTTGTGGCCGACGCTGGGCGTGCCGCAAGCGGAGCGAGCGCAATACACCCGCTTTCAGGACTATGTCGCCGAATTGCGCCAGCAGCGCGACAGCGCCGGACGGCGTGCCTTTTCCCTGCCGCTGGCCCTGTCCAGCCGCGACCCGAAATTTCTCGCGCTGGACCGCGTCACGCTGCGCGCCTGGCTGCTGCGCGAGGGCTACACCGCGCCCGGCCTGCACTGGCTGACCGATTACGCCTGCCGCGACGACTACGGCACCGCGGCCGCGCAGACATCGGCCTGGGCCGGACTGCACTACTTCGCCTGCCGCGACGGCGAAGGGCAGGTGCTGACGGCGCCCGAGGGCAACGCCTGGCTGGCGCGCGGACTGGCGCGGGCCAGCGCCGGGCGGGTGCAATCGAACGCGCTGGTGTTCCGCGTCGAACAGGGGAGAAAGGAGACCGCGGTCGACCTGTATCTGGCGACGGAGAATCGCAGCGTCCGCATCATCGCCCGCGAGCTGATCTGGGCCGCGCCGCTGTTCCTGATCCCCCACGTGTTCGCCGCGCCGCGCCCGGAATGGCTGGCCGCCATCAAGGGCGCCGACTATGCGCCCTGGGTCGTGGCGAATCTGACCCTGTCGGCCGCACCGCAGACCCGCGCCGGACATCCGCTGGCGTGGGACAACGTGCTGCACGACAGCGCGGCGCTGGGCTACGTGGTCGCCACCCACCAACAACTGCGCTACGCCCCGGGGCCGACCGTGATCACCTGGTACCGCGCGCTGCACGAGGAAGCGCCGTCCCGCCGGCGTCGACTCCTGCACAGCCGCGACGCCTGGGCCGCGGAAATACTGGCCGACCTGTCGGCGCCGCATCCGGAAATCCGCGAGCTGACGACGCGGATCGACATCCACCGCCACGCCCACGCCATGATCCGCCCGCTGCCCGGCCGCCTGTGGGGCGGCGCGCGCAGCAATTTCGAGCAGGGCCGCCCGGGCATCCGGTTCGCGCATGCCGACGTCTCCGGCCTGTCGTTGTTCGAGGAAGCCAATTATCGCGGCGTGCTGGCCGCCGAGCGCACGCTGGCGCGGCTCGGCGTATCCTATGCGTCCTCGCTATGAACGGCCTCCACATCCTTGCCGAATTCCACGCCTGCGAAGGCGACCGCCGCCTGCTGCTGGAGGCGGAACCGTTGGCGGCGCTGTGTCGCCGGGTCTGCAAGGAGGCCGGGCTGGAAGTCGTTGCCGAAGCCTTCCACCAGTTTCCCGCCGCCGGCGCGACAGGCGCCCTGGTGCTGGCCGAATCGCATCTGGCGATCCATACCTGGCCGGAGCTCGAATCGGTGACGCTCGACCTTTACGTCTGCAACTATAGTCAGGATAATCGCGCTGCCGCGGAGGCCGCCTACGAGGCCCTGCGCGCCGGATTCGAGCCGGCGCGGATCGTGCGGCGCGATGTGGCGCGAGGCGATCCGGATCCTGTTCGAGGGGCGTGAAATTAGGCTTATTTTCTTCCTGCTGGTGTTTGCCAACCTGATTTTCTTTGCCTGGGCGCAAGGCCATTTCGGCGCGACCGACGGCAGCCGCGAACCGCAGCGGCTCACGCAGCAGTTGCAGCCCGAGAAACTGCGCCTCGTGCGCGATGTCAAGGCGCCGCCGGCGAAGCAGGAAGAGCCGGTCTGCCGCCTCGTCACCGGCCTCACCATGGCCGAGGCCGAAACCCTGAAGACCGCCGTCGCCGCCTTCGGCGGGGAAGCGAAAGTGCTGCCCCAGCCGGAGCCGGCGCTGCATCTGGTGCTCATCGGCGAGTTGGCCAACAAGGCGGCGGCCGACAAGAAGTCGGCCGAACTGGGCCGCTTCGGCGTCCCCGAGCATCGCATCGTTGCGCTCGACGGCGGACGCTTCGAAATCGTTTTCGGCAGCTTTCCCGCCGAAGCCGCGGCACGCGAGCTGCTGTCGGGCTTGAACAAGCGCGGCATCAAGTCGGCCCGCATCGAGGCCCGCGAACAGCCCGCCGTGAAGGCCCGGGTCGAGACGCGCGCGCCGCCACCGGCGCTGCTGCAGCACCTGCCGAAGCTGATCGCGCCCCAGCCGGACGCCGCCATCGCCGAGTGCGCCGCGTGATCGTCCGATGACCTACGTGGTCGGCCTCACCGGCGGCATCGGCAGCGGCAAGAGCGCCGTCGCCGACCTGTTCGCCGCGCGCGGCGCGCTGGTGGTCGATACCGATGCCATCGCCCACGGCCTGACCGCGCCCGGCGGCGCCGCGATGCCGGCCATCTGCGCCGAGTTCGGCGCCGCGGCGGCCGGCGCCGACGGCGCGCTCGATCGCGCCGCCATGCGCGCCATGGTGTTTGCCGATCCCCCGGCGCGCAAGCGCCTCGAAGCCATCCTGCATCCGCTGATCCGCAGCGAAAGCGAGCGCCGGCTGGCGGAAAGGCCGGCCGCCTCCCCCTATGCCATTCTCATGGTGCCGCTCTTGATCGAATCCGGCGACTATCGCAAGCGGGTGGACCGGATCGCCGTGGTCGATTGCGCCGAGGCGACGCAGATTGCCCGCGTCATGCGCCGCAACGGCCTCGCCCGGGAAGAGATCGAACGCATCCTGGCGGCGCAGGCCTCGCGCGCCGAACGGCTGGCGGCGGCTGACGACGTCATCGACAACGACGGCGAGCTCGCCGCCCTGCCGCCCCAGGTGGAGCGCCTGCATGTGAACTATTTGGCATTGGCGCGCGGGTTTGGTTGAGGTTTGTATTGATTTGGGTCACAATCCCCAGAATTTTTCCCACTCGACCGGCGCGTGATCACCTACGAATACCCTCTGAGCGAGCGCGTTCGCACGCTGCTGCGGCTTGAAGATCTTTTCGACAAGATCACTCATTTCGCTGCCGCCGAAGGCGCCATGGAGCACCATGTCGCGCTCGTCACCCTGTTCGAGATTCTCGAGGTCGCCGGCCGCGCCGACCTGAAATTCGACCTGGTGCAGGAACTCGAACGCCAGCGCCAGATCCTGCTTTCCTTCCGCAACAACCCCGAGATTTCCGAAGACGCGCTGTCCGGCGCGCTCTACGAAATCGAGCAGGCCAGTTCGCTACTGCTCGCCATGCACGGCAAGATCGGCCACTACCTGCGCGAAAACGAATGGCTGATGGCCATCAAGAACCGCGCCGCGATTCCCGGCGGGGTCTGCGAGTTCGACCTGCCGGGCTACCACTACTGGCGGCATCGCGAGGCGGCGCTGCGCCAGCAGGATCTGCGCGGCTGGATCGCGCCGATGATGCCGATCCGCGCCGGGCTGGCGATCGTGCTGCGCCTGCTGCGCGCCTCGGGCCGCCCCGAGCACAAGACCGCCCAGCGCGGCGCCTTTCAACTCATGCTGAGCGGCCGCAGCGCGCAGCTGATCCGCCTCAAGATCGGACAGGGCGACCCCTGCCTGCCGGAGATTTCCGCCGGCAAGTTCGCCATCAACATCCGCTTCCTCCGCCCGGACATGGATCAGCGCCCGCGACAAGTCGACTCGACCGTCGACTTCGAACTCACGCTGTGCAACCTGTAAAGCCTGCCGCAGCCCGCGTCGTCAACTGCCCGACCTGCGGCAAGCCCGTCGAGTGGGTCGCCGATAACCGCTACCGGCCGTTTTGCTCGGCGCGCTGCAAGGGCGTCGATCTGGGCGCCTGGGCCACGGAACAATATCGCGTCGAGGCCAGCGGGGAACCGAAACCGGAAGACCCCTCCGAGTAGACGGCGACCGGACGGCTAGTCGCTGTCCCAAGCGGCGCGAATCGCCGCGATGCCGTGGGCGCCGGCCTGCTGCGCACGATCCAGATCAGCACGCGAAAGCCCGCCCAGGGCGAAAACCGGCAGCGGCGGCACGCCGAGCGCGGCGGCGAAATTCTCCCAGCCGATGCCGGCCACGCCCGGATGCGTGGCCGTCGCCCGGACCGGGCCGAACACCGCGAAGTCGCAGCCGAGTTGCCCGGCCAGTTCCAGCTCCGCCGCCGAATGGCAGGAGGCCGCGACCAGCGGAAATTCCGGCCGCGCGGTTTGCGCCGCCAGCTGCGCCGCGGGCAGATGCACCCCGTCCGCGCCCGCCGCCAGCGCCAGCGCCGCATCGCCATTGACCAGCGCCCGCGCGCCATACTGGTGGCAGAGGTCGACCGCGGCATGGACGAAGGCCGCGCGGCGCGGCGCATCGAGCCCGGGCTCGCGCAATTGCACCAGCTGCAGGCCGCCTTCCAGCGCGCGCGCCAGGGCCAGCAACTGCGCGTCGATGCCGATCTCGCCGGCATGGGTGATGGCATAGAAGTCGGGCAGGGCCAGCGCGGCCAGCACCGGCGCATTGGCCGGCAGCATCGGCGAAACCGTGAGGCCGTCGGCGCGCTGCCAGGCCAGCGCGCTATGCACGTGGTCGTGCAGCTCGCCGCGCCACTCGCGCACGCGGAAAAAATTCAGCCGCACATGGGCATGTTCATAGACATGCTGGCGGCGCAACCAGGGGTCGGCGCGCGCCACCTCGATGCCGAGTTCCTCGTGCAGCTCGCGCACCAACGCGTCGTGCGGCGTTTCGCCGGACTCGACCTTGCCGCCGGGGAATTCCCAGAAGCCGGGATAGAAGGTGCCCGGCGCGCGCTGGCCGAGCAGAAATTCCATTGCGCCGTCGGCAGCGCGCCGTTCGATGACGGCGGCGGCGACCTCGGTGAGCTTACCCACCGTTCGGGCTGAGCCTGTCATTCCGGGCTTGACCCGGAATCCAGAACGGCCGGCAGAAAACCCCTGGATTCCGGGTCAAGCCCGGAATGACGTGGCTGGGTTTCTTGGCGGATCACGTCATTTCTTTGCCGGTGCCCGGGCCGGCTTTTTCGCGTGCCGCCCGGCGTAGTCGCGGGCGAACTGCCAGGCGACGCGGCCGCTGCGCGAACCGCGCATCAGCGTCCATTGCAGGGCCTCGCCGCGCGCTGCGGCAATCTGCTCCGGCGCCATGCCGAACTCGGCCAGCCAGTGGGCGCAGATTTCGAGGTAGTGATCCTGGCCGAAAGGATAGAAGGACAGCCAGAGGCCGAAGCGCTCGGAGAGCGACACCTTCTCTTCCGTGGTCTCGCCGGGATGGATGTCGCCGTCGGCGTTGTATTTGGTTTCGAGGTTCTCCGACATCTTTTCCGGCATCAGGTGGCGGCGGTTGGAGGTCGCATACACCAGCAGGTTGTCCGGCATGCCGGTGATCGAACCGTCGAGGATGCTCTTCATCGCCTTGTAGCCGGGCTCGCCCGATTCGAAGGAAAGGTCGTCGCAGAAGATGATGAAGCGTTCGCGGCGGCCGGCGATCAGATCGACGATCTCCGGCAGATGCACCAGGTCGTCCTTGTCGACTTCGATCAGGCGCAGGCCCTTGGCCGCAAAGCGGTTCAGCACGGCCTTGACCAGCGAGCTCTTGCCGGTGCCGCGCGCGCCGGTCAGCAGCACGTTGTTGGCGCTGCGTCCGGCGACGAACTGCTTGGTGTTCTGCGCGATGCGCAGCTTCTGGTCATCGACGCCCTGCAGGTCCTCGAAGCGGATGCGGTGCGGTTGTTTCACGGCTTCGAGCCAGCCGCGCCCGCCGCGGGTGCGCCAGCGGAAGGCCGGGGCCGACCAGTCGGGCGCCGGCAGGGCAGGCGGCAGCACCGCTTCGAGGCGGTCGAAGAGGGCGTCGAGGCGGTCGATCAGGGGAGCAAAGGCGCGGGCGGGGTCGGACATCGGTTAAGCTTGCGGGCTCGTGAAAGCATGGCACTTTAGCAGATTCATGTATCGCTTCTTCCCCGTCCTGATTGTCCTGCTGGCCCTTGCCGGCTGCGCGCAAATCGCCGTCGAGCCGGCGTCGACTCTTGCCGCCTGTCCGCCGCCCGCCGCCTGTCCGGTCTGCCCGGTCTGCCCGCCCGTGGTGCCGCCGAAACCTCCCGAGAAACCGCTGCAGGCGGCCGACTGGAGCGAACTGCCGGGCTGGAACGAGGACGATCCCGGCGCCGTGTTCGCCGCCCTGCTCGCCAGTTGCCGCAGCCTGGAACGGCAGGCGCACTGGCAGCCGGTCTGCAATTCGGCGCGCAGCCTCGACGACAGGAGCGCGCCGGCCTTGCGCGCCTGGTTCGAGAGCGCTTTCCAGCCCTGGGCGCTGGTCAATCCGGACGGCTCGCGCAGCGGCCTCATCACCGGCTATTACGAGCCGATCCTCAGAGGCAGCCGCAGCGAAACCCGCGGCTATTCCTATCCCGTCTTCGGTCCGCCCGAGGACATGATCGTCGTCGAACTGGCCGAGCTCTACCCGGAACTCAAGCACCTGCGCCTGCGCGGACGCCTCGAAGGCCGCAAGCTGGTGCCCTACTATTCCCGTGCCGAATGGTCTGTGCAGGAAAGCAAGCGCTCACCTGCGGCCCTCATGTGGATCGACGATCCGATCGATTTGTTCTTCATGCAGATCCAGGGTTCGGGCCAGGTGCAGCTCGCCGACGGCAGCCGCGTGCGCCTGAATTACGCCGACCAGAACGGTCATCCCTACCGCTCGATCGGCCGCTGGCTGATCGAGCGCGGCGAGCTCAAGGTCGAGCAGGCCTCGATGCAGGGCATCAAGAACTGGGCGCGGGCCAATCCGTCGCGGCTGGCCGAACTGCTCAACGCCAATCCCAGCCTGGTGTTTTTCCGCGAACGGCCGGTCGAGGGCAGCGGGCCGCAGGGCGCCATGGGCCTGGCCCTGACGCCCGAACGCTCGCTGGCCGTCGATCCGCGCCATGTGCCGCTCGGCGCGCCGATCTGGCTTGCCACCACACGGCCGAACAGCGAGCAGGCGCTCACCCGCCTGATGCTGGGGCAGGACACGGGCGGCGCCATCCGCGGCGTGGTGCGCGCCGATTTCTATTGGGGCAGCGGCAGTGACGCCGGCAACCAGGCCGGAAAAATGCGCCAGCAGGGTCGCATGTGGGTGCTGATGCCGCGCGGCCATCAGCCGCCCAACGCCGCGAACAACGCACCAAAGTAGGCGCCGACGGTTTTTCAGTTACGGCCGCTGCGCTCGACGCCCAATAACGGGCATAAGCCTCCACTGAAGCTCCGGTACGCGTCGTTTTGCCGTCCCGCCGGCGTCTACTCTCACCATCGCGGTGCAAAGACCCGGCCAGGCGCACCGCCGCGGTGCGCCTCCCCGCCGGTCGCTTGGCCAAGCTACTGATTCAACAGTAGTTCGTCAGCGGGAATGGTCGTTGCTTTAGTGCTCGGTATTCGTGCCTTCGGCACCAGGGAGCCCCGCAATGGAGAATTTCAAGACATCCGCCGACGTACTGTTCATCCTGCTCGGCGCCATCATGATCCTGGCCATGCATGCCGGCTTTGCCTTTCTGGAACTGGGCACGGTGCGCAAGAAGAACCAGATCAACGCGCTGGTCAAGATCCTCTGCGACTTCTCGGTATCGACCCTGGCCTACTTCTTCATCGGCTACGGCATCGCCTACGGCGTGAATTTCCTCGCCGGCGCCGAAACCCTGGTGCAGAAGAGCGGCTACGACATGGTCAAGTTCTTCTTCCTGCTGACCTTCGCCGCGGCGATCCCGGCCATCGTTTCCGGCGGCATCGCCGAACGCGCGCGCTTCGGCCCGCAACTCGCCGCCACCTTCCTGCTGGTCGGCTTCGTCTATCCCTTCTTCGAGGGCATCGCCTGGAACCAAGGCCTGGGGCTACAGGCCTGGTTCAAGGCCGGCTTCGGCGAAGAGTTTCACGATTTCGCCGGCTCGGTGGTGGTGCACGCCGTCGGCGGCTGGATCGGGCTGGCCGCCGTAATCCTGCTCGGCGCGCGGCGCGGGCGCTACCACAAGGACGGCGGCATCTCGGCGCATCCGCCGTCGAGCATCCCCTTCCTCGCGCTGGGCGCCTGGATCCTGATCGTCGGCTGGTTCGGCTTCAACGTCATGAGCGCGCAGACCCTGGACAAGATCTCCGGCCTCGTCGCCATGAACTCGCTGATGGCCATGGTCGGCGGCACCCTGGTCGCGCTGGTGGTCGGCAAGAACGACCCCGGCTTCGTGCATAACGGCCCGCTGGCCGGCCTCGTCGCCGTCTGCGCCGGATCGGACCTGATGCATCCGCTGGGCGCCCTGATCACCGGCGGCGTCGCCGGCGGCCTCTTCGTCTATATGTTCACGCTGACGCAGAACCGCTGGAAGATCGACGACT